>DFEB01000062.1 GCA_002368605.1 Treponema sp. UBA3813 | reverse complement strand
CCGAATGAACTTGATTTTTTTGGCTTTTCGACAAAACTCTATTTTTCCGATGTCGTGTGCGCAGGGCAAAACGGAAAATACATCGATTTTAAGACTGACGACAACGCGATTCATCAGATGATGAAAATCAGCGGTCGGAGCGGGCTGAAAGGCGGCGAAAAAGTGCGCGTGTATTATCTCATCACAAAAGAGCCGCTTTTGGAATGGAATGTTCGGGCAATTAAAAGACGATAAAACACTAAATTCTCCCTTGACAATTCCCAAATTGGGAACTATATTATATCTGTGCATGTGATTTCGCGAAAAACTTTAAGTGATTATTGGCAGAAGATTCCAGAAACGGAACAGCCACTCAAAGCGTGGTTTTCTGAAGCGCAAAAGGCGCAATGGGATTCTCCTGCGGACATAAAAGAAAAATATCGCTCGGCAAGTTTTTTGAAAAGAAATCGCGTGGTGTTCAATATTTGCGGAAACAAGCATCGGTTGATTGTCAGAATAAATTACGGTTCAAAAACGGTGTTTGTCAGATTTTTGGGGAGTCATTCCGAATACGATAAAATCAACGCGGAGGAAGTTTGATGTCGTACAATAAACTTTTAAAAACAGAAGATGATTACAACGCGGCTCTCAAACGAATCGAGAAATTGTTCGATGCTGAGCAAGGAACAGCCGAAGCAGATGAACTTGAACTTCTCGTTGCGCTCGTCGAATTGTACGAAAAAGAACATTTTCCGATTGACGCTCCCGACCCAGTTTCGGCGATAAAATTTCGTATGGAGCAGGAAAATCTCACGAACGAAGACTTGGTTCAATATCTTGGAAGCAAGTCGCGTGTTTCGGAAATTTTCTCGCACAAACGCTCTTTGAGCATTTCGATGATAAAAAAACTTGTGGCGGGGCTTCATATCCCTGCGGAAGTGCTTCTCGGTGCTTCCGTGATGTAAAAAATAGCAATGTGCTAGGGGTTGTAGCACCTGCGTAGCAGTTCCGAAGCGGCGGTGGTTGAGTAGCGACCGTATCGAAACCACTAGAGCGTAGGAATGAGTGTGAGCGAAGTGCGAAAAACCCGACCCGAACGATAGTGAGGGGAGCACCCAAATTTTTAGGAGCGAAAAATGGATTTTCTTGTATCGGTAATACTTTCACTTTTAAAACGCAATCCTGCCGCTAAGAACGAATCTAACAAACACGCAAAGCGGGGCTGGAAAAAACGGGCGCGGGCTTTCTCTTTCTCGAACACGGTGCTTGTGATTGCCCTGCTTTTTCTCTTCCTGCCCCTTTTCGTGATTGTCTTCTATTCTTTTAACGCATCGAAAGGCTCTCACTTTACCGGCGTTTCCCTTGTCTGGTACGAAGAATTGTTCTTGAATTCGGGCCGCTTGTGGCTGTCCCTTTTGTACAGCGCGATTGTGGCTTTGGTTTCGGCGGCAATTTCCACCGTTTTGGGAAGTCTTGCGGCAATCGGAAACAGCTGGTACCGATTTTTCGGACGGGGCTACATTCAGTCCACTTCATTTTTGCCAATGGTTCTGCCGGAAGTCATTATGGGCGTTTCCCTTCTCATTTTTTTGAGCGGAATCCACATGAATTTGGGCTTGGGCACAATCATCATAGCCCACACAACTTTCTGTCTTCCTTTTGTTTATCTTATGGTTTCTGCCCGCGTTGACGAATTCGACTATTCTATTATCGAAGCAAGCCACGATTTGGGAGCCAACGAAAAGCAGACTCTCTTCAAGGTGATTTTACCCGCGATTATGCCAGGAATCATGTCTGGCTTCATGATGAGCGTTACCATGTCCATCGAAGATTTCGTAATCACATCTCTGGTAAACGGAAATGTTGAAACGCTCCCCATTTATGTTTACAATATGATTCGTCACGGAGTCAGCCCGGTAATCAACGCGCTTTCCTTCGTGCTGATTCTGCTGATTGGCGGTCTTGCCGTTCTTTTACGAAAGAGCCTCAAAGGATTCGCTTCAGCACACTAATTTTTATTGGAGAAAACGATGAAACTTCTTTCACGCATTTCGCTTGCGGCTCTGGGATTTGCCGCTGTTTTGGGTCTTTCTTCTTGCCAACAGAAAAAGACGCTCAAACTCTTCACTTGGACATACTACACCCCCACGAGCGTGGTTGAAGCCTTTGAAAAAGAATTTGATTGCAAAGTCATCGTCACGGAGTACGACTCAAACGAAACCATGTTCAACAAACTCGTCAACGGTGGCGCAAAAAGTTTCGATATCGTCGTTCCTTCACAGGATTATGTCTCAATCATGATGAAGCGCGGGATGTTCCAGCCAATCATTCAGGCAAAATTCACCAACCGCAGCAAAATCAACCCGAAAGTCCTTGAAAAAGTCACTTATGACCCGGAAATGGTCTACGCTGTTCCCTACTACTTCGGAGCCGCTGGAATCGGCGTAAACAAAAAGAAGATGCCGGCAGGCGATTACGAGCGCACATGGAACATTTTCGCCGACCAGCGCTTCAAGGGTCACGCCTCAATGATGGACGACTACCGCGAAGTTATCGGTGACGCCCTCAAATACAAGGGATATGCGGTCAGCACAACGAACGAAAACGAAGTAACCGAAGCAGTGGATTTGATTCAGAACAGCTGGCTTCCAAATATCGTAAAATTCGACGCAGAGGGCTTCGGAAAAGACTTTGCCCGTGGTGACTTGTGGCTCTGTCACGGCTATGCTGAAGTTATGTACGGCGAAGTTCCAGAATCAGAATGGGAAAGCACAATCGACTTCTTTATTCCTGAGCAGGGCGGAGCCTCATATCTCGACAGCCTTTGTATTCTCAAAGACTCAAAAGAAGCAGAACTTGCCACGGAATTCATCAATTTTATCCACAGACCGGAAAACTACGCCCAGTTCCTCGACTTCTTCAACTTCCCTTGCTTCGTAAACCTTGAGGCAGAGAAGTACATGACCAAAAAGCCCCTCTACCCTGCCAGCGCAATGGACAATTGTGAGCTTAAGGACGATTTGGGCGAAAAACTCGACATGTACTACTCAAAATGGGAAAAACTCCGCTTGCAGACAAACTAGAGATACCTGGCACGAAAAAACAAGGGGCTGTCCAATAAGTAAATGGGTTTTCGGGTCAAGCCCGAAAATGACAGGCGGGTCAAGATGGAAAATGACACTTTTTGAACTTATTGGTCATCCCTCTTGTTTTTAAATATTAAGCACCATTACTAGCATAAAATTCAACACCTGCAGTATTTGTAAAGGTGATAGTCTTAAATCCGACTCCCTCCTCGGATTTAGCAGGACAAGCTTTTGCCTCCGGATAATCAACTATTACGGGAGCCCCAAAAGTAAGAAAAACCCCATTAACAGTCTCTGTTACAACCGGCGTTTTGTAAATGCATTCTGAAATGTAATAAGTATCACCATTACTAGTCCAAGTTCCTTCAGAGACAATGAATCCATCAACTTTAATACAATATTTCCCATTCGTGGAAAAATTTATTCCGTCTATTGGAGTCGTAGCATCCCCATACGAACAAGTCGCTGCGTATCCAAAAGATGCGGGGCCATCTTCTAGATTTTGTAAATTCTTCATTTTTACAGCCACTGTATTGTCGCCCGCGAGCACCGTAAAAGAAGAGCTCTTTCCTGTAAGCATGTGCATGCGTGAAGTCATCCACGGTCCATATACATTCGCTTCAAGATAGACATTGCTGCCAACAGGAACAGAATCAAAAGAAAATGTGCTGGAAGTTGGATAGTCGTTCATGTAATAAAAAACTACAGACTGACTTGCCTTGTAATCTCCACGAAGGGATACAACTATATAAAGAGTGTTATGATCAGCATATCCTGAAGGCAGTTCAGGCTCAACATCAGGTAAAATAATGTTGCGAGAGCCGAATAACTGCTCGCTTGAAAACGAGAGATTTACTTTTCCACCCTCCGTCTCTAAGTCAGAGCAAGAATAAAAAGAAAAACTTGTTACAAAAAAACAGAAGAGTGAAAAAACTCGTAAAAGTTTATGCGATTTCATGAAAATCCCCTAGCTTTTTAAGATAAATTTATTATGACACAATTTTCATATATTTCAAGATTTGGCGTCATGTTTTCTGAACTTTCTGCCGATATTTAGAGTTGAGTTTTTGTCTGCATTTTCAATAAGAGGCACATAATGAAAGATAGTGATTACAAAGAAGTTCTCGATAAAATTTCCACTCCGATTGTGGTAATCATCTCAAATCAAGGTTCGTCAAAAAAGAAAAATCCTTCAAAATCAGATTTTGAGGAAAATTTTTCGGTTCATTTTATGAACGAGAGTTTTGAAAACACTTACGGTGATTTATTGAAAGTTGGTTTTACCACGGAAGAATGCGTCTCGCGTCTCTCAAAAGAAGTCGATTGGTATAAAATGGCTTGTGACTGCACGGAAACTGGTGAAATGCAGGAAAAAACATTCTATTCAACTCATGTAAACGCATGGCTTCGCGTGCACATGAATTCAACAGTATCAGGATTCATCATCATTTCAGTGTGGAACATCGACAAAGACAAAGAAAGGGAACAGCAGCTTTTACGGCAGAATTTGCGGCTTGCCGCCCTCACCGATGAGCTTTCAAATTCACGAGAAGATTTAAAAAAGCGGCTGGAAAACATAAATTTCTTGAACGAGCAGTTGGAATTCATCGCATATCACGACTCAATGACAGGTCTCTCAAACAGACAGAAATTCAAGCTTGACTTTGAAGAATGGATTAAGACAGTTAAAGAAGAGGGCGAAAAATTCGGCTTGATTTTACTCGACCTTGACAACATGAAACTGATAAACGACGCTCAGGGACACAGCGAAGGAGACGAAGTGATTTGTCACACGGCAGAGATTTTAAAGCGGTTCAAGAACGAAAATCTCCGGGTTTACCGTTACGAAGGAGACGAATTCATCGTCATGATGAAGGGAATCAACTCCCAGGACACGATTTTGAATGCCGGCGACATGCTGCTGGAAGTCATGAACGAAGAGGGAATTGATTTTTCAGGCGGAATCGCAATCTGCCCCGATGACGGTGAGACCAGCGAAGATTTGCTCAAATATGCGGACATGGCCATGTACGAGGCAAAACGCAAGGGCAAAAATGACTTGTGTTTCTTCCAAGCGATTATGCGGGAACGATTCATGGAAAAAGTCGCCATTCAGTCGAAACTCAACAAGGCCGTTGCGGACGAGATTTTCCAGCTTTACTATCAGCCGCAATTTGACGTGGCGACCAACAAACT
>DFEB01000032.1 GCA_002368605.1 Treponema sp. UBA3813 | reverse complement strand
GGAAGAAAGTATCGATAAGTCGGACTTTCGTGACCATTGTTTCGGTTGGAGCCAGTCGCTCTGCATAGCAGTTTACGGCACGCTTAACCGGCCATTTGAATGAGAGACCGATTTCAACATCGTTGCCCTTTTCGTCGGTGAGAACGGCAATCTTGTCTTTGAGGGTGTAAGAGCCCTTTTCTTTGATAGATTTTACCGTGTATGTGCCAAGCAGATAGAATGGCACGAAGATTTTGTGGGTGAAAGGTCCTTCAGGAACGCTTCCCACATATTCGCCTGCTTTGAGAACATCACCAGGCTTTGCAGTCGGTGTGAATTCCCACTGTTTTTCTTTGTCGAGAGGGTCAACATAAATACCCTTCTCAAGGAACCAGCCTGCCTTTTCTGCAAGCAAAGGAAGAGGGTTCTGCAAACCATCATAAACCTGTCCCAAAAGACCTGGACCAAGCTCGGCAGAAAGAAGGTCGCCTGTGAATTCAACGACATCCCCCGCCTTGATTCCTTTTGTCATTTCGTAGACCTGAAGCTGAGCTACATTTCCGCGGATACGGATAACTTCGCTCTTTAAGCTTGAGTCCTCAACTTTAACATAGGCAACTTCGTTCATAGAAACATTTCCGTCAAATTCGACAGAAACCATGTTTCCATTAACTCCGACTACCTTTCCTTTTGTATCCGTCATTTAATTCTCCATCTATAAATCTTCAAGACTATTTATCTTCAAGAATTCTTGTATAAATCTTCTTGTAAGAAGCCAAACCGTTTGCCTCGTCGAACTTTTTCATTCGGGTGGCAAGCTTGAGCTTGAGACCGTAACTGAAGACGGCATCAAGTGAAAATCCATCTGTCGGACGCATGCTTTCAATAACAGTGAGCCTGTACTGGTTGAGGTATTGCTCGGCAGCCAAAGGACTGTCCATACCGCTCGCAGTGCGTGCCGCCTGAACCGCGTCAGGAGCAATCGACTCATTGCCGGCGCTGAACTTCTTTTTCATGCGCAGGGCACGAATTTGAGCCAGGGCCAGACGGAGGCTCTTTTCCTTGTAATTCCAAGTGTCAACGAATGACGAGCCAGTTTTTGAATCTTCCAGCGGTGGTTCCAAAGAAAGACCGTCAAGAATCTTCATTTCGTTTTTGCTAAGAAAGCGTGAACAGAGGTCATAGTAATAATCATAAGTAATTGGCAATACCGTTTTATCGTCGCTCACCGTAAAGCCGGGAAGCTGGGATACAAGGTAATATTGATTACTCATACTCTACCCCCGTTTATCCTACTCAGATTTAGCAGCTTCTTTCATGATGCTGGCAACCCGCGGATTCAAATATGCGCTGAAAAGCTCAGCGACTGCTTCTGCAGAGAAGTCGTAGAAAGCCGCACCGTCTTTTACGCCGACACGGAATCCAGAATTGATTGAAGAGTCAACCTTGAGCGTGAGACCTTTTGAGATTTCGGCTTTGAGGGCTGCTTTAAGATTTGATTCCAAAGCTTTCAAATCTTTTTCGTTCAGAAGAACGGAAACTTCGCTTGCCTCTGTATTTGCCGTCCAAGCCTTAACCGTTTCCGGAATGAGCTTTGAGAGCAAGTCAGAAGAATAAGCTTTTTCTGATTCTGCAGTGATGATTGCAGAAAGTTCTTTTGTGATGCTGTCTCTAAATGAGAGCACGAGGTTTCGGCTAGCCTGACGAATTGCATCTTCGCTTGCCTTTTCCATGCGTGCTGTTTCATCTTTTGCTGCTTTGATGATTTTATCAGCTTCTTCTTTCGCATTCGCGATGATTCTCTCAGCCTCAGATTGAGCCTGAGCTTTTACTTCAGAAGCAGATTTTTCGGCAGCAGCGACACCGTCTTTTTTAATCTTTTCGATTAAATCCTGTACCTGGATGTCCATGCAAACCTCTCTAATAAGTAAAGATTCTTTAATTATAACCCTTTTTTCAGAGATTGCAAACAAAATTTTAAGATAAATAAAAGAAAAATCCAAAAGTCTGACATAATTATGCACTATTATTGACAGTCTTTACCCAATTCGATAAAATATAAGAATAATCGATTATTTTTATAGGGAGGCTAGAAATGGCTGGTGCATCAAAAAACTCTCGTACAACCGTTGCAACACAGAAATTTACTTGCACATGCGGTGGCGAAGTCGAAATGAAAACAAAGCTCGAAAATGGCAGACTCAAGAACTACGCTGAATGTCAGAAATGCAAGCGTACAGAGAGACGACCAAAAGATTTCAAATAATAGATAACTTTATCAGAAATCTTACAATCATAAAATCCCCGCTTCTTCATGAGTGCACTTTGAAGAGCGGGGATTTTTTATTTTTGCGGATTTACGAGATGAGCACTGACCGCCGCCCATTCAGTTTCTAACAACAAACCGCCTCTTGCAAGAAATTTATTTAAAATAAAAAAAGCCGCCTTACATAAAGACAGCTTAATATCGGGATGACAGGATTCGCCTTCCAGTCGCACACCTCCTGTGCGCTCCTTTCAGGCGGCTGCATTCGCTTACGCCCGCCTCCTTGCGGGCTCTTCCTCCCGCTGGTCGGCGCTCATTCCGCTTCGAATCCTGCGATGTCTCTTGCAAGAAATTTATTTAAAATAAAAAAAGCCGCCTTACATAAAGACAGCTTAATATCGGGATGACAGGATTCGAACCTGCGACATCTTGGTCCCAAACCAAGCGCGCTACCAGCTGCGCTACATCCCGGAAAAAAATGGGCAGTGAGAGACTCGAACTCCCGACAACCTGGGTGTAAACCAGGGGCTCTACCAACTGAGCTAACTGCCCGATTTATTTTGCAACGCTCGAATAATATATCAAAATTTCTAAATCAATGCAAGTGCTATTATCTTAAAATTTCAAAAAAAATGCATTATTCGCAATATTCTTTGATTCTTGGAAGAATCTCCGCCAGAGGTCGATATACAACTTCTGTCTCAGGCACGCTGCTCGTAAACATGCGGCCATAAGATTTTTCGATTATGCGCCGGTCAAGAACGACCACCGCTCCCCTGTCATCTCCGCGACGGATAAGCCGGCCAAAGCCCTGTCGGAATTTAATCACCGCGTCGGGAACACTCAACTCCATAAAAGGAAAGCCACCACGCTTCGCAATCTCTTCGCTTCTGGCCGCGAAAACAGGATCGCTGGGCACTCCGAAAGGCAATTTTACGATAATGACCAGAGAAAGAGCCTGTCCCGGAACATCCACTCCCTCCCAAAAAGAATCTGTGGCAAAAAGACAGCTTGCCGTATCTTCCTTAAATTGGGACAAGAGACGGAAGCGGTCATCATCCCCCTGCTTTAAGACAGTGATTCCGCTGGAACGAAGGCGAGTGCGAGCCGTATCACAGGCATGACGCAAGGAATCATAGGCCGTGAACAAAACCAAGGTCTTTCCGCCAGCAGCCTCAATCATTCGCACGATAGAATCTTCAATGTAAGACTGGAAATTCTCGTTATCGGGAAAAGGCGCGTCACTGGGCACGGCAAGAACCATATTTTCCTTGTAGGGAAAGGGAGAGGCGAATTCACCTGAGTTTACCCTGTCCTTTTCGACAAAATTGATTCCCACCCGCTTTTTCCAGAAATCAAAACTCTTGCTGATTGAAATCGTCGCCGATGTGCAGACAATGGTTTTCATAGGCTCAAAAACACCCTTGTTCATCATGGGAGCGATGTCCAGCGGTGTCTCATTAAAGACAAAATAAAGTGGATTATCAGAATTTTTTGCCATTGAAGGAGGAAGTCGGGAAGCTTGAACCCAGAAAACGCTCTCAGGATGCTCTTCCCATGAAACAAAATTCTGAGCCGTTGCCACCATGTCATCCAGGCGGCGGAGAACAGCCTTCGCCTCGTAAATCACAGAAGAATCCAAATCATCTTCGTCAATTCCTTCGATAATTTCCCTCATCAAGCCGCAAACAGTCGCAATGTGTTGCTGTACTTTTTTTATTTTTTGAATAATGCCGGTAAAACGATGGGCACTTCCCTGAAACAGCCGGAGATTAAATTCCCTTCCCAAAACAGAAGCCGCCTCTTCTTCAAGAGCCACGATGGAAGACTTTATTTCTTCAATCTCAACCTTTACTACATCAGATTTATCCTCAATGCGGGAGAGAGCCGAAAGAGTAAAAAGATAGCCCGTTGCGCTGGCCTTCCGCTGACGGTACAAAAGACTGAGCTGCTTTAAAATTCTGAAACGGTTGAGGGAATTTGAAAAAAAACTCGTGGCCGCGTCTTCAATTCCGTGGGCCTCGTCAAAAACAATTCGCTTGTAAGGAGGAAGCACCGCCGTGTCATCGTAACCCGCCCCGTTCATGCGGCTTTCAATGTCAGCAAAAAGCATGTGATGGTTTACAACGAGAATGTTCGCGTCAGCCGCTTCCTTCCGCACCTTCATGACAAAGCACTTTTCCCGGAACTTACACCTCATTCCCATGCAGGCGTCCGCCTCGGAGTTTACCCGCTGCCAGAGATTTTCCGGGGGCATAAAAGACAAGTCGCTTTTGCTGCCAGTCTTGCTCTCCTTTGCCCATGCGTTGATTTTGTCAAAGATTTCAGTCTCATCGCTGAACAAATCCCGCTCAGAGCCCACTTCAGAAAGACGGCGGAGGCATACATAATTCTGCCGTCCCTTTACGAGGATGGACTTGACCTTCTTGCCTATGATTTTTTCTGCCTGCGGGATGTCCTTTTCGGAAAGCTGCTGCTGGAGATTTATGGTTCCAGTGGAAATCACCACCCGCTCCTTATTGTTAATCGCCCAGAGCATTGAGGGGATAAGATAGGCAAAAGATTTTCCGACACCGGTTCCGGCCTCAAAAACACCCACAGACTCATCATTAAAGGCCGAAGAGATTTCCTTTACAAGCTCAATCTGACTGGGCCGCTCCTCAAAATAAGGGGAGATTTTTGCCAGAGGACCGGAAGAAGAAAGATAAAGAGCCGTTTCGCCAGAATCAAGTTTTTTCGTGACCACAGGCGTAATCGGCTCCATGACCACATAAACTTCGCTCACGGCATTGTTGACGATGTAAAAGCCCTGGGCCTTTTCTGAGACATCACTTGCCACCATTAAATCAGCGTCAGAAGGCTGAAGATTTCCCGAAGGATGATTGTGGATTAAAACAGAGGCCTCCCGCGCAAAGGAAAAATTAACAGGGACAGAATCAGAATTTCCCCGACTTCCCGCCTGAACAGAAATAACGACGCCCTCAGCGTTTATAATACCTGCAAAAAAAACTTCGTTACCGCCAGCCATCTCAATCTGGCGTTTCATCTCCTGGCGGACCTCAAGGGAAAAGCGACGATTTATTTCCATAATTGAGATATTCTACATTTTCATTCCGAATTTTTCCATAAGTTTGGCGTGGAGACTTTCGGTTTCGCTGTCGTTTAAGCCCAGACTTTGTGCATTGGTTAAATCTTTTAAGGCATTGTCGAAATCTCCCAATTTGTAATAGGAAACTGCCCGCCTGAAATGGGCGTGAGACTGGTACTCGTTGATTCGGATTGACTCAGTATAAGCCGCAATGGCATCTTCATGCTTGTTCATGATGCTCAAAACGATTCCAATGTAATAGTATGAGCGGAAAGCGTTGGGATCATAAATTACGCTCTTCTGAAAATCCTCAAGGGAAGCCGTATAATTGTTCTGGGAAAAATAGGCCATGCCCCGGTGCTTGTGAATAACCGCAAGGACTGGAGCCGGTGGCGTTGGCTCAGAATTGATGATAATTGAGTAAATCTCCACGGCTTTTTCCAAGTCTCCGTGGTTATGAGCCTGAATCGCCTCAAGAATCATATCGTCAATAGTGCCGTGAACATAGGGAGAAACCCGGCTGATGCTCTTAGGCTCAAGATTTTCGATTTTCTTTCCGCCACCCGTAAATGTAAGCTCATCCGCCTTTTCGTAGAATGAAGCCCTGCGAGCCTCCACCTCCCCTTGCAGCTTTTTCTGATAATCGCGGATTTCCTGGAAAATAATGTCGGCAAGAGTAAGGCTTGCGTTCATAGATGCGAGCTTACGGCGAAGGGGCATGTCAAAGGGAGTGAACTCTGACTTATAGATAAGCTCATGCTCAACCTCTGCCCAAGCGTCCTGTAAAATCGTGCGGATTTGGATTTCACAAACAAGACTCTCCGGCAAAGGAAGCTCGCATTTTTTTGGCATACAGTCTTTTGGAATTGAGACAAGGACATGCACGGACTCGTAGCCGAATTCTCGGAAAGACTGCTGCGCTCCCTTGTACTCCACTTCCTTGACGACGAAATTGTCCTTAATCTGCTGCTCAACCTCGCTTAAATCTTCAAGGAAGGCACAGATTACCCGGATTCCCATCATGTCGGTGAGCTCAACGAAATTATTCTTTTCGGCCTCTTCACTCTTTAATCGAAGGACTTTACGGTAATAGCTGTTGAAAGACTTTACGCGTGATTTATATGTGGGATTTGAGGAAAGATGAAGGTTTTTACGAAGCTTATTCTCTACATTCGTTACGATTTCAGAAAAAACCGGTTTATAGGACTCGTAAGTTGCTTTTATATTATTTTTACTCGGCAATGAATTTACAAAATTTTCCATAAAAGGATTTTACCATAAAATTATATTAAAGCAAGTATTATTTTAAAGACAAAAAAACCGCCTGCGAATTGCAGACGGTTTTTTTTAGGGCTAAACTAATTAGTTAGCAGCCTGTCCACCATTTGACTGAGCAGCTGCACTATTGTTTGCATCGATAGTTGGTGTGAAGTCCTCTTCAACAGCCATCTTTCTCTGCTCAACATAGCGGTTAACCTGCTTGTTGCCGAATCGTGACATTTCAAGAGCCTGACGAGCAGACTCTTTGCGTCCGATGATTCCCCAAATGTCTTCATCAGCGATATCGCGTTCTGTCTCAAGATTAGCTTTATCGTAGATGATTTTTACATCTTTGAAGTAACCGATGAAGTCATCACCAATGTGTGCTGCATCACGGCAAATCTGGAATCCTTCGAATTTAGCAAATGGTTCGCCACGAGGATAAATTGGGTAAACACGGATTTCGCGAGTGCGAACTTCTGAAATATACTCAGGGTTGTTCCATTCGAGAGTTTTCCAACCGTCGAATCCGAGGTAACCCATGAAGTAGCGGCGCTCAACACCGTCTGTATCGCTCAAAAGAACATAGAGAGCATGTGGGAAGTTCATACCCATAGTTGTAACTGCAATCTTTTTGATTGTACCAACATTCTTTACAAGACCATAAGCTGGAGAAGCTTTGTCTGATGGATCATCAGCTTCGAACAACCATTTTGGTCCTGAAGATTCACCGTCGCCTGACTCAGCAGCTTTTCGGTCGCCGTTTTCGTCAAGTTCTCCATACGGCTCATAAGCTGGGATAGAGAATGGTGGAACAATTTTTGCATTTGCGTTGTATGCACCTGTTGGGAATACAACTCGGACACCCATAACAGTGTCAAATGCTTTTGAAGGTGCCTCGCGAACCTGTGACAGAGCCAAGCTGCTAACAGTGCGAGCAGAACTGTTAAGAACGACTTCCCACTGTGTGATTGCGAGAGAAGACTTCATAAGTTCTTTCTGGTCCTTAGTAAAAGATGCACCAGCAGCCTTACGATAATCCATTAAAGTACGACCGTTCTGGTTTGGTTTCTGTTCATCACTGCTTGAACCATCTTCGTTCTGAGGATAAACAGCGGTGTCTGCTTTAAGCGTTGTGAAGTCGATAAGGGTTCTCTCTTCTGCAAAAGATGAAAGTCCTACGAGCGTCATCAATGCTGCCGATAAAACTAAAGTTTTCTTCATTTTTCGAAGCTCCTTTTTTCTCAAATGATGTAGCCTTGTATAACTCACAGTATCTAACATATATTGAATTTTGTCAATGAAAATTTAAATCGATTTTCAGTCAGAAATACAATTTCCATCAATAAAAAGTTCTATATGTTTGATGCCTGTAAAATTCTTTTTGATATTTTTTTTAAAAAGTTTAACGCCTTCTTCTATGCAAACAGCTCCAGTTTCCTGCAAAGCAGCCTCAGAACTAAGCCCGACATAAAGGGAATTTTGGCGTAAAAAACAGTATTCAACCTGTGTTCCAGGCGTAAAAAGCGCCCTTCCCCTATAAAACGAAGGACCTAAAATCAATTCGTCCACATAGTAGTTTATTTTTCCTTGGACTGGATGAGAGTCAAGGTAACGGACTTCCTTTTGATTACGTGTGGAGCCTGAAAGCGGATAGATAAAGACACGACGGTCTTCTCCGAGATGGGAAAAAACATGAATCATAATGAGAAGCAAGATGATTCCGCCAAGAATGGCTGCAACTTTTATTTTATTTTTTTGAAGAAATTGTATGCAATTATCGATTTTCATCTTTTAGAATTCCGTTTAATGTCCGGTAAATCCCCTGGAACGCTCAAAGTGAGTAACGAAAGCGGACAAGCCATTATATATTCCGAGAGACATTTTTTGCAAGTAGGAATTATCAGCCAGAAGGGCGGCCTCTTTTTCGTTTGAGAGGAAGCCGACTTCGACGAGGACTGCCGGCATGTTTGAATTCTTGACGACAAACCACTCCTCAGCCTTAATCCCCCGTGGAGTTGAAAGATTTCCTACCTGAGCGGCGATTCCGTCCATGATGAATTTTGCGATAAGAATGCTTTCGGTGGTGTATTCTTCTTCCATCATGGAATTCATTACATTAAAAAGATTCTTGTCCACATCGCCGGTTTTTTCGAGAACTGTGCGGCGGTAGCCAGGCGAAAGATACCATGTCTCGTAACCGGAAGCCTTTTTGTCGAGGGAAGAATTGACATGCACGGAGACATAAAGAATGGCTTCTTTTTCTCCAAGTTTGACAGAATTTGCTATTTCTGTGCGTTCAGCCAGAGAGAGGAATACATCAGTGTTGCGGGTCATAAGGATTTTTTTGTCGGGATAAGCGGCCTTGAGCCTTGAATATAGCATTTTACCCACCGCAAGATTTATGTCTTTTTCACGAACCGTGACATTTTTCCCTTTGATTTTATGAGTCATCTGGGCACCGGGGTCTTTTCCGCCGTGACCGGGATCAATGAGAATCGCACCGATTTTGTAGCCGTTGCTTTCGTTTGTCTCGGTTTTGAAGAGTTTGTCAGCGCTGTCAAGGAAGGCTTTTGTGACATAAAGAACACCGTCTTTTACCACGGGAGCGTCCGTAAGGGCAAGTTTTTTGTAATCCTGCAAGACAAAGCCGTCCCCTGCCCTAAAAGAAACCTGATGGCCGTTTTTTTCAAGAAGACCAGAGCCGCTCAAAGAATCCCAGTAAACCGTAGCACCAAGTTTTTCTGACTCAGTGATTAAATTCAAATTTGCTGACTGAGCGTGTATCGCAAAGAGAGAAAATAAAAGTGTTAAAAATAGAAATGCTTTCTTCATAAAATGCACAATTCATAATGCATAATAATTCTCAATCCATAATGATGAACGCTTAGTTTTTACGCTTCAATAATTATGAATTAAAAATCATGCATTATACATTATTTATATTGTCGGCAACATAAAGCGCGCCCTGAATTCCGCCGCGAAGGACAGCCTGCCAGAAAGATTTTCCATCCAGCTCGCCGTGATCGGGGCAGATTTCATCGAATTTTTCCAGAGTTTTTCGCAAAGTACGGTGATTCCAGTCTTTTAATGAGTCGGCCAGTGGAATCAGGCTTTCGGGAAGAAAATCGATAACCTTTGCCTTTGCGGGGATTTTTGTCCCCTCGCCTACTGTGATTGAATTTTCCTTGTTGGGGCAAAATGTAAAAGCTGAGACCGGGAAGCCCTCTTCGTCTATTTCGCATCTGCCGGAAAGGAAAGCCTCTGTTTGGGGATTATTCGGCTCCAAGCGTAGGACAATTTCTGAAACCGCCTCTTCAGCTGACTTGTAGGCCTGCTCGTGGTTTATGCCAACGGCGATGATGTTTCCGCATTTCTCCACATTGTTGCGGGGAAAGTTCACGCTGTCGCCTTCTTTTGACCGGGGAAGCACATCCCTCACTCCGTAAATCTGCTTGACTTCTGAAAGTCCGTAGATTTTTGAAATCTTGCCGGGAATGGAAAGCCAGGCTCGCTCCGCACTCACGAGAGTATTTGTAATTTCATATAATTCAAAGGGCTGGGCCTTTCCTTTAACAGACTCGTGGGGCTGCCAGGGAAGAGAAACCCGGTTTGAAAGGAGATAATCAGGCTCTTTTCCTACAGCGATTTTCATTGCCTCTTCGGTGAGGTTCATGCCGCTGGCGTAAGGGAAAGTCCAGCCGGACATATAGCCGCCAGAAAGACGGGCCGCAATCTCGCCAATCATAGGGCCGTTTTTCGTGTACTTGATGTCAGCCTTGGCAACGCCGCAAGTGAGCCCCAAAGCCTTGATTCCCAGGGCAAAGGTTGCGATAAGCTCGTTCTTGATTTTTAAGTCAACTTTTGACGGAAGAGAATGGCCCATCTCGATGAAGTAAGGGGGATAGAAAATGTGACGGTCGGCAAAGCCCGTAATGGTGAGAGTGCCCTTGTAGACGATTGAGTCGATTGAAAACTCAGCGCCTTCCATGTAATCCTCAAAAATTGCCCGGTGGCTGCGGGAATTCTGAATCGCATTGGTGACTGCGGGAAGAAATTCATTTTGATTTCGGATTAAGCGGCAGCCACGGCCACCCATATTGTCACAGGGTTTTACGACTTTAGGGTAATCCACAGATTCACACAGATTTTCACTGATTATACTTTCGTCTAATTCCCGGAATTTCGGGCTGGGAACGCCTGATTTTTCAAAGCAGGCCCGCATACGCACTTTGTCGCTGGCATTGAGGGCGGCTTCAAATGAATGGGCGGGAAGACCTAATTTTTCGGCGACAAAAGAAACGCTGGCAGAAAAATCCGTTCCTGCCGTAAAAACGCCTTTAAGCTCCCCCTTCCCGTTCAGTTTTTCTGCGAGTTCCAGAAGAGAAGAGCGGTCCTTTAAATCAACCGGGAAAAATTCATCAGCCAGAGGGACGGCAACAGCTTTTTCGTTCGCATCGACTACGACCGCCTTTAAGCCCAGGTGCTTTGCGGCAAGAATCGCAGGCTTCTGCATGAGTCCTGCGCCAAGAATCAAGATTTTATCGTTTTTTGAAAATCCAATCATTTGAGGAAAATACCTTTTTTGGCATTTTAGGATATTACCAAATGAATTGCAACATAGTTATATCATCGAACTGCTCCGCCTCGCCGACAAAGTCATCGATATCCTTTCGGACGCTGGTCAGAGTGTCAGGCGCGTTCATATTTCCTGTTTTTTGTATTGCGGAAAGCAGGCGGTCTTCACCGAAAAGTTCTTTATTTGCATCTGTGGCTTCGGTAACTCCGTCCGTATACACAAAAAGTCTGTCGCCTTTTACGAGATTTATCGAATGTTCTTTGTAAGAAATGTCTTCCATTCCTCCCAGTACAAAATTCGGACTTGTTTTTACATAACTGAAATTGCCATCATGACACAAAACAGGATAGGGGTGCCCTGCGTTCACGAAGCGAAGTTCTCCCGTGCTGAAAGTAAGGATACCCAGCCAGCAGGTGACGAACAAATCGCTTTCATTTCCTTTGCAAAGCTGGTTATTTGTAGTATCAAAAATTTCTTTTGGCGAAAGGCCGTGTTTTGATCCGGAATCAAGGAGAGTTTTTGCCGTCATCATAAAAAGAGCGGCCGGAACCCCCTTACCCGAAACATCACCCACAACAAGCATGAGATGGTCATCGTCTACAAGCATGTAATCGTAAAGGTCACCGCCCACTTCCTTTGCTGGAGACATGGATGCGAAAAGGTCAAAATCCTTGCGCTCCGGGAAAGCTGGATAACCTTTGGGAAGGGATTCAAGCTGGATTTTTGCCGCAAGATTCAGCTCAGTAGAAATTCGTTCTTTTTCGGCGGTAACCGTTGTGAGTTCTGTAATATAACGGTTAATCTGCTCGCTCATGTCCTCGAATGCATGGGAAAGGGAGCCGATTTCGTCATGATTTTTGATTTTTTTAAGAAGTCCGGAAAGTTTATTGTTCGCGGCAAAGAATGATGTTTCACTTTTAATCAAAAGAATAGGACGAATAATCATGCGCCAGAGAGAAAAGCCGTAAAGGAAGATGAAGACTAAAGTTACGATAAGGGCGACCATAAAAATACGCTGAAAATAGAGCATCTGCACTGCAATCACTTCATCAATTGACTTTGTAACTGAAAGCATGGCGATGATATTGTTGTACTGGTCCCGGAGAGGAAGAGCCGTCATTACGGTTCCTGTTCTCTGCCCTTTTTTGTTTTTTGAATAATTATATTCAGTATATTGCTTTCCCAGCTGCATGAGCCTTTTCATGTTTATGATGGATTTTTTGCTTTTTGTAAGGAGATATTCCGGCGAGCCAAGTGAATAGGTTTGTATTCTGTCTGCATAACGGGCATTTACCGTGTGAAAGACATAGCTTTGTGTTTCATATCGGATTGCCTCTGGAACCGTAACGGCAATGCTGTCCAAGTCAGCGACATTGGTTATTTCCATTAATTTTTGATAGATTCCGTTATATTCATCGTCTGCAATGGCTCTTGTGGCATAACGGCTGATCTGTTCGCCAGAAATATATGAAGCGGAGATATGGGCAAACTGCTCTGTCATACGAGTGTATTGGTTAGTGAAGACACTGGAAAAATGCTTGTATCCCATATAAACGATGATTAAAAACAAAAGCAAGCCAAATGCAACAGCAGCAAGAAGCAATTTAACTGCCAGCGGAGAAACATGTCTCTGTTTAAGCTGTGATTTCTTAGTCATGAATTATTCCTTCCGCTTATTTCTTTACCGTCTGTAAAATCGATTCAGCGGCAGCCCGGTCTTTATAAGTTGAGATGACATTGCGCTTACCGGATATGATTTCTGCCTGCACGGTCTGTACATGCTTAATTACTTCAGGGTCTAATTCCGTATTTGTAGTCGAAAAGCCCACAGCTTTGTCTTTCAGGGAAAGGATTCTTGATCCGCCTTTGAAAGCGCCAGTACGGACAGAATTCAGGCCGATTTCTACAGCATTATCTACCCTTTTTATCATTGAAGTAAGAACGGCAGATTTTCCAACACCGTAAACGCCCTCTCCAAACTGATCTTGATCTACACCAATCGCCCATACATTTTTGCCAGCCTTACGGTGAGAAACAGCTTCCGCAATCGTACCGTTTCCGCACATGCCCGCAGCCGTATAAATTGCATAGACTCCCTTTTCATACCAAACTTTGGCTTTTGCTGCCGCCAGTGCTGGCCGACTCCAATCATCAGTATAGAAAGAAAACACCTCTGCATCTGGAAGGACGGCACGGATTCCCTGCACATAACCAATCTCAAAATCAATGATTTCATCGCTTTCCATACCGCCTATAAAACCAAAGCGAGGATTTTGCACCCCCTCTTTGACTGACTGTTCAGCGGCTATCATACCGACAAGGTAGGAACCTTCTTCTGAGGCAAAAAGATAATTCTGAACATTTTCATTTGAAAGATTGCTGCCGTCAATCATAAGGAATTTTTGCTCTGGGTAGACAAGAGAGACACTCCGAATCGCATCAGTAAGGACAAATCCTGTTATAATAACGAGGTCGGGCTTTTCTTCAGAAATAGCCCTTAAATCAGAAAAATATTTTCCGCTATCGTTGCAAATCGCCACATCGTAAAGAGTACCGAAATGCTCTTCTTCTCCAACAGAATCTCCGTAAAAGCGCAAGAGACCTTCCCATGCACTCGCATTGTAGGATTTGTCGTTAACGCCCAATCCATCCGTCACTAATTTTGAAGTAATAGCTGGCGTATTGTCCTTATGGCAGCCCCAAAAAAAGATGGGAAAGCAAAAAGAAAAGAGAAGAAATGAAAAAGATTTTTTCACAAGAGTCTCCTATCTTCGCTATTATAATACATTACTTGCTTTGAAACAATTTAAGATTCATTCTGTCAGAAAAAGTATGCAAATAACCGCTTGTAACTTTTGCTAAAAGTTTTTGCGCTTGTTGAAGACAGGGCAAGTTTTTTTACCAAATCAGGCCGCCTGGCTGCGATAATCTGCCCCACAATGCCGCCTGCAGAAACTCCAAGCACATAGCAATCTTTTAGGGAAAGAGAATCCATGGCGCAAATTGTGTCTTCAGCCATGTCATAGACAGAATAGCCTTGGAGAGGTTTAGTCACGCGGTCAAAGAGATAGCCCTTATATTCGCTGGTAAATCGCTGGTACTGATTGGCAACAGCCTCGGCCAAAGGCATGAGACTTTTTGTATAGAGGCCTGGAAGAATGACAAGAGTCTTTTTGCCGCTTCCGAACTGTGCATAAGGAAGTTCTGAATCTGATGTTTTTACAGAAGATGTAATCGTTTGACTCATATTAACAGTCCTTTTCTTTTTTGCAGTAGACCTCGAATGTATCCCCAAGACCGAAGAAGTGGCTGGCTGTGGAATAAAGAGCGAATTTCAGGCTGGTTGATTTTTGCCCTTTGAGATTTGGAAATCGCTCAGGGTGGTGACCGGTTGAGACCACTTTGCAGACCTTAAAGCCGTATCGCTTGAGGATTGAGGCAGCCCTGCCCGGCTCCCAGAGGGTAAAATGATCTGTGGGGGAATTCTGGAAGAAAGACTGGGTGTTGAATCTGCCAGAAACACCACTTGCAGATGGCGTTGAGAAGGCAAAAATGCCTCCGTTTTTAAGGATTTTTGAAACTCCGCGCAAAACTGAATCCAAGTCCTGGAAATGCTCGATGACATACCACATGGTCACCGCGTCAAAATTCTTCACGCCGAATTCAGAAACCGGGTCAAAGTCAGGGAAGGAGGCGACGGCAGCCGGATAATGAAGGGAATTCTGGACATAATCCACGGCCTCTTTGGAAATATCCGTGCCGAAGACCTGCCAGCCAGAGTCATTGGCCGCGTCAAGGTAAGGCCCGAAAGCGCAGCCTATATCCAAGACAGCCGGAGTGACGGCCTTGTGGTCGCTTCGGTAAAGCATATCCACCAGGCTTGTACGACGCACGCACTGTTTTTTGATATTTTTAAAATCGTCAAGATAGGTCTTTCCGTATTGTTTTTTGTAATCCTCGAAGAAATAAGAGGAATTGTAATTTTTGTCGCTGGCATGAGTCCAAGACATGTAGAGCATTCCGCAAGTTTTGCAACGGCGGAAGGTATGAAGGGTCGTGCGGGCCACAATGGGATTTTCAACGGAAGCCTTTTCATCCCGGCAGACCGGGCAGGCAAATCTCTTTCCGCCAGCAAGAGCTTTTACAAAGTCACCCAGACTTTTTTTGCCAGCCCCCTCTTTTGTAAAGGGAGAATCAGGATAGAGAGAAGCCGTTTTTTTGAGAAGGGAAAGGGCGTTCTCTGAATTGATTTGAGAAACCGGAAGACAGGCAAAGCCGTATTTTACCGCAAGATTTACATGAAGAGCCGTCGTTCCAAGAAGAATCACGCCGCAGCCAGCCGCAAGAGCCTCAAAGGCAGTAAAGCCGTAGTGAGTGACGACCACATCGTATTGGGAAAGCTGTTCCCGCAAATTGTGCACTGGGCGAATGAAAGTGATTTTTTTACGCAAATCTTCGTCAGTGACCCGCAATTCCGCCTCTTCGGGATTCTGCACGATTGCTGTGATTTTTTTACCACTGGAAGCAAAGGCAATGGAAGAAGGCAGAACCAAGTCCGCCGGATCCTCGCCACCCACAGTCACAAGAAGAGATTTGATTTCATCGATTGACTCAGGCTTTTTTGCCGTCCTTTTGTGCTGGGGCAATGTAACGAAAGTGGGATCAGAGATATTTGCAGGACGCTCAAGACCATAAGAAGGAATAATATCCAAGAGACAGTCGCACAAATCCGCGTTGAGTGAGCCTTCATCGATGGCAAGGACAGGAGCGGCTTTTGAAAGAGAAAGAGCCAATTCCCGGTCAAGGGTAAAGGCATCGGTTACGATTAAGTCATATTCGTTTTTTTCGGGCAGGCGGCTTACAATCTGCTCGTCTAAAAGGCCGTTTTTCTTTGCGTCTTCAAGAAGCTCATCTTTTTCTTCAAGGCCGGAATCTTCTGGAATGTAAACATTCGCCCCTGTGTCCACGGCAATCTGCAAGCAGCGGCGCAAATGTCCGGTTCCCTTTCCTTTTTTGACGCAGGGAACTGTGAGAATGGGCTTATAAAGCTCAGGACTTTCAAGGGCAGACAAAATTTGCTCAGTGCTGTAAGGCTCTTTTACTGGATTTTTCTCGCTCACCTTGTCGCCAGAGATGATTTTTATAATCGACTGAGCCCTCTTAAAATCTGCGGCAGTGTCGATTGTAGTGCGCAGATTGGGGTAATTAAAGGCTTGGGGAGCGGGAATGAAAAGAGACCTAAAATGCTCCGGGTGATTATAGAGAGAAGGACCTACATGTTCGTGGTCATAGGCAAGATTTGTAAGGGCGCGGGCCTTTAAAAGTGAAGCCGCCTTGAACATTTCGATTCCGCTTCCGTGGGGAAGACCTGTGTATGTTAGATAGTCAAAATCCTCGGTCTGAGATCTTTTTTCAAATTCCTCAACGAGAGAATCAGCCGCCTCGTAAAACAAGAAAGGATTATCGGCAGTGGCGCGCAATACGACATCGGCCTTGGTTTCTTCGATTAAGTTGCAATAGCGGGCAAGAACATCTTCAAGGGGGCCTTTGAAAATCTTAAAGCCGTTTCTCTCGCAAACAGGCGCAAGCTCGTCAAAAGAAGCCTCGTCGGTGGCAACATAATATTCGTCTGCCCTCACCTTCTTCATGGCGGCAAGAGTCCAGTCAAGGACAGTCTTTCCCCCCAAGATTTTTAAGGCCTTTCCCGGCAAGCGAGTTGATGAAAGTCTGCATTGTACTGCTATAATTGTCATTTATTTCCCCAGTTCTCGACCAAATCGAGAGCATCCCTTTTAAATCGATATTTATTCTGCTCCACCCATTCGCGAGCTTCCTTAAAGCGTGCGTTTGCCTCAAAAAAACCGCATGACGAACTGCCCCAGAAAGCAAAGAATGAAGACCTTGGAATCAAGCCGTGATCAGCCTGTTTTTTGTCGATGCGCGGAACAAGATTTTTCAAATAGAAGCGGTTTGAAAACTGGCTGGGCGAATTGTCAAGAATTGGAACTTCCGTGCTGTAAGAAAGACTGAAGGCTGTTGAGAATTTTATTTCTTCCCCCCAGAGCCAGGCACGGAAAGCAAAATCCAAATTCTGCCAGTAGTTTGAGAGAATCGTGTAGTCAAAGCCGCCCAAGTCGATAAATTTTCTGCGGTTATAAAGTGCGATAGAATCGAATGGAAATAAATTCTCGCTTCCATCAGAAACTACCGATGTAGACATAACATTAAGAGAGGCATGTCGAATTGACGGAGAAAAAAGCACTGGAAAAGAAAAATTGTCTTTTCCCAAAAGGCGCGGCGAAATACAGAAAATACCGCTTTCTGTAAGATTTGAAGCAAGAGTCGGTGTGAGAATATCAGTGGAAAAATCAAGGGAATCCCGAAGCACGAGAGCATAGTCCGAAGACGACTCAGAAACACCGATATTTATTAAATCTCCGTCAGTCGAATCCTCCAGGGGAATTACAACCTTAACAAATGGAAATTTGCGGGAAAAATCCTCGATACTATAATTTTCAGGATCCGATTCAATTGATATGATTTCTGAAAAGCCGCATCGGATAAGATTTTCAATCATTTTTGAGCGATAGGTTGACCAGCCTTTATTGATGAGTATTGCTGACACATTCATCTTGATGTTAGGAACTACTTCCTTTCCACCGAGAACCGTCATACTGATTTGTCGCTCATTAAAAATTGAAGGTATAGGATTCATCACAGATTCCACAACTAGCAGAATAATTTTTTTCAATATGATTTTCAAGCATGGTCTGAATTTTTAACCAAGCAGGCTCAATCCCCTCAGAAAGAACATTACCCGCCCCTGCCTGAGCAAGAAGCTGGAAACAAGGAGGAATTGTACCGTCAGAAAGAATGGTCATATCCCGGCGCAAGTGCCAGCAAGGAAAGCGGTTTACGGGAGAAAGGTCAGCAGATTTTAAGTCAGGCAAAGCACCGCAAACCGAATTGTATTTCTGAATAATCAGCTGGCCCTGAGACGGAGAATCTTTTTCTTTCCAAAAGCGGTAAAAGCCTTCAAGCTGCTCTTCGTTGGTCTTCATGCGCATGAATTGCGGATAGACCTGACAGGGAAAATCTTTTTCAAGGAGAGGAATCGCGGAAAGAGCCTTTTCAAAGTCAGACTGGTCACAGCCGTGGATTTTTGCATACATGGCCGATTCAATCGCGTCAATATAGACAATCCAGTTGACCAGGGCATTTTTTGAGGCAGCCAGACAAGCGATTTTTGAAGAAAGCTCCTCGGTGACAAGCAAGCCGTCTGTCTCGATTAAAAGAGAGATTTTGTGATTATCATCGTTTTGATTTATAACCTCGCTTGCAATCTCAAGGAAATCCGGGTGCAAAAGAGGCTCGCCGAAAGCCGAGAGGGAAATAACGGCATCCTCAGAAAATTCTTTGATTTGTGAGAGGATTTTCTGGAAATCAGAGAGAGCCATAAAATCTTTAGGCTCAGGATTCTTATTTATAGAAGAAAGTGAATAGCAAGTTTTATGATTGAATTTTGAAGAAATCTGAATGTTGTAAAAAGCTGGCACAGTCTGCATGACAGAGGGGCTTTTTGAGGCTAGATTTGAAAGAGCGTAGGCATCTGAAAGGCTGATATTTTGCTTTTTTGCCTCTTCGTAGAGATTTTTACAGGCAAGGAAGTTGATTTTTGAGCTTGCCTCAAAGCTGAAGCGGAGAAGACGGTAATCCTCATCGGAAATAAGAGTTTCAATCTCGAAGGAATTGATATCCCCCCTCATCACAGAAAAAATTGCCTCGCGGTCAAGGCTCTTTTCACCCTCAGATTTTAAAGTAGTTTTCGCAAGTTCGGAAAGAATTGAAGCCGTTCCCGCCTCGATAAGCTCCGGAGTAAGACCGTAAGGAAAACCGTCGGCAAAAGAATATTCCGCCGCGTATTTTTCATGCATTTCAAGCAAGTCGCGGGTGAGTTTTTCGTTTAAGAAAGGAGTGTCGGCATAAGAGACAAGGGCGCACTCAGCAGAATTTTCTTTAAGAGAAGAAGCAATCTGTGCGATAAAATCAGCCTTTGACCAGGAATCTTTTGAAATCAAGGCGACTTTTGGATAAGAGGCAAGGACAGAGGAAATTTGCGATAAAAGAGGAGAATTATTTTTTGCAAGGAGAATTATTTTTTCGCCAAAAAGGACGGACCAATCAAGGACAGACTCAAAAGCTGACTTTCCGCCGAAAACTTTATCAAAAGCATGGTGAGTCAAATCCCCACCATACAGAATCACCAGTGTCTTCATTATCTATACATAATAGCAGAAAAAATTCACTGTGGCAACTTTTTTAATTTTCCGCTATGATTTTGGCCATGAACAGCGAGCATTACTTTGATTGGGCGGCCACTGCCCCTTGTGACAAAGATATTTTACGGGAATCTTTAGAGATTGCCCTTCAATATGACGGAAACCCTTCCTCAACCCACAAAACAGGAAGCGAGGCGCGAAAGATTTTTGAAAGAGCGCGGGAATCTTGCGCACAAAGCCTCGGCGTAAAGGCCAGCCAGATTTTTTTCACTTCTGGGGGAACTGAAAGCGATCATATTCCCCTGCTCTCTGTCCTCACTTCTCCGGCAAAAAAAGGGCGGATTATCCTCTCTTCCATAGAGCATCCTGCCTTGCGGGAAGAATGTGCCCAGCTCAAAAAACTCGGATTCGATGTGGTGAGCGTAAATCCCGACAAAAACGGCTTTGTCTCAGCCCAGTCAATCCTTGAAAAGCTCACGAGCGACACTCTTTTTGTCACTGTCATGGCGGTAAACAACGAGACTGGCTGCATCCAGCCTGTTTACGAGATTGCAGACGCCCTCACCCAAGCCACAAAGGGAAAACGCCGTCCCCACTTTCATGTTGACTGCGTTCAGGCGGCGGGGAAAATTCCCTTGGATTTCAGCCATGAAGGAATCGATTCGGCGGCTTTTAGCGCCCACAAGATTTCAGGCCCTCGTGGAATCGGCATTCTCTATCTTTCTCGCCCGATAAACTCATTCTTAGTGGGCGGCGGTCAGGAGCAGAATATAAGGAGCGGAACGGAAAATCTCTTTGGAGCGGTGGCTTTCTCAAAATGCCTTGAAAAATATTACATAAACAAAAAAAATCAGGCAGCTCAAAAGCGTTTTAACGAGCAGAAAGAATGGACCCGTGACTTTTTGGAAAAACTGTCTCAGATTGAGCGATGCAGGCTTGTTCCTGAAATGAGGGCGGATTTTGAAAAGAGTGAAGAAAAGTTCAGTCCCTGGGTCGTGCAGGCGGCCTTTGTTGGGATTCCCGGTAATGTGATGGTGCGGGCTTTGGACGCGAAAGGATTTTGTATTTCCACAGGAAGCGCCTGCTCCGCCAAAAAGCAGAGCCGCCCTATTCTGGCCGCCATGGGCGCGAGCCGGGAAATACAAGACAGCGCGGTGCGTTTCAGCTTCGGCAGCTTCACCACAAAAAAAGCGATGGATGAACTCGCCGAAGCGATAAAAGAAATTGTAAAAGAGTTCTAGGCAGCGCACTTCAGGCACAGCCTTCTCCGAGACTCGCTCAAAAGTCGTCTCACGACTTTTGCCGGCTATGCCGTCGCTCCCTATTTTTTTGATTTGATGTGAATCACTTTGCCTGTGCGCTTGATTCCGTCGTCTTTCTTTTCTTCGCCTTTCTTGCGGTAGATTTTCTTTTCTGAAGCTCCGCCCAAAGCGTATTTTGCTTCCTTAGCGGCCTTTTTTTCGGCGCGGAGTTTTGCCCGCTCTTTGCGGTCTTTTTCGATGAATTTGAGGGAGTCGTCGAGGCCTGCGAGGACTTTCTGCATGTCTTCAGCGAAGATTGAAATCTGGTGGCGGTCAAAATCTGCACCGTCGCCTTTTTTGCTCTCTACAATCTGTAAAAATACATCACCAGCCCGATTTTCCTTGACATTGAAAAAATAAGAGCGGTTATCCAACAAAACCTGAGTAGTAAAAAGTTCTCCACGGATGCTCATTTTGACCCTTCCTTAAAAATGTGAATTGAATTATACGCAATTTATAACATATCTTGCGTTTTTACGCAATAGTTTAAAATTTGAATGTCTTTCGCTGAATCGGGCTCATGCCAATCTCCCGGCAGACGGCTATATGGGCGGCGGTGGGATAGCCCTTGTGCTTGGCGTAGCCGTACTGGGGATAGAGTTTGTCGAATTCAAGCATCATTTTGTCCCTCTCCACTTTGGCGATAATGCTTGCCGCCATGACCTGGGGGTATTTTCCGTCGGCCTTTGGCTCACAGCGGCAGGCGCAGGAAATTTCCGGGCAGCTTGTTCCGTCAGTGATGGCAGAAATATGGCTTTCCAGGCTGGAATTTTCAAGGATTTCGATATTCCGGGAAGAAAGCCAGCCAGGAAGCTTTGCCATCATCATTTCATAGGCAATTTTCATGGCATACATGCTGGCACGGAGAATGTTCATTTGGTCGATTGTCTCGTGGTCAACCACACCAAGCCCCCAGCAGGCTTTTTCCATAATCACGGCTTCGGCGGCAATGCGCTTTTTTTCTGAGAGTTTTTTTGAGTCGTTTAGGATTTCTACGGGAAAATCCTCAGGCAAAATAACGCAACCGGCAGTGACAGGGCCTGCAAGAGGTCCCCTTCCCGCCTCGTCCAAACCGCAAATTAAGTCAATCATATTAAAATCCTTCAATTTTATTATTTTTATCTTCAAGAATGAGAGATTTTTCGTCTTTCCAGACAGGCTTGATTTTTTTTCCGTCACTATCAAAATCCCCGCTAAAGGAATTTCCCGTCATTCGCAAATTAACGCCTGTCGCTTCAACAATCCTTCCCAAGTGAGAAATGACCTCACATTCACTGTTCCTGAGGTCAAGGCTTCCACCTTTTAAACTAAAATTAACTGCTGTATCAGAAATTGAGGCAAAACGGCTTTTTTCAATTTGAATTCTGGAATTTACCGCAGAATGATTACAGGCATAGTTTGAGGCTTGCACGCTTAATCCTGAATTCTTAAGGACAATGCTGGAGGCTTCTGATGAAAACACGGTTCCCGAAGAATCAAATGAGCCAGAAATCTCACAATCTTCAAAAGAAGCTGCCGAACGCTCAAAAACAAAAAGCCTTGAATCAGAGGGGTGGGATTTATCCAAATCTTTTTGAACCACGCAATTCTGCATCTCAAGGCTCGCATCCCTCACAAGTATATAACCCGACGGCGGAAGAACAAAACGGGCATCCCGCATACCTGTGAAAGAACAATTTGAAGAAATAAGCGAAAGTTCCTCCGAAAGAAGAATATCTCCGTTTACAAAAAAATGAACGAATTTTCCCTCGTTTATGACGCTCAAGGCCTGCTCAAAGGAATTGAATGGATGTAAACGGCTTCCGTCTGAAGCAAAATCAGGGGCATTTCCGTCCAAAAAATAATTGTACTCATCGATAATGACTTTATAGCTTGAAAGCGCACTTAAATTTCCGCTTTTGTCTTGGGAATAGGCAAAAGCCTTGTAGCAGACAGTCATTTCTGTGCCAGCCCGAAGCTCAATGGGCTGAGATTTATACAAAACATAGTCGCTGGAATTTGGCTTTATATAATCAAATTCTGAATTATTATCAAGATAAGAATTTGCACTGACCGTTAATGGGCCGTAAACAGCAAGATAAACGCTGGTCCCATCCTCAGATTCAACTCTGAGACTGACATCACGGCGGGCATACTCTCCCTCTTCGCTGGCGATAAACTTTGGAGGAAGAGGCGGCTGGCGGTCAATTTCATAAGATGAAGTAAGTTCTCCCTGATATACGCCGTCACAATAAAGGGCAAAAACAGCCGTCTGGCTAATATAATCTCCCTCAAAAGTGTCGAATGTTATAGTTGTATACAAGCCATCGTTTAAAAGCACTTCGCCCGCCGCCCCGCTAGAGACAAGGGAAAGCTTGTAGCGCAAATCTCCGTTGATATTAAAAACGACAGACTTGTTATAAGACTCTTGCAAAAGAGAAGGTTTTGGTGGAAGAACGAAAGACTGAATGGGATTTCCAGATTTATAGGCGACATCCTGCCAATAAACTATATGACTTTTTGATCGGTCAAGGATTACATCGTCAGTGGAAGCCGACCAATAGCCTTCATCTATAGCCCAGATAAGATTTTTCCCAGTAAAACGAAATGTTGACCAATTCTCGATTTCAAAAGGAACTTCTTTTTTTGAGAGAGGAAGCACTTCGCCCGGCGCAAGAAAAATAATAAAACGCCAGTTTTGCTCCCCGCTTGAGACGATGCAGGGAATATAGCGGGAAAGACGGTTATCGGCGGAAACTGAGAGGATTCCCCCCTTCATGGCGGGTTTTTCGCCGTCACCAATGCGGAGAGAAAGAGAGCGTGGAACGGAAATCACATTTTCGCCAGAACAGAGCAAAATATTTTCGCTAACAATGCGGTCGATGAAAAGTTTTTCCGCGGTGCCAACTGCAAAGGGATTACCGCCATCCGTCACGGTGTAGTCAATTTTGTACTCTTCACTTTCTTCCCCGTTTATAACGGCCACACGGAGAGAAATTTTTCCGCTCATGTCGATGAGGACGGGTCCGTCGTAGGCAAAACCTGAAGTGAGAGGGTCTGTGTTGGTGTATGAATAAAAAGCCTCGGCTCCTTTGGGTAAATCCAGGATAAGGGTTTGCTGATTTGCGAAAGTTCCGGGAACGGGAGAGATAACCCTCTGTGAAAAGGCCGGCAGCAGTGAGAAAAACAGGAAAATAGGAAGAAAAAGCCGCACCGCTATGGAGCAGTGGCAAAGCCAATTGCGAAGCGATTGAGCGTGAGCGAGCTGGGGAACAAAGCGAGCACGAGAAAGAAAGTGCCCGGCGGCTGCCAGTAAATTTCTGCGCATAAAAACTTATAAAAACTCTCCCAAAACGGGGCGTAATTCCTCGTCCTGCTTGTAATAATTTTCTTCAAGCTCGTCTTTGGAAAGGCCCACCAGCTCGTGGCTGCAATAGTGAATCCAGCGATCTTCCTCCGGCTTAGTGATGTCGAACTTGCGGCAGTAGTAGTCGGGTTTGATGGGAAGAGTTTCCTTGAAAGTGAAGTTTTTAAAATCGTGGACGACCACCTTGATGTCTGAGCGGGGAACGCCCTTTTCCAAAAGCACCTGAACCAGATAATTGAGGGTTCGGCCTGAGTCGTAAATGTCATCAACCAGAAGAATTTTGTCGCCCTGACGAAGATAATCGGGGGAATATGTCCATCCGTCGATTCTGACCGCGTCGTGAGAGTGGACATCGGTGTAAGAGCGGGCGACCACGGCGGCATAGAGGACAGGCTTTTTTCCTTTGAGAGCCAGCTTGAAATATTCGCTTATGACATTGGCCATGTAGGCTCCGCCCCGAAGGGATGTATAAATGATGTCAGGAACGAAGCCATCGTGATAGATTTTTGAAGCGAGTTTGAGCGCGTCGTTTCGTACAGTTTCGTAAGGGAGAAATTCTTTCATATTATAATACTACAGCAGGATTGGGGAATTTTCAATTATTATATTTATATGCCGGAATAGCAAAATAATTTTATTTCCTTGCCATTTCATTATATTCTCATTAAATTTATCTCATGAATATCGTAAAAATCACCGCTGACAGCCTGACTCTTTCTTCGGGCTTGTCTCAGGATTCATTCGCAAAGACCCACTTAATCGACTTGCTGGCAAAAAAAAGCAGGCTCGTTCACATAGAAAACAAGTCCATAACAGACGAAGATTATGTTTTTTCGGGAACTAAGGCTGGCCAAGACGGAATCACTCTTTTTGAGGGGCCGGCTCTTCAAGGAAAAATTCTTTCCGACATTCTTTCCCTTCCGCAAAATGAGCGGACTGAGGAAGATTTATTCGCCCTCTCAGTTTTCTCACAGGCGACTGATTATCTTTTTCGTCAGGAAGAAGAGCTTGAGGCCGTGGGTGCTGGGGGAATCGTCATAAAGGCGGAGGAAAAAGCAAGCTCAGCGGATATTCTTTTTATAAATCCTGAGCTTTTTGAAATCTGCGCCCAGAATCACAAGGAATCTTACGGTCAATTGCAGGGAAAATATCTCTATAAAGGCTTGGATGCCCCCTCTTCCCTTTTATTTACAAGAGCCGTGGCAGCCTATCGCGCCATTACCGGCCACTTTCCTTTTGAAAACGAAGACACCACGAAACGACAGGAAGACATTTTTGACGGAAATTTTATTCCCCTCTCACTTTGGAAGGATTCAATTGAAGAGAATCTTGCGGAAAGCATTCATTCAGCCCTTTCTCTCAAGGTAAAAAACGAAGTTCTGGCAGGGAAAAGAAGCCTTACCGACGCGGGAGCTGAGCAAAAAAGAGAAAAAACGCTTAAAAAGGCGCAAAACTTTAATTCAGAAGACTTTTTTAAGGAAATTACAAAGTTCACGGAATCAGAAAAGCAAAAATCAGAAGAAGAAAATAAAACTCTCGCTGAGAAAAGGGCGGCTTTTCTTTCAAAAACAAAGAAAAAACTTGCCGTAAAACGATTCTTGAGGCGGAACAAAAACAGGATTTTCGCATCTCTGGCGGCAATTTTCGTAATCAGCTGGTTTGTGTCTGGAATTTTGAGGGAAAACGCCAAACTTATCACCACAAAGGGCCTCACTTCCAGAGAGACAACCCATGCCCTTTACACGATGATTCATAGGACGGATGTCCCTAATTTACAGGAAATCGTCAAGGGCAAGGAGACTAAAGACATTATCGTAAAGGTGAGCGGCTATTTTGTCAGCGCGAAGCAGCGTCTTGAAGTCAGCCCGGATAACGGCATTTTAAGCCCTGCAAAATGGTTCTTCTACAAAAAAGAATCAAAAAGCTGGATGTTCGGTATCACGAATCTTAAGATTGACGGCCAGGACTTTAATATCGAAAGCTCCTACCCTGCCAGAAAAGAAAAGCCCCTTCCCCTTCAGGAAGAAAACGGGAAAAATCTGATCAAAGGAGAAGAAGTCAGCCACGAAGTAAGTTACAATCTCGTCCATCAAGCCGAGGCAAAATTCTATGTGGAGAGAATGACTGACAAGGTAACCCTGCGCTGGACAGGGAAGCAGTGGCGGGTCATAAAAATCGATGGAAAATCAAAAATCGACACGGTAAAAGCAAAGGATTTTATAGAAGAATATTACTCGCTGGCAGAAAATGGCGTAAGAGAAGCAACAGATACATTGCGGGAAAAATACGACTGGCTTCCTGGCGATGCAGATTTAACTGATGCGGCAGAATTTCTGGCAAAAGAGTACGGCAGCGTCGAGGCAGAAAAATATTTAAAATGACAAAATTTCATTTTTTGTCATATTGACATTTTCACGGCAGACAGATACACTTTTCCCACATTCAGATTGGTTTTTATAGGAGAAAATCATGGCTTTTGAATACAATCTTGAAAAGCAGCATGCAAAAGGAAAACTTCATGCAATCGAGCGAATCAATGCGCTCGTAGACAAAGGCTCTTTCATGGAAATTTACGCCGATGCCCGCCATCAGTGCACAGCATTCGGCATGGATAAAAAAGAAATCCCTTATGACGGTGTTATCACCGGCTTCGGAACAATCAACGGAAAAAAAGTCGCAATCTATTCTCAGGACTTCACTGTTCAGGGCGGCTCTCTGGGCAAAGTCCACGGTCAGAAAATCGCCGAAATCATCGCAAAAGCAATCGAATATAAATGCCCTGTTATCGGCGTAAACGATTCGGGCGGCGCTCGTATTCAGGAAGGCGTTGACGCTCTCTGCGGCTACGGCGAAATCTTCAAGCAGAATGTTCGCGCCTCTGGCGTAATTCCTCAGATTTCAGTAATCGTCGGTCCTTGTGCAGGCGGTGCCGTTTATTCTCCAGGACTCACAGACTTCATCTTCACAGTCGATAAAATCTCTGAGATGTACATCACTGGTCCAAAAGTCGTAAAGCAGGTAATGTTCATGGACATTTCTTCTGAGGACTTGGGCGGAGCTGCAATCCACGCTCAGAAATCTGGAGTTGCACACTACCGCGCCCAGAACGAAAAAGAATGCTTCGAAAAAGTAAAGGAATTGCTTGATTACATTCCCCACTACTACGGCGAGAAAATTCAGGCTGACGAGAAATTCAAGTTCTCTTCTAAAAAAACAAAGGAAATTCAGAGCGTTCTCCCAGAGTCAAGCACAAAAGGCTACGACATCAAGAATGTCATCGAAAATGTAATCGATGACGGAACATTCTATGAGATTATGGCTGAATTTGCGGCAAATGCTGTTGTCGGCTTCGGCAAAATCGAAGGAAAAACAGTTGGAATCGTGGGAAACAACCCGGGCTACTTCGGCGGAGTCCTTAACTGCGACGCCTCAGACAAAATCGCCCGCTTCGTGCGCTACTGCGACTGCTACGACATTCCCCTGCTCACCTTCGTTGATGTTCCGGGCTTTATCCCTGGCCCTCAGGAAGAGCAGAAAGGGATTATCCGCCACGGAGCAAAACTCCTCTACGCCTACAGCGAGGCAAGCGTTCCGAAAGTAACGGTTATCACGCGAAAGGCTTACGGCGGAGCTTACATTGCAATGTGCTCAAAGCATTTGGGAGCTGATTTCGTTTACGCCTGGCCAAAGGCAGAAATCGCCGTCATGGGAGCTGAGGGCGCAATCGGAATTCTTTATGCAAAGGAAGCTGACCCAAATGTAAAGGCTCAGAAAGGTCAGGAATACCGGGAAACATTCATGACACCGACAATCGCCGCCCAGCGCGACTATATTTCGGCTGTCATCAATCCGGAAGAAACCCGCGCACGAGTCGTTCAGAGCTTCAAATTCCTTGAAGGAAAGACTTCAAGCGACATCGTGGCAAAGAAACACGGAAACATTCCTCTGTAAACAATGCATAATCCATAATGAAAAATGCATAGTTTCTGCTGTTATGCAAAAAAATCCCTGTGACTGGAGGCTTTTGAATGGAAGTTCTCCGCACAGGGATTTTTTTTTCAGAATTGTGAATTATGGACTGTGAATTGATTAATCGTCTTCGTAGCCACGCATACTTCTCAGATATGCAAGGTAATAACCGCCACCGACTAAAAGAGAACCGCCTACTAAATTACCCAGTGTGACTGGAAGTAGATTCCAAAGGAAACCGAAAATCGTAATGTTATATCCTGTAAAACCATAGACATACTGTGCCAGCATTCCGCATGGAATAAAATACATATTTGCGACAGAGTGTTCAAATCCACAAACAATAAAGAGAAAAATCGGCAAGAACAAAGCAATAATTCTACCACTCAATTCTTCCGCCGCCTGACTAGCCCAAACGGCGATACAAACCAAAATATTACACAAAATACCTTTTACAAAGGCATCAATAAAAGGAATGTTTGCTTTGAGCGTGGCAGTTGCTACAACAGAACGAGCAAGATCATTGCTGTAAAGCGAAAGAATATGGCCGTAATTTGCAAGAACAGCAATAAAGATGCTACCGACAAGGTTTCCCACATACACAATAGCAAGATTCTTTACAAAATCCATAAGTGAAATCTGCTTGTCAAGAACAGGGATGAAAAGCAGACAGTTTCCAGTAAAAAGCTCCCCGCCGGCAATGACAACCATAGCCAATCCAATCGGGAAGATGATACCGCTTAAAGCCCTACCAAAGGCAACTGGAACAACGCCACAGGATATAATTTGGCTTCCAAGTGCACCAAGCGCAATAAATGCACCAGCAAAGATTGCAAGAATGAATGACTTGAAAACAGGCTGATAGACTTTCGTTGAGCCCATCAAGGAGTACATTTTAATAATTTCTGATGGCAGATGCATAGATTAGACCTCAAAATTTCAATGTTGTTTTATGATAACAAATCTACCACTTTGAAGATATTTTGTCCATTTAATTATTTATTTCTTAAACTCAAAAAGCCCATAATACTTGAAAAAATCAGAATTTTCTTGATTAAACTGACCGTCTTTATCGAAGCCGTAAAATTCAATGGAATTTGCAAGAGAGACTTTCATACAGATTCCCTGTAACTTGCGATAATATATCTCAACGAGAGCGAAATTATAATCTTTTGAAAAGTCTGATGTATTATTTGTGGACAAATATACTCCAGCATACTCTGCATTACTTTTTTCATTTTCATTGCATACAAACCAGTTCTCTAGGAGACGCTTGTGCTCTCCCAACATGTTCATACAAATTAATTTTACCCACATTTGAACATCATTCTTAAATTTAGGTGAATATCGGTTTTCAGCAAAGAGAATAAAATGCATCTCCCCTTCATGACCATTAAATGTGACTTTGTAAGACTTATCAGGGGAAACGATATCCATTTTTTCTTCGGAAACAGTAAACTCCTCAAAAAAATCCGGGATTTTGTAGTCAATGTTTATTTTATCGCCATTTTCTGCCGGACGGAAATTTAATGTTATTCCATAAGAAAAGGCAAAAAAAGAAACAATAAAAAGAAAGGCAAAAATAATTCGTTTTTTCATAAATCACTCCTATATTTTTATTTTAATTGGATTTAGAAATAGTATCAATTCGATTGATTGCTGTCACCGGGGCATAGACTTTTCCATCTTTTTCAATCCAACCAACTGACTGTCTGTTATTGCCAAGTCTTGCGGCAGAGTCATATAATGAAGTTGCATAAACCTCAACCATTTTCGCTCCATTGATATTCACGATTTCAGTACCGATTCCTGTAAAATGATACTGAAATGTCTGATATTCAATTTGTGCCATGACAAATGATCTGGTCGGAGAATTTTGAATTTTAGTAAGTGTTTGTTCAACTCTTATTTCTTGGATATTCTTCGAAGTCATATAAGAATCAGCAATTTTTTCATAGTCAGCGTACGGCGTCAGGGCAGAATTTTTGATTCCATTCTGTGAGGTATTTTTTTCTGCAACAGCATATTCATTAGGGGTTGAAAAGAAAACAGCATTGTATAATTCTTCAGCATCCCTTATCAGATTTGTTGGCACTTCTGCAGTGAAAAGCACTTCATGCTTAAGAGAAAACTCATTGAGAACTCCATTCCAATCAATATTTCCTCTTTCATCATAGCCAGTCTTTTCATTATAGTAAGTTCCAAAACAAGAGGAATTATTGTTTATGTAAGAATTATCAATACAAATTCCGGTGATTGAAGAAAAAGACATTGCTACACATGTAACTACACAACCTTCTTTATCCGCATATTCATTTGGAGAGTTTCCTAGCAGAGTATGTTCCATATCTTGCATGTATTGAATTTCGGGTTTTTCTCCATAAAGGCCGTTCCTGTCAAAATACTCCGCAGGATTTGAAGAGCAATATGAATACCAATTCAGGCCATCGTGAATCGGGTCGGAAGATGTGAATCTGAATTTTGAAGGCTCATAGTCCCTAAAACCAAAATCATACATATAAGACTGTAAGTCATATTGTTTTCCAATAAATGAGAATTTCGGACAGGAAGAGTCTGGCGTGCCAAAAATGTCATAAGAATAATCTTCTACAAGTCCCGATGAGTTTCGTTCTGCCATAACAGTTCCCTGAGAATTAGTAAATAAGAGGCAAGGCTCCTCAATGTAATAGTTCTGAGCCGAAAATGAGGAAAGAAGACAGCCCGCATCATCATACAATGGATAAACATTTTTACTTTCGGAATAAAGGCCTCTTTTTGTATTAGGAAGTCCGGTCTGCTCATTTCCGTCAGCGATAAAAAGATATCTTTCACTATGAGAGCCTGTATTGCCAGAAGTACGATTGCTTTCAGAAATATTAGACAAGGAATAATCTGAATCAAAAACCTTTGTAACAGAAAAAATAAAAAGTCCCTCACCAAGATAAGAATTTTTTTCGCCTCCACTCTCGCTTTTCCAAGTCTGAAGTCTACGAGACAGGGCATCGTATGAAAACTTTCTGGAAAAACTTTCATTCTCAAGGAAATTTTTCCCCTTTATACCCGTCATTCTATCCTCAAAATTAAAATCACAAGACATCTCAGAATAGGCGTCTTTTTTAAAAGTCATATTGCCATTTTTGTCATAAGAAGCACTGCATCCATTTCCCCAGGAGATAAGACGGTTTTCACTGTCATAAAAATATTTTATTGAGCCGTAAGGATTTGTTTTTTTAATTACATTTCCGTTTAAATCATAATCAAAGTCCTCAACAAGAGCACTCTGGTTCACAGGAATCTGCTTGCTTCCAAGTCCTACCAGTGAACAAAGTTTTTGCAGGGAATTGTAGTCAGATTCTGAAAAAGAAAGCTGGGGAAAAACAGGATTCTCTGAATGATAAAAAAGCCCTGCACTTCCTATCTCTTTTTTCATTTTCCTGTTCCGTCTTTCTGAATAAGGATAAGAAACAGACGAAACCCTTCCAAAGTCATCATAAGAATATTTAGTGACCGTAAAATCAGAATCAAGAGAATAAACAAGTTCTCCTTTTTTAGAATAAATCTTCCCATCAACAAAAAAAGGTTCGAGAAATTTTGAAAATGCAGCCTTCAAGATAACTCGCCCTCGCTTATCATAGACAGTTTTCATGCTTGCCCCGGAATCATATATTCTCAAAATTTCCCTTCCACAGGAATCATAAACAAAAGTCACAACAGATTTCTGAAACGAAGAGCCCAGCGTAAGAGTGTCCGTAATCTCAAGAACCTCACCGCTTTTGCCCCGAAGATAGGAAATTGTCCGTTCATTTGAAGAAACTTTTGAAAGATTTCCATTCAGATCATAGGCATAGGAAATTTCATTTAACTTCTTTCCTTCGTTCTGAGAAAGTATCCGACCTGAAGTATCGTAAGAGAATTGAATCAAAGAGTTTTTATTTTCAGCCAGAATCAACCGGCCAAGACTGTCATACTCATAAGAAAAAGTTTCTCCGTCAGGATTTGTTGCATAAAAATGAGAATCCGAGTAAGCAAAATGTTTTCTGTTTGAGTTAAAATCCCTTTGCTCATTTATGCTTCCATCCTCGTTATAAAAAAAACTGCTGGTATCAGAGAGAGAGTTTTCCCAAGAAACAAGGCGAGAGAATCCGTCATAAGTAAAGAAATTTTTATTTCCTTTCGCATCGATTCTTGTCACTTTCTTGCCGTCCTCAGAAAATTCATTTCTGAACAAAAAGACTTCGTTAGCCCTTATAGCAGAAAGATTGCCATAATCATCATAGTAATATTCACTCTCAAATCTAAAAGGCGCTTCACCGTATTTTTTTATGCGACCAGAAGAATCGTATACCGCTTTCCAGACAGTCTCACCATTTATTGACATTGACACGCAATTTGAAAATTCATCGTATTCATAAGTTGCAAAAGAAGCATCAGGATAATCAATACGAACAATCTGATTTCTCGCATTATAAGATATTTTTTTTACATATCCGTAAGGATTCTTAACAAACACAAGTCTTCCCAAAAGATCTCTCTCATAAAAAGTCTTGTTGCCATAAGCATCTATTTCAGCAATGATTTCAGAAAATGCGTTAGTTATATAAGTCCTTTTGTATTTTCCTCCTGAAAGGCAGAGGATTTTTCGACCGTCATAAGAAAAGGAAGTCTCGAATACAATGTTAGATTTCGTATCCCTCAGAATAAAGCTTGTCATTCTTCCCAACGCATCATAGTCAATTTCGCTGGCTTTGCCGTCAGAGAGGATTTTTATAAGTTTTTTGGTTGAATCGTAAAAATACTGGCTTTTTTTTCCATTTCTGTCATAAGAGACTTTTATCATGGTATCAGGATAGAATTCGGATTTTGAAAAAGAAGACAAAGTCCCTCCATTTTCTCTCATTCCCTCATAAATGCCAGTCTCCGAATTATATTTATACTCTATAAAGCCAGAGTTAAAATCCTTGGATCTGAGCATCCGCCCCGCCCGGCTGTATTCAAGGTCTGACAACTTCACCCCATTTTCTGAAACAGAGCATAATCTTCCGTCAAAATCTGATTGAGATGAAATGATTTTTCCGTCAAATTTTTGCACCATATTAACATAGCCAAACTGATTTTTCACATAAGAATAAACAGATTTTTTAGGCGCATTGAGAAAACCAGCCCTTCTATCGGACTTATCGGAAAATCCACTTTCAGACGAAAATAGTTTTCCGGCGGAGTCATAAGAAAAATTCGTCAAAAAGTCGTGACTTTCCCCATAAAATGGCTCAATTTCAAGCAAGCTGGCAAGTTTTCCAGCGTCAGTATATGAATAAGAAGTGACTTTTCTTTCTGATATCCTATGCCCCGCAGAATCAATTCCAGAAACAGAAAGACCTGTACACAGCTTTTCTTTGTTGTATGAATATGAGTAAACTCTTTCTTCTCCAGTGACTGTATCACGCATAATCCGACGCAAAAGCAATTTTCGCCCAGAGTATTCTTCCCTTACCTCCAATCCATTCGGACAAGAAAATGTCACGCTGTGGTCATCATAAGAAATTTTCGTCTTGCGATTTAGTCCGTCCGTATAGGCACTGATCCGCCCGAAATCATCATACTGCCAGCCTTCTGTTTTCTCTCTCTTTCCCTCCGCTGAATAGAAAATTCTTTCTGACAGATTTTTATTTTTGTCATATCTATATAAGACTTTATTCCCGCGGCAATCAACAGACTGAGACAAACAGCCTTCATCATCATAGTCCAAATGACCACACGACTGATTTCCAAGATACACATCTGTCAGCTTTGAATTTTCATTATAGAAATATGTACGAGTAATTCCATCCCTATCTGTAAAAGAAATCAGATTATTATTATCATCGAAGGCCCACTTATCCAAAGATGAGTCAGGATACAGTTTTTTAATAAGATTGTTTTTATCATCGTAAAAAAATCGTGTTAGAAATCCATTTAAATTTACAGAAGATACTAAGCCATTTTCACCATAAGTAATATTTTTTTCACTTCCGTCAGCATATTTTTCACGGACAGTTCTGCCAAGTTCATCATAAACGAAAAAACTCTTAACTCCGTCATGATCCGTATATACGACGCTTCTGTTTTTAAAATCATAAGAAAAATGCTCACTTTTACCCTCTTCGTTTGTCGTCTTTACAGCGCGGAATTTTCCATCAATCATCTCATAGTCAAATGAAACAACACTTCCATCTGAACGAACTTGTTCCGCAAGAATGCCACCTCTGTTATAAACAAACCTTTTTTTGTCATTCGAAGAATCTGACACGCAGGCAAGATTATTCGACTCAAACTCGTAAAAAAAAGATTTCGGTGATTTCTCATCTCGCAATTCATAAAGTCTTCCGTCTTTCCAAGAAAAGACGGCGGCATTGTTTTCATCAATGACAATCTTAATAATGCGACTGTTTTCATCATAAATGAATTCAATTTTACCGCCGTCTGAGAATGAGAAAAGGAGCGGTAAGCCGTATTCAGAATAAATTCGTTTTTCTCCTGTTTTAGGGAATTCTATGAAAAACTTTCCATCTTCCTCACGCAACATAATTGAAGGAAAAGCAAAAGGACTGGCATTTTCATAAAGTCCTTCGCCAATTTTTTTAAATGGAATAAAACCGCCGTTGTCCTGAACGAAAAAGACCGTATCATTTCCGACTTTTCTAGCGAATTCAGAGGCTACTCCATAATCCACAAAGCGATTTTTCTCTCGGTTAAATTCACTGATGCGAGCCGCTTCCGTAAAAGCGGCGATATTCATCTGAGCATTCATAATTATCGCCTGAATTTCATTATGCATTCCCGCACATTCACTGTCCTCTGCCGCATAACCAGCAATTTCTGACTCATAAGAATAAAGCTCTTCAAGATAACTCTCCCAAGCGGGAATTTCTTTCTCATAGTCAGCAGACCAACCACGAATGATTCGAGTCTCAATATTTGATGTCCAGCCTTTTCCGAAAATTCCACTGTTAATCTCATTCTGAGCCATCAGAGAAGAGTAATGCCTTGTCAAACAAAAAGATGATTTTTTACCGCGTAATGAAAAAATCAACATCGTCAATTATAAAATCTCCCGTAGCAAGAATAACAGGATCTCCTGCGTGTGTTACAGTCTTTCCACCAGCGTCATAGATTGCACCAAATGTTGAGTCTGCGTTAATCGAATAGGTGTAGCCATGCTCACTACAATAGTTTTCCAAATCTTCCTTACATTGCTCAAGCTTATCCTCAAGTTCATGTATTGTATTCAAATCCAAACCGGCAGCGATGGCGGCGTCAAGAGCCCTTTGGGCATCCATGACTCTGGAAAGATAAGAGCTTCCTCTCGAAATTCCACCTCCGAAAAAATCGTTAATATAATCGTCCATTTCGGCTTTATCTCCTGAGCCTGTATAATCATAAATATAATTTCCATCGTCATCATAAACATCATCATAGGTAATAGTCTCGCTTCCGTCAGCGGTGTCCACTTCAAGAGAAGGCTCACTGCTTATAGTGACTCCTTCCCCCTCATCATCATCGTCAGCATAAAGCGGGGAAAAGCAAACGACCATTGATAAAAAAACGAGTCCGATTAAATAAAATAATTTTCTTTTCATACATCCTCCTTATTATTCATCAAATTCACTGTAAAACAGCTTGTCCAAAAGGCTGTAGTTTTTTCTTCCCGAAGGCACATAGCCGCTACAGTCACGGACAAAGCGCCCGGTCTCCGTACTTTTCGAATCTGCATAGTATCCAGCAGGATGACTCGGACTTTCCACACCAGGATTTGAATAAACTGTAAAAAAAAGCCCCATTGAGACAGGCTCCTCAAAGCTAGACCATGAATCGTAAACAGCATCTTCAATAAGAGATGAAAGATCTGAAAAATCATAAAAATCACTTAATTGCCCGATAAGATGCCTCAAATCCACATAAAAATCCGTCGGATAACTTGTCGCATAGTAGGAAAGGGTTTTTTCGCGAAATATCGTAAAAATTTGATCCCGTTTCTCCTGACAATCTATGGAATCAGCAAAATCTTTGGCACAAAAAGAAAGCCCTTCGACAAGTTTTCGGATTCTCGACAAATCCAGACAAGAAAATACAGCATGCGGATAAGACGCATATTCTTCCCTGAATTGCGATAGAACTGTTTCAAGAAACGACTTCTGAGAGAAGTCGCTCTTTGAAAAACGAGCAAAAACATTTGAATAGTTCCATCCGCCTGATGCAACTAAGCCAGGACTTCCAATCATAAAGTCTGCGCTGTCACAAAGTTCATAGGCAGTCTCAAGACAAATTCCGAAACAGGTGTCAAATCCTATAACAGATAATTTTTCATCACCCATGCCAGCCTCTATTCCGCGACGAAGGGCAGAAATCGTCATATATGATGAATTATCTATTGCAAAGGCCTTTGAAGAAAAAACATTATTTTCGGAAATGCTCTCACTTTCTGAATTCCGCCATCCTGTTCCGTGTCCCCATAAAATCAAGGCAAAATTCTCTGCAGGAAATTTACGGCGCGCATAGGACAAAAAGCCACTCAGAGTCGCAGGATTCGACATATCAAGTTCTGAACTCTCCGAGGCAGAAAGACCGAGTTCAGGACAGTCCAGCCTTTCGCTTGCGATGAGAGTCTTGTTAACCTGATTGTCCTGAATGATTTTATAAAGTCTAGTATCAGTCCAATCGCCATTTGTGGCATCAAAACCTTGCGCACGATCAACAAGAGCCAGCACAGTAACATTCGCGTCTAAAGCAGAGACTTCCATCTCATTTAAATCTGTAATTGCCTCACTCTCAAGATTATTGTCAGCGGCCATGTACACTAGAACCGTCCATTTTCTGTTTTTATCTAACAGACCGGCTGAAAGCACCGGACTGACATTTTCACGCTCAAGAAAATCCGTCCCACAAGAGAAAAACAAAAAGACAGATGAAAAAAGCAAAAAAAATTTCTTTTTCATTCATGACTCTCCCGCACGCAATACATACCATAGGGATCCTTCCATGAAGTCCCGTCACTATACCTGATTTCCCGAATATATATAAAGTCCGTTATATACGGCTCTTCAGGCACCAAAGAAATAAAAGAATCAAGAGAAATAATAAAATTCTCCATTCTTTGCGGAAAAAGCTGACAATCACAGCGTGAAACAATACAATTTGAGCCAATGAACGGATTGTTTCCGTCAGAATCATAAAGCAAAAAAGAAATTGTAAAACTGTCGATAGTTTTATCACTGTCGTTAAAAAGCGAAAAATACATTCCGGCAAAATAATGCATGTTCTCATTCTCACCAAGCTCCACATGAGGCTTTGCGAGCACATAAGGACAGGAAAGGCTTTCTGTTGTCTCACACGAAATTAAACTTATCAGAAAAAAAGCAAGAAATAACAAGGTAATTTTCTTTTTCATTTTCATTTTCAGACCTCACTTATAATTTTTTAAGCTTTGAAAAAAAGCATCTCGTTGACTCTGCGAAGGAGACTCCCAATAAGAAATAAGATTTTGATAACAGAGAAAAAGAGGATTTGTCTTGTTGTAGGCTTCGTTTTCTGTCAGAATTCTTTTCGCAGACTGTATGTCTCCTGCGTTCAAAAAAGAATCTATATCTTCAAACATTCCCTCAAGACTTTTTACCTGAATGCAGACAATCGATTTTCTGTCATTGAAGTCAATGCTTTTTTTGACAGTGCACCATCCCCAACCGCCACCAAGTATCTGATATGAAGCAGAGGCGACATCCCGAAAAACAAACATTCCAGCTGAATCACTGACAGCCTCTCGCCCATTCTCCAAAAACAGGTGATATTTTTCTACAGCTTTTCCATTCTCATCTGAAACGCGCCCCACGAGAGCGGCCTTCCCCTCAAATTTTGTTGATGCACAAGATAAAAGAAAAATTGAGCAAAAAGCAAAAAACATACAGAAGCGAATTTTCCTATTCATTTACAAGCTCCTTTTTTTCAAATGTTATTTTCCCGTTGATATCTCTGTAACAGACAAGGCTCTCACCGTTAGATTGTTTCACTTCTCCGATTTTTTCTTTGACAATGATTTTTTGACTTGTATTTTTTGACGAGGCGACAATCGGAAAAACTTTCGCGACTTTCGGCTGAATTTTCAGTTCTGAAGCAAAAAGATATGCATAGCGGGAACAAAGCAAGAGAAGTTCTCCGCAGTTCCCGTCTTCTGGCAGTGACTCGCATTTTTCAAAGGAAAGCTCTACCCTACATTTTCCGGCCTTTTCTGAAAGTGAAAGATTTTTTTCACGCCAAAGAATTTTCTCAGCATTTTCCCCGCAAATTTTCAAGCAGGAATAAAGATGGGATTCATCCACACTGAAAGCAAATTCAGCGGATTTTTCGCCGTTATGTTCGCTTTCGATGACGGCTCCGAGAGAGCGAAGTTCTTTTCGTACAGAAGCAAGAGCGATAAGCTCGTCTTCATAAGAGAAAATCACACCATCAGAAACTTTTTCACCCACGGTTTTTCCATATCCAAAGGGAAGCTCCAACTGGAAATGAGGTTCATTGTTCTTGAAAGAAACCCTGCAATAGCGGGCATTCGCCACATCCTCACTGTTGCAGCCATAAATTGAAAAGGAGCATTTTCCGCCGTCAGAAGAAAAAAGCCGGCCGCCTTCATTCCGTCTATACGAAAATGAAGAAATTTTCCCACCTCGATGACTTACAGATGCGAATATTTCTTTTACCAGCTCTTCACCACCTGGAAGGGAAGGTGTCTCAGACAAAGGAACTTCCACATCCTCAGAAGGAAGAGAGCCTGAACTTTCTTTTTGAAGCGATTTTGCAATTCTGAATGAAAGAAGGCCCGCCATGACAAGAAGAATCAGCGTACAGCCATGAAAAAAGCGCGCCTTGCCTGAAAAAACGCTCCTTTTCTGCTCCGTCTCAAGGTAAAGGGCTCCCCCGGAACGCTTGTAGCGGGCAAGATTTGCCTTGTCCATTACGACAACTTCGGCCATGAGATTTTTCCTTTCAAGCAGATATTTCGCATCATAACAGCAGTTTCCCGAAAAACGGGGATGCCTTTTCTCAAGCTCACTGAGAATCAGCGCATTCACGCCCGAAAAAAGGCTCTTCCATGGAAGCAGGATTTTGTACAATTCATAATCCGCGACATGCACAATTGTTTTCTTCATAATTTCTCCTTTTATTTTGATTTTTACCTTTCTGTCACCGAAAGGCACGAATGAGAAAGACCGTCTAATTTCCATGCACATTTCACAAGGGCTTTTTTGTCCTTTACGCCCAATGTCTCAACTGAAATAGAATCCAGGGAAAAGAGGGCGGAAAAATCCGAGCAAAAGGAATCAAAGTCTGAGTCACTAGCATTTTTCTCACACATACGCACAAAGGTCTGGGAAATCATCATATTCTTTGAAAGTTCCGCTGATTTTTGAACGCATTTTTCCTGCCGCACGCTAAATTCCTTCGCTGCGGAATAAAAAATTCCAGCAAACAAGGGAAAAAGCAGACAGAAAACAGATATTTCAATTATTCTCATGCTCATTCCTCCACTCAGATAAAAGCGCCTCATTTTTTTCATTTAAATCTGCATAAAATCTTTTTTCCTTTGCCAGGGCAGAGACTTCTCTAGTTCTTGAAAAAGTCAGCGCAGAAAGACAAAGAAGAGAAATAGCAGAAAGCAAGGCGACCGGCAAAAAAAGCGCATAGCCTGCCGAAAGTGATTTTTTCATCATTTTTCACTCCCATGACCGAATATCGCTGTCATTCCCCTCACCGCCTTCCGCTCTGTCAGCACCCAGAGAAATAATTCCAAAGGGAAGACCTTTCGGGAGTTCCACCCCATTCACTGAATCTTTGCACACATATCTGAATGGACTTCCCCAAGGATCAGTTTGAATCTTGCGATCTGTGTAGGGGCCAGCCCAATGCTCTGCAAGCGGGAAAAGTTCAGGTTCTTCCCACAAAGCTGAAAGCCCCTGCTCTTCCGTCGGGAAAGTTCCGCAATCAGCAAAATAGTTTTGAAGGGAAAGTTTCAGCTGCTCAATCTGACTTTTGGCAGCGGAAACCCGCGCTTTTTGAATCATCTTGTGAGCGGCAATGCCAATCTGTGAAGTAAGAATTGCCGTCACCGCAAGGACAGCAAGCGTTTCAACGAAAGTGAAAGCTGCATCCTTTCTTTTTTTTAGTTTCCCAAGATTTTTCCGTGTGATTATTTTCATAAAATTCCTCCTAACGAAGTGAGATATGGCAGAAAGGCTATTTTTAAAATTACGGTTATGTATACAGAGGCAAGCAAAAGCAAAGCCGGTTGAATTGATGAAAGCAAGATTCTTTCCCTGCGGGCTTGTTTTTCCTCAAGGACACGAGCACTTCGCGCAAATCCATTATTATTTCCAGTCTGCTCGCAAATATATAAAAACTCAGACAAAAGTCTCCCCTCAGCCTTAAAGCCAGCCTTCTCAAGGCAGAAGCCGAAAGCGTCTGCGATAGACTCTCCATCAAGAAGACGGTTTCGAAGGGATAAAAGGGCAAAGGCAATTTTTTTCTCCCGCCCGACAAAGGCAAAGGCACAGGAAACAGCCTGAAGGGTCGGAATATCATGCTCGCTGAAAAAAGCCATAGTCTTTATCACATTCAGAACAGGTGACGGTGAAAAGACCTTGCTTACGAAAAAAACAAGAGCCGCAAAAACAGTCAAGAGCCCGACATCAGCGAAAAGCATTGTTTCAAAAGCCTTCTTTTGCGCTTCTGAAAAATCTCCGCCTAAAAAAGATGAGAGCGAAGGAAGAAGATAAAAGACTGAAAAAAATCCTGCAGCAGCCGTCAGCAAAGTCACAAAGCAAGGGTATGAGAGCATAGCAAAGATTTTTTCACGGAGCATTTTTTCATGGAAAAGCAGGCTTCTCAGATGAGAAAGGATCGGCGAAATCCGCTCACATTCTTCGGCAACTGCAATATAAGAGGCATACCAGTCAGGAAGGGCTAAAGCTGGAGCCGAGCAAAAAGCAACGGAAAGCGTCATACCGCTAGAAAGTGCTGTATGCAGATGACAGGCACAAAATCCCAAAGGTGACTTACGCTCCGAGAGAAGAGAAAGGGAAGACTGGAGAGAAAGTCCTGAGGAAAGCAATTCCGAAAGAGCATCAGTGAGCATAAAAAGAACTTTTCGTCTGGAAAAAAGTAAATTCTTCATGCAATTCTCCTTCCTGTAACAGGACTTTCATCCCTTGTTACGATATTTGCCTCAAGTCTGATTGAATCTTCTGAAGTTACCGTAAGTTTTTGGAAAACACAGGCATGCAAAACCGAAGCGAACTCCGAAAAATCCACGCCCAGTTCTTTCATGCGAATTGCCGTTTCCTGCATTCCCGCCGTGTGCACAGTCGCAAAAACAAGATGTCCGGTGAGAGAGGCCTGCAAGACAGTTCTTGCCGTAAGCGCGTCTCTGATTTCCCCAACAAAAATGACATCCGGATCCTGGCGGAAAATAAAGCGGAGAGAATCAGAAAAAGACATTCCGTTTGCCTCGTCCACATGAATCTGAGTAATTCCGTCGAGTACATATTCTGGAGGATCTTCGATCGTAATGATTTTCTTTTTGCAGTCTGAACGCTCATTCAATTCCATTAGAAGAGAGGCCGCCGTCGTCGATTTTCCGCTTCCCGTGGCTCCGCAAATCAAAATCAGCCCCTGCTCTTTTTGGCACACATTTCGCAGAAGACTGCACTGACTGTCAGAAAACCCCAGTTCCTCAAGGGCAAGGGGAACTCGCTTAACATCAAGAAGACGAAGAACAATGCTCTCACAACTACCTTCGCCGCCGGCTGAAACAGAGGGCAAGCAAGAGACCCGGACAAAAATATCATTTTCTCCGTGAAAAACGAATTTTCCGTCCTGACCGCGCCGACTCTCAAGCACATTAAGGTTTGCGAGAATCTTTATTCTGCGCACAAGCTCGCGACTTTTCTCAGCAGAAAGCTCACATATTTCCCGCAGACGACCAGAAATCCTAAAACGGACACGCTTTTCTTCTATATGGATATCGCTCGCCCCGCTTTTTCCGGCTTCAGAAAGCAGGGTATCCAAAAGCATTGCGGCTTCACTCCCCTCATTTTTGCGCTCATTTTTCCGAGAGCTTTCTCCGTAACGAAGGGAAATTTCCTGCTTTAAGCGCTGGGAATCTATGGGAACGAAAAGACAGCGCTCTCTGTCAGAAAAAAATTTTCCTCTCATTCCGAAATAAGCCCGCACAGAATTTGACAGCTTCTGCTTGATTTTCTCATCGTCCATATTCGTCAAGCCGATTTTTACAAAATCTTCTGCGCTTTCAAGCACAACCGCTCCATTGTATTGACTGAAAGACACCGATAAATCAAATTTTCCCTTCATTTTTCACCTCCCTTTTTTTCACTTCGCATTTCTATACTTTGTGCCAGTTCAAGAAGCCGCGCTTTTACCTTATCGCCAGTCTCATTTCTGTCTTCCGTTCCAAAAATCTCCGCACTGGGAAGCAGATAAATCACCAATTCTGTCTTTTCAAGGCTCTTCTCCTCTGCCTTAAAAAATCTTCCCAAAACAGGAATTTTCGAAAAGAAAGGCAGGCGGCTTACATTTTCTGTCTCTTCTTCCTGAACCAAACCGCTTAAAACAACAGGTTCTCCAGATTTTGCCCTTACCTCAGTCGTAATGATTTTTTCACTTGTAGGCGGCGGATTTCCTGTTGTCGTTGATAAATCGCTTCCCTGACGAGAAACACTTGCCGTAATTCTGCTGGTAATCATTCCGTCTCCGGTCACAGTTCCCGTAACTTCAAGGCGTAATCCCGAAATGATTTCTTTAGTGACACCAGAATAAATAGGCTCTCCTGTCTCCGGGTCAAGATTATTATCCCGGTATCGATAAGTATTCGTATTTTGAAAATTGATGGGCTTCCCGCTCACACCGTTCAATGTAGTGTCTGCAAAGACTTTCGCCCGTGATTCGGTGATTGCGGCCTGTAACTCCCCTGCAAAATGAAGTCCGAATGCCCCGACCACATCAAGATTCAGATTCAAAACACTCCCCAGTTGAACTGCGGCATCATTCATATCGCCCAGATGAACTCGTCCTGCCTTAAATTTCGGACTCCATTCACTCCCCTCAGTTGACTGATACTGCATAATCAGAAGGTCATAGCGAACCCTAGAAACTGGCTTATCCAAAAGAGGAAGCTCTGCCATAAGCCGTTTGTATGCCGTTTCCGAACCTGTAAAAAAGAAAGAATCTCCCTGTCCTGTATCCGAAATCTGTGTTTTTTCCACAAAAGGCGGCAGATGTGAAAGAAAATCATCGGTACGGATATATTTAAGATTCACGAGCCTGCTTTCACTCTTTTTGTCAATTTCTGAAATGAATTTCTTTATGTCAGCGGATTTTTCTTCTTCTGAAAGAAAAAGGATTTTCTGAGTCTCTTCCAGCTGAATGTAATCAATATCAGGAAAACGTTTGCTTAAAAGAGTAAAAGCCTGAGATGCTTTTATAAAATGAAGTTGACAAGACTGCCAGATTTTTCCTGTCTGAGCCATTTGATTTTTATTTTTTGAAGAAAGCAAGAAATAAATATCATCTTGAATTTTGAATTCCGCTCCAGACTGCATACACAAAAGAGAAAGCGCCTCATCAAAGGAATTTGCAGAAAAAGATGCTCGCGAAATTTTCTGTTCAGCAGAAAGAGCGAAACAAAACTGCTTTTCCGCCAGCGTGAAGAATTTTTCCGCCGCAAGCGAAAGACTTGAATTCTGCACATCAACAAACCAACGACCGTCCTGCTCTATAAAAAGAGCTTTTCCTATTTCGCCAAGATTAATTTTCTGACCAGACCGAGCTACATGAAAAGAATTCAGCGATTCCTTTTCAAGGGAAAAGCCCATGCACAAATCAGAAATTCTCTTTAAAATCTCCTCTGCCTTACAAAATCCTGTATGAAGGTTTACTTTTACAGACGGAAGGGAATCATAAGTCACGCAAAATCCCGTCACAATTGCCGTTTTTTCAAAAAGCTGCATTGGCGTAACATCAAAGGCATCAAGGGCATACAAGTCATTGTTCTTTTGAATTCGAATTCGACTGACAGTCCAGCGTTTCTCCCCCTTTTCGACATAAAGCCGAGTCTGAAGTAAAAAAGCATCAAAAGAATCAGAAAAATCTTCGCCAGTAAAACGAAAATCCGCCTTTCCAGAAACAGTATCGTCTGCAGAAATCGAGACGCCTGTATAGAGAGAAAGGGCATAGAGAATCTCATGAATGTCACGGTCAAGAAATTCGTAGGCTTCCCCGGCAGACAGCTTAACCGGCATTAACAAGAAAAAAAATCCGAGCAAAATAGTCAGGATAATTCGTCCTGATTTTTTTCTGAACACAAAACACCCCCAGAGCGAAAGTAAATTTATTCTTCTCCCCGCTCTGCATATTTATTAGAAAAATTTTTTCATTTTCGGTAATGCAGATTGAAAAAAATCCTGATTTTTTTTGTTTTTTTGTTTCTTTTTTTGTATAATTCGATTTATGACTGAGCTTTTTCCAAAAGACACCGTTTTTACCGTCACGAACCTCACTTCCTTAATCCGGGATTTGCTTGAGGGCACCTTCTCAAATATCACCTTGGAGGGAGAGATTTCCAACTACCGCCCCAACGCCTCAGGCCACCTCTACTTCACCCTGAAGGACGAGGGCGCGCAGATTTCAGCGGTTATGTTCCGAGGCCGGGCCATGAGCCTTGATTTTGTGCCGAAAGACGGCATGAAGGTAAAATGCACGGGCTCAGTCTCAGTCTATGCCCCCAGGGGAAACTATCAGATTATCATAAGCAAAATGGAAATCGCCGGGGCGGGAAACATTCTCCAGATTCTTGAAGAGCGAAAGCGGAAACTGGCTCAGGAAGGACTTTTTGACTCAGAGCGGAAAAAGCCAATTCCCCGCTTCTCAAAGAGAATAGGCGTGGTCACAAGCCCCACAGGAGCGGCCTTGCGGGACATTTTGCAGATTACAAAGCGACGAAATCCCGGAGTGGATGTGGTGATTCTTCCCGCACTGGTTCAGGGAGAGGGAGCGGCAATCACAATCGCAAACATGATTAAGACTGCCAATGATTTTGACATGTGCGATGTCCTTATCGTGGGCCGGGGCGGCGGCTCCCTTGAAGACTTGCTTCCATTCAGCGAAGAAGTTGTCGTCCGTGCCATAGCCGCTTCCCATATTCCAGTGGTCAGCGCAGTGGGTCATGAGATTGACTGGGCACTTTCTGACTATGCCGCCGACATGCGTGCTCCCACCCCCTCCGCCGCCGCAGAGCTGGTGGTTCCAAAGCAGAGCGACATTCTTGAAGGACTTGAAGCCTATAAGCAGGAGTTTTATCATCAGATTTCAACGAAAGTCGAGCGCCTGAAGCTCATGGTTAAGTCATTTGATGTTTCAAACATGGAAGTGCGTTTCCGCTCAATCGAGCAGCCCCTTTTAAACCGCCTTGAAAATGCCCGCACGGCCTTAATCGAGGGAATAAATCAAAAAGTCAGGGACACGAAATCCGTGGTCGAGCAGAGCGTCCGCATTTTGGAACAGGCCAGCCCCCAGACGATTTTAAACCGGGGATACTCAATGGTGCGCACTCAGGATGGAAAAGTCGTGAGAAGCGGAACCGATGTTCTTTCAGGCGAGAAGATTGAAATCACCCCCGCCAGCGGAAAGATTTTCGCCACGGTAGACTAATTTTCTGAAAATCAGCTCAAATTCCTCAGAATCAACACAATTTCGCCACATTTTTGCCTTATTTTCTTTTTAAAATCTCCTTATCAAACACAAAGCGGCCGCTAAAGCCGCTCACAGGAGATTTATTTATGAAAAAGCCATCTGCTTTAACCGTCAAACTTATTCTTATCGGAATCATCGTCATTCTGCTTCTTATCGGAAACACGATGATTAAGTCAAAGCTGGAAGACAGGGAATATGCCTACAACACAGCCCTTCGCTCAATTTCCGAATCGGCCGGGGGAAAATTCAAATCTGGAGGACCTGTCATAGTCCTTCCTTACGAGCAAACAGTCTACACAAAACTTCCCAACGGCGAAGAAAAAAAGGAAGTAAACAGGCTTCACAAATTCATAAGTCCTGAAAGTCTTTCCTACAAGGCGAACCTTGAGACCGAAAAACGCACTGTGGGAATCTACTCTGCCCCGGTTTTTTCAGGAGATTTAAGCGTCAAGGCAGAATTTGAAATCGAAGACTTTTCTTCACAAAAATACAAACTGGACGAGGCATTTTTACTTTTTACCATCTCAGACCGTTCGCTTCAAAACAAGCCGGTTTTCAAAATCAACGGAAAATCTCACGAAGTCTATCTCACCAGCGTGACTGGATTTTCAGGAATCGCAAGCGACATCAAGCTGGAAAAAGGAAAAATCTCTTTTGAAAGCGACATAAAAATCCGGGGAGCCTTGTCATTTTCCACAGGCGTTGACGCTACCGACACAAGTCTTTCTGTCACTTCCGACTGGGTTTCTCCCGGATTCACAGGCTACGACATGCTTCCCGACAGGCACGAAATCACGGAAAAAGGCTTTCACGCAGAGTGGAGCATTCCTTTCGCAGACAAAAATGCCGGACACTCCATTGGCTTCGACTTCGTTGACCCGGTGAATGTATACAAAAAACTCGACCGTGCCGTCACTTACGGATTCTTGTTCATCATCGTGCCTTTTATCGTACTCTTTTTGTTCGAGGCCTTCGCCCACATCAATCTTCATCCCCTGCAGTATCTTTTGAGCGGAGCGGCCTGCGTTCTTTTCTTCCTGCTTTTGCTGGCAATGTCGGAGCACATTTCATTCGGTCTGTCTTACATCCTCGCTTCCCTTGCGGCAGGATTAAGCACATCTTCTTACATCGCATCAATTTCCAAAAAGAAAAGATTCGGATTTGTCATGAGCGGAGTTTTTATCGTCCTTTACGCTTATCTCTATCTTTCCCTCAAATCGGAAGATTACGCCCTTTTAATCGGCTCGCTTTTTGCCTTTATCGTCGTCACGCTCTTAATGTTCTTCACGAGAAACGGTATACTCTTTCATCATGGAGAAGATGGAATTTCAGAAGAAGTACAGCCAGTGCAAAGCGACCATAGCGATTGTTGATGACGAAAAAAATGTGCGTCTACCAGTCAGGAAATTTCTTGAAACAGAAGGCTTTTCCGTCACGGAATTTTCTGACGGTCAGGCAGCCCTGCTTGATTTAAAAAGCGGGAATGTGCCGGATCTTTACATCCTCGACATAATGATGCCTGTGATGGACGGAATCATGTTTTTGCGGGAATACAAGGCGAATTTTCCAGATATTCCGGCGATTTTCCTTACCAGCCGGGACGAGGAATTTGACAAAGTGCTGGGGCTTGAGCTGGGAGCAGACGATTACCTGACCAAGCCCTTTTCCATGAAGGAACTTGCGGCCAGAGTCAAAGTGCTTCTCCGCCGCTACAAAAAAATTTCACCTCTTCAAGTTCAAGATTCCGTCATCAAAGACTCCGACGGAAAAGACAAGGAAGATGAAAACATTGTCAGAAAAGGATGTCTCTTTTTGGACACAAGGACTTTTTCTGCATGGAGCGAAGAAAACGGCTCAAAAAGCGAAATTGCCCTCACAGTCACAGAATTCCGCCTTCTTGAGCATTTTATGAAAAACGAAGGCAGTGTTTTTACGAGGGAACAGCTAATCCAAATCGCCTACCCCGAAGATATTTACCTCAACGACCGGGCCATTGACTGCCATATAAAGCGCCTTCGCAAAAAAATCGGCGGGGAAAAAATTGAGACAGTCTACGGAATGGGCTACAAATTCATTGCAGAAAAGGCATAATATATGGAAATAAAACCAAGATTTTTTGTCAGCATTTCGATTCAGATTTCAGTTTTTCTGATTCTCATTGCCTTCATTCCTGTTGCCATAACTATGGCACTCAAAACCTACGAAAAACAGCTTCTGGAGCTTACAGAAAGGTCAAATGTACAGCAGGGGCGGATTCTGTCGGCTTCCCTTTCCCAAAGCGACCTTGACTCCAAAAAGGCAGGGGAGCTTCTTCTTGCCATGGAGGGAAATTTTGATGCCAGAATCAGAATCATAGGCATAGACAAAAAATTACTTGCAGACTCAGCGACCATCAGTTTTCATAATGAAAATGCCACAGATGAAAAAAAAGCAACTTCTTCCAGCTACGAAGTGGCTTCTCATTCGGCAGATGAAGTTAAAAAATCAGCCGAAAAAAGGCTTCTTTACCGTCTTTTTTCTATTCCAATCAGGGTGTACCGAAAGTTCTTCCGCCCGCCCTCACAAAATCCCTTTGCCACGGATTATTACACCTCAAAATCATCCTACGACGGAAAGGAAATCAGTGCCGCCCTTCAAGGATTTTACGGCTCTACCACGCGATTTTCCGCAGACGGAGCGACAGTCACACTCTATTCAGCCCTTCCGATTTTTGACGGAAAAACAGATTCAGTACAGGGTGTCGTCCTTGTAAGTTCCTCCACCTATAAAATCCTGCGAAATCTCTATGAACTCCGCCTTGATTTGGGAAAAGTCTTTTTAGGCTCCCTGATTTTCGTCCTTCTGGTTTCCATATTTTTTGCCTTCCGAATCACCCTTCCCCTAAAACATCTGGCGGCCGAAAGCGAAAAAAGCGCAGACTCACGAGGCAGGCTTCTTTCAAGCTCCTTCACCGGGAAAAAACGCCATGACGAAATAGGTGTACTTTCCCGCTCATTCTCTGCCCTGCTGGAAAAACTCAGCGCAAGAATCAGATTCATCGAAAGTTTTTCAAGCGATGTATCCCACGAATTCAAAAATCCTCTGGCCGCAATCCGCTCATGCACCGAAGTCCTTGAAAACGAAAACCTCTCAGGCGAAGAAAGAAAAGAATTCACGAAAGCCATCACCGAAGAAGTCACCCACCTGCAAAATCTCCTCACAGGGGTCAGGAATATCAGCAAAATCGACGCAGGGCTGAGTGAAAGCGAAAAATCGGATCTTTTGATTTCAGACTCCTGCAAAAATATTATTTCCAGACTCAAAAAATCCTTTTCTTCCATTAAATTTCTTTTTTCAACAGAAGATGAATCCATAAGATTGAAGATGCCGGCCGACTATTTTGACAGGATTGCCGAAAATCTCATTGAAAACGCCGCAGGCTTCGCAAAATCAAAGGTAAGCGTAAAAATCACGGGCGGGAAAAACAGTGTCTCTCTCATAGTAGAAGACGACGGAAAGGGAATTTCCGAAAACAGCCGCGAAAAAATCTTCAACCGCTTTTACAGCAAACGAAATGAAAGCGACAGGCAGAATCACACAGGCTTAGGTCTTGCCACCGTAAAAGCAATCGCTGATGCAACCGGAGCCATTATCACAGTGGAAAAAAGCCAGAGTCTGGGCGGAGCAAAATTTGAGATAAGATTTCAGCTTTCATCAAAAAATTAAAAATCTGCCTTAATCTGAATAATCTGTGGTTTCTTTTCAGTTTTTTTGCTATACTCAATTTCATGAAATCATTTGAAGAAAATCTTTCCCGTCTGGAAGAACTCACAGCCAATATCAGAAAAAGCGACATTTCCCTGGAAGATGCCCTCTCAACTTTTGAAGAAGGAATCAAGCTGGCAAAAACTCTGGAAAAAGACATCGAAAAAATCGAAGGAAAGATTCAGATTCTCATGAACCAGCCGGTTAAGGCAGACCCCAGCGCGCCCACACCCCAAATCAACATTGAGCCACAGCTTGACTTATTCGCAGGAGCTGATGCCAGCACAGGCAGTGCAGGTGCTCCAAGCGAAGGACTCCGCCAGTAATGAGTGAACGCCGCCCAGTAAAACAACTTTCCGTAGATGTAGCTCGAAAAATCGCCGCCGGTGAAGTAATTGACCGCCCGGCCGCCATTGTCCGCGAGCTTTTAGACAATGCCGTGGATTCTGGAGCGACATCAATCAATGTTGAGATAGAAGGTGGCGGAATCGAAAAAATCAGAATCTCTGACAACGGGGCAGGAATGACTGGCGACGATTTAAAGAATTGCGCCCGCCCCCACTGCACAAGCAAAATCTCAGAATCAGAAGACCTTCTCAACCTCACGACCCTTGGTTTCCGGGGTGAGGCCTTGGCTTCAATCGCCGCCGTGGCCCGCCTCACGATTTCAAGCGGCACAAAACGCATGAAGGCCAGCATCACAGAAGACCATTTAATCGAAACAATTCCCCCGGTTCAGGACGGAAAAGGCACAATCGTCATGAGCGAGGGACTTTTTGAGAATTTTCCTGCCCGCCGCAATTTCTTAAAGCGGCCTTCTTCCGAATCGATGATGTGCCGCGAAGTTTTCACCGAAAAAAGTCTTCCCCGCCCGGACATTTCCTTCCGACTCACCGTTGACGGCACTATCCGAGCCGATTTGCCATCTGGAGTCACATTAGCCGAACGATTTGCCCGCGCCCTAGAGCTTAAAGAAAGCGCCAGTCTCTTCGCCGAAATCAAATCCTCTGGCACAGAAAGTGACGGAGTCTCAAAATGGAGCTTTTCTCTCGTAATCGGTGAGCCAAGCGTTTACCGCAACGACCGAAAGCATATCTACATCTTCGTAAATGGCCGCCGCGTTCAGGAATTTTCCCTCATGCAGGCAATCGAATACGGCTGTCAGGGCTTTTTCCCAAATGGAACTCACCCGGTAGCCGCCCTCTTCCTTCAAGTCGAGCCAAAATTAGTTGATTTCAACATCCACCCGGCAAAACGCGAAGTCCGATTTAAAGACATTTCATCCGTTCATCACGGAGTCAGTTCCGCCGTCAAAAATTATTTCAAAAGCTACGGAATCAAGTCAGCCTTTGAGAGGGAACAAGAGATTCAGGAAGAAATCGCCAGAAACGAAAAAAACAGCCTATTTCAGGCAATCATCGACAATGAGCAAAAGCGGGAGGATTCTCGTGTGGCCGGAGCTTCCCTTCCGGCATCGCATTTTTATTCTGAGTGGAATACGGATGTAAAATTCAATATCGACCACACCAGGTCTTATTCTTCACGACTTGCGGAATTTGCGCTTGAAAAAGAGACGCGGATAGACGCAGATGGACGCGGATATGATGCAAGCAGGGGCGCTGAGACGAAAAACATCCGCTTCAAGACTTCTGCCTCGGCTGCACAAATGCGCTTTTCTGTTCCGGGAAGCCCGGCTTTTGCCAAAAAGGACGAGGATTTTATTTACTACGGAACGATTTTCGGAACTTTCCTTATGGCACAAAAAGGAGGAGTTTTCTATTTGATTGACCAGCACGCGGCCCACGAGCGCATTCTTTTCAACCAGCTAATGAGCGGAGGAAGCGAAAAACAGGAATTGCTTATTCCCTACGAAATCAAAACAAATTCCAAAGAAGAAGACGATTACCTTTCTTCAATTCAATCTACACTCTCAACGGCGGGCTTTACCTGCGAAAACAAGGGAAATGGAAAATGGATATTCACCTCAATCCCGGCTCGCTGGAGCGGAAGCCAGAAAGACTTACAGGAAGCAATCTTTGAAAAGCAGGTCTCGCCCCAAGAAATAATATATCAGATTGCCGCAATGACCGCCTGCAAGGCCGCCGTAAAAGACGGCACGATTCTAGGACCTGAAGCCGCCGAACAGCTTGCCAGGGACGCACTGAATCTTAAAGACCCTCACTGTCCCCACGGACGCCCGGTCTGGACAACGCTTACAAAAGAAGAGCTTTTCGCCAGAGTACGCCGCACAAGATAATTTTTACCGAGCATTTTCCTGAAGTCGGCTTCGCTCAGCCTCAAGAGCTTTTCTCTCTTCTTCAAGTCTGGCTTTTTCTGCATCCAAGGCTTTTTTTGCCGCTTCAACCTCAAGCAAAGCTTTTTCAAGTTCAAGAGATTTTTTTGCATTTTCGGCAAGTCTCTCTCTTTCAACTTCAAGGGCTTTTTTATATTCTTCCTCAAGACGAGTTTTTTCAACCTCAAGAATAAGACGCATATCATCATTTCGCCGCCGCTCAACTTCTTCAGCGGCAAGACGAGCACTTTCTTCAGCGGCAAGACGGGCCGACTCTGACTCAGCTTTTTTCTCCGCTTCTTCAGCAATCCGTACCTTTTCCGCTTCAAGGGCAAGTTTTTGTTCTTCCTCAAAGCGAGCCTGTTCCTCTGAGTCATAAACCAATTCTGACTTCAAAGGATTTTTTTCATCTTTAACATGAATTGGCGGAACAGGCTCCTGACTTGCAGCCATGAGTTCTGGCGTATCAATTTTTTCAGCAGGAGTTTTTTCGACTTCGGCTACACTTTTTTCTTCGGATTCAAGAGAATCAAGGCTATTATCCGTGATTTTTTCGACTTCATCTTTTTTGGCTGGAGTTACGGGGAGCAGCGGTGCTTTCGCCTCATCTTTTACAAGTTCAGAATGAGTTTCCTGTATTTTTTCCTCTTCGTCCGGTAGTTCCAAAGCGACCTTTTCAAGGCTTTCTGGAATTTCCATTTTTTCATTCTCGACAATTGCATCCGGATTTATCAGTTCCGGTTTTTCATTAGCTCGTCTTTCAATTTCTTCATCAAGAAGACTGATAATTGACTCAATTCTTTCTTTTTGCGGTGTCTCACTTTCTAATTCAAGATATCGTATATAATTATCACGAGCATCAGCAAGATGGTCGAGTTTTAGCTGGGCATTAGCCCGATTCAAAATTGCCGGAGCGTAAGAATCATCCTCTCTTAGAGCCAGAGCATAACTCGCATCAGCACGCATATAATTTCCCATGGCGTAACAGGCATTTCCCGCATTATAGGCAAGGACTTTTTTATCAGTCCCCTCCTTTGCCATGCCCTGCACACAAACCGTCAGAGATTTGTCATACTGCTCAATCTGATAATAACACACTCCAAGATAGACATATACATTCGGATTGACATCACCCACAGAAAGGGCTTTTTCAAAATAAGAAATAGCTTCTTCCGGTTTATTCAGCTGGAACAACTCCTCGCCTTTTTCAAAATCCTCGTTATAGACAATCACGATTTCTTTTTTGGGATTAGGATTTTTTTTAAGTTCATCAACGGCATTCTTGGCTTCAAGGGATTTCGTTGTCGTTGGCGATTTTCCTGCACCAGAAGTATTTTTTTTCTGAGAAAAAACAGGAATAAAAAGAGAAAAAATCACACAAACCGAAATAAGTCGCTTCAACATAGGCATCCTCAACAAGAAAATACTTTAACTCTTTATTATCGGAAAGAAACCCATGCGTCAACACTGGAAACTCCTCGTTAATTATAAATGGCAGAATTATTGAAACACACTGTAATTTGCGATATACTAAGAAGAGTTATTAAAAGAATCAAATTGGAGTTTCTGAATTTATGATAGTTATCGCTGTCATCCTTATACTTGTCGTTCTCATCGGATTTTTGGGTGTATTTGTAATAAAATCACTCGCTGCACCAAAAAAAATTGATTCAATCAACAAGCTCATAAAGCAACAGAAATATTCTGCCGCACAAAAAATAGCGAAGTCACTTATCGCAAAAGACCCCAGGGATTATCACGCCCACTACTATCTCGGAAAGGCATATCTCGCCGACCGAAAAAACGAACTCGCCCTCATGGAATTCAAAACTGTAGCAAACAATGCACTTTTTGACGCACAGCTACCAGAAACAGAATTCCGCAAGCAACTCTCTCAGCTTTATCTAAAATTCAACCAACTTGATGACGCCCTCAAGGAATTCCTTCTCCTTACAAAACTTGAGCCGACAAACGCCGAGAATTTCTACAATTGCGGCAAGATTTATGAACAGCAGAACAATGCAGAGAATGCACTTGGATTCTACCAAAAAGCAATCAAATTCAACAAAAAGCATATCAAAGCATGGTCTGGAATGGGCATGATTCTCTTCCGCGCCAAGCAATTCGGCGAAGCAAAAAAAGCAATCGACTACGCACTCAAGCTCAGTCCTGAGACTTTCTCGACATACTACTTTCTCGGAAAGATTCTCAAAGAAAGCAAAGATTATCCTGGAGCAGTCAAAGCATTTGAAAAAGCCTGCCGTGACCCAGAATACAAACAAAGAGCCATGCTGGAGCGGGGTTCATGCTATATGATGGCTGGTGCTGTAGACAATGCCCAGCTGGAATTTGAAAAAGCAATCAAAGCTTCAAAAGACGAAAAATCACAAGAAACCCTCTATGCCCGGTACTTTCTCGCCTCTTGCTTTGAGAAAAACCGCAAAATTGACAAGGCAATCGAACAATGGCAGCTTATCACAAAAGTCAATCACAGTTTCCGCGATGTTCCCACAAAGCTTTCTGAATACAAAGATTTGCAGTCAAATGACAGTCTCAAAGAATTCCTCACGAGTTCAAACAGTGATTTTGTCGAAATCTGTAAAAAAGCAGCTCTTGCGGGTTTCAATATGAACGCTCAGACAGCCGAAGAAACCAAATGGGGTTGCCAGATTATCGCAACAGAAGCAAAAAAAGACGACTGGATGAACATGCGAAAGCAACTTTTCCTGCTCAACTTCTATCGGGTCACAGATCCGATAGAAGACGCAGAAGTCCGACGCACGCTTGACTTCGCAAAGTCCAAGAACTGCGCAAAAGCTTTTGCCTGTACTTCTTCAGAATTCACAACATCAGCCATTCGCTTTGCTGAAAACCGTCCGATTGAGCTTGTCTCAAAAGAAAAACTTGAGTCAATTCTTGCAAAAGCCGGAATTTAACCTCTTTTTATGAAGATTCTCTGCGTCTCAGACCAAATTGACCCGCTCGTTTACAGTACTCAAGCAAAAGAGCGCTTTTCCGACATTGACCTCGTTCTCTGCGCCGGCGACTTACCTTCCGATTACATCGATTTTATTGTCTCCACACTGAACAAGCCTACCTATTTTATCTTCGGAAATCACAATCTCACAGAATTCAGCTATTACCATAAGCAGAAAAAACACACGGGGCCTCATCCAACCTGGGAGGAAGAACATGGCGTACTAGATATGGGAGGAAGTTTTGGGGCCATTTACGCAGGGTTCAAAGTCCTTTCAGACAAAAAGCTTCGCATTCAACTCAAAAACGGTAAATCTCGTCCCCTTCTTTTAGCGGGAGCTTCAGGCTCAATCCGTTATAACAAAGGGCTTAACCAATACACCGACAGGCAAATGTCCCTCAAGTTGATGAGGCTTATTCCCCGACTGCTTTTTAACCGAATCCGTTACGGCACCTACCTCGATGTTTTTTTAACCCATGCATCGCCCAGGCACATTCATGACAAAGAAGATCCTTGTCACAAAGGTTTTGACTGCTTCAACACTTTCATAAAACGATTCCATCCGACTTTTTTAGTGCACGGTCACATACACTTGTACGACATGAATTCCCCCAGAGTCACAAAAGTCGGGAAAACAACTGTGGTAAATGCATACAGCCACACGATTCTAGAACTGAAGGACGAATAAAATGAGCGATTTAATGCTTACAAGCGAGACAGATGAAGATTTCTCAAGAGCAAGACACAGAGCGCTTTTCAATGAGGTACAGCATTTTTTGAACCCTGACGAAGCAACGCTTATCTCTCTGTCGGACATCAAAAAACTCCTCAAACCCGAAAACGAAGTTTACAAGGGGATGCAGACGATTCCAGTAAAACTTATTGTCGGAAGCGAGGGGCGTTACAACGACTTTGACAACAAATTCTTCCCGAAGAGCATGCACCTAAAAACCAGATGGGAACATATTGATATGGCTCACATCAACGACATTGCCCTTCCCCCCATTTCACTTTATGAGCTGGGCGGTGTTTATTTTGTCCGAGACGGAAACCACAGAGTTTCTGTCGCAAAAGCCAAAGGAATTGAATTTATCGACGCAGAAGTCGTAAGTCTTCAAAGCGAAATCAAACTGAAACCTGGTGACAGTCTCAAAAAAATGACAAAACAAGTTATAAACTACGAAAAACGCGTATTTTATACAGAAACAGGCTTCGGGGATGTGACAGATTTTTGGTCTTTGGATTTTTCAGTCCCTGGTCAATACGATGTAATTTACAACCACATATTAACTCATAAATATTACATCAATATGAATAAAACAAAGGAAATCGGCATGGATCTGGCCATGCAATCCTGGTTTTATCATGTTTATCTTCCTGTAATAAAAGTCATAGATAAATACAAAATCATGAAATACTTCCGTCACCGCAGCAAAAGCGACCTTTATGTATGGATGATAAAATACTGGGATGAGCTAAAAAGCAAGTTCGGAGAAAACATGACCTTAGACGACATAGCCACCCCCTTTCTCAAAACATTCGGCGAAAGTCCTCTAAGACATTTAAAAAACAAAATAAAAGGACTGATTTTTAAGAAAAAAAATAAGAAGCTAAAATTAAATTAAAACTTGACGGTAATATATTCCGATGTTACAATTATAAAATATGTAGAAGTAGTACGCCTCATTCAATCCGTACTCTTCTCAATTAAAAAAAGGGAGTCTTCATGTCAGACGCAATTTCCTACATTCCTTTGTTTGGTACGGCGGTGGTTGCACTTGCAATCGCTGTTCTCCTTACAGTAATAAAAATACGAAAAACCGCAAAGGTAAGTTTTATCTCATACTTTGCGATTGCGGTTCTTATTTTTGCTTGTATATATACAGCGTCACATCCGGGCATGTTAATCTTTGCCCTTCTCTTGTTGTTCACTTCTATTCTATTCATTCCATACTGTATCATGCTTGCTTTTGGCAAACCTCAGGAATTTGTCAAAGCCGAAGAACTTGAGGAAGAAGTTGTAGAAGAAAAACCAGAAGTCATTGTCGAAGAGATTCAGGCCGAAAAAATTGACTTAATTCAAAAAGGAAAGGCCTTTGTCGCACTTGCAGCCGACTCTTTTTCTAACAAAGACGGTATGCAAACCCTTCTAGACGCAATCAATGCCACTTGTATCGAAGTCACAAAGGCAAATGGTGGCGCGATTCTCATGGTCGATGAATTCGAAGACTTAATCACAGTAAAATCATTTAATGGGGATTTTCCGCCGCCATACAAACTTCCGGAGGACTTGCCTCACAAGCCCCTTCGAGTCTCAACAAGTTTTAAATACGCACAATTTCCTCTTCGCGACAACATTTTCGGTGAAGTTGCGACGGCAGGAAAGGCTGAGCTTATCCCAGTTCCAAAAATGGATGAGCGAATCTTTGAGAATGAACCAGAAGACTTCCTTAAACTCGGAAGCTATATTTTCTTGCCCTTGCGTATGCCAGACCGAGATGTTGTTGTCGGCGTACTTGCTCTCTCACGCAATCCTGGAGTTGATCCGTTCACCGAACAGGAATTTGATTGGGCTCAAACACTTGCAGGTTTTGCAGAATCAGCTCTCAAAACAGCCCTTAATTTCAAACAATACACAGAAAAGCAGGAGCTTACAAAAGAAGCAGACATCGCTTCAAACCTCCAGCTCACATTGCTTCCAAAAAAACTCCCGCCATTGGCAGGACTTAACATCGGTACATACACCGAGCATACCTCCGGTGTTTGTTCAGACATTTACGATGTCATCCCTGCAAGACAGGATCGCATAGCATTCATTATGATGGATGTCGCAGGCAAAGGAATGAATTCATTGATTGTAATGGCAATGATTCGTGCGATGTTCCGTCTTATCGTAAACACAACACAAACAGCAGGAACCATCTTGAGTTGGGCAAACCGAGGAATCTGTAGTGAGCCAAATGCCGACCACTTCGCATCAATCGCGCTCATCAACTATGACCCAACAAAAAAGAAGGTTCAGCTCGCAACAGGTGGAAGCGTACCTGTCTATCGTTATAATGTAGCTAAGGGAGCTGTAGAAAAGGTATCCGTTACTTGTGAGCCAGTTGGTATTGAAAAAACAACAACTTACAAGGATATAGAGTTTACAGCAAACCAAGGAGACATTATAATATGTTATACTGATGGTTTGGTAGAAGCTCTCAATGCACAGGGGCAGCAATATTCCCTTGCGAGCTTGTCCAATATCATAAAAGCGAATGCTAAACTGCCAGGTAAAGATATTGCGAACTTGGTAAAAACAGATATCAAGAAGTTTATTGGAAACGAAACGCTGCGCGATGACCAGACACTTCTTGTAATTAAAATTCAGTAACTAAAGGAGTTAAAATTTATGGAACTGAAAATTAGAAAAAATGGAGAAGTTTACATCATAGATGTAAACGGCGAAATGGATCTTTACAACTCCTATAAATTAAAGGAACTCGTCATGAAAATGCTTGAGAAGAATGTAAAGAGCTTCATTATCAACCTTGAGCAGGTTGACTACATCGACTCGTCTGGAATCGGTGCACTCATCTATATCTGCTCTACTATCAAAAAAATGAATCTCAAACTCGCAATTTCAAACATTCATGGCTCTGTAAAGAAAGTCATTGAACTTACAAAACTCATGGGCTACTTCCCCATCGCAAACAGCGTTGAAGAAGCACTTCTCATGGTTAATGAGTAAGTCCAGAGTTTCAAAAAAATCATAGGAGACGAAAACATTATGGAACAGATTAAAGAACTTCGTTCAGACGACAACGATCCATTGTTCGACACAACAAATATGCTCTACAAGGAATTTCCTTCAGATTTCCGTCAGATTCGCTATTTTACGCTTCTCATTGTTCAGTCAGCGCCTCTTGAAATCAAAGAAATCAACCTTCTTGAGCAGCAGATTTCCGAAGTTATCAAAAATGCCGTTAAACACGGTAACAACTGCGATATCAACAAAAAGGTCAAGGTTTGGTATTCATTCAGCCCTTCTCATGCTCACATTATCGTACAGGACGAAGGTGAAGGTTTCAAAGACCTTGAAAAATGGAATGAATTCAACCGCAAGCGATTGCAGGCCCTCCACGACTCAAACTTTGAGGAATTGGCAAACTATGTCTCATTCCGCACCAAAAAGTCAGACGATCAGGACGGCGGTAACGCCCTCTTTGCAGCTCTCGAATATTGGGACGGCGGCTATGTCTACAACGGAAAAAGAAACGGCGTTGCAATGCTCAAGAAGTTCCAGAAAAAACATCTTGGCGTAGCGGTCGAAGACTAATTCGAACAGAAAATTACATCCTGTAATTTTCTGATTCGTACGAGAATTTTCTTACGAAAATTCTCTCTGTCATTAGCCCTGCATCCAAACAAGCACAAAAACGAAAGTGCTTGATGCAGGGCAATTTATTTTTAAAACGCGTTTTTTTATTTTACTACGCTTTTCAGAACTTCAAGGGTTTCTTGAGCAGTGTTTTCCCAGTTGAATTTTTTGGCCCAATCAATCCCCTCTTTTATCATCTTTTTTCGTGAAGTGTTGTCCGTGGCGATTTTTTCGATTGCGGCAGCCATTTCATCAATATTTGTGCTGTCAAAGAGAATAGCTTTTTCTCCAGCAATTTCCTGCAAAGCACCAGCCTTGGAACAAGCTACAGGAATTCCAGTTGCCATAGCCTCAAGAATCGGAAGACCTACTCCCTCAATCTCCGATGGAAAAAGGCATCCCTCGCATCCAGCATAGAGGGCTGGAAAACTCTCATGGGGGAAATATCCTGTAATAAAAATATCCGAAGCATAAGGTGAAATTAAAGCAGTCTTTTTAACCAAGTCCGCACACTCCCCCTCACTTCCTGCAAGAACAAGGCGGTGAGGCAAGCCAGTCTTTTTTTTGAAAATCTCAAATGCTTTTATAAGTTCAACATGCCGCTTTGATGATGATGACATTTTTGATGCATAAAGAAAATATGGGCGACGAATAGCAAAAGGTTTAATCATTTCGGATTCAGAAGTGATAAATTCACGCTGATAGAAGAGCGAATGGTTGATTCCGTTGTGTACGACTGTAATTTTTTCTTGATTTACACCAAGTCTCTTTAAGTCTTTTTTTATGAAGTTACTCGGCGCAATAATTTTATTTACCCGCTTGAGACTATGCTTGATTCTCATGCGTTCTGCAAAAGTTTTTGTGGCAAAAAGTTCTGAAACAATGTCGTTGACGACAGCAACGGAAGGAGTTGAAAACATAAGAGGTAAAGCATAGGAAGATGCAGGAAACAAAAGGGCATCATATTTCTGCTTTTTTGCAAACTGATTGCACAAAAACATGTGCCATGCCTTTTCAGCCCGAATCGTGTCGGGAAGGATTATGCTCTCGAATGAAATATTGCTGTCACGGCCGTAAGTGTAACGGTCAATTTCCGCACCAAACAATTCAAATTGTGTTGTTTCTGTATTTTGAAAATGCTGGGAAAGAGAACTTAAATAAGAGCCGATTCCAGAGCGACCATGCTCACAACCAAAAGTGTCAATGCCGATTTTCATGATTTCAACTCGCTTTTATTATAGCAAAACATTCCCTTCTCTGCTATAGTAGTAAAATGGATTTTACATCTCTCAATATCGAAAGCAAATACACAAATAAACTTAACGAGCATCAGATTACAGAAGCAACAGCCGTGCAGGCTCAGGCAATTCCAGAAATAATGACAGGAAGTTCACTGCTTTTTCAGAGCGAGACAGGAACAGGCAAAACACTCGCCTACCTGCTCCCCTTGCTTCAAAATATCGAAAAACTGGAAAATCCCAAAAAAGAAGTGAGAATCGTAATTGTAGCCCCGACAATTGAATTGGCCTCTCAAATAAAAACTCAGGTTCAGATGGTAACAGACAGCAAGGCAGCCCTGCTCGTCGGCGGAGCTCCAATAAAACGACAGGTTGAGCTTTTAAAAGAAAAACCTCTAATTGTCATTGGCGGTCCTGCTCGTCTTCTAGAACTTTTCCATCTTAAAAAACTCAAGCTCGATGGTGCCCTTGCCCTTGTACTTGATGAGGTTGATCGGCTTACAGCAAAAGAAATGATAGAAGACACTCTTGCCCTTATTACCGCAATGAAAAAGGATATCCAGCTCATTGCAGCCAGCGCAACAATCACAAAATCAACGCAAAAAATCTTACAGGATACCAGGGTAAAACTTAACGGCAAGACCGAAAGCGACTTAAAGACTCTTTTCTTACCGCCAGAAGATGTTCTCCGAAAAAGAATCACCCATTATGCCCTCTTTGCAGAGACCAGGGACAAAATCGAGACTTTACGAAAATTACTCACTGCAGAAAAGCCAGAAAAGGCACTCATTTTCACATCAAAAGTAGATCAAGTGGCTAACATAACGGCAAAATTGAAGTATCACAATATCGAATGTTCCGCTCTAACCGCAAAAACTGAAAAAACAGAGCGTAAGGCAACGATCGACCGCTTCCGAAGCGGAAAGATTAAGATTCTCGTTACCAGCGATTTGGTTGCTCGTGGCATGGATATTCCAAATATCAGTCATGTAATCCAAATGGACATGCCCTCAGATGATGACTTTTTCATCCACCGGGCAGGAAGAACAGCCCGCATGGGAAAGACAGGCGTAAATATCGTAATCGGTGATGCCTTTGAAATGCGAAAATACGCTGCAATCGAGAAAAAGCTTAAAATCATCGTATATCCGAGAATTCTTTATAAGGGAAAACTGGTCGATCCAAACGAAGTGATGGAAAAATCAGAGGCGGATTAACATTGAATTAGACAGCCCTTCCGTGCTATAATAACAGTTGCTATTTCAAAAAATGAGGTTTCCTTGTGTTTCTAAAAAGTCTGGATATATTTGGATTTAAATCTTTTGCCGACAAAACTCATGTAGAATTTGCCGACGGCATCACTGCCCTTTTAGGCCCAAATGGTTGTGGAAAGAGTAATGTCGTTGATGCTGTAAAATGGGTTCTTGCAGAGAACAAGGCAAAAAATCTCCGGGCAGACACCATGGAATCCGTCATTTTCAACGGAACTGAAACCCGCCCGCCGCTCAATATCGCGGAAGTCACCCTCACCCTTGCAAACGAAAACGGACTTCTTAAATTCGATGACGCTCAGGTCGCACCTTCAGAAGTCACGCTTAAACGCCGTCTCTATCGGTCTGGCGAAAACGAATATTACATCAACAACAAGCAGGTCGGAGCCACAGCCGTTCGCCGTCTCTTTATGGACACAGGTGTTGGTAAGGCAGCTTACTCTGTCATGGAACAGGGCAAAATCGACCAGATTCTTTCAAGCAAACCAGAAGACCGCCGTTATCTTTTTGAGGAAGCAGCTGGAATTTCAAGAAGCAAGGCAGAAGTCGCCGAGGCAGAGCGTGAGCTTGAGCGCACAAGGCAGAATCTTGCCCAAATCGAAGTCGCCCTTGCAGAAAACAAGAGAAGCTACGAGACCCTCAAAGTTCAGAGCGAAAAGACAATCAAATACAGGGCACTCAAAGAGGACATCTTCAACTTCGAGCTTGACATTCAGCTCCTCAAATTAAAGGATTTTGTTCAAAATCAGGCCCGCCAGACTCAGGCAAAAGAAGAAATCGCCGAAAAACGAAATGCGGTTCAGGCCGAAATCGACGAAATTCTAAACACCCTCACAGAAAACAGCGACAAAATCAAGGAATTGCAGGCCAAGATGGGCGAATTGCAGATGGAACTCGTCCGTATTCAGACCGAAAAGACCAACAAACTCGACCAGCAGAAACTTTTGAACGAGCAGGAGCGCACAATCCGCGAAAAAATCGGCACTCTCCAACTCAAAGCCCGCTCAATTCAGGAGCGAATCGACGAACTCAACGAAGAAATTTCCGATCAGGACGCTGATTTGCACTCAAAAACCAAGCAAATCGAAGAAGTCAAAGAGAACATCGAATCTTTCGTCAAAAATATTGAAAATTCACAAAATCAGATTAACGAAAACGAGGAAAAAGTCAGCGAAAGCGAGGAAGAAATCAAAAATCTTCTCAGCGAGCGGGAATCATTCCAAAAAGAACTTGAGGCCATCACCGAAGACATTGTTACGGAACTTGACGCAAAACTCAAGGATTCAGGCTTTTCAAGCGCGGCAAGCAAAAAGGCAAAGGAAGACTTGGACTCTCTCGTGGGTAAACTCAAAGTCTATGCGGAAGGCCGCCGCAATATTTTCACCGACTTTGCTTCCCTCAAAGGTCACTCAAACGAAGAAAACGAGAATTTCGCAAAGGACGCAATCAAGGCCTTGGATGAAGTGGCAAATCTTGTCGTCCAGATTGAAGGTGCCCTTCAAGTCTACTCTCAGACCATGCCGGCCTTTATCGATGAATTCCTCTCTCCTGAAGGAATCATCACAAAAAAACGCACGATTGACCAGAATATTCAGGAAAATGTGCAAAAAGTCGCTACAATCCGGGAGCGAATCGACGGTTTCAAGGCCGAAAATATTCTCTTAATCGGAAAAATCGGCGAATACAAGGACACTTTAAGCCAGCTCCGCATTTCAGAAGCCCAGATGCAGCAGCAGATTTTCAACGCCAAGCAGACGGCTGACCTGCTCAAACGAAATCTCGTAAGCGAGCAGAATGCCCTCCGACAGAACGAGCAGGACTTGTACCTGGAGCAGAAAAATCAGGAGGACATGGAGGAGCGTCTTTCTGACATCACAGAGGCATTGGGTGAAATCGAAAAGCGTGGCCGGGAATGTGCCGAAACCATGGGCAACCTGGACGAAGAAATCAAACGATGCAACACCAGCGTAAGCGGCAAAAAGAACGCCCTCGACAAAAAACGCGAGGAACAGCAGAAATATCAGTCTCAGTATGAAGATTTGACCTTAAAACTCGTCACCAGCGAGAACGATATCAGGAACATCAAGCAGAACTTTATCGAAACCCATTCCCGTGACCTCATGGAATTTGAAGAGCGCATGTACAAAATCAACACGCCTTCTGCTGTTTTGCGGGAAAAGCTCTCTGATTCCAGAAAAGCACTGGCAGATTTGGGCTCAGTCAACCTTATGGCGCCGGAAGAATTTGGCGAGCAAAAGGAAAGATACGAAAAATTGCAGGCCTCTTTCGACGACACCAATAAATCTCTCGAAAATCTCCTGCGAGTCTCAGAAGAAATCAAGTCGAAATCCACAGAAATGTTCATTTCGACCTACAATAAAATCAAAAAGAATTTCCACAACATGTTCCGCCGTCTCTTTAACGGTGGCCGGGGCGAGTTGCGCCTGACAGACCCTCAGAATGTACTGGCCTCTGGTATCGACATTTACGCCGAGCCGCCTGGAAAGAAATTGCAGAATATCGCCCTTCTCTCTGGTGGTGAAAAAACCATGACGGCTGTTGCCCTTCTTTTCGCCACATATCAGGTACGGCCTTCCCCCTTCTGTCTTCTCGACGAGATTGACGCGGCTTTGGACGACCCCAATGTAAACAGTCTGGTAAATGCCCTGCGCTCATTTGCCAAAGTTTCTCAGTATATCGTCATCACTCACAACAAAAAGACTGTTGCCTGCGCAAGCACCCTTCTCGGCGTTACCATGCAGGAGTCAGGCGTAAGTAAAGTCGTTACAATGAGCCTTGACAAGCCAATTACCAGCGATGATTCTTTCGATAACACGGATAAATTCATTGAGGAGGATGTTCCCGAAGAAGAGGGAATCGTTCTCCCTCCGCGACCAGAGCCGCGAATTCACAATCCTGACGGCACTATTACTGATCCTGTAATCGAAAAATATAACGAAGAACAGAAAGAAGCCGCAAAAAAGGCCAAGGCTGAGGCAAAAGCGGCGAAAGAGGCAGCGGAAGAAGCTGATTCTTCAGATTCAGAAAGAAAGGAATAAGTGAATGATTTTCGATGATATAAAATATGAAATTTCAGATTTTGCTCACGAAAAACCGCTTCTTCTCACGATTATCTGTATTGTCGTATTTCTTTTTATCGCTGGCATTATTATCCTGATGATTCAGACAAGCCCCCAAGAAAAGACCGTCCTGCCAAGTCAAGAACCATTCACTCAGGATGCTCCAATTCTTATTCCAGACAGTCCAGATATCGAAAAGGATTACTATCCTAATCGTATCACAGAAAACAAATGGCCACAGGATGAAGCAAACAAATGGTTCACATATCCTGAAGACGAAACGATGAAAGAACTCGAAAAAGCAAATGATTCTATCATTAATGATATAACAGGAGCGGCTCCGTGATGAAAAAAGCATTCCTTACGCTTTTTATTCCAGTTTTTTTTATATTATCCTCATGTGGTTCAACGGCAAAGGATAGCATTGCTCAAAGTCCAGAAAATGCAGAGCAAGCTCTCCAGCAGACAGAAGAGACAGTTGCAAATTCCATTGCAGAGGAGTTAAATTCCGTAACAGCGGAAGAAAGAGAGCAAGGACAAGACGAGTCAAAAAATAAAGAAGAAGTTTCTGAAAGCGAAAAAGTCAGTGAAGAAGACTCTATTTTAAATCGGGAAAGAGACTCTGCTCCGACAACAGACGAAAAAGAAAAGATTTCAGAGTATCAGATTTTTGAAGAACCTGTTCTAGTTGTTTTTGATAATCCAGCTGAAGAGAAACCTATAGAAGAAAAGGCAACTGAAGAGAAACCCATAGAAGAAAAAACAACTGAAGAAAAACTTTCAGAGTCAGAAAAAGAAATATCAAACACACCTCTACCAAAGATTCAAAGAGGTCCTGACACCCAGACACAGGCGGCTCCTCGGAAAACAATCGCTCACACCGTTAATACGGTTGAAAAAAATCCAGAGTCTCAAGCAGAGCAAAAATCTGCACTTCCAGAAGAAAAGCCTGTAGAAGCAGCTCAGAAAACAGAAGAAAAGCCAAAAGAAACAAGGCAGGAAACAGAGAAAGAGGCTGAGCCTGAAACAGAACCTATAGTTCCGTCCCGCTCAACAAAAGTCAAAATAAACCAATATCTTGATGTCACTTATCCTGGAACTGGCTGGGTTTACATCGGCGAAACAGAAAAATCCCCTCTATTCAATTATTCAGGGCGAAAAATCGGCACAGCAAATACCACATTCTCATTAAGGGCAAAAAAATCTGGCACAACTATGTTGCATTTTTACAAAAACGATGCTCTTACAGGCGAATACATCGATGACTATCTTGAAGTCACGGTAGAAAACAAAAAGGCGATGGGAAGAGTCAAGGCTCCTTCATACGCGGCCATAGTTCCTGCAAAACCTCAGCGCAGAATTGATCGGGCAACTGGTATTCTTTTACAAGAACAAGCCCAAAGTCGCACAGATGCAACAAGCTCACAAGAAGAGAGCAAAGCAACAAATAATGAAAAGCAGACTGAAAAACAAGAATCAAACGATAAAAAAACAGTGGATGCAGAAAACAACACAAGCACTACGAAAACAGAAACAAACCAGCCTGCTAAAGCAGAAAGCGATATAAAAACCGTTATTCAGACAACAGATGAAAAAAAACCAGACCAAACTGGTAATTTACAAAAAGAAAATGAAAGCACAGATTACACGCCGACTTCTTCAGCTAGCCTTCATACAAATGACAGCGAAGAGATTCAAGGGGAGCCGATCGTTATAAACGAAGAACAAGTTCAGAATGTGGACGAATCTCTTCTTGAAAAAGCACTCAAAGATTTCGCAGATAAACAATATGAACTGGCATTAAGCGAAGCCGAGCTTTACTACAACAATGCTTCAACCCGTTTGGACGAAGCTCTTTATCTGTTGGGGCAGATTTGGGAAAGCGACAGCACTGTTAGAAATGTGCGCTCAAGCGTAGACTCATACGATACACTTACAAAACAATTCCCCACAAGTAAACTCTGGCAAAATGCAAAGAACCGCTCAATTTACTTAAAGCGATTTTATATAGACATCAGGTAAGTCATGATGCCAAATGTATAATTCATAATTAAAAGAGGTTTTTATATGAAAAAGATTCTTTCACCACTCCCGATTCTGCTTATTGCGGGAGTTTTTTTCTTATCTTCTTGCTCAATTCAGCAGGATTCTTATTCAAAGCGCACGGTCAGCGTTTCTGGAACAGGAAGCGTCACACTTGAGGCGGACAACGCAACCATTATCCTTTCTGTGGTAACGCGGGGAAAGGATGTAGCCGAAACTTCCCAGGAAAACGCCAAGAAAATGACCGCCGTGCAGGAAGCAATCGTCAACGCGGGAATCAACAAGGACTGTATTTCGACACAGAATTATTCAGTCTATCAGGAAAGCCACTACGACAACAAAAGTGGCCGGCAAATTCCAGATGATTACCGGGTAACGAATCAGATTAAGATTCTCGTCAAAAAAATCTCTATGGCAAGCGATGTCATTGATTTAGCCCTCAAAAGCGGAGCCAACCAGCTTTCTTCCCTCAATTATGGAGTTTCAGACACTGAAATCGCAAAAAAACAGGCCCGAAGCCTTGCGATTCAGCAGGCTCAGGAAGCGGCAAAGCTTCTGGCAGGGGCAAGCGGAGCAAAATTGGGCAAAGTGCTTTCGATTTCTGAACATTCAAGTCAGGCTTTCCCCAGGGCAATGCTGATGAAAAATGCGTACATGGGAACAGCCGACATGATTGCAGAAGAAGCGGTCTCAACTCCGGTTTCTGGCGGCTCATCAACGATTACGATTTCCGTGGATGCGGTTTATCAGTTGAGATAAAAAGAGAAAAATAATAGAATATAAAGGAAAATCAGCCGCGACACGCGCGGATACAAAAAAAGGAAACATAAATGCTTGATTATCGATTCATTAAAGAACATCTTGACGAAGTAAAAAAGAATATCTCTGACCGAAATATGGTCGCTGATGCAGATTTGGTTGTGAAACTCTTTGACGAGCGCACTGCCCTTACCACAAAATTACAGGGCTTGCAGCAGAAGCGAAACGAAAACGCTGCCTCAATGAAGCAGAAGCTGGACGCAGAGACGCGGGCAAAATATATCGAGGAAGGAAAGAAAATCAAAGACGATGTTGCCGCTGCCGAAAAAGAGCTTGCCGAAGTTGAGGCAAAACTTGATGAGGCTGGTCGCCAGATTCCGAACATGCACCACCCTGACACACCAATCGGAAAGCTGGACACAGAAAATCTTGAGGTCAAAAAGGTCGGAACTCCGCGAAAATTCGACTTCCAGCCAAAAGACCATGTTCAGCTGGGCGAAGATTTGGACATCATCGACTTTGAGCGGGGAACAAAAGTTTCTGGTCCGAAATTCTACTATCTTAAAAACGAGGCCGTCTTCCTTGAGCAGGCTTTGATTATGTATGCCCTCAACATTCTTCGAAAACACGGATTCACACACTTTATCACACCGGATGTGGCAAAGCAAGAAATCTTGCAGGGCATCGGCTTTAATCCCCGCGGAAACGAATCTAACGTTTACTGTATCGAAGAAGAAGGAACCTGTCTGGTCGCAACTGCAGAAATCACCCTCGGTGGCTTCCATTCAGGAGAAATCCTTGACAAATCAGCCCTTCCACTCTTCTACTGCGGTCTTTCTCACTGTTTCCGACGGGAGGCAGGTGGAGCCGGTCAGTTCTCAAAGGGACTTTACCGCGTCCATCAGTTCGACAAGGTTGAGATGTTCGTTTACTCTCTGCCTGAAGACAGCGACAAAATCCATGAAAAACTCAGGCTTATTGAGGAAGAAATCTTCACAGGGCTTGGTCTTCCCTTCCATGTTGTTGACACCTGTACTGGCGACTTGGGCGCTCCCGCTTACCGCAAATGGGACTTGGAAGCATGGATGCCGGGCCGGGCAAACGAGGCTCACCCAGAAGGCGACTACGGCGAAGTCACATCAACTTCAAACTGTACCGATTATCAGGCACGCCGCCTGAATGTCAAATATCACGATGATGACGGAAAGAACAAGTATGTTCACATGCTGAACGGAACTGCAATCGCCGTGGGCCGGGCAATGCTCGCAATCCTTGAAAACTATCAGAACGCTGACGGCTCGGTCTCAATTCCAGAAGTTTTGGTTCCTTACTGCGGATTTGACAAAATCCTTCCCAAAGAGCAGAAAAAAGACCCGGTTTATCACCCGGCAAAGAAATAAGGAATGGAAAACAACAGGTTTCTTAGAGGAATTTTCTATTTTCTCATCTTTATAAGCGTTATCCTAGCGGGGACGATGCTCAAGGTGCTGGAATCTTTCTTTAAGCCTGTTGTGCTTGCCATTCTGCTCGCTTCGGTATTCTACCCTTTCGTCAAAAGGGTCAATAAAAAATTTAAGATTCCCTGGCTTTTGGGAATTGTTATTGTTTATGTTGTCTTTCTTATAATCTTCTCTGGAATCTTTAATATCCTCAGTTCAAGCATCATTTCAATTGTTGAGTCTTACCCGAAATACGAAGAGAGATTTCAGACTATTTATCGCACTCTTCAAGAGAGTTTTTCTGCGAATTCTGATTCAAATCTTTTAAACTTCTTCTTTGATTTTAATAAAGATCAGTCTTTGCTTGAAAATTTAAGCCAACAACTCAATGTACTCCCAATTCTCAGGAATTTTGCAGTAAACTTTACAACATTTCTCGTCTCGTTCTTAAAAAGCACTTTTTTGATTCTCTTGCTGTCTATTTTTCTTTTAATTGAAATGAAATTCATAAAGAAAAAAATTTCCACAGCCTTTTCCAACGAGAACAGCACGAAAATTCATGACATCATGAATAGAATCGCCACCGATACAACTCATTATATATCAATTAAATTTTTCATTTCACTGGCAACAGGTTTGTTTGTTTTCTTGTCATGCCTTATCGCAGGCCTTGACTTCCCACTTGTATGGGGATTTCTTGCTTTTGTATTGAATTTCGTCCCGACATTTGGTTCTATAATTTCATGGGCTGCCACCACTGTTTTTGCATTTTTGCAATGCTACCCTTCACCATTCCCTGTGATTTTCATTGCAATTTCTGTTCTAGTCATAAATCTTTTACTTGGAAATGTAATTGAGCCGAGAATTGAGGGCGAAAATTTAGGAATCTCGCCTTTTGTAATTCTCGTGAGCCTGTCTCTTTGGGGCTGGCTTTGGGGATTTTTAGGACTTATCCTAGCAGTTCCGCTCATGGTCATCATCAAGATTTTCTGTGAAAACATCTCTTATTTGCGCCCGATTGGAATCCTGCTAGGAAGTGGAAAATCAATTTAAATTTTCGGTGTTTTGGCAAGTGAAGCGGCAATCTCATCGTCGGTGGGAATATAGTCGCTCATAGTTCCGTCGTTGAAAGCCTTGTAAGCGTACATGTCAAAGTAGCCGGTTCCCGTAAGGCCGAAGAGAATTGTCTTTTCCTCGCCTGTCTCCTTGCATTTGAGAGCCTCGTCTATGGCAACTTTGATTGCGTGGCTTGATTCAGGTGCCGGTAAAATTCCCTCAACGCGGGCAAACTCCTGTGCAGCCTTAAATACACTGGTCTGTTCCACAGAGCGGGCTTCCAGAAGACCGTCATCATAAAGCTGAGAGAGAACTGAGCTCATTCCGTGATAGCGCAAGCCGCCTGCGTGGTTTGGAGACGGCATGAACTCAGAGCCAAGAGTGTACATTTTTGCAAGCGGACAGACATGGCCCGTATCGCAGAAATCGTAGACATATTTACCGCGAGTGAGCGACGGACAGCTTGCAGGCTCTACTGCGATAAAGTGATAATCAGCCTCGCCACGGAGTTTTCGCCCCATGAAAGGAGAAATGAGGCCGCCCAAGTTTGAGCCGCCGCCAGCACAGCCGATGATTACATCAGGTTTGATTCCGTACTTGTCCATTGCGGTCATTGTCTCAAGGCCGATAACAGTCTGATGAAGCAAAACCTGATTGAGGACGCTGCCGAGAACATAACGGTAGCCTTCCTGTTTTGTGGCAGCCTCAACCGCCTCTGAAATAGCACAGCCCAAGCTGCCGCCGGTTCCGGGGAATTCCGCAAGGATTTTGCGGCCTACTTCGGTGGTGTCGCTTGGCGAAGGAGTGATTTTTGCTCCGTAAGTGCGGATTACTTCCCGGCGGAAAGGCTTTTGCTCATAAGAGACTTTTACCATGTAAACCTGACAGTCCAGGTCGAAGTAAGAGCAGGCCATTGAAAGAGCTGTTCCCCACTGACCGGCGCCTGTCTCAGTTGTTACGCCTTTAAGCCCCTGCTCTTTTGCATAATAAGCCTGGGCGATTGCGGAATTGAGCTTGTGGCTTCCGCTGGTGTTGTTGCCTTCAAATTTATAATAGATTTTTGCCGGAGTGCCGAGTTTTTTTTCAAGACAGTAAGCCCGGACAAGAGGAGCCGGACGATACATTTTGTAGAATTCACGGATTGCGTTTGGAATTGGAATATAGGCGTTGGTGTCGTCCAGTTCCTGTTTTACAAGCTCGTCGCAGAAGACATGGGAAAGCTCCTCGGCAGTACAAGGCTTTTTCGTCGCCGGATTTAAAAGGGGAGCTGGTTTATTTTTCATATCGGCACGGACATTGTACCATTCTTTGGGAAGTTCTGATTCAGAGAGATAAATTTTGTACGGGATTTTTTCAGACATTTCCTACTCCTACAGTGATGTTTTTATAAATAGTAACACCTATTATACAAAGGAAAAAAAATGTCCGCAAGTTCTTTCTAGTCGACAGAATCAAGTAGTGAAAGTTTTCTGCTGATTTTACTTATAATAATTATCTACTTTGACATACAAGCCAAACGAACCTTTATGGATACTTTCTTTACCGCTAGTGTTGAAATGTGAATAAGATGCAAAAAGACCTGCACCTCCACCAGCATGCTTATGGGGATTTCCGTGTATGGCCGCAGTTATTCCATAGCCATAGGCAGCTCTGCTGTTTACAAATCCGCCCTCAACAAAAGTCTGAAACGTCATTGCAGGAAGATAGCTTTCAAAAGAAGGTGTTAGCGGGAAATAAGCCCCTGCGCGAATTGTTGCAGTTCCATAAGTTTTTCCTGACTCAGATTTCTCCTTATTATTTTTAGAGCTTTCGGCATTACTTGTTATTCCGCTTAGGACCTCTAATAAAAACCGCACGACAGAAGAGTCATCAGCAGAAAAGCCAATCGTTCCACCTAGAAAAACATAAGGACGAAAATGAAGGTCTAATGTTAAGTCAAAACCACTGCTATGAAATTCTCCGTTCTCAGCAGAGATTGTATACGGCAGCATGACATCCATGCCACGAAAAAAAGTTTTTTCCTTAGGCAAGGAGATTCCAGATGAATTTATTACGGTTTTTTCATCATTCCATGAAAAGAAAGTCGCAGGGATATAGTGATATGACACCAACCTTCCTTTTATCTCTTTTTGATAGATGATTTTTCCATCTTCATTGAGCAATTTTATTGCGCCTGGGGTAAGATAATATACGGATTCTTTTTCTTTATCGGCCGTTATTGAATATATAAATTCCGCCCGATCGCACATTTTCCCTTGTACCGAAGGAACAGAACCTTTTCCACTGTATACAATTTTTTCGCCAAGAAAAAAAGCAAAAGTAAATGAATCTCCAGATTCAGAAAGAGAAAAATCAAAATCAGGGTCATTTGAGTCTGCGATGAAAGAATCTGATTCAAGTTCTGTCAGGGAAAGACGTATTTTATCTTTGAGCGAATTTTTTTCAGCAAAAGAAGAATTTAACTCAGCCTGCAAAAGAAGCAATTCCTGCTTGCAGTTTTCAATGCTTTGTATTTTTGAAAAGGCATCTTTTTGAGGCAAGTTTTTTTTATCGGACGAAAAAAGCCTCAAAAAAGAACACAAGACGCAAAACAGAAGGCAAACTCTCCTCAAAACAATCCTCCTTGTGATAATTAAATATTAACACCATCCAAATAATATGTAAATGATGTGAAAAAACTATTGCAAAAATAATTAGTTTATGCTAACTTCTATTGCATAAAACTATCATGCGTAAGTCAATTTTATCTCTTTTATTAATCTTTGCTTTTATTTTTTCGGCTGTGTCGGCGGATAAATCATGGAAAGCTGTCGCCACAGAAATGCAGGTAATCATTGATGATGCCTACGGTCTTTATGCAAGCGGAAACGCTGACGGCGGCTATGAGCGGATAAACGATGCTTATTTCGGCCACTATGAAGTTGACGGATTTGAGCGGAACACCCAGAGCCGCATCGGTGGAAGCAGGGCTGGCAATGTAGAGGTTCAGTTTAGCCGCGTTAAGGGTGCAATGCGTTCAGGGAAGCCCAATGAAGAGGTCAGAAAAGAAGCAGACACCCTTATCGCCATGCTTTTTGAAGACGCAGAAAAACTCGACCCACCGGATATGGCATGGACAGACTTAGCAGAAATCCTTCAAAAAGAATTCTCTGAAGCCGCAGAAATGTATGCAGAGGGGCATGTTGTCAGGGCAGAGCCAAAATTCAGAAAGGCATACGCCCGCTACTACGGAAAATCCAGCTTTCAGGACAATGTGGCAAAATCTTTGGGAAACGCAAGAGATTCAGAAATCGTTGATTTGTACACAAAAACAAAGACGATGATTCTGAACAAGGAGTCAAAGCCCGCTGTAGTCGCTTCAATCAATGAACTCTCGGATTTGCTTTCAAAAACGGCGGTAGATTTAACGAAAAGGCAGGGGCGTGCCCAGTGGTGGGCTACGGTCGTCGCTTCCCTTTTGATTCTTCTCCGAGAGGGATTTGAGGCAATTCTCATTGTGGGTGCAATCATCGCCTACTTGCGAAAAAGCGGCAACGAGAACAATCTTGGCGCGGTCTACAAAGGCTCTTTCATCGGTATCCTCGCCTCAATCGTCATGGCGCTGATTCTGATTTGCCTTACCCGCTTCGGTTTTGAGAGCGGTCAGGGGCAGGAAGTCGTTGAGGGCGTAACGATGTTTATCGCAGTAGCCGTTCTCTTTTACACTTCAAACTGGATGCTGTCAAAGGCTTCGTCAAAAGCATGGTCAGATTACCTCAAGGGAAAGATTCAGACTTCAGTGGACAGGCGCAGCATGTTCTCTCTGGCCTTTACCTGCTTTCTGGCAGTTTTCCGTGAGGGAGCGGAAGTAATCCTCTTTTATCAGGCAATGTTCTCAGGCTCAGATGCAAGCGGCACAGTTTCGGCAGTCATTCTCGGCATGGTCATTGCGGTTCTTCTACTGGTCTTTGTTTACAAGGCAATCATTCTGACAGGAAAGAAACTTCCTCTCAAGCCTTTCTTCATGGCGACTTCGATTTTGATGTTCGTCATGGTCGTAGCCTTTGTTGGCGGCGGAATCAGTGAATTCGTGGATGCGGCATGGATTCAACCACATTTGGTTGAAGGCGTTCCGACAATTTCACTTTTGGGAATCTACCCCTACGCCCAGTCCCTCATTGCGCAAGGAATCGCAATTCTCGTTATTGTATCAAGCCTCGTGCTCGGTCATGTTTTATCAATAAGGAAGAACGAAGAGAAATCTTCTTCAAAATAAAAATGTGGTTTTTTAATAAACCGTAAGGAGTTCAAAATGAAAAAGACATTGTCTTTTATTATGGTCGCTGCACTCGCAGTAACAACAGTTTTCGCTTGGCCTTGGTCAAAGAAAGATGACAAAAAGGCTTCATCAGCAGCTAATGAAGTTGCAGAAGAAGATGCAGGCGGATTCGTCGAGCATGACATCGGCGATGAGCAGCAGGCTGGCTTTCTCGCTGTAAACGGCGTTTACTTCCAGGCTGTCGATATGAAGTCAGGCGAAGGAAACATCCAGAAAGGCTCGGATTTCACAATGCACATCGAGGCTGACATCGCCGCTATGGAAAACGACTTGGGCTTCGTCGTTGACCAGTTCGTTCCTGGTTTGACAGTTGAATATGAAATCGTTGACCAGAAATCAAAAGCTGTCGTCACAAAAGGCACTTTCATGCAGATGAACGCTTCTGACGGCCCTCACTATGGTGCTAACATCAACTTGAATCAGGCCGGAACTTACACAGCCCGCTTCATCATCCACAGCCCTGCTGAAAACAACTACTTCATCCACACAGACGATGACACAAAGCCGGGCTCAACATTGCAGAAATACTGGAAGAATGACAAACCGCTCACAGTTGAATTCAAAGACTGGGTATTCGACGGAAAGAAAGTTCAGCCAGAATACAACTAAGAGAAAACAGAATTCTGCTCTGTGAAATAATGGGAATGACTGATAAGTTTTGTCATAATGACACAAAAAATTCTTATTAGGTCAAATGTCGAGTTTTGCAAATTATTGGATAATCACAAAAACAAGCTCTCGGCGGGAACATGGCACTGGAATCCACGGTTGTGCGAAATTGGAAATTAGACTCGCTTCGCTCGCTCGCACAAAGTGGATTCGTGCCATAACCCCGCCTACGCTTGTTTTTGCACTGTTCAGCAAATGCGAAACTCGGCATTTTTCCATTCTATGTCTAAAAAGCCGTCGAATGGCGAGTTTTGAACTTGTCGA
>DFEB01000005.1 GCA_002368605.1 Treponema sp. UBA3813 | reverse complement strand
TCCTAAATGTATTTGGAACGGACAGGAGACTTCCCCCCCCTAAAAAAATCTGTTAAACTGATTTTATGGAACTGAAACACGCGACATACGGAATAGTAGGATTGGGAATCATGGGCGGCTCTTTCGCCAAATCCATTCGTCAGAACATTTTAAGTCAGGCGGGAAGCACGGGTAAAATCCTCGTCTGCAACCGAAGCACGGCCTGTCTCTCTCAGGCAAAGAGTGAAGGCGTTGCCGACGAAACCTTTACCAGCGACAATGTGGCAAAAATGCTCCCTGAATGCGATGTGGTATTCGTGTGCCTCTATCCCCATGCCACGCTGGATTTCATGAAAGAACACAGGAATCACTTTAAGAGCGGAGCCATCATCACGGACATTTCCGGCGTGAAAGGCATTTTTGAAAAATCCATGCCGGAAATTCTCCGGGCCGACACAGACTTTATCATCGGGCACCCCATGGCCGGGGGCGAAAAGGAAGGCTATGCCAATTCCGACGCCCGCTTTTTCGTCAACCACAATTACATTCTCTGCCCCAGTGACTTCAACAAGGCCGAAAACCTTGACTTCATGCGCTCACTGGTGGCCGAAATGGGCTTTACCCGAATCACCGAAACCACCTGCGACACCCATGACTGGAAAATCGGCTTTACAAGCCAGCTCTGCCATGTAATCGCCAGTGCCCTTGTGGAAAGTGCCGAAGACCCCGAAATCACGGCTTTTGGCGGCGGCTCCTTCGAGGATTTGACGCGAATCGCCATGATTAACGCCCCCCTGTGGACGGAGCTTTTCATCTCCAACAAGGAAAAGCTGGTCACCCACATCGAAAATTTTGAAAAGCAGATGGAGCGGTTCAAGACTTATATAAAAGAAGAAAATGCAGATGCCCTGCGGGACATGCTTTCCCACACCCGTGAGCAGAGGCTCAAAATGGGGTCAATCCGCACGGTAAAGAAATAACTGCGATCTAAAAATGATAGACGATAAGCGGTCAAAGTGTTAGAATAATTTGTTATGTCTACAGCAATTTATGATGAAATATTAGATAAGGCAATTCGCCGTGTTCCAGATTTTCCAAAACCCGGCATTCTCTTTTTTGATGTCACAAGCATTTTCACGAACCCGTCCGCTTTCAAGCACGCGATTGACCGCATGGTAGAAATTTACTCTGAGCGAAAGCCGGACGCAATCGCAGCCGTTGAGTCACGGGGCTTTCTTTTCGCAGCCCCTCTGGCAGACCGTCTTGGTCTTCCGCTGGTCTTAATCCGCAAAAAAGGCAAGCTCCCTGGCGATGTCTACCGGGCAAGTTATTCCCTTGAATACGGGGAAGCCACAATCGAAGCCCACAAGGCCGACATCGAAAAAGGCAAAAAATATCTCGTAATTGACGACTTAATCGCAACTGGCGGCACATTGAACGCCAGCAAAAATCTCATTGAACAGGGCGGCGCTACTGTGGCAGAATTCTTCGGAATCATCGGCATCCCGGAGCTGAACTACCGCGAAGCACTCGCTCCAACTCCAGTCACCACGCTGATTGACTTGTCAGAGAAATAATCCACAGATAGGGAGCGTAAAAATTGCAGGGCAATTTTAGCGAGTCTCCCGAAGAGCTGTGCTCGTAGGGGCACAGAGTTCACAGAGATTTTTTTACAAATCGTATAACAAAAAAATAACCTCAGTCACAAACAGCATGACTGAGGTTATTTTTTTCGCAGACGAACATCTATCTGCGTGTATCTGCGTCTAAATTATGCGCGTTTCAAGTGGATTGCAAATCCGCCGACTTCTTTGTCGAGGTAAACGACCTTGAGTGGAGAAGCGTTCTCTTTGCCAGTCCATTTTTCTGTTCCGGCAACAGGTTTGAATCCGAATTTCTCAAGGTAAGCCAAAGCACGCTCAACATTGTTGCAGACTACAGAGATGTGTCCGTGAGTTCCGCGACCGTCCTGCTTCATGATTTCAATCTGGTCAGAAGCGAAGATTGAAGAGTTGCCGACTTTTGCAGCGAATCCGAATGGATCGAAGCCTTCAGCGATTTTTGCAGCGTCGTCAGGGTTCTTAGCGTTGATTCCCCAGTGATCGATGTGGAAGTTGTGCATTGCTTTTACAGCGTCTTTACAAATCTGGGTGATTTCGTCCCATTTGCAGCCTTCGATGAGTGGCTTTTTGACCATCCAGGTACCGCCCATACAGAGGATGTTCTTGCGTTTTGCATATTCGCCAACATTCTCAGTTGTAACGCCACCAGTTGGCATGAATGTACACTGTGGGAAAGGACCACCGAAGTCATCGATGATTTTGTATCCGCCCTTGCGCTCAGCAGGGAAAAGCTTCAAGTGTGTGACACCCTTGTTGATACAAGCAGTGATTTCTGAAGGATTAGAGATACCAGGCATAGTTGGAACATTGTTTTTGATACACCAGTCAACGACATCAGGATTATATCCCGGTGAAACGATGAATTTTGCACCGGCCTTAACAGCCTTTTCTGCCTGCTCAACATTGAGAACAGTACCAGCACCAACGAGCATGTCAGGCTCAGCCTTAATCATAGCCTCGATAGCCTCTGCAGCACATGCAGTGCGGAAAGTAACCTCGCTAGCAGGAAGACCGCCCTTTACGAGAGCGTGAGCCAAGTCAGCTGCCTTTGAAGCATCTTCAATTGCGACAACAGGAATGATACCGATGTCACGGAATGTGTCATAAATGTCTTTTGCCATTTCTAAAAGCCTCTTAAATAAAGAATATTGAATCATTGTACAGCAATTCACATTTAAAGTGAAGATGAATTTTTAGGGCGCAATTTTATCGTCTACCGCTGTTCCGCTGCTTGCTCACGCGCGGTCGTCCGCTTACGCTTTCGACTGGCTTCGCCACAGCTTCATAGCGGGCGCGCATTTTTTCTCTACTGTTCAATTTTTCTGCAATGATGATGAATGTAATTTTTTCAGGCGATTTCTTTAGCAACCTTAAAAGTTCAAATTGGGAAAAAGTCTTGACAATATTATTTAACAATGTTAATTTATCGCTGTTAAATATCACTGCACAGGAAGGAATCATGCGAAATCCCAATCCAAATATAATGCCCCTCATAAAAAAGCGGACACTTGAACTGCTTATGCAGAAAAATCCCGACCAAATCGGCATGAGGGACATTGCACAGAATTGCGGAATCACCGCCACCAGCATCTATCATTACTACAGGGACAAGGACAAACTTTTTCAGGAAATTTCCCTGGACTGTCTTTACGAGCTTAACGAAAAAATCAAAGAGGCCACAGAAAAAGGAGATTCATTCAAAAATCAGACCAAAAACGCAATTTCTGTCTTCCGCGACTGGTGCTTTGAAAATCCCCGGCTCTCCCTTCTTGTCATGGAAGGAATCAAATCCGCGGAGGATGCCAGCCCAGAGCTTATCGAAGAATACTATGTCTGTAACCGCACGGGCGAAGAACTTCTTAAAAAGGCAATCGAAAAAGGCACCGCCCGTTCAGAAAATCCCCGTCTGGACATTGGCATTTTGGTCTCAGGCTTGTGGGGATGCATCGAATCTGTCCTGCTCAAAAAAAGCGATGTGGAATACTGGGAAAAGGAGCTGGCTTTCACGGACAGATTCATCAGCTTGTGGATGGATTCAATTTTTACGGAATAAAACATTATGCAAGGCCGCTAACGCGGAGTTTTTAAAGGAGGAAGCTCATGAAAATCCTGATTCTGAACGGAAGTCCCCGAAAAAATGGAAAAATCTCCCGGCTGCTTCACACTGCCGAAAAAGCCCTGCTGGAAAAAGGCGATTCCGTCACATTCATAGATGTTTCTTCTATTATGTTCAAGCCCTGTGCCGGCTGCATGGCCTGCCGCTCAAAAGGAAGCTGCATTCTTCCCCAGGATGACGCCCACAGCATCGCCGAAGAAATCAAAAACTGCGACGGAATCATCGCGGGAAGCCCTGTCTACTGGGGAAACATAAACGGCCAGTTAAAATGCCTTTTTGACAGGCTGGTTGCCTCAATGATGGGAGAGTCAAAGCTGGGGCTTCCCCTTCCGCTTCACAAGGGCAAAAAAGCCGTCATCATCACTTCCTGCACCACGCCTTTCCCATTCAACATCCTCGCCGCCCAGACGACAAAAGCCGAAAAAGCCCTCAAAGAAATACTGGGATACTCAGGATTTAAAGTCACAAGGAAAATCCGCCTGGCCGGAACCAAGGGCATGAAAGAAGTGCCGGAATCAGCCCTAAAAAAAGCCCGAAAGTGTGCAAAGACCTTTTAGCGAATTATTCAGGGAGCACAGTTTTTTATTCGTAATGCCCCCTACAGGAAACGATAATTATATGCTCGCCGTCTTGCTTGTAAACAATACGGTTGCTATCATCAATTCGACGGCTCCACCAGCCTGACAAATTTTCTTTCAAAGGTTCGGGCTTGCCAATTCCATTATAACTATCGCGCTGAATATCTTTGATGAGTGAGTTTAGTTTTTTTAATGTTTTTTTATCCTCTGATTGCCATGCACAGTAATCTTCCCATGCCTTTTCGTGCCAAAGTATTTTCACTAGTCCACCTCAATCAGCTCGTGCTCGGTCAATTTTGCCCTGCCGCTGTCCACATCATCAATGATTTTTTTCAAATGCTCCATGTTGCTCTCGGAATAAAATGGGTCAAGAGAGAGGTCAAAGGGAATTCTGCGTTCCCGCACAACTTTCTTTGCGAACATTTTGAATGCCGTCGTAATCGTCAAGCCCAGCTGCCCGCAAACATCTTCAAATGAGTTTTTTTCTTCTGTGTCCATTCTGAAATTTACCATCGTCTGTGCCATAATCAACCTTCCTTGCTAAAAAATATAATGCAAATTACATCAACTGTAAAGCAAAATAAGGCAATTATTATTCAGGGCGCGCATTTTTTCTCTACTGTTCAATTTTTCTGCAATCTGTTATTATTTATCCACAGATTAACACAGATTATTTTAGTTTATAAAAATCCCATCCGCGTTCATCTGCGTAAATCCGCGTCAAAATTCAGGAGATAAAAATGTATCCTTTTAAAACAATTGAGCCAAAATGGCAGAAATACTGGGACGAGCACAAAACATTCAAAGCCGTCGAAGATCCTTCAGTTCCAAAAGAAAAGCGACGCTATGTCCTTGACATGTTCCCTTATCCGTCGGGAGCCGGCCTTCATGTAGGCCACCCGGAAGGCTACACCGCCACCGACATTTACTGCCGCTTTTTGCGCATGAATGGCTACAATGTCCTTCACCCCATGGGATACGACGCTTTCGGTCTTCCTGCAGAAAACTATGCGATTAAAACAGGCACTCATCCTGCCACAACCACAAACGCAAATATCGAGCACTTCACCCAGCAGATTAAAGCCCTGGGCTTCAGCTACGACTGGGACCGGGAAATCCGCACCTGTACACCGGACTACTACAAGTGGACTCAGTGGATTTTCCTCCAGCTTTTCAAAAAAGGCCTGGCTTATGAGGCCGAGACTCCGATCAACTGGTGTCCAAGCTGTCTCACAGGTCTTGCAAATGAGGAAGTAAAAGAAGGCCACTGTGACCGCTGTGGCGCTCAGGTAACTCACAAGGTAATCCGCCAGTGGATTTTAAAAATCACCGCCTACGCAGACCGCCTTCTTGAAGATTTGGAAGGCTTGGACTGGCCGGAGAGCGTCAAGGCAATGCAGCGAAACTGGATTGGCCGCTCAGAAGGCGCGGAAGTCAACTTCACCGTCGCCGACAAGGACGGAAAGCCCACGGAGCAGAAGCTCACTGTCTACACAACCCGATGCGACACCCTCTTTGGCGCGACCTACATGGTAATCTCCCCAGAGCACAAACTTGTAAAATCCCTCACCACTCCTGAGCAGAAAGAAGCCGTTGAAAAATATGTGGCCGAAGCCGCAAAAAAGAGCGACCTTGAGCGAACCGACCTTGCAAAAGACAAGACCGGCGTTTTCTCAGGAAGCTACGCAATTAACCCGGTAAACGGAAAACTCATTCCAATCTGGATTGCTGACTATGTTCTCATCTCTTACGGAACCGGAGCCATCATGGCCGTTCCTGCCCACGACACGCGAGACTGGGATTTCGCAAAGAAATTCGGCCTTCCAATCATAGAAGTCCTTAAAAGCGAAGTTGATGTTCAGAAACAGGCATGGACAGAAGACGGAATCCATGTAAACTCAGAATTCTTAAACGGACTCAACAAAAAAGACGCAATCGCAAAAATGCTGGAATTCCTTGGCGAAAAGGGAATCGGCAAAAAAGCAGTAAACTACAAGCTCCGCGACTGGGTATTCAGCCGCCAGCGATACTGGGGCGAGCCAATTCCTTTGGTTCACTGCCCGGACTGCGGCATCGTTCCAATCCCAGAAGAAGAGCTTCCTCTTGAATTGCCGAATGTAAAGACTTACCAGCCGACAGGCACCGGCGAAAGCCCTCTGGCCGGAATCGACTCTTGGGTAAACTGCAAGTGCCCCAAATGCGGAAAGCCAGCCCGCCGAGAGACAAATACCATGCCTCAGTGGGCTGGAAGCTGCTGGTACTATTTGCGCTACATCGACCCGACCAACACAAAATGCTTTGCTGACAAGGCAAAGGAAAGCTACTGGATGCCAGTTGACTTGTATGTGGGTGGCGCCGAGCACGCCGTTCTTCACCTTCTCTACGCACGATTCTGGCACAAAGTTCTTTATGATTTGGGACTTGTCTCAACGAAAGAGCCTTTCCAGCGCCTTATCAACCAGGGCATGATTACATCATTCGCCTTCCAGAGGAAGAGCAAGTCTCTCGTTGCGGTAGACATGGTCGAAGAAAGGGATGGAAAATATTATTCAAAAGAAGACGGTGAGGAACTTGAGCGGGTCATCGCCAAAATGTCAAAATCCCTCAAAAATGTCGTCAACCCGGACGAGATGATTCAGAATTACGGAGCGGACAGCGTGCGCATGTACGAAATGTTCATGGGGCCGCTCACCGTCTCAAAACCATGGAACACCCAAGGCTTAATCGGCGTAAACCGCTTCCTTGACAAAATCTGGAACATGAGCGAGAAGCCGCTCTCTGACATCGACATCAGGGGAAAGCTGGACAAAGATTTGGCAGCCTTGCGAAAGACTTACGCAAAGACTGTCAAAAAGGTCACTGAGGACACAAACAACCTTGACTTCAATGTGGCCATCAGCCAGATGATGATTTTTATGAACGAGGCAAGCAAACTTGACTCTCTGCCCCGCGAAATGTGGGAGGGATTTGTCCTTCTTCTTTCTCCTTACGCTCCCCACATTGCGGAAGAGCTTTGGGAAAAGCTGGGCCACAAAGAATCCTGCGCTTACGCGAAATGGCCTGTCTTCAGCGAAGAGTTCTGCAAGGACGACACGAAAGAATTCCCGGTTATGATTAACGGTAAGCTCCGGGCAAAATTCGAGGCCGCCGCCAACACAGACAACGCAACGCTTGAAGCCATGGCAAAAGAAACCGAGGGCTTCAAAAAGTTCACCGAAGGTAAGACGGTTGCAAAAATCATCGTTGTTCCAGGAAAATTGATCAATGTTGTCGTAAAATAAAAGCGAATTCAAAAAATCGTGAATCGGAATCTAAAAAAGGGCAGATTTTTTCTACCCTTCATCCTTTTGCTCCTCACATCACTTCCCCTTCATGCAGAGGAAGGCGGGGCAAAGGATGAAAGCTTTTCTCAGACCGAAAGTTCTCTTCCTCAGGAAGAAAAAAAGGAAACAGAAGGACGAAAAAGAATTTTTTCACTGGACTTTTCAGCCTTGATTCTCGGCCTTTCAAATAACGGCTGGGGCTTAGGTTGTTCCTACGAGCAATATCTGGTCTATCACACGGCATTCAAAGCAGGATTTCAGCACTGCACTTTCATCAGAGATGGCTCGCTTTTCCCCACGGTAAATTTTTCCCTTGCCGCTGAATATTATCCCCTATCAAATTCCTTGGATAAATTGTATCTCTCCCTGGGCGGTGGCATGGATTATTTAGCTTACGACACTTCTGAATACGGAGAAAATGCCCAAAGCAATTTTATTTCTTTCATTTCAGAATTAGGCTGGAAGTGGCGGATTCATGAAAATGCAGCCCTAGACCTTCATGCAGGCTACAAATACATTTTCGAAGAATCGGACAAGATTATTCCGTCAGATTACGAAAAATATGTACGAAAAGGTGTTATCTGGGGAGTTGGTATAAAAATCAACATGGGGAAAATTATCAGAAAACTTTTTTAAAACTCAAGCTAAAAAAAAAGCATTACGATGACAGATTTTCCATCATTGTAATGCTTTATTTTTCTACTTCAAATACTTTCCGAAGAATTCCGCCAGTCGGTCGAAAGGAATGTAGTTCTTGTCGCCGCCGTCGTAAAGGTCGGTGTGGCTGGCTCCGGGGATAATCACCAATTCTTTGTTGTCTCCTGTGAGGCGCTTGAAGGCATCCTCTCCAAAGTAGCGGGAGTGGGCCTTTTCGCCGTGGAGAACCATGACCGCGTTCTGAATTTCGTCTGAATAGGCAAGGAGTTTTGTATTCATGAGGGAAGTTCCTGCCGTCACATTCCAGCCGCCGTTTGAGTTAAGGCTGCGCTCGTGGTAGCCGCGGGGAGTCTTGTAGTAGTCGTAGTAGTCCTTTACAAAATACGGTGCGTCTTCCGGGAGGGGGTCTACAACGCCGCCGCCCAGTTTGTAAGTTCCGCCTGCTTCCACAGCCTTGAAGTCTTCGATACGCTGAGCCATCAGAGCTTTTCTCGCTTCGTTCCTTGCATCGGCAGAGTTTGCGCTGTCAAAATAACCGTTTGCGGCCACCCGGCTCATGTCGTACATGGTTGAGGCAACAGTCGCTTTAATGCGGGTGTCGATTGCGGCAGTGTTCAAGGCCATGCCGCCCCAGCCGCAGATTCCGATGATGCCGATTTTTTCCGGGTCGATGTTGTCGCGGGTTGAAAGATAGTCCACGGCCGCCATAAAGTCCTCGGTGTTGATGTCAGGGCTGTTCATGTAGCGGGGCTCTCCGCCGGACTCACCGGTGTAGCTTGGGTCAAAAGCAAGGACTATGTAGCCCCGGCTTGCCATCTCGTTTGCATAGAATCCGCTTGCCTGTTCCTTTACCGCACCAAAGGGGCCACAGATTGCGATTGCGGCATTTCCTTTTGCTGCGGCATTTTTCGGCGCGTACAAGTCTCCTGAGAGCTCAATGCCAAAGTGGTTTCGGAAGGTAACTTTCGTGCGGCTTACATTTTCTGCAAGCTCAAAGGTGTAGTGCTCAGAGCCTGAACTGATTTTTGCTTTTGTGGGGGCTGCCATAGTCTTCTCCTTGCTGCAGGATGTCCCTGTAAGTGCCAGGGCAATTCCTGCAAGTACGATTGATTTGGTAAGTTTCATAAGGGTATCCCTATGCTTTTAATATAGCTGAGAAGCGCGGTTATTACCAATATTTTGTTTCTATGGCTAGTTATGCTTTTTAGGAATGACAGTAAATTCAATTGTCATTAAAAGGGGAAAGCCTTCCCCTACGCCCGCACTTCGTTGCGGTCTACCCTTTCTGCGGGGGGAAATCCCCCGCAACACCCCCCCTTAATAAAAATGAGACATTGTGTTAGATTATTATAGAACGAAAGGAAAATAGAAATATGGCAACGACTGATACAGAAAATTGGAAACTTGAAGACGATGTAAACGATTATGTAAAAAATGTGTTTGCCTCGCTGAAACTGGAAAAACTTGCTGATTACAATGTCGAGTCTGGAATGTCGGAATATATGAAAGAAGCATTAAAAGGTTCGGCAAAAACGAAAAATAAGAGCAATTTTGGCAAGCCTGATTTTCATATTGAAAAATACAAGTGCAAAAACGGCGTTATTCCGATTGTGTTCGAGGATAAACTGAGTTTGAAAAAACTCATCGCACAAAATGCGGACGGCATAAAGGAAGATAACAAATCAATAAGCGGCTTTGCGGTGAACGGTGCGATTTATTACGCTACGCAGATGATTGCCAGCGGAAAATATAAAGAAGTCGTTGCTGTGGGCATTGCGGGCGACAATGAAAGCAATGTTCAGATAGCGGTTTATTTTGTTTACGGTTCTTCGTTCAAGACCATAAAGCCGATGACGAAATACACATCGCTTAACTTTGTGGAAAACGAAAAGACATTCGCTCTTTTTTATGAAGACTGCGTTCTTACCGAAAAAGACAAGCACGACCTTTTAATCCGTAGCAAAAACGACTTTGACCGCTATGCAAAAGAACTGAACAAGCTCATGCACAACCACAACATCACCGCTCCCCAGCGTGTTCTGTATGTTTCAGGAATGCTTCTGGCAATGCAGGATATTCTTGACGCTGACGGCTTAATCATACAAAACGGGCTTACTCCAGACGACTTGAAAGGCATCCATACAGAAACAAGGCGTGACGGCGTTCTTATTACGAATCAGATAAAAGAGTTTTTAAACGCGAAAAATATTCCGCAGGAAAAATCAAGCCTTATGCTTGCTTCGTTCAATGAGATTTCAAAAGACAAGCAGAGGGACGACAGCACAAAGCTCTTTCCTCAAGTAGAAAAACTGTTGCAAGAAGAGTGCAGCACTAACAAGCAGATTTTCACATTTATCTATGAAAACATCTACAAGCAGATTGACGCTTTTGGTTCGCATCTGGACATAATGGGTGAGTTATATTCTGAATTCTTGAAGTATGCTCTCGGTGATGGAAAAGAAATCGGCATTGTTTTGACACCTCCTTATGTTACGAAACTGATGGCACAAATTCTTGATATTTCTTATGACAACAAAGTTATGGATTTGGCAACAGGAAGCGCAGGCTTTTTAATCAGTGCAATGGAGCTGATGATTCAAAGTGCGAACGATAAGTTTACAAAAGGCTCAAGCGCGGCAAATGAAGAGATTGCAAAAATCAAAAAGGAGCGGCTTTTGGGTGTGGAACTGAATGCCGAAATGTTTACTCTTGCCGCAACAAATATGATTCTTCGCGGCGACGGCTCTTCAAACATTCAAAAGGGAAGCTCGTTTGACAGACCAGAAGAACTGTACACGAACTTTGCCGCTGACAGAGTGCTTTTGAATCCTCCTTTCACATTCGATGAAAACGGGATGCCATTCATTGCTTTTGGTTTGGACAAAATGCAAAAGGGTGGATTGGGGGCAATTATCATTCAGAACAGCGCGGGAAGCGGCAAAGCCGTAAGCTCAAACCGGCGAATCTTGAAAAATCACACGCTTTTGGCGAGCATAAAAATGCCTGTTGATTTATTCGAGCCGATGGCAAGCGTACAGACAAACATATATATTTTTGAAGCTCACAAGCCGCATAACTATGAAAAGACCGTAAAGTTCATTGATTTCTCAAACGACGGATACAAACGCACAAAGCGAGGGCTTATTGAACAGGACAACCCGACACAGCGATACACTGACATCGTAAAAATCTATAATGCGGGGAAGAGCGCGAAAGTTTCAAAAGAGCTGTGGGATTTGGACAAAATCTATTACGAGGGTTTCATAACCGACAGCGGAGATGACTGGAACCAGAGCGCGCCAGTAGACACAAAGCCGACTTTGCAGGACTTCAAGAAAACTGTTGCCGATTATCTTGCATGGGAAGTTTCCAACCTTTTGAAAAATCAAGCGAACGGAACAGACGGAGAAAGCGGTTTGGGAAAATAGATGCCCCGCTTGGCGAAAAACTGCAGGCAGTCAAGTGGGGCGAATACAAAGTCGGAGACTTGTTTAGAATACAGAAAATATCTAAAATGCTCTCAAAAGAAGATACAAATGATAATTCAGATTTTCCTGTATATTCTTCTGAATCAACAAATAATGGCATAATTGGCTATACAGATAATCCTGAATTTATTTGTAATGAAGAAACACCTGTTTATATTACTTTTGGAGACCACACAAGAACTGTGAATATTGCCGAAAAAAGTTTTTCAGTCCTTGATAATGTAAAAGTTCTTTTGCCCTGTACAAACAATATTCTTGCATTACTTTTTATGATTGCAACTTGGCAAAAGCAAATCCCAAATTTAGGATATTCTAGACATTGGAAAGTGGCAAAAGATTGTGTTTTGTCTCTTCCTACAACTGCCAACAACGAAATCGACTTTGATTTTATGGAGAGCTTTATACGCGAACTCGAAGAGGAGCGTATACGCGAACTTTCCGCTTACCTAACGGTAAGCGGACTTTCCGACGCTACGCTTACGGAAAGAGAGAAGCTTGCGCTTCAGAATTTTGATACATTGGAATGGCAGGAATTCAGATATGATGAAATCTTTAATCATATTGAACAGGGCAGACGTCTTAAAAAAGATGACCAAAAGGCAGGTAACATTCCGTTTGTGATGTCTGGAGTAACAAATAAAGGGGTTGTAAACTATATTTCTAATCCTGTCGCTTCATTCCCTGCAAACTCGCTTACGGTCGATATTTTCGGAAATACGTTTTACCGCAGTTTTGCCTACGGTCTGGGTGATGACACAGGCGCATATTGGAGTGATGAAAAAGAATACTCGAAAGAAGAAATGCTTTTCTTTACAGCGTCAATAGGGAAGTCGCTTGTTGGTAAATATTCATACGGACACAAATTGCGAAGCTCCCAAAGTCTTGGCTTTAAAATGTTGCTCCCAGTCCGCAACGGTGTGCCCGACTATGAGGCTATGCAGGATTTTATCAGCGCGATGCAGAAGCTGGTAATAAAAGACGTGGTGAGTTATGCGGATGACAAAATAGCTGCAACGAAAGAACTTGTCCGTGAATGAGCTTTTGCGCAAGGGATACGAAAGGCGCGTAGCGTTGCGTAGCAATGAAGCCGAAAGGCGGAACCTGTAGTAGCCCGACCCGTAGGGAGGTAGTGAGCGAAAGCAAACGAACGACCGAAGGGATGCGCCCAAAAAGATTATTTGTTTGAGATGCGTCATGTTATCATCCACTTTACAGAATCTTTTGTAACAGATAATACGAAATCGTAAGGAAGGAAGCCATGGAACTTCGTGTATTAAAATATTTTCTGGAAGCTGCCAGATTGGGAAACATCACCAAGGCGGCGGAAAATCTCAATGTGACCCAGCCCACCATGAGCCGTCAAATCAAGGATTTGGAATGGGAGCTGGGGGAAAAACTTTTTGAGCGCACCAATTACGCCATCCGCCTCACCCCAGCGGGGGAGCTTTTGAGGGAGAGGGCGGAAGACATTCTTTTCATGGCGGACAAAACCATGCAGGATTTTAAATCCCTCAAGGATGACGAAATTTCCGGTGACATTGCCATCGCCTGTGCCGAAAGCCGAAACATTTCTTTCCTCGCAAAGTGTATCCTTCATCTTAAAAAAACGCACCCCCGAATCTGCTACCATCTTTATGCAGGTGACAGCGAGCGGGTTCTTGAAAAACTTGATAAAGGTCTTTTTGATTTTGCCGTAATCGTTGAGAATGTTGATGTGGAAAAATACAATTCCCTCACGGTTCATGCCGTTGACCGCTGGGGCGTTGTCATGCGCCGGGATTGCCAGCTTGCAAAACGGGATTTTATTGAGCCGGGCGATTTAATCGACAAGCCCCTTATGGTTTCCCGACAGGCTCTTTCTGCGGATCTGCCAAAATGGTTCGGCGACGACACGGCTAATCTCAATGTGGTCGCGACCCTGGATTTAACTTATAACGGAAGCGTCCTTGCAAGGGAAGGAGTTGGCTATCTTCTCACCTTTGACGGGCTTGTAGACACCAGCGCAGATTCTCCCCTTTGCTTTAAGCCCCTCATGCCTGAACTCACGACGAATATGTATGTAGTCTGGCGACGGAAGCAGCAGTTCACTCGCGCCGGGGAAGTTTTTTTGGAGACCATAAAGGATTTGCTCTAAGGAAAGCAGAATTCTCTTAAAAGATTAAAACTCCCGGTAGATTTCGGAATAACCTTCCTCAAGCCAGAGGGAGATTTTTTCAGCCACCGAGCGGATTTTTTCTTTCCTGAGCCGGCCGGTAATCGAACATTCCCAGACAACGCCCACGCGCCAGCCTTCGCCCAGCAATTTTTCTATGTCCCGTAAGTCCCGCTCCCGGTTTCGGGTGAATTTGGCCAGCCAGAATTCGGGATTTGTGGTCGGCATACGGAATTTGTCGCATTTGAGGGAATAAAGCACATTTTCTTCGAGAATCGGAGAGGAAACTATTGAACTTCGGCCGGGTTCCCAGCCGTGGGCATACGTCGCTGTCGCTCCGTTTGCATGAGTGGAAACTATTGAACTTCGGCTGGGTTCCCAGCCGTGCGCATGCCAGAAGCAGCCGTTCACAAAAACCACAGCCTTGTAATGCGGAAAAACGATGTCGGGTTTTCCTGTCAGCCGCTTGTCATTTTTTCGGAAACGGAAGCCGAATTTAAAAAGCTGTGAGCGCAGGGAGACTTCAAGCTTTCCGCCAGTGCTGTGAATGGCCGCCATGTTTTTGTGTCTCTGCTCAGGATTCAGGCTATCGGTCAGGGAAATCTTCATTATTTCTTCGTAGGGATGACAGCGGGCAAGGGAAATGTATGTGACTTTTGCGCAAGGGATAGCTGGAACCAAAAATATATTCATGGCCTTTTGGAACTGGTCTTTCGTGAGTTTTAAGGCAAGGGCAATGTGGGGGAAGAAATTTTCCGGGATGTAGTTGCGGTTTCCGCCAGCCTCAAAATGGGGAAGAAAGGCCTCGTGCAGGCGGGCGTTCAGCGCTTTCAGGATTTCAAAAGACGAGCCATTTTCGGCGGGAGCGGTCTTATCAGCCTTGTTAAGAGAAAGAAAAATCACCTTTTCCTTGAAAAAATCGATGTCGCCAAATTCCAAAGTGAGTTTTTTTTCAAGGGCAGAGGCAAAATCAGAAAAAAGGGATTTTAGCTCAAGAAGCTGCCCCTCTGCCACATGGAACATCCCTAAAGTGACATGGACAGGGGCATTCTTTTTTATGAGGGAGCCGTTTCCCGTGGCCTTTGAAAAATCCTTCTGAAGGGAGCGAATCTTTTCTGAGGCTTGAGCGTCAAGCAAAAGGGAGACGGCAAAAGTTTCGCTTTGAGCAGGGGCAGAATCAGTCGTCATAGTCCCGGTCGTATTTTTCGCTCCAGTCCTTTTTGCTTTTCCAGCTTAAGTGTTTTTCCTGAAGCATGTCCGCGTCCTCCCGCCCCTGACCGACCCGCCAGTCATCGTATTTTTGAGAGAGAGGAGCGGAATCTTTGTTTTTTTCCCGTAAGTCTTCTTCGCCGTTTGCCATGTTATTTTCCTTTGCCTTCCCGCAGCTTTACCCTAATCAGTCTGCTTCCATGCGGCGACAAATTCCAGCATGAATTGCTGGACATCACTGAACCATTTTTTCTGGAAGTGGCAGGCCTCTACACCGATATAGCGGAAATGCCAACATTCCCACATATAGCCCGTAACATCTTCATAGCCTTGGGGAAATGAAAGGCTCCAACCGTGCTCGGCGGCATGCTGATAAACCCATTTTCCCATCTTTGTGTCGCCCCAGTCATCGGTGATTGAGCCAAAGTCTATAGCCATTCCGAGCTGATGCTGGCTTGTTCCGGGTCTGGCAGAATACCGCTCGGCAAGCTCAAGGCCATCCTGCTTAACATAGCGGTTGAAAAGCCCTTCCTGATATTTGTATGAGCGGTAGGTCGAAGAAACCATGAGTTTGATTCCATCGGCAAGGGCTGACCGGGAAAGCTCTTCAAGGGCGGCGTAGCTTTCTGGCCGAAGAGACAAATCATTTCGGCTCACATTCCATAAATCGTTGTTTTTTACAGGCTTTAAATCTTTTGGAACATAGTCAGAACCAATATTATGTTTTTTGTCGATGAGATAAAGCAAATCCAAGTCGTCTGAGCGATGGGCATTATTTTCTTCTTCAAGGACTTTGTGTAAGTCTGCCAAAAATTCCTCAGGATTTCCGTTGGGAATAGCTTCCTTGCAGCGGTCTGTCATTTTCGCAAAAACCCGACGGAGCTTTTCGACTTCGGGATTCGGATTTTCAGATTTTGATTCTTTTGATTCTTTAACGAACTTTTGATTCTGAGCAGAAGTCTCAGCAAGGGCGACTTTTTTTTCACAGCCGCACAAAGCAAAGGCACAAACAAGAGCAAAAATAACTTTTTTCATTTTCCCACCCAATTTTAATTTACTGAACTTCGGTTACCGCATGGATAATCTCAAAGACATCGTAAAATCCTGTTTCTTCAAGTGCAATTCGTGCAGGTGCAGACGGATTCATAATGTAAAAATGATGATTATTGTCCTCACCGTCATTGAATGTTGCCATTAGCAAACCGACTCCGACAGAATCGATTGTCTCAACCCGCTCCATATCAACGACAACATTAGATTTTTTTATCATTTCATCGAGTTTTTCAGCCAACTCCGTAACTGTATAGGTATTCATGGCGCCAGCAATTTCATAAATAACATAGTTTGCGCCTTGTTTTTCCGTAATAGAAAGCTGTTCCATTTTTTACCCCTTTTATCGCAATAATTTTAATGTGAAGATACTAACATCGTCATCAAGCTCTTTGGTAAGGAAGTCAAGAAGCGAATTGTATGTAACAGAAATCATGTTTTGAGCAGAAAGCATAGTATTTTCGATGATAGACTTCTGCAAACGGTCTTTTCCGAATGCCTCACCTCGAAGTGATTTAGAGTCAAGCACACCGTCAGTACAAGCAAAAATAATGTCACCAGGATTGAGTTTGACTTTTTTTACCTTAATGTACGGAGAAATATCTTTTACGAAGCCCAAAACATGACCTTCTCCCTGAATTTCCATGACATTGTTGTAAGCCCGGTTATAAAGGAAAAATGCCGGAACCGCACAGTTAATGTAATAAACAGTATCTTCTTTGAAATCAATGAGGGCAAAGATTCCCTCAAAGAAGGTACCTCTGGGCAAGTTGAAGCGAATGAACTGATTGACCTTTTCAACAAGGAGCTTAAAGTCCTTCGTTTCCTGCAAGAAGGTTCGGATGACAGACTTAACGATAACCATGCTCATGGAAGCAGCGATACCCTTACCAGAAAGATCACCCATAACGAAAATATGGCGGTCTTCAGAAAGTTTAATCAAGTCAATGAACTCACCGCCAATGTTGTGGGCATGAACCATCATTGAACCTGAATCGTACCGTTTGTTTTTAATTGGATCCATGTTACCCTGAATAGATTCGATAATCTGCTCAGACATACGGATCTCTCGGTTGACGACACCGACAATGGACTCGTTACCAATGTTCTTCATGTAGTAACCGAACACGAAGAAGTATGAATACAGTTTTGTGAAAACCTCGCGATCATAGTTGTTGTAAATGTTACCGCCGGCTTTCTGTCCAAGGATAATGACACCCAAAATGTGGCGGCCTTCATTCAAAATGATAAATGCATCGGAACCTGTCGTTAAGAAGAATTTTGCAATTTCCTCTCGTGAGCCTGAATAATAATAACCAGCGTCAAGCGCAGTTTTGAAAACGATACGACGATTCTGATTGAGCAAAGAATCAAACATTTTACCGCGTCCAGGAACGGTAAGATGCTTTTCATCAGGGAGGTCATATACTGATTCCAGCTCTTCATTTCCGTTTTCAATCAAAATACGCATGAAAGACATACCAATGTTCTTCGTGAAGATATTCTGCATGTTTCTTACGATATTTTCAGGGTCATCAGAGAAGTCGAAGTTTGAAAGATCTTCCTCGAACATCGTTGCATATCGCAAAGAGCGGAAACCTGACCGTCTGTTAAAGAATTTCATAATCTGGTATGCACCGACAATAACGGCAACAATCAGGAACACAAGGTAGGCATAGAAAGCCAAACCATGCTGATTCATACTTGACCATAAGTATGCAAATCCGAAACCTACGAGCAGAGCCGGGAAGAAATAACAAATAACGCCCTTGAGGACAAAACCAACCATTGAGAAAACATCATACAAGAAGTCTACAAGGACGGCACGAACTATAATCCACTGAGCAAGCACATAAGGAACAAGGAAAAATGTTGAGAAAAGTGCAACACGGTCAGTTGCAACATTGACGAGCGCAAGAGCCAGCCATGAAGCAAGCAGAGCAGATGCGTTCAATATAGATTTCTGGTGATCGAGTCTTCCATCCCGGTTCTCTGCCCGCAAAAGCATGATAATAACTGCAAAGAAAGGAATGACAAACAAAACTATCAAGCGGTAAAAATCAAACCAGTTATATGGGAAGATTGTCGCAAGACTATGCATAAAAAGCGATACAGATTCAATACGGAGACCAGTATAACCAGTTACAGTAACTCCAGTGAAGTGGAAAAAGACAGCCCATATACACCAAATATCGCCGCTAATAGAAAGAAGCTGAGCAACGGCATTTTTTTCGGTATTTGGATAGAATATGAAATACACAGCCAAGTTAATAGAATAGATTCCTGCAAGAATATATGTCAATTCGGCAAAGAAAGTAGTAAGTCGTTCAGGAGCACCATAGGCAGAAAAAATAGTAAGTCCCATAGCGCCACATGCCAATGCAAGGAATACATTAAGCGATATAACAGGATGCTTACCTTCGTTGCCTGTTTTTGAATCAACAAAAATTGCGAGCCATGTCATGAACAGGGCAAATGCGACATTAATAAAACCGTAAATCATCAGTCTACCTACCTTTCAACCTTTGCGACGAGCATTGTCAAGTCATCATGAAGCCTTGTGTCGGCATTGTAGCTCAATACAAGATTTACAATATCTTTTACAAAGTCCTGAGGATCCTTTGAAGCACTGGCCTTAATCGTATCGGTAAATAATTCCGTGTCCCCCAACTCGACTTTATCCTCGTTCATAACCTCGGAAACACCATCCGAAGCCATCATAATAAGGTCGCCAGAGAAAAGACGCTGCTCAGAAACCTGAACATCACTCTCATCAATAGGGATAATGCCTACGACAGAACAATTTGAAGAAAGGGACTTGATTCGGTAACCTTCAGGAGAGCGGGTAACGATAATAGGGTCAGACATTGATGCGTTTACATAGGTGATTTTCATTTTTTCAGTATCAACAATGCCGATAAAAAGAACCGTGTACTTATCCTGCAAATGCATTCCTTTGATAGCGGCATCCACGGAGATAATCATGCCTACCAAATCTTCTTTATTCTCTTTAATTTTGACAGTATTCATCACCAAACCCATGACGAGAGCTGCCGCAAGACCTTTACCAGAAACATCACCCAACATGAGCAGGGTTTTGTTCTCGTCGATAGGAAGAACCGTGTAATAGTCACCAGAAACATTAATCAGCGGACGGAAATAAGCTCCCAGCTTGAGGTTCTTGATTTCAGGCATTTTTTTGGGCAGGAAGGAAATCTGCGCATCTGCAAGCTGCTGCCATTCAGTTGAAAGTTCGGAGATTTCAGAAAGACTTGAAATGATTCTCGAACGATTTTGAAATCGGACGAATTCCTCGTAGAATTTTTCATAAATCTCGCTGTCGAAAAGATAAGTGTATCTGTTGAAGACATAGAACTGTTCACCGTCACTTGCAAAGAAAAAACCGCGGGCTTTATTACGGTTTTCAACAAGACCGAGGCTGTCTCCAATAAAATTAATAGGGTCATGCCATTCAGCGGTATAGTTTTGCTCTAATTTTGCAAGAATTTTTGGGTCATTCGTAAATTTGTTGGGGCTGTTATAAAGAACATAGTTTGCATTTCTATCTATATATAAAACAGCACAATCGGCCTCAAGCTCAAGGATTTCAGAAACGGCAGATGTAAAATCTTCGAGAGAGTAACAGAAACGAAGCCGCTCGATGAATTTTGTAAGGAATAAAGTGGCGCCGTTCTCCATGGACTTTTTTTCGATTCGACCACGGGCATTTTCAAACAAAGTGATACTCGTAAACAACAAGATTGCAAAAAGAAGAGCCGTAACTACAATCGGGAAGATATTTGAATAAGTTTTGTAGTCTGTAAGTTTCGTCTGTGGCGCAAGATTAACTGCAATATAAATGAATGCAAGCACCGACAGCAAGTTGATGGCAAACAAAGCAATACGCCGTTGTGTTTTATACATAAAGCCCCCTAACTTTTATACATTTAGAAAAGTATAACACATCTCTTATTTATCGGCAAAAAAAGCCTAATTCTCTATAAAATTAATATTCTTCTGCGTTGCTATCACGGTCACCATAGGTGCTCCTTCCACGCTTCTCTCGGTCGAATCGTTCCCGGCGCTCCCCATCACGCTTTACAAATTTTCTCGCCCCACCTTCCCGCTTCGGCTTTTCCAAAGCCTCGCTCACACGAATTCTGCGTCCGTCCACAGGCTTTCCGTTCATGCCACCTATAGCCCGCTCGCTCTGGATTTCAGTCCCCATTTCGACGAAGCCAAATCCTTTTGAGGCTTCCGTGAATTTGTCTTTCATAATCTGAACGGAAACGACATCTCCGTAATTTGAAAAAGCCTCACGCAAAGTGTCTTCGGTAGTCGTGTAGCTAAGATTTCCAACATATAATCTCATAAAAAAATCCTCGAAAAATAGAATCGAAATATTATAGCACAAAAGGAAATAATATGCACGAATTTTTGACATCGATAAAACGATAAAAACAAATCTTCGTAAATCAGTGTGCATCCCCGCCTTATTTCAGTATAATATATTTATGATTAAACAGGAACTTACAGATTCAGAATTACTGGCCCACTTGGCAAAAATTCATAAAGACGAGATGACCATGTTCGTCATGGCAGACGGCAGCTTCCGAGGCGCATTTTTCAACGGAACCCGGCTCGTAAACCAGATGAGACTGCAACACAACTTAGGCATTTTGGAGACAATGGTTTTAGGCCAGGCCATGCTCTGCGCCGCCCTTTTGATTCCCACTATGAAAGGCCGGGAACACCTGACTTTCCGCTACGACACCAACGGTCCTGCGGCAGGCTTTTCCGTAGAGGCCGATTCCACCGGCTATGTGCGGGGATTTTTGCTCCAGGACAGGATTCCCATTGAAAAGCCCCTTGAAAACTGGGATTTGTCGCCATTTTTGGGGGATGGCACTCTCACTATTTCCCGTATCGGCGAGGGAATGAAGGCCCCGCAAGTCGGTACGGTCGAAATCATGTACAAGAATATCGCAAAGGATCTGGCATGGTATTTTTTGCAGAGCGAGCAGATTCACACTGCCTTCAACACAAGCATTCAGTTTGACGAAAAAGGCCGGGTAATCGGCGCTGGGGGAATGTTTCTTCAGCATGTTCCGGGAGCGGGCGGAAAGAGCAGAATAAGCGCGCAAACGGAGAATTCCGGAGCTGAGGATAAAAAAGAAACCGAGGAAGATTTGATTCGCCGGGCAGAAAACGCTTTTAAGGCCATGCCATCAATAGGAAAGTGGTTTGCTGATGGCGGCGATATGGAAGATGTAATTTACGGCCTTTTCCGTGAGTTCAAGCCAACGGCCGTCTTAAACCGCGACGTGATTTTCGACTGCCCCTGCAGCGCAGAGACTTTCGCCGGGCACATAAAGCACCTTCCCAAGGCAGAGCTTGAGGACATCATCGCAAACGACCCGGACCCGCTGGAAGTTGTCTGTCACTGTTGCGGAAGTAAGTATCAGATTAAGAAATCTGCGATAAGCGATTAAAAATTCCTCACAGAGGCCACAGAGCCACAGAGAGATTTTTTTTATTCTTCAAAAAAAACACCACAGTCCGTATCGCTCATAAAAAGCAACATGACTGTGGTGTTAATTTTTCACACACAGAATAAAACTCTGTGTACTCCCCAGCTCTGTGAGGAATTCGCGATTTTATTTGCAGAATTCTTTCTTCAGGAAGTCCAAATCAAGCTCAGGATAAAGAACGAACTTGCTCAAGAGGGCCTGAACTCGTTTTGAAGCGGCTTCTTTTACGGCCGGATCAAGGTCGATTTTGCCTTTTGCTGGTTTTCCTTCTTTTGTGAGACCTGGTTTTGTTCCTTTGAGAACCTGATCGATGATTGAAGCGACTTCTTTCATCTCTGATTCACCCATACCAAGCGTTGTGAGGGCTGGAGTTCCCAAGCGGAGGCCGCTTGTCCACCATGCGCCGTTTTTGTCGTAAGGAAGGGCATTTGCGTTTACAGTGACGCCGCACTCGAACATTGCGGCCTCAGCCTGCTTTCCTGTAAGCCCGTAAGATGTGACATCTGCCAGCATGAGGTGGTTGTCAGTGCCGTCAGTCTGGAGGCGTACACCAAGATCCTGGAGAGCTTTTGCCAGAGCCTGTGCGTTTGCCACGACTTTTTTTGCATATTCTTGATAAGCGGGCGTGTTTGCTTCTTTAAAAGCGATTGCCTTTGCGGCCATAACATGCGGGAGTGGTCCGCCCAAAACCATAGGACAGCCCTTGTTTACATAGTCAGCGAATTCTTTTTTGCAGAGAATCATAGCACCGCGAGGACCACGCAAAGTTTTGTGAGTTGTTGTGGTTACGATGTCAGCCCATTTTACCGGGTCGTAGTCGCCGGTGAAGACCTTTCCTGCCACGAGACCAGCGAAGTGAGCCATATCTACCATGAGGACTGCTCCGCACTTGTCGGCGATTTCGCGGAATCGTTTGAAGTTAATTTTGCGCGGGTAAGCTGAATATCCGGTAAGGAGAATGAGCGGCTTAACTTCCATTGCCTGCTTTTCGATTGCGTCGTAGTCGAGCAAGCCGGTCTCTTTATCAACACCATAAGGATGGCTCTCAAACATGCGGGCAGAGACATTCATTTTATAGCCGTGAGTAAGATGGCCGCCGCAAGAATAATCCAAGCCCATCAATTTCTGGTTTCCAAAGCGTTTTCGAAGCTCTGCGAACTGAGCGTCACTCAAATCGTTGAGAGATTTTACACCAAGTTCTTCAAGTGTTGGAGTCTCAACCTTTGCGCTCAAAATTGCCCAGTATGCGACCAAATTCGTGTCAGCTCCTGAGTGTGGCTGAACATAAGCGTAATCAGCCCCGAAGAGTTCCTCTGCTTCGCGGGCAGCTTCCATTTCAACGGCATCAACATTGACACATCCGCCGTAATAGCGGTGCTCTGGATAACCTTCAGCATATTTATCTGTGAGGAGGTTGCCCATAGCGGCCTGAACTGCGAGAGAACAATAGTTCTCAGAAGCGATAAGCTTGAGGTGGCTGCGCTGGTTCTGAATTTCGTTTACGACAGAAGCCGCGATTTTCGGATTGACTGAAGCGACCTGCTGAAGATTTGCGACATACGCGCACATTGCGGCTGTTGGTTTGTTTCCGCAAGAAGAAAGATAATTTTCCAATGGTGTGGCCATGATTTTCTCCCAAAAAATTGATGAGGAGAGTTTACCAAAAAAGCAAGATGTGTTCAACGATTCTATTTATAGGAACCTAAATAAGGAAGACTATCTTTCTTTTCGCTGTAGTATCTTTTTTTATGACAATTTGTTATTATGATTATATGAAACGCACATCACTCAAATCAATTTTTATTATTGCCCTTTGCTCAGCTTTTTTCGTCGCCTGCTCAACAGTTCCAAAAGAAATTCCAGAAGATTTAACAGCTCAGGAGCTTATTCAAAAAGGTCAGACCGAATTTGAAAATGGTCACTACAAGGCCTCTTTGGCATACTACACCGCCGTTACCGAGCGATATGCAGATGCCCCTGCCGTTTATCTTGAAGCAAGTTATGAGATTGGGCATCTCTACATGAAACAAAAAAAGTACGAAAAAGCAAAGATTGTTTTTCAGGAAATACTCGACTTGTACGCCTTGGCTCAACCTGGAACACTTCCGGGAGCATACAATAAACTCTCACAAATCGAAATGGAAAAAATCAACGAAAAATCAAAATAAAATCATACTAATATCCGCTTAGTCTCACCGCCCCCGATCACTTTTGTTGTCAGGAACGATAATCGCGTCAATCATAACGCTTTTTTCCTCAGCAAGTCGTGCTACCACATCTTTTGAATATTTTCCGCTTCCCCGTGGAGAGGGATGAGGCTCGGCGTCTCCAATCAGAATGATTTTCCGCTCAGCGTCTTCGCGCCACCTGTAATACTCAAGAGAAGCAAATAAAGCCTCATAAACCGCTTCTGGGATGTCTCCACCTTCCGTACCATGTATATAGAAACTATTCAGATACTTCTTAAAATTTTGAACATTCTCAGTAAATTCGAATTTTTTAACTGGCAAGTCCATCCATTTGTAAGTGTCGCCGTAATCCCGATAGAGCAAAAGCCCCAGCCTGATTCCCTTAAATTCTTTCACCTTCTCGATAAGCTGGGGAATCCAAACTTCACGCAACTCCTGGATGTCATCTTTCATGCTTCCGGTCGTGTCTATCGCAAAAATCACATCAACACAATCCTTGTTTTTAATTCTGTCAAGAGAAGCCATAATATCAGCTGGTAGGGTCTCAGGTCCTTTTGAATAAACCATTTCACCACCAGCAAAGGCAGCGATATTCTTAAATGTTTCAGCCGCCACAGGATTATAATCATCTGTAAGGACAATTACTTCAGGCTCTTCAATTACAGGCGGTTCTTTTACTGGAGGTTCAATAATATGAGGAGTCTCAGGCAAGGGTGTTTTTTCAATTACAGGAACCTTCTTTTTTTCTACGGCTTTTCCCAGATCAAACATAAACGCATTATCCGCATAACTTCCAGAATAATCCCCGTATTTTTTTTCAAATGAACGAATATTTATGAATGTTCCACGACCGATTCTTACAAGACCGTTCCGTGTCCAAGGATAACCGTAAGCAATTTCACTTGGAATAAAAATATGAAAAGCCTGACCGAAAACGCTGTCCGCCTCTGGAGTTGAATCCATAAGAGGATACTTTGCCCCTGGAGAATCAAGGACTTTTCCGTCCAGGTAACGAATTTCATCACCATTAACAGGATTATATTCAAGCGCACGATAGGCGTAATTGTCAGATTTTCCCTCCGGGTCTTTCGTCGTCTCAACAAGCATGACCGACTCGATTCCGCTTTTCTTTCTGATATACAAATGGTAGCCACCAGAATTCGAAAAGTCACTCCCCTCTTCATAAACAAGTCGCAAATCTTCAGGATGAATCAACATGTCTTCAGCTGCAAAAAGTGGCAGAACCGAGAAAAAGACTGTAAAAATCAGAAAGAGAAATTTCTTCATAATCCTACAATCGGCAATAATTATTATTGAAATTAGGGAAAACTATGGTATAATTCTAAATGGTGCTTCAAATGAATGAACTTTCACCCGAATTTACGGCAGTTGACATAAACGAGTTCTTCGACAAAAAAGATCGAGTTGAGGACTCTGGTCTTGACACAGGAATTGTCGTATTCACAGAACATCAGCGCCAGTTGGTAAAAACTCTTCGGCAAACTCTATCAGAAATAAAAAAAGAAGAGCTTGAGCCATTCAACAAAAGAGTTGAAGACTTAAAAAAACTTGCGGCTGCCATAGCAAACTTTCCGTCTCTTCTTGAACGCGCGAATCTTACTGGCGGAACGCGAACCCCGACTTCCCTTATCGATTCACTTATAAATTCAAAGCGAGAAGGCGACACTGCGCTCCAGCTTCCTTCAAAGGCAACTTTGGGTAAAGGTTTTTTGGTTGCAAAACTGCACACTTTCTCATCCCTCGAAAAAATCTCCAGGGAAGCAAATCTTGACCCCAAAATAATTTCAGCATTTCACGATGAAACAATCTCAATGATGTTTCTTTTACTTGCGGAAGATGTTTATCTGAATCTCATTCGTGATACTACGCTCTCCATGGCTTCCCGCCGTCAGCTTGCAATTTCGCTTCTTTTGCTTTGGGAGCACAGGGCAGACCAAAATATTTCCGACATCTCACCAGTTCTCCAGTCTGTATGGAAGGCTCGCACACGGCTTGCACCAGCATTCGGAACCATGATGGGAACAAGCGAATTAATTATGATTTCTTTCCAGCTTGATGAGCAATGGTCTGACTTCATAAAGACTAAGCTTGGCGACGCAGAAGTAAACCAATCAATGGAAGAATTTCTCTTCGGAATTTCATACGAGCAAATCACGCGACTAAAGAACATTCTCCGCGAAAAGGGAATTGCGGCTATCGGTCGTGACGAAGTATCTTCATTTCTTGAAACTGATGTAAAAACAAATGTCAGCGAAGATTACCGTGATTTTTTCCAGCAATATTCTCTCCGAAGGGATAATGCCCGCGCCCGAAAACGAATGAACCTTCCAGGCCCACACAAGACCCTTGAGGATTTTTTTATCAGCTATGTAATGGAAAAAAACCGCGAAAAGCAAAATAAAGACAATTATGCCAGCCAAAAATAAAGAAATCCAAGGGATAAACGCTTGATTTTCTTTTTAATTTCTGATAAATTTTCTGAACTTGCGGATTCTTCCGGGGTCAGGAGGTGAACAACATGGCAACAATCTTGGTTGAAGATACAGAGAACCTTGAAAAAGCAATCAAACGCTTTAAGAGAATGGTTGAGAAAGAAGGTATCATCCGCGAATACAAAAAACGCGAATACTACGAAAAACCATCTACAATCCTGAACCGAAAAAACAAGACTCTTCAGCGCAAAATGATGAAGAAGACTCGCAAATCACACGATTCGCGCTCTGCTTACTAAGGAAATCCACCTCTGCTATCTTGCAGAGGTTTTTTTATATGAAAAAAGCATTACGGCATTTTCTTTCCATTCTTTCACTACTCCCGATACTAGCAGTTCTTTCCTGTGCAACAAACAATTCTTTACAAAAGCCGCTTCAAGATCAATGGCAGAAAATTCAGGATGCAGATTGGGCAGAATATCTTTTCCACGAAGACAACACTTCCCCGCTCCGATACCACTGCATTAAAATCGACCTTACAAGCGAAGCAATATCAATAGAAACTTTTCCGAATTCTGAGAAAGACTTCATTCAAAAAAACGGCCAGAAAACCGAATTCTTCAAGGGAATGTCCGCAAAAGAATTCGCCCAAAAAACAAAATCGCTCATCAGCGTGAACACCGCGCCCTTCGACGGCATATACAAAAACAAAAAAGTTTCCCTGCTCAGCTCAACTCGCAAAATCTGTGGAATCCATGTTGCCGAAAAAAAACTCATATCACCTCCAATCGAAAAATACAGCGCGCTCTGCCTTAAAAAAGAAGATTCGGGTTACAGCGCGAAGATTTTCAAAAATCAGACTAGGGAAGACTTCACTGAATATGACTTTGCTTTTGGAGGATTTTTTACAATTCTCAAAGATTTCCAGAAACAGCCATTCTCAGCAACAAAGGACTCGCGCACGGCAATAGGGCTTTCAAAAGACGGAAGGACTCTCTATCTTCTTGTAGTAGAAGGAGAAAAGAGAGCTCAAAGCACCGGCCTTTCCTACCCGGAATGTGCGGACATAATTCTCTCGCTCGGCGCAAGCGATGCCATGCAGATGGACGGCGGCGGTTCCAGCTCGCTTTTCATAAACGGAAAAAATGCCCTGTCCTACAAAACCCGCAGAAAATCCGCCGTTTTTCTAGGCTTCAAAAACAAATGATTTTGTTGACGATAAAGTTTTTATAAGGTATTATTAAGGATATGGGAATTGCTACTAGCCAACAGCTTACAAAATATTATGACCAATACCGCGACACAGAAATAACTTTCACAAAAGACATAATTCGTGCGCTCGGTCTCGATCCGCGCCAGGTCTATGTAAAATGTAACGGCGGTCAGTGGCCTTGCATTATCAACTCAACCTCATTCCAGCATGCCAAGATTATTGTCGGCACAAAGGGCGGAGCTTTTCAGGCTCTTGCCGCAAAGAACAATCCGACAGCCAATCTGCGCTTTTGCTTCAACGAGCAGGAAGACGATGGTCTCATAACTTTTCTTGTTTCATCAAGGGTTGCCGAAATACGCCCATACATGAATTCCAAAGACCTGGTTATCGTAACGCTCCAGTTCACGGCTCGCCCGCCGGATGACCTTATCGAAATCTGCGGCCGTCTGCTTGAGGCAAACGCAAATGCAGTTCGCCGCCGCGAAGAGCGTATCCCAATCAACGAAGACAGCAAACGCAAGCTCAACCTTGCAAAAGAAGAATGTAATGTAGTAGTTCAAAGCGTTCCGCGTCATTGTGTAGTACGCGACATTTCTTTTTCAGGAGCAAGAGTTGTTCTTATCGGCTTGTCGCAGTTTCTCACAGGCAAAGAAGCAGTTCTCCGTCTCGAATTTAACGAGCCGAGCGAAATACTATCCATCCGTGGCACTATCGTTGCCGCAGATTTAATTCCCGGCCGCAAGGACATCTGTATCGCGAGCCTCAAATTCGACGAAAGTTCGCTTCCTCTGTCTTTCAAAATGCACTTGAACACATACTTAACGGCCGTCCGCAAGGTTCAGCTCTCTGCTTCCGAACAAATTGCACAGCAAAAGGCTGCTCAGGAAGCACAGGCTGCGGTCATGGCACAGGCATCCGAGCCTCAGGCCGAGCCAGCCCCGGCTGCTCCGGCTCCCGAAGCTGCGGCACCTGCAGCAGAAGCTCAATCGGCTCCACCACAACCCGCCGAGCAACAGCCTGCAGCTTCTACACAAAACTAATTCCAGTCAGCAAAACGCTTATCGGTTTTCCGGTAGGCGTATTTTTTACTATCTTTCAATTTTTTTTCAGGAGTTTTTATGAATCCAGCTTCTCCATTGGACTCGGTTTATTTCATCGACATTCCGGAAGGTTTCTCACTTTCAGACAAAGCGTTCCACCTCGACACAACCATTCCTCTTCCGGTACAAAAAAAGGCTGATGACGATCCAGGCTCATTCAACATGAAGGAACTTACCGAAGAGCAGATTCTTGCCGGTCTTCTCACAATCATGGCTTATGATCCAAAAAACGAGCACATCTTGTATTACCGCTCAATCTTAAGCCACGCACGCCCAAACCTAAAGAAAGAACTCGGTGAAGCGGCAATTCTCAAGGCAAAAAACGAAGACTTTGAGCTTGCCGAAGAAATTTTCCGCGCTCTCCACGGCTTTGACCCGGAAGACATGACAATCGTCCTAAATATGGCACTTTTCCTTGACCAGCGTGCAGATTCTTACCGCCGCTCAGGTCTTCACGACGATGCCGATGCCTACGATGAAGACGCGCTCAACTACTACCGCGAGGCCCTCGAAGCAGAACCGCCTTTGCCGGACGCTTTCTTCAACGCGGGATTCTACTACCTCAAGCAGCACAAGTACAGGGAAGCAAAAGATGTTTTTGAGACCTACCTTGCACTTACATGCGACACAAAGGACGAGGAGCTTGGCGAAAACGGAGTCTATAAAAAGAACCGTGCGCAGCAGATTCTGGACAATATCGCAAACCGCAACATGGACGACGACCACTTCAAGGCTGCATACCAGCTGATAGACCGTGGCGAAGAAGAAAAAGGCGTTGAGGAAATCCGTAAATTCCTTGAAAAAAACCCGAATGTCTGGAACGCATGGTTCATGCTTGGCTGGGGAATGAGAAAACTCGCCCGCTTCGATGAGGCAAAGATGGCATTTGAAAAAGCACTCACGCTCGAAGGCGGCGACACAAGCGACACTTACAACGAGCTTTCAATCTGTCTTCTGGAGCAGGGCAACATAAAAGAAGCAAAAAAACTGCTCGAAAAAGCCCTGGCCAAAGACAGCGAGAATACAAAAATCATCTCAAATCTGGGATATTTGGCTCTCAAGGAAGGAAATCCAGGCATGGCGGCCGGCTACTTCCAGACGGTTCTTGAAATCGACCCGGATGACAAAATCGCCGCAATGGAACTTTCTAAACTGGATGTTTAAAAATTCAGTTTAAGTTTGTCTCCAACCTTTACATTCACCTTGCCGTACCAGCCTTGAGGAACTTCCAGCGCATAAAGGACTT
>DFEB01000026.1 GCA_002368605.1 Treponema sp. UBA3813 | reverse complement strand
ACATAAGGCACTTTGTTTCCCATCATCTCCACATAGTCCATGTTCACGCTGATTTTAAAGATTCCAGGAACCATGGCAAGAATGACCAGAGCTGAAAGCAAAGCGACGATTTTTGAATGGCGGGTGACTTTTTCCCCGAAGCGGGCAAAAGCGTTGTCTGCGGCGGTCGCGCCAGTTCGGAGGGTGAACGGCTCAGGCACAGCCCCCGCAACGCCCCGGTCTTTTCCGAAGCACATGAGAATGGGGATAAAGACGATGACATAAAGGTAGACCGAAAAAACAATGGACGCGGAAATGCCTCCCACCCAGCGGATTGGGCCGATGCCAGAAAACAAAAATGAAACAAGGGAGGCAATCGTCGTAATCACGGTAAAGAGAATTGGCCAGCCGGTTTCGCCCACAGCCTTGACCACAGAATCCCGACGCGCTCCAGTGCGCCTGAAATGCATACGGAAGGAATTGACGAAATGCACCGAATAGCCCACAGAAAGAGCCATGCCCAAAAGAATTGGCAGGGTAATCATGTTGGAGTCGGCCACAAAGCCCAAATGCGCGCTCAAGCCAAGAACGCTTCCGATGCCTGCCACCGTTGCCACAAGGGGAACAATCACGCCGCGGAGGGAACGCACGAAAATCACGAGACAGAGCAGCATGACGAAAAATCCGCTCAAAACTCTGGTCTTGCACTCCTTTGCGACCACATCGTTTTCTTCCATTTCGCTGTAGGACATGCCTGTGGGCTTCAATGTGTAGGCTCCCGCGGCCTTTTCGTTTTCTTCAAGAATCACTTTCTGCGCCGGGCGGGCAATGTTCTCTGCCGCGAATTCCACGCCGCCGTCATAATTCTCCAGCGAGAGGATTACCCAGCTTTCCTTTGAATCATCGCTTACAATGTTGTTCACAAGGGATTGGCGGCTCAGGATAAAGTCTTTTTTCGCCTTGAGTTCAGCCGGGTCGGAGGGGATTCCGTCCTCAAAGGGGCTTTTTATCTCTATGCTCTCTTCGCTCCCGATTGGGATTTTTGCCGTCACAATGGAAGTGGCCTTGTCCACATAGGGAACCTCTTCTTCAAGCCGCTGCCCCAGTCTCTCGATTCCGGCCAGCACCTCCGGCGCAAAGACATCATCTGCCTGCACCATGACCATGATGGCGTCATCGCTTCCAAAAATCTCCTTGAAACGGTCAGAGTCGATTTTGACCTGCTCCCAGTCCTCGAACCACTCTTCCTCATTGTTCGCCATTTTGAGTTTCGGAAGACCAGAAAAACAAAAAGCCGTGAAAAGAATTATCGCGCCAAGGATTATCCACCGCCACCGAAGCTGAATCTCACCGATTTTAAAAAAGATTTTGTTAACACTTGATATATTCATAAGGAAAGCCTCACTTTTGTTAGTCTATGCTAATATATTATGTAACAGTGTTATTCTTGTCAATATAGCAGTGTTATATTATAATCATTTTCATGACAGGAAATTCCACCGTACAAAAAATCCTGAAAATCGCGACCGATGAATTTTTAGAAAAAGGCTTCCGGGGAGCATCTCTCAGGGAAATCGTAAAAAAAGCGGGCGTGACCACAGGAGCCTTCTACGGATACTATAAAAGCAAAGAAGAACTCTTCAACGCGCTTGTTTCCCCTCACGGAGACCATGTGCTCGACATCTTTAAGAATACTGTCTCCGAATTCATGGAAATCCCCAAAACCCAATGGGCAAAGAACATGTTCGAATACTCAGACAGGGGAATGAGGGAAATTTACGAATACGCATACGAGAACAAGGATGCCTTCCGTTTGATTTTGTCCGCCTCAGAAGGCACAAAGTGGGAGAATTTCATTCACAAAATAGTGGAAGTGGAAGTCGAAATGACTCACATTTTTTACAAGGAAATTGAAAAAGAAGGATACAAGCCCTTCGCATTCGACCCCACGCTTGAGCACATGATAATAAGCGGGGAATTTTCGGCTTTCTTCGAGCTGATTATCCACGATGTTCCGAAAGAAGACGGCCTTCGCTGCGTTAAAGAGCTGCACGATTTTTACCAGGCGGCTTGGGCAAGCGTCCTGAAAATTGAAAAAAACTAGGGGAAAATTATTTTATTCCGCTTTTGCCCTGACAATCAGGGTATTTCCCTCAACCCTCTCCACCAGGCAGACACTTCCCTTGGGAATTTCACCCTCCCCTGCCCCGTCCGAGCCCATAGCCGTCCACACGACTCCGTTTGAAGCCTTGACCTCGCCCTTCTCGAATCTGGTGATTTTTTTTACGACCAGAACTTCCTGCCCGTCCATTGAATTTACGTTTGTCGTGACCCGCCCCAACTTGAGTTTTTTGACAGCAAAAGGCCGGGTAAACACCATGAGAAGAATCGTAATGACGAAGAAAATCAAAAGCTGCCAGCGGAAAGGAAGAGCAGTGCGACAGAGGAAAATCATTAAAAGAGCCGAAACCGCCGCCCAGACCGTGGTAAGAGAAAAAGTTATCGCCTCAAAGACAAGGGCTACTACCATGACGGCAACCCAAAACCAAGGCAAGTGAGAAAGAATCAAATTCAAAAAATCAGACATATCTTCATTATATTGCAGATTTTTGAATTTAGAAAGAAAAAATTAAACCCGCTCGAAAGATTTTGCGTCGTAAAGATAGTCCACGCCCTGCTCGTTAATCACAAAAAGCGAGCCCTTCTGAGGACCGTCAACGACCTCACCGACGCAGAGATAAATCTTGTCCCGCTCAAAAAAATCACAGGCCTCGCCCACATAGCGGATTTTATACAATGTTCGTTCAGTTTTGTTTTCCATAGGACTTTTATTATCGGCAAGAATTTTAGAAATCTTTAAAGGGGCGACATTACCTGAAATCCGGGCTATCCACGGTTCCGCTGACGCTTCATTCCTACGCTGCGCTTCGTACGCTACGCTTCGTACGCTGCGCTTCGGAACGCTTCGCGCCGTTACTATCCCGCGCCGGAATTTTTTGCCAAAATCAGCCTTTCCGACATCAGGAATGAACTTTATCAAATAAAAATTTAGACAGCCCTTAAATTCAATATTTATGCTATATTTATATAAATATATATCTTTTTATATATCTATATCTTTTTAACTAGCGTTTTATATATATTTTTACACATATTTTTTGATATTTTCATAGTTGATTTTATATCTAAAATGCTATATAAATATAAATATATACTTTTTCAGTTTTTTCACATTTCGTGAACAGAGGGGATTTCATGAAATCATTCGTCTTTTTAAACCGCAAGGGTGGCACTGGCAAAACCAGCGTTTCCGTCACCTGTGCCATTGAGCTTGCCCGCAAAGGCTTCAAGACCGTTCTGGTCGACTGCGACCCCCAGGGGAATTCTTCTTCCTGGCTGGCCAAGGATTTTCAGTACGAGCTTTCCGATGTCCTTACTGGCAAAGTCACCGTAGAAAACTGTCTCGTCCAGACTCACTTCGACAACCTCTTCCTCCTGCCCACATTCGCAATCAACGGAGGCTTGCAGGCTTTCGCTTCCAGCACGCGAAATTACTATGCCTTTGAGGACTCGGTTTTTCCCGCCCTCAAAGATTTCGACTATCTTATTTTTGACACCTCCCCGGCTTTCGGCGACTTTGAGAAAGGAATCGCCAACTGCGCCGACACCATCGTTCCTGTTCTCAAGCTTGACCAGTTCTCCGCCGACGGATTCCAGACTCTCATCGAGAACCTAATCACCACCACAAAGGAAATCCGCTGCAAGGACTTGCTGGAGAAAATCTCCTTCGTAATCCTCAACCAGCAGGACAAGCGAATGAAATTCCAGTCTCTCTTCGCCGAGAACTTCATGAAAAATTTCGACGACACCCAGTTCTTCACCATTCCCACGGACACTTCTTTCGTCAAGGCTCAAATCTTGAAGAACGCGATTTCTGACAAATCAATCACCGCCCGAAAGGAAACTACCGATGCCATCGGCGCAATCATCAAGGAGATGACAAAATGAAAGCTCCCGCAAATTTCACCGCAAGCGCCACAAAAAAAATAAATCCCCTGGAAGCGGCAATCAACAGTAATTTTTCGCAGGGCTCACCCAAAGGCTCAGTCCGCCAGACAGGCGAAAATCCCTCTCCAGAGGCACGAGGAGGGCTTTCTGCAGGCGCAAGGGCGGAATCTGGTGAAAATACCCTTCCAAAGTCAAATTCAGCCGCCATTTCAGAGGAAAAGTCACAAATTCCCAACGGGAGAAGGGAAGTGAAGGAAAAATTCCTCGTCTCCATGTCAAAAGGGGAGCGCAGCGTTTTCAAGGCCTTCTGTGCCATGCAGAATGTGTCTATGAACCACTTTGTCATGTGCGCCATGGACTACTTCAAGGAAGACCTGGAAAACGGCAAGGTCTCCCTCAGCGCCCACTCATACAAACGCAAGGAAAGTTGATATGACGGACGAAGAGAACAAATATTTGCAGGAGCTTTTCCCCGAAGAAGAGGCAAGGCAGGAAATAGTTAAAAAATTCCGCAGCTACATAGCCAGTCCCTTCATCGCGGCGGCTCTTCCCCTCAAAGATGTCAAGAAAAATGTCTTTGAGAGAAAATACAACAACATCAACTTCAAGCTCACCAGCGACATAAAAGTCCCCTACGGAAAGAACGGCCGTCTTCTCCTTACGATTATGACCACCCACGCCGTTTTGGACAAAGACGCAAACCCGGAAAATCCAGTGGTCTTGCAGTACACCTCTCTGCAGCAGCTGTTGGACGAACTGCAGCTTCCCAAACAGAGGGGCAAGGAAATCAAGGAGCAGCTTGAGTGCTTCTCTGGCGCCTCATTCGTATTCCGGGAAAAAAAGGTGCAGAAAACCCAGAAATATCTCTTCAAGGAATTTTTCAGCGAGGACGAGAACCTTGGAACAGAGGTCACGGCGACATGGAATTCCAGCGGAATCGTGCCTTTCTTCGAGTCAATGAGCTATGTGGACATTGACGAGAACGGCAAGGAAAAAAAGAGCATAGGCCTGACCATCGTGCTCTCGGACAAATTCACCAAGCTCTCAAAAGCCCACTCTGTTCCCATCGACTACGGCGTTTACAAGGAAATCTCCAGCGTCGTAGGAAAGGACTTGTACGCATGGTTCGTTTACCGAAACAACAGCATCACCGAGCCGATTTTCATTTCCAGGGAATCTCTGGTAAATCAGTTTTTGCCCGTCAAGGAAAAAAGCTATGAGTCTGAGGAAAGGGTCAACTGGAACACCATCAAGGAGCAGATAAATTTAATCAAAAAGAAGTATTATCCTGACCTTAATGTGTCCGTCGCTCAGGACAATTCGGGAATCACGCTGGCAAAAAGCAAGCCTGTAATTCTTCCCAACGACAAGCATTATGTTTTGGTGACTTCTAATCTTTAAAAAGGGTAGGGTAACAGGAATTCAACGGTTTTACACTTTTCAACTTATCTTACTATTTGTCATAAATTTATAAGACTATTTGAATTCTATTTGTTTATATAGAAGAAGTTGTGAATTTGTGACGATTGCGTGGAATTTCTGTTACCCAGATTTTTTTTGATATTGCCTAAGTCTTTATTATGAAATGAATTAGATGATTTTTTTAATTCGTTGGATTTCTGTTACTTTTATAAGACTTTTCCACTTCAATTTGTGCAGAATCGTTGAGATTCCGTTACTTTTTCCCTTTTTCTTCTATTCTTATTGTTGATTTCTGTTGAAAATTTATGACAATTTCTATCTCTTTTCGTTGAGAATTTGTTACCAGTCTTTTGAAAATGCTGATTAGAAAGAACTTTTCTCCGAATCGTTGAAAATCTGTTACCAACTCTCTGAAAATCGTTGAGAATTTGTTACTACCGTTCGGTAAATTCCGATTTTGCGTCATGCCGTTGAAAATTTGTTACCTAGATATTTCCTTGTATTACAATAAAAAAATTAGGGGAGTGGAGAGGGTAATCCGTAGTTTTAAAATTCCCGGCTAACGAGTGGTAATTTTGCTTTCCGTTGAGAATTTGTTACCATGTTGTATGAATTTGTAGACGAATTTTTATATTTCTGCGGCGTTGAAAATTTGTTACCAAGGGGGGGGGCTGCGGGGTGTATGCTGAAAAGTGCTTTCTCAGTATTAGGCTATTCTTTTTTCTTAAAACATTCTATAATAAAGAATATGAAACGCGCAATTTTCAGAAAATCCGCTTTGGACAGAATAGCATCGCTTGATCAGCTTGATCAGACAATGACGGTGGTAAAGCCGTCCAGCGTTTTTGCTTTAATTTCAATTGCAATCATCATAGCTGCGGCTCTTGTGTGGGGAATTGTTGGTACTGTTCCTGATATGGTGAACGGAACTGGAGTTCTTGTGAATATTGACCATGTTGTTAGTGTAAAATATGCGAATCAGGGTGCGGTAAAGAATATTTTCGTAAATCACGGAGATGAGGTAAAAAACGGTCAGGTAATCGCACGAATTGAAAGGCAGGATATCCTGGATCAAATTAAGGTAAATGAAAAAAAACTTGATGGTCTTCTTCGTATGCAGGAGGTCGTTCGTTCTGCCAATAAAAACGGAAATTCAAAGCAGAAGATGATGAAATCCCTCTACGATCAGGGGCTAATCACTGAGAATGAATATTTGAATTCCCGGCAGACCGAGATGAATTTGGAGCAGCAGATAACCGAGACAAAACAGCAAATTTACCTTTTGAATGAAAATTATCAGACGGCGACTCAGGTGGTGGCTACGGCAACTGGCCGTGTCATGGAAATTCCCGTTCGCCGAGGTGATTTCGTGCAGGCGGGAAGCACAATCGCGGTAATTGAATCTGGTTCCGGAGAGAATGCAATCGGTGCGCTCGTGTATTTTTCTGCAGCAGACGGAAAGAAAATCCGTCCTGGCATGAAAATCGGACTTGTTCCCACGACGGTAAAGCAAGAGGAATACGGATATATGCAAGGGCTTATCACCGATGTTTCGGAATTCCCGGTGAGTGACAACTATCTTGTATCAAGCCTTCAGAACATGAGCCTTGCCTCAACTTTTCATCAGATTTCAAATCCAATCGAAGTTAAAGTAAGCATTATCCCTGATCCTTCCACATATTCTGGATACAAATGGTCTTCTTCCAGGGGACCAGCTCAAAAAATCGGCTCTGGCTATTTGTGTGCCGCAAAAGTCACTACTGATAGCCGCCGTCCAATTTCTCTTATAATTCCTACCATAAAAAAGAAATTGCTTGGCATTGGCGATGAGCTGGTCGCTCAGACGGCTCAAAAAGGAAACAAATAATGTTTGGATTTGGCAGAGTCAAGAAAACCCCTACCGTCTTGCAGATGGAAGCTCTTGAATGCGGCGCGGCTTCCCTTGCGATGATTCTTGGTTATTATCAGAAATATATATCTCTTGAAGTCCTGCGAGTTGACTGCGGTGTTTCCCGTGATGGTACGAAAGCAACGAATATTCTCAAGGCGGCGCGAAAATACGGACTTGAAGCAAAAGGCTTCAAAATGGAAGTTGACGCACTTCGTCTCCTCAAAGAACCATGCATTATTTTCTGGAATTTCAATCACTTCGTTGTTCTGGAGGGCTTTAAAGGTAAAAATGCCGTTCTGAATGATCCTGCTTCTGGTCGGCGGCGAGTGTCCATGGATGAATTCGACGAGTCTTTTACTGGAGTTGTGCTTACATTCGGCAAAGGCCCGGACTTTAATAAAGGCGGCGTAAAACCACGGGTTTGGCATCGCCTCAAAAAACGGCTGGGCGGACTTGGCTCAATCTTTACATTCCTCGGATTCTTGAGTTTCCTCTATTTTATACCTGGTTTTGTATATCCGACTTTTTCCCGCTTCTTCATTGATGAAATCCTTGTAAAAAATTCAATGAATCTTTTAAAACCTCTGATTGCTGTCATGGCGCTTACATGTGTCGTCAGTACGGTTTTACAGGCAATCCAGAATGCAGTTTTAATGCGTTTTCAGGTTCGGCTGAGCCTTTCTTCTGCCTCACGCTTTATTGCCCATATTTTAAAGATGCCGATGCAGTTTTTTGTCCAGCGTCTTCCTGGTGAGTTGTGTAATCGCATCGCATCTTGTGATTCTATTTCTTCCCTTGTCTCTGGGCAGCTCATCGGAGTCGTCATCAATTTGTTCAGTACGATTTTTTTTCTTGTGCTCATGCTTATGTATGACATTCCGCTTACGATAATTTCTGTTACGCTCACATCCATTGTTGTTATTGTTTTTAAGATTAATTCTGACCGAATCAAGGACAAATCTTTTAAAATCGAAATGGAGGAGGGAAAACTAAGCGGCATTACGATGTCTGGAATCGAGATGATTGAGTCTCTCAAAGCATCTGGTTCTGAAAATGACTTTTTTATGCAGTGGTCGGGTCAGCAGGCAAAAGTTCTTCTAGAGACACAGCGCCTTGTTAAAACCAACACTGGAAATTCCATCGTTCCCCAGCTTATTTCTTCCATACAAGGCATTTTGATTCTTACGGTCGGCGCCCTTCGTGTAATGGACGGTCATCTTACGATTGGTATGCTCATGGCATTCCAGACCTTGCTCTCGCAATTTTCTGGTCCAATCAATTCTTTCCTTGGATTGGGTTCATCCCTTCTTTCGGCAAACGCTGATATGCAGCGAATCGATGATGTAATGGAATATCCGATTCCCCAAATTTTTAAAGATGATTCAGAGCCTCAGTCTGACGCAAAAGCAGCCGAGAGCCTGATGTACAAGCCTATTCCAAAACTAGAAGGATATATCTCACTCAAAAACATTACATTTGGATATTCACCGTTGGCAGCTCCCCTTATCACGGATTTGAGCATTGAATTTACTCCGGGAAAGCGAATTGCCCTTGTTGGTGCGACTGGCTCAGGAAAGTCAACAATCGGCAAGCTTGTAAGCGGACTCTATAAGCCTTGGAGTGGAGAGATTCTCTTCGACAAAAAGCCAATGCAGGAAATCGAAAGGAAGGTTTTTTCATCTTCTGTTGCAGTCGTGAACCAGTCGATTTCTCTTTTTGAGGGGACTGTCAAAGACAATATTACCATGTGGAATTCTACCATCCCTGAGGAAGTTTATATGCAGGCTGCAAAAGATGCTTGTATTCATGATGTCATTACATCTCGTCCGAACGGATATTATTCAAAAGTAGGGGAGGGAGGAAGAAACTTCAGTGGCGGACAACGGCAGCGACTGGAAATTGCCCGCGCCCTCGCAACGAACCCTCGCATTATCATAATGGACGAGGCGACAAGCGCTTTGGACGCAATCACCGAACAGACTGTAGACAAAAATATCCGCCGCCGTGGTTGTACCAGTATAATCATCGCCCATCGTCTTTCTACAATCAGGGATTGCGATGAAATCATCGTTTTGGATCATGGAACCATCATTGAGCGCGGTACACATGATGAGTTGATTGCCTCTGGCGGTGCTTATAAAGAATTAGTTCAGACAATGTAATGAAGGGCTGAGAGATGGAACACAAAATCTATCAGATAGACAATACGAATTTTCTCACGCTTGACGGCTCAAGTACGACGCTTGAAGTGCTTAAGGGTCATGCATATCTTTTTGTAGTGCCGGTTTTAAAAGATGGCTCACTTGGAGCAAGGCATGAGATTACGAATTATGAGGTCGGTGGAAGATTCCCTAATATTCCCAGCACTGATGAATATAAATTAATCCTCACTGGAACAATCGGCACAGAGGTAAGGGCGATTCCCTATGAAGATCCTGATTTTGAAGGAGTCCTTGAACTTGCCCAACAGTTTATCGTTGAAAAATTGCGCGTTGAGGAAGACCGTGACAGGAAGCGTTCTGTTGAGCAGCAGCGTCTTTCGGATGAGGCTTTTTCTTCTGCGCTTGAGAATATCGCTTCCGTAGTCAACAGAAAACGCTCGGCAAATCTTATATTTGAGACAGATGATGCGCCTGTTGTCAGGGTTTTTAAGATTGTAGCGCAAAAAATGGGTGGCATGCTTGTCCGTGCGATTCCCGGAAGAGAGTATGAGAGTTCTAAATCAGGAATACAAAAACTAGCCAAAGACAATACATTGCGTGTTCGTGAAGTCGTGTTGCGGGGAAAATGGTATAACGATGATAATGGTCATTTAATCGCTTTCTATAAACCTGAGGGTGAGATTGATCTTTCCAAAACGGAAGACTCTTCTTTTATCCCTGTGGCCCTTATAAAAAAACTTGAGCGTAACGGCTACATAATGAAAAATCCTGTTGACGGGACTGAGGTTCCTGTCACAAAGAAAATAGCCGCCCAGATTCACCCGATGGCATTTATGATGTACCGGGCAATGACCGACGAAAAAATCAGCATCAAATCTGTGTGTAAATTCGTCTTTATGGACATCAAGGCAGACATTTTCCGTTATATTGTCATATCCCTCTTGTGTACGCTTATTGGCCTTATTACGCCTCTTATTACCCGTAATTTTATCGATAATGTAATTCCTGAGGCGGCAAAAAATCAGGCTGTTCAAATTTGTGTGCTCGTCTTCTTCTGTAATATTTCTTCGATGATTGGCTCGCTTTCAAAGTATTTTGCCAACATGCGAATGGAAACGAAGGCTGATTCTGATTTGGAGGCGGCCGTCATGGATCGGCTTTTAAAGCTTCCTGTTGATTTCTTTAAGAATTTTTCTTCAGGTGATTTGGCCGCCCGCACCATGACGATTTCCACAATCCGAAAGCAGATTTTCAGTATTGTGCTTTCCTGCTTTATGAATTTTGTCTTCAGTTTCGTCTACTTGATTCAAATGTTCCGTTTCTGCGGATATTTTGCAAAGTGGGGCGTCTTGTTCTGTATTTTCCCCATTATTATCTCTGCTCTTTTGTGTTTCATAACATACAAATGGCAGAAAATGCTCGTTGAGGCTCAGGGCAAGATCCAGGGTATGCTACTTCAGTTTTTGACCGGAATCGAAAAGATTACGAATTCTCATTCTGAAAAACGCGTTTTTGCCCAGTGGTCAAGGGAATACATTCGTCAGGCGAAAATCAGCTACAGTTTGGGCTTGGTTGGCATTATCTCTTCGCTTATCAATGCGGTGTATCCAACTGTCGTGAGTATTATTTTTTACTATTTATATGGGCGTGGAATAAAGCTCCAGTCCATTACAGGACTTACGACGGGTACTTTTATGGCATTCCTAAGCGCTTATTCTTCTTTTCAGGGAGCATTCCTGGGAGTTGCGGGTGCTCTTCTTGAAATCAGAAATGTCATTCCTCTCTCAAAACGAATTCAACCGATTCTTGACGCTGAGCCGGAAATAGAGTCGTCAAAACCATCTGTTGACAAGCTTTCTGGCAATATAGAAATCAGCCATTTAAATTTCCGCTATGACTCTGATGCGCCTTTGGTTCTAAAGGATGTCAATATGAGTATAAAAAGCGGTGAATTCATAGCGGTTGTAGGAACTTCTGGGGCTGGCAAGTCAACTCTCATGCGTATGCTTCTTGGTTTTGAAAAGCCTGAGTCTGGAGCGATTTTCTTTGACAATCAAGATATTTCTGCCGTGGACATTGGTTCTTTGCGCCGGCAGATGGGCGTTGTTCTTCAAAATGATACGGTCTTACAGGGAACTATCTTACAGAATATTGTCGGAAGTTCCGGTCTAAAAGAGACGGACGCATGGGAAGCGGCAAAAAAAGTTTCTTTCGACAAGGATATTCAGGAAATGCCTATGGGAATGTTCACTATGATTCCGGCGGGCGGAACGACTCTTTCAGGCGGTCAGCTTCAGCGGCTTATAATCGCCCGTGCGATTATCCGAAATCCTAGCGTTCTTATTTTTGATGAGGCAACGAGTGCGCTTGACAATAAGACTCAGCTGATAGTGCGGAAAAGCCTTGATTCTCTCAAAGTCACGAGGATTATCATTGCCCATCGCTTGAGCACGATTATAAATGCCGACAGAATCTATGTGATGAAAGACGGCGAGGTTATCGAAACAGGAAAATATGATGAACTGATGCAGCAAAACGGATATTTTGCCCAGCTTGCACGCCGTCAGGAAGTATAAGGAGATTAATATGAAAGGAAAAAATATATTTATAAACGGAGTTTTAAAGACGATTTTGCTTGTGTTCCTGGCGGGAATGTTTTTTTCTTCGTGTCATAGCGATGACCCTATTCTTGCCAGAGAGAATGCAATTAAAAAGCTATACAAAAAAGGAAGGGCGAAAATAGTCCTTGCCAACAGCTTTGACGAAAATCAAACCTCTATGTGGGAGGGAGCTCTTCTTGCCCAGAAAAAAATCCGTGAAAAAGGTCTTTGCTCGGTGGATTTGGAGCTGATTAAATGTGATGACGGCGGCACGACAATCTCAGGCACTCAGGCAGCCTATGAAATCGCTTCTGATGATGAGGTCTGCGCAGTTATCGGTCATGGTTATTCAGACATTTCTTTGCCCTGTTCCCTTATCTATCAGTATTACGGCATTCTCATGTTCAATTATATATCGACAGTTCATGTGCTTACAGAACGGAACAATCCTCTCCTTTTCAGTAATATGCCTGATGACAATGATTTTGGAGATGCCATTGCCCATATTTGCGACATAAACGGATATAAAAGCGTTCTTATCTACTATCTGGAGAACACATCAGGAACAAGCCTTTCCAACAGCTTCGAGTTTGAGTGCAATAAGCGCGGAATTTCCGTGGTAGCCCGTGACAGCTATGATCTTACGACATCCCGTCAGGATTATGACCGAATCGTCAAGCGCTGGAAAAATAATTTTGTATTTGACGCCGTTTTCCTTGCAGGGCGAATGCCAGTTATTCAAACCGTGTGGGAAACGATGCGACGAAATGGCATTAACTGTCCGCTCGTAGGCGCAGATCCTTTTGATGATCCTCTCTTTGTTGCGCAACTTCCAGAGTCAGAGAATGAAAAGATTTTTGCCGTATCGAATTTTAATACGGATTCTATGCATGGCGGATTCAGGGAATTTTTCGAATCTTTTAAGGAAGAATATGGAATCGAGCCTGATCAAGAGGCATTGCAGACTTACGATGCTCTTATGGTGCTTGCTTCGGCAATCAGTAAGGCTGATTCTGCTGTTCCCTCAAGAATTGCAGATTTTCTCCGTACAAGATATTGGGATGAAGCGGCTGGTCCTTACACTTTCAATTCAAAAGGCGCTGTGGTTGGAAGGACTCTTACGGCGAAGGTTTTCAGAAACGGAAGATTTGAGGAATTTCCTCTGACTAAATAAGTTAGTGCTTTTAGTTCAGTTCAAAAACGGCAGAAATGCCGTTTTTTTTTATGATTCTGACGGATTTTCCATTTTCTTTAATTTATTTAGCCTTTTTTCAAAGTCCTTCGTATAAATATATGTAAGCAGCGAACAGAAATTACATCCTGTAATTTCTGATTCGTACGAGAATTTTCAGTTTGAAAATTCTCTCTTTGCTTATCCCCTGCATCCGTGCAGGGCAAATATTGTCAAAAAAGCGATAAAATCGCGAGGAGAAATAATTATGACAAACGAAGAGATGAAAAGAGCATTGACACAGAGCGGAATGGCAACGGCAGAAATCGAGAAGGTGTCAGAAAAATACGACGCTGAGAAAATCACCGAGCTTGTGGAAACGGCAAACACACCTGAAGAAGCATTTGCGGCAATTCACGCCTTCTACCCGGAGCTTGAAGTTGAAGCGTTGCAGAAGCAGTGCGATTTTGTGAAAGAGCAGGTCGAAGCGGCATTGAATGAACAGAAACACAATGAGCCGATGGAGCTTACCGAAGATGAACTTGATAATGTGGCAGGCGGCGGATTTTTTGATTCTGTGGGCAGCTGGTTCAAGAACAACTGGAAGGCAGTCGCTGTAGGAGCGGCAATCGTTGTGGGTACGGCTTTGATTTGCACAGGGATTGGTGCTGGGGCTGGAGCCGCAATAACATATGTTACAGGAAGTGCCATCATAAAATCTGCAGGCATTGCGTTAATAACCCCGACTCTCACTTCTTTAGCAAACGCCGCTTGCATTTCTGTTCTTACGGGAACAGGAGCAGCAATCGGAGCTGGAGCCGGAGCGGCAATCGGAGCGGGAGTAACAGGGGCATTGGCAGGTACAGGAAATCTTCCAAACTAAAGGATATTTTTGAGCGAGCGTAATAAAGCGAAAGAATCGCAAGGAGAAATAATTATGACAAACGAAGAGATGAAAATGGCATTGGCAAAGGGCGGAATGACAACGGCAGACATCGAAAAGGTATCTGATAGATTCGACGCAGAGAAACTCACCGAAATGGTGGAAGCTGCTCACACGCCAGAGGAAGCATTCAAGGCAATTCACGCGGCATATCCTGAACTTGCGGTGTCTGAATTGGAAAAGCAGTGCGATTTTATTCGCGAGCAGTTCGAGGCAACATTGAAGGAACAGAAAAAGAGCGAAACCGTGGAACTTTCCGAGGACGAACTGGAGAACGTGGCAGGCGGCGGCTTTTTCGGCGATGTGGGAAGTTGGTTCAAGAAAAACTGGAAAGCGGTCGCGGTAGGCGCGGCAATCGTGGTGGCATGCGTAGCAACTGTTGCAACAGCAGGAGCAGGGGCTGGGCTTGTTGGTGGCGTTATCGCATGGGGTGCTTCTACGTTCGGCGTTGGAGGGAGTTTATCAACTTTAGCAGCAATGGGAACTGCCGCAATAGGCTTAACAGGAGTAACAACAGCAACAGCAATTGGCGCAGGAGTCGGAGCGGCTGTTGGTGCTGGAGCAGGAGCGGCAATTCTTGGAGCAACTGATGTTCTTTCAAAAGCAAACAATCTCTAAGTAGCATAACAAACGGGCGGCGAAAAAATGCCGCCTTTTTTTTGCTGGAAAGATTTTTGCAAAAAACAAGCGGAAAATTAAAAATTTTAGCCCTTCCCAAAAGATCTTCGTATAAATATATGTAAGCAGCGAACAGAAATTACATCCTGTAATTTCTGATGCGTACGAGAATTTTCAGTTTGAAAATTCTCTCTTTGCTTATCTCCTGCATCCGTGCAGGGCAAATATTGTCAAAAAAGCGATAAAATCGCGAGGAGAAATAATTATGACAAACGAAGAGATGAAAAGAGCATTGACACAGAGCGGAATGGCAACGGCAGAAATCGAGAAGGTGTCAGAAAAATACGACGCTGAGAAAATCACCGAGCTTGTGGAAGCGGCAAGCACACCAAAAGAGGCACTGGAAGCTCTTCACGCCTTTTACCCGGAGCTTGAAGTTGAAGCGTTGCAGAAGCAGTGCGACTTTGTGATGGAGCAGGTTGAGGCGGCGATGAAGGGGCAGCGGCAGGAAAATGCCGAGCCTATGGAACTGACCGAAGAGGAGCTTGATAATGTGGCCGGCGGTGGTTTCTTTGATTCTGTGGGCGGTTGGTTCAAGAAAAACTGGAAAAAAGTCGCAATCGGCGCGGCAATCGTCGTGGGGGCGGCATTAGTTTGCACAGGTGTGGGAGCTGCCGTAGGAGCGTGCATTACAAGTTCAGCTTTGACAACGGTGGCCACAGGAGCGACATCATTTATGTATGTGGAAGTCGTTACAACAGCAGCAGCAACGGGTGCACTCATCGGAGCGGGAGTCGGAACTGCGGCAGGCGGCGCAGTTGTCGGAGGTCTTGCAGGAACGGACAATCTTCCTGGCTGAAATTAGCCTTTTTGCAAAGTCGTTCGTATAAATATATGTAAGCGCAAGAGACTTACACAAAAAGAAAACAAATAGTGCAGAAAGCACGAGGAGAAATGATTATGACAAACGAAGAGATGAAAAGAGCATTGGCACAGAGCGGAATGGCAACGGCAGAAATCGAGAAGGTGTCAGAAAAATACGACGCTGAGAAAATTACCGAGCTTGTGGAAACGGCAAACACGCCCGAAGAAGCATTTGCGGCACTCCACGCGGTTTATCCAGAACTTGAAGTTGAAGCATTGCAGAAACAGTGTGATTTTGTGAAAGAGCAGGTTGAGGCGGCGATAAATGAACAGAAGCAGAAGCAGAATGTTCCGATGGAACTGACCGAAGAAGAACTTGATAATGTGGCCGGCGGCGGTTTCTTTGATTCTGTGGGCAGCTGGTTCAAGAACAACTGGAAGGCAGTCGCTGTAGGCGCGGCAATCGTCGTGGGTGCGGCTTTAGTTTGCACAGGTGTGGGAGCTGGAGTTGGAGCTGCGATTACCTATTTTACATCACATGCAGCCCTGTCTGCCATGGGAGCTTCGTTGTCATATTCAACATTTGCCTTGGTAGCAGGCTATACATGTACTCCAATTCTTACGGGAACAGGAGCGGCAATCGGGGCAGCGGTTGGTACGGCAGTCGGTGGCACGGTAACAGGTGCATTGGCAGGTACAGGAAATCTTCCAAACTAAAGGATATTTTTGAGCAAGCGTAATAAAGCGAAAGAATCGCAAGGAGAAACAATTATGACAAACGAAGAGATGAAACAAGTATTGGCAAAGAATGGACTTGCAGAAAAGGAGATTGAGAAAGTTTCTGACAAATTCGACGCAGAAAAAATCACCGAAATCGTAGACGGTGCTTCAAATCCAAAAGAAGCGTTTGAGGCTTTGCACAATTTTTACCCGGAGCTTGAAGTTGAAGCATTGCAGAAGCAGTGCGATTTTGTGAAAGAACAGGTCGAGGCAGCGATGAAAGACCATAAACAAAATGAATCTGTTGAACTGACTGAAGATGAACTTGAAAATGTCGCTGGCGGCGGCTTATTTGACTCAATCGGTGGTTGGTTTAAGGATAACTGGAAAAAGGTCGCGGTAGGTGCGGCGATTGCCGTGGGAGTTGCATTGATTTGTACAGGGGCAGGAGCACTTGCAGGATTTGCCCTAGCAGCAGATGCCGCATTGTTCCATGCAGGAGTCGCTGTAGGAAGTTACATGGCGACCGGTGCCGCATATGGAGCGATTGCAGGTGCAGTCGTTGGAACCGCCGCTTCAACGGCTGCAGGTTTAGTAGGCAGATACTAAAGTCATTCGTTTAAGTATATGTAAAACAAATTGTCAAACAAGCGATAAAATCGAGAGGAGAAATAATTATGACAAACGAAGAAATGAAAATGGCATTGGCAAAAGGCGGAGTTTCAACAGCGGACATCGAGAAGGTTTCTGACAAATTCGATGCTGAGAAAATTACCGAAATCGTGGAAACGGCAAGCACACCAAAAGAGGCACTGGAAGCTCTTAACGCATTCTACCCGGAGCTTGAAATTGAGAAAATGCAGGAGCAGATGGACTTCGTGCAGAGCCAGTTTGAGGCGGCTGTAAAGGGCGAAAAGAGCGGTGAGGCAGTCGAGCTTACAGAAGAGGAACTTGATAATGTGGCCGGCGGCGGATTCTGCGATTGGTGGTCAAGAAACTGGAAGACAGTCGCCATTGGAGCTGCGATTTTGGCTGGAACAGTGTTGATTTGCACTGGTGTGGGAGCTATTGCTGGAAGCTTCGTTACAGCTTCTGCGGCTTCTGCTGCAGCGGGAACTGGAGCTACCCTTGTTGAGGGGGGCATTATTGGTGGTTCAATAACGGTTGATACTCTAATTTCAACAGGAGTGCTTACAGCAACTGGAGCTGCTGGAGCTGCAGCTGGAACAATGGCTGGAACGGGTGCAGCAGTTGGGGCTGCTATCGGTGGACTTGGTGGTTCAATCGCTGGTGCTACATATACGACAGTAAACCTGAAATAAACATTTCAGAAAAATCGAACAGGCGGCAGAAATGCCGCTTTTTTTTGCTGTTCTTAAAATTCTGTGGCAGAAAAATGAATTCCTAGTCTTCCTATTCGACGAGCTGGGCTGAGTAATATTTGAATTCGAGGATTGCCTGCAAATAATTTGTAAGCACTTGATAATATGAAAGCTCAGCCGCAATGTATTTCTGGTCTTGGTTTAGAAGGTTATCCACCGTGATAAGCCCCGAATTGAATCTCTTTTTTTCGTTTTCGTAGAGAGTTTTTTGCAGGGAAAGTACAGTGTCGGCGTCTGATACGAGATTTTTGTAAATCTCAAGTTTTTCAGCTGCATTTTGAATTTGAAGGACCAGGGTGTTTTTTACTTTGTTGTAATCTGTAAGAGCCATTTCATATTCTGCCTGAGCCTGCTCATAAACTCCCTTTTTGGCATTATTCCCAAGTTTTGCGCTTACGCTGAGAGTTCCGTTTATGTTCACGCCTTTTATATTTGTAAAGCCAGATGAAACTGTTTTTCCAAAGCTGTCAGAATAAGACGCCCCGCTTGCGCCTATTCCGAAATTGAGATTTGCGTCAGGGCGTTTATCTACCTGTGACATGTGCACTTTCTTTGCCGCTGAATCAACTTTCTTTTTTAAAGCCTTCAAGTCAGTGCGGTTTTCTTCGATTTTTGCAAAAAAATCTTCGTTTAAATTTTCTGGAAGGGGCACTTCAATTGATTTTAGTTCCAGCTCTGAAAAAAAATCTTCTGGCTCACCGATGTTATTCGTGTCCTGAATACCGAGGCTTGTCAGAAGCTCCATTTTTGCCTGATTGCATTTTATTTTTGCATCCTGGAGTGTTCGGCGGTTTTCATTTACATTGACTTGAAGGGCCAGCATGTCATTTTTGGAACGAACGCCAGCCCTGATAAGAGAGTCCATGTTTGCGTTCCGCTCTTCTAGTTGTTGTTGCATGATTTCCACTTGTTCGGAATTCTTGAATGAAAGAAGATAATCCCAATACTGAGTGGAGACGCTTATGATGGTTCTTGAAATTGTGTCGTTCAGCGCGTATTCCATTTGCTCAAGGTAATCTTTTGCCGCCTCAAGCTGAAGGCCAGTCAGGGAATCCTTGAATGATTTGAAAAGAGGTAGGCTGAGCTCAAGGGCAATTTCGCCGGAATTTCGGGCATTTTCGTCTTCGTATTTTTTGCCTAGATATTCATCGCTGTAAGTGTATTCTGGCGTGTTTTTTGCTCTTTTGACTGTGTAGGAAAGTTTTGTCTCAAGGCCGAAACAGAAGAGTTTTTTGAGGAAGATGCTTCCGCCAGTCTGCTGACTCAGCGTATTGTCTGAATAAATGCCTGATTCAATGGGGTAGAGCCAGGAATATCCGTATTTGTAATTAGGGTCGTCTTTGTCAACTGGATTTTGCCTGTATGAATATTGAGCTTGCGCTCCCGCTTCAATGTCCAGAGTGCCTTTTGCCTGACGGTACTGGGCGCGGGCAGAGGCCAGGGCGTACCTTTGTTTTTGAATTTCGTAATTATTTTCGAGAGCCGTATCAATTGCGTTTTGAAGTGAAAATTTATTTTTTTCTTGTGTGAAACAGAAGGTTGAACAAAAAATTAATAAAACAAGGCTATTCAATATTTTCATGATTCTATTCTTTCATTTTTTTTGAAAAAATGCTATATTTTTTTAGCCTTTTCGTATTTAGCTTCGTATAAATAAATACAACGAAAATAACTATAGAGAGGTACAATTATGAAAGACACACGATTAAAGCAATTGTTCGATTTTCAGAAATTCGCAGGAAATTCCGCAATGGGATTTGCAATTCAGAGCGCCCACAGTTATATCGATTCTTTACAGGCTCGCGGATTTGAAGAGCTTTCAGAAGATGAACTTGATATGGTGAATGCGGCTGGCGTTGATGGCGGGAACATCAAGAAGAACTCTCGAATTCCCGCTGTGGACTCAAAAATTTAAGGAAAAACAGTGACACAGCAGGAAAAGGACAGGGTTTATAAGGAATACAACAAAAAAGTATTCTGTTATTTAAGGAGTAAAGGTCTTAACGAAGATGATGCCGAGGATTTGTGCGCCAATGTCTTCGTTAAGTTTTACGACAACGCTGAGAATTTTGATTCGAGCAGGGCTTCTCCGTCAACGCTGATTTATAGAATCACTCACAATACGCTGATTGATTTCTATCGCACAAAAAAGCAGCATGCAGAGCTTGACGAGGAGATTGCCTACAAGGATGAAACACTTGACAATATTCTCACCGAAGAAACGCTCACGGAATTAGGGCAGGCACTTATGCGTCTCGAAGACCGTGAGCGTGCCCTTGTCGTGCTTGTCTACTATGACAACAAAACCCTCAAAGAAGCTGCCGAAATCTTAAAAATGAGCTATAGCAATTCTAAACTTGTAATGAAAAAAGCTCTGGCAGAACTCAAAGACTTTCTGGAATAATTTTACCCAGGTCTTGCGGTTACAAAAACTTGGGAAGAAATAAGGATTTTAAAATGCAGTCCGTCCAGAAACTTCTAAAAGAGCAGATTACCAATCAGAACTCCGTATTCGTTTTTCCGACGGATGTTGCCTGTCAGAAGTGGGCTGACTGGGCCATTAAAAACACAGACTGTAAAGCCGTTGCTATGGAGAGGTTTCTTGCCTGGGATAAATTCAAGGGCGAGTGCATACGCGCTAAGGCAGAGAATCTCCGCACCGTGCCTTCCCTCATGCGAAAAATTTTTGCCGCCCACTTAATCCAAAAAAATGCGGATGAGCATTTCTTTAAAAATCTTATCAATCAAAAATTCGCGGGCGAGGCTTCATCTTTTGCCGACTGGATTTCCTCCATGCTGCCTTCATTGCAAATGTGGAAAAGGCTCCGTGACAGGCAGGCGGACGAGCTTTCCTCTGCCGGTGAAATTTCCTTTGACGATGAAAATCTCAAGTCTTTTTATGAAAAATACAAATCGGCGGGCTTTACTGATGACGAGGACAGTGATTTTCAGATTCTTTATGACGAGTACAAAGCCTTTCTATCGGAACATTCCCTTTTTGACCCAGCTTGGGTTGAGCCTGATTTTTCGGACGATGGCCGGGAATATTATTTGATTTGTCCGGAGACCCTTGAAGACTGGGAGCAGTACCGTTTCAAGCTTTCCTGCCAGAAAAGCATTCATTTTGTCAGCGTTCCCGAAAATGAAGGGGAGTACGAGTCTTACTTTTTTGAAAATTCCAGTCAAGAAGTCCGGGATGTGACTCTCTTTTTGAGGGAAATGCACGATGAAAAGGGGATCGAGTGGAGCGACATGGCGGTGAATGTTCCCAACATGGACAATTTCGGCTCTTACCTTGACCGCTCTCTTTCTTTGTACGAAATTCCCCACACCATGCGCTACAGCCGCCCCCTTTCTTCTTACGGAGCGGGAGCTTTTTTCGCCCAAATTCAGGAATGTGTGGAAAATCAGTTCTCTTACGAAAGTCTCAAAAATCTTCTTTTAAACGAGGATATTCCCTGGGAAAATAAGGGCACGATAGATAATCTCTTGCTTTTTGGCCGAATGAACAATTGTATCTGCACGGCGGGGTCTCTTACTTTTGAAAAGGGCAAGGCTGTCACCGTTTGGGACGAGGCTTTTAAAAATCCAAAGGACGACAAGGGCAAGGCTGTCAACAAGGACGAGCTGATTAGAAATCTTTACCGCAATCTTGTTGACTTGATTCTTCCAATGGTGCAGGCTAAAACTTTTGCCCAGATTCGTTCTGCCTATGAAGCCTTCCGCGAGATGTTCTTTGATATGGCAGCTTTCCAGAATCTTCCTTTGAGCAATAATGTTTTGAGCCGTTGTATTTCTTCTTTAAACGAAATCGTGGATTTGGAGGGCGATTTCCCCGATTATTCCGTGGATTCTCCATTCTCCTTTTTTGTCTCTCATCTTTCAAGCGTGCAATATCTGGCTCAGGGCGAAAACAGGGCGGTTCAGGTTTATCCTTACCGCTCAGCCGCCCTTGCTCCATACAAAGTTCAGGTCGTGCTTGACGCTACCCAGGATTCCCTTTCTATGGCGGACTCCTTTAAGCCGCTGGATTTTATGAACGAGAATAAAAGGCGGATTTTCATGAAGATGGGCGAGCTAGACTCTTCTCTGGGCTTCTCTGAATCTGACCCCAGCTTTGATTTCGTAAAACTCTACCAACATTCCGCTCAGGAAAAGGCATATTTTACCGCTTCCCGCCATGCCTACAACGGCGAGTACGGCTTCGTTTACGGAAAAATGTCCCGCACGGACGAAAAGCTTCAGCCCAAAAAGCGGTGGGATGACTTCACGGAGGAAAAAATCCGTCTCTTGAAGGCTGTCAGCCTTTCAGACGTCCCCTCGAAAATCTACGCCCGGCAGGCTACTGGTCTTACCGCATGGAAAAAGGCACATTCTTTAGATAAAAAAGATTCCGGTCTTTTCGAGAAAAACGAAAAACTCACTGCCCTGATTCAAAAGCGCCTGTCTTATTTAAAAAGGGAGAGCATTAAAGTCACCCAGACTACGCTCAAAAATTACTTCAAGTGCCCCCGCCGCTGGCTTTTTAAAAACCTTCTTCGCCTTGACCCGCCGGACAATGAAGCCCTTCTCATCGATGAATTCATTACGGGAACGGTGAATCACAAAATTCTGGAGCTTTTCTTTGCTTCTCTCAAAAGCAAAAAATGGCTTTTGGCGGCCAGCGAAAATGACGAGACCGAACTGGGGCCTGAATACCGAAAGCTTTTGGTTTCTGTGATAAACGAGGCCGTGGATTCCGAAGGGAAAAATTCTGCCTTTAAGGAAATTTACGGCGAATCTGGGGAAAAACTTACCGCAAGCCCCACGACTATAAGAGTCATTTCTTCCCAGTACAAAATCGAAAGCGAGGAAATGGCTGACCAAAACGGAAATTTCAGAATCTTGGAAAAGGCAATCGCAAAAATCTGCTCCACCTTCCGGGGATTTTCGGTTTACGCCGTGGAAAAAAATGTGCAGGCTCTCGGCAAAGACGAAGATGGATGCGAAATGAGCGGATATTACTTTGACGGAAAAATCGACTGTATCCTTGCAAGCCCCAACCAGAAGGAATTCGTGATTATCGATTATAAGACTTCAAAATCTCCGAGTAATCTCAAAGTCAAAGAGCAGGAAGAAGGCAAGGCCGAAAATATCATTGACTTCCAGATGCCCATGTATGTTTATCTTCTTGAAAACAATGACAATGAAAGTGAGCGGGTAAAAGTGTCAGCGGCAACATTCTGCTCAATCAAAGAGGCGAAACTGAAATTCTTTTTGGGCGGGGAAAATTATAATGTTTCCAAGCGTTCTTTGATTAGTGCGGAAGAAGCGTATTTGGCACAAAAAGAATTCCTAAAATACGCGAAAAGATTCTACGAGGAAGTGACGGAAGAAAAATTTGCCGTAAATGCCTTGAATCAGAGCCGGGCAGTGTGTGCCAAAAAAGATAATTACGATAATTGCATTGATTATCAGGCTCTCTGCCGGCGTTATTTTACGGTTAGCGGGGAACAGGATTTAAAATAAGGGCTGAATTACCTCAGGGCGAAATGAGGGCAGGCGTTATTCCTTGGCCTTCCAGCCCAAAAGGCCCTTTCCCTCGCTGGAGAAAACAAGGGCAACTTTGTACATTTCCTTTCCGCTGACGGCGAATCGCTGTGAGTAGCCGTTTTCGTCAATCTGGGCCAGGGCTTCTTCTGCCACCTCTTCAAATGGCCGCCCCTTGTCCATTTTAAGCTCGAAGATGAAAACGCTGTCCTTTGAGGCCACAACCACATCGCTTCTGCCACAGACATTCTGCAGCTCCGAGACCACCCGCCAGCCTGTCATGCGGAACATTAAATGGGTGACGGACTCGTAGTAGTTCTCGCACATGTCTTTTTTTACCACTGTGGGAAGGTCGGCTATGGCGGATTTGATGATGTTGAGGGCGCGGTCAAGGTTTCTGTCGCGCAGGGCGACCCTGAGGTTATTTATTTCAAGGCCGATGTCATCATAGGGCACAGTGATGAATTTTTTGAGCAGGACATCAAGAAAGCCTTCCTCAACTTCACGGTTGGGAAAGTCCAGCTTATAAAGGCGGGTTTCTTTTTCAAAATCCTTAATGGTAAGGTAGCCGCTCTGGTAAATGACCGGGAGCATGTTCTTTGAGTCAGGATCGTAGTTCTTGAACTGATTTTCGTTCGCAAATCTTCCGTTTACGATGTTGGTAAGCTCAACCGGCTGATTCTGCAAGGTTTTTACCAATAAAGACGGAGTTCCGCTCTCAAACCAGTAGGAGCCAAAATCCTTGTCGGAAAAACATTTTAAGAGACAGAAGGGATTGTAGACACCCTCAACATTGTGGGTGAAGTGGTAGCCGTCGTACATCTGGGCAAGTTTGGCCTTTGTTTCTTCAAGGCTCATTTCCTGTCGCTCTGCAAGTGCCTCGATTTCTGGCATAAAATACTTTTCCAGTTCACTTTCCGAAACACCGCAGATTGACGAATAGCTTTGAGTAAGGCTGATGTCGTTGAGCTGATTAAGCCCGGAGAATATGTTCACATGGCTGACTTTCGTAATTCCCGTGATGAAAAGGAAGCGGATGTACTGATCGCAGTCCTTCAGCGGACTGTAGAAGCTGCGCAGCTCCTGACGGTTCTGCTCCTCGTATTCGGTGTAGAGCGCGTCTAAAATTGGCTTGTCGTATTCGTCGATTAAGATGACAACCTGTTTTCCGGTTTTTTTTGTAACGGAATGAATTATCTGGCTCAGTCTTTCAGCCGCGTCTTCGCTATTTTTCTGAATTTGGTATTTTTCTTCGGCTTCGGTCAAAATGGCGTTGAGACGAGCCTTTAAGCGGGCGTTATTTTCATAGCTGTTCGCGCCAAAACTGATTTTTATGACAGGGTACTGAATCCAGTCCTTTTCAAGATTTTCGATGGCAAGGCCTTTGAACAAATCTTTTTTGCCCAGAAAGTAGGCTTCCAGCGTGGAAAGCAAAAGGCTTTTTCCGAATCGGCGGGGGCGGCTTAAAAAATAGGGCTTTCCTTCGGTGGCAAGTTTATAGACAAGATGAGTCTTATCTACATAAACAGCGCCGCGATTGCGTAAATCCTCAAAATCTTGAATGCCGATTGGCAGAAATCGATTAGCCATACAGAAAATTATAGCACAGGAATGGAAGATTTTCTATAATGGTGTCCGTTCCAAATACATTTAGGA
>DFEB01000013.1 GCA_002368605.1 Treponema sp. UBA3813 | reverse complement strand
CTCTGATGTTCATATTTCCCCTCGTATAGATTCCGAATCGAGTTCGGAATGATAATAGCTTTTTATGCTAAATAGTAATCATGGTATTGATTAAGATATTGTTTGCTTACTCTGGATTGAATAAAATCACAGTCTTCTACTTCTGATTTGATATTCAGTTTATAAAGACTGTCATCTATAAGTGACCAGACTGTTTCTGCAAAATAAGTGTCTTTCTTCAATATATCATTTCTGTCATAAACCTGCTGATCTATGATTTGTTTTACAGTCATCATTGCAGCCACAATATCATCTGTCATTGTTGAAATAATTGGCTGAGCATGTCGTTCTGTTCTTCTTGTGTTTTCTTCTACAATTCGTTTGTGAACACGTACAAACTTTTTGTCGCCATGATAGCGGGAAAGGAGCGCGTCATCTTTTCTTCGAAGCGTTCGAATCTTTTTGTAGATATCATCCATTGCTTTGTTTTCTTCGGTGTACTGTGCAAGGCTTTCCGGCTTGAACTTGTGTTCCTTGAATCTCTGCTTAAACGCTTCTGCTAAAGTAATAAACTGCGGGTCTTCCGGGTCGTAATAATCACGGATTTCATGCAGTGTTTTAGAAAGCTTTTCCTGTAATTCCGAACCGTTATCGACAAGCTTTAGTTCTTCTTTGTTTATCATAGAAAAGTTGAACTGAATGTTCATCATTGTTTCGTTGATAAGCATCTTAGTTTCATCACTTGTTTCAAATGCTTCAATTGTATTTATTTCATTGATTCGTGACTGAACAGCAGAGAGCATATCGGGAAGTTTTTCAATTACAAGTTTAGCAAAGGTCGCTTTTAAATCTTCATCACCAAAAGTGCGCACAAGATTGAACATATTCTTTGCATTAGTCAAAGCTGTTCGAAGTTCAAAGAGTTCTTTCTTGTCTTCAATTTCAGTTATTTCCTGGTCAAAGATTTCTGCATTACTTATATCATAGTTAGAAAGAGTCTGCCGAGCTTCCTTCATCTGCTTAATGATATTTTCTTTTTGTTCCAGTACTTGAGTAAACATATCTGGAAGATTCTCAAGTCCGGTTTCATCTTCGCTACTAAACTTCTGGAATTCTTTTATGTACTTGTTGTTTATCTCTTCAAAATTCGCCTTGATGTCCGCAAAGTCGATTACGGTTCCGTAACGCTGCTCACCGTATTCAGAATTATACGGACGGTTCACACGGGTTATTGCCTGAAGCAGACCATGGTCGCGGAGCTTTCTTCCAAAATAAAGCCGCTTAAGGCGAGGCGCGTCAAAACCTGTAAGCAGCATGTTGTAGACAATCAGAATGTCTATCGTAAAATTCTTCTTGAAGTCTTTTACTATCTGCTTTCTGGTTTCTTTATCATCACTATCATAAAGAATGAGTCCCGGCTTCAAAGTAGAAGTCATATTTTCAGTTTCATGCAGTTCATTCTGAATCTCATCAAAATACTGATAGAGCTTTCGAGCCTGTTCACTTGTTTCGCAGATAATCATTCCGCCAAGTGTCGGGTCACCCTGTAACAGTCTGAATGTAACAAGGTCTTTTATAATGTAGCGGAGCAATTCTTTAACATAAGAATCATGGCTGATAATATCTTCTTTTTTTAGTTCGCCCTTAGTAACAAGTTTTTCAAGTTTCTGGTAAGCTTCTGTAAGTCGCTTGCGGTAAGAGGTTTCAATTTCTTCTCGTAGGATTTTTAATGTATATCCATCTGAAATTGATTTATCATAATAGTATGCATGGAAATAATCACCGAAAACTGAGCAGCTAGATTTTTCTTCTTTAAGAATTGGAGTTCCAGTAAGAGCAATTTTAATTGAATCAGGATCTGCATTAAAAAGATTTGCAAGGAAACATCCGTCAGGTTTATAACCTCGGTGTGCTTCATCAATTATAAATATACGTTGAAGATTGGTTGCGTAGTCTTTTACCTGAACTTTGTTCTGGTCCTCTTCAACTTTCTGAATGTTTACAACTGTAATTTCAGCTTTACCGGTAACTCCCTGCTGGCTCTGATTTGTACGGAACTGTTCCATAAGTTCTGTTTTACTGTTAGCAGTATTTATAGAAAGTCCGCGAGCTTCAAACTCCTGCTTTGCCTGTTCCAATAAATCCAAGCGGTCAACAATAAAATAAAACTTGGTAACTTTATTATGCTTTGCAAAATAATCTGTAAGTATTCGGGTAAGATAATATGAAAGAGCGGTTTTTCCAGAGCCTTGTGTATGCCAAACAATTCCAGATTTCTTTCCATTTTCAAGCGCGTCACGAATAGCAAGAGCCGCAAACATCTGCTGATAGCGCATAATGTGCTTCTGGTCAGTTACTTCAATTTTGCCATCTATTTCGCGTTCAGATTTTACATAAGCAATTCCATATTTCAGAATAAAGAGCAATCGTTCAGGGCTGCACATAGAAGTAAGAATACGGTTTGTCGGTGTATAAATATCAAGGTTCGTCTGAAACTCTGGAGACTGCTTGATTACCTGACAGTTAAAATCTGTAAGAATCTCTTTTTCAATTTCCTGGTCTATCGGCTTATAATGATAATTTGCATTAAAAGTTGGTATAGGCTGGGCAGTAAAATTATCTTCTCTAAAGCAGTTAAAGAAAGCTTTTTTTCGCGCGCCAGTACAATAAAAAGCCCCTTCAATTGGAACAATACCGCCAAGTGCAGAATATTCCATATTATTAGAAAAAATCATCAGCTGAGTGATGTTTATAAAACGACGGAATTTTTTATTAGGTAAGCGGTCATTATTCATGCGGTTAGCTTCCGCAATCATGCCTCCAACGTTGTTAGTTTTCTTTACTTCAATAAAAACAAGCGGAAGTCCGTTTATAAAAAGAGTAATATCTGGGCGGAATTCATCTTCGCCATTACGACAGGTAAACTCTGCAGTGCAGTAGTAATCATTGTTATTAGGATTATCAAAATCAATTAGTTTATAAGGAGAAACAGAAATTAGGCGTTCATAAAACTGCTTTCCTAAATCATCATCGTTCAGCTCTTTTTTGATGTCACTAAAAACAGCAAGCCAGTCGTCTTTCTTTGAAGGGTTTAAGCGGGCAAAAGCCTTTTGAAATTCATAGAGCAAAATGTTTGTGTCTGCATCAAAACTTGTGCCTGCTGTTTTCTGAGACTGACCTTCTGTACCAAGATGATACAGTTTACCGATATAAGTGTAGCCAAGCCTTGTAAGGTGAATAAGGGCTGGCATTTGAACACGAGTTTTTTCGTTATATATTTTGCTCAATTTTTGACCCCATCGTCATAGAATACCATAAACTGACCTAATTTTCCACAATATTATACAAAACGGTCTGTCGCAGCGGACAAGGCTTATTTTATGGGCCAGGTTATGCTGGCGGAGGGGGAACTTTTGACGCTTTCGACGATTCTACCCCTGCTGGACCAGTACAAGAACACGCCGCTGGAAGGGGCTTTACGCCATGCCAAGAATCCGAAAATGCGAAATCACTGAAAAATCTTTTTCGGTTCCAAGAGACTTTAAGATTGAAAATCACCTTGACCCAGAGATGGGAGTCTGGAACAACAGCGGAGACTCTTTTACCGTGGAAATTGAATTTGAAAGCAGCCTCAAGACTTTCGTGACCGAGCGAATCTGGCACAAAAATCAGGTTTTGCTGGAAAATGCCGACGGCAGCGTCTACCTTTCATTTAAGACGAATCAGATTGACCAGACCGTGGCATGGGTTTTGAGTTTTGCAGGCAGGGCAAAGGTTTTAAATCCGCCGGAACTTAAGGAAGAAGTCGCAAAAGCCGCCCAAAAGATTCTAGGCAAGGCGGCTGAAAGTTAAAAAATCTTTGCCCTGCTCTTTTTAATCTCACTCCGAATCTTCTTTAATTTAAGTTTTCGCTCCTTGCTGGCCTTGGTCGGCTTTGTCTTTTTCCGCTTTTTGGGAACATAAAGAGCATTCACAATCCGACTTTCAAGCCTGTCAAAGGCAATCTTCCGGTTTATTTCCTGAAAGCGCTCATCGTCCACCGAAAGAAAAATGCAGTCCTCTCCGTTGATAATCGCACTCAGTTTGAGCCGTAGCCGCTCCCGCTCCTCATCAGTCAGTCCGCCCACAAAACTGATCGGCAGGGAAAGATGCACCTTGGTGTTCACCTTGTTCACATTCTGCCCTCCCTTTCCCCCGCTCCGGGAAAAAGTCACCTGAGTATTATTGACGATTGATTCATGCAGTTCGCGTGCGTTCATTTTCTTTCCTTGCCTGAGTATTGTGACGCAGAGAGAGGAAAAGCGCAAGGGAGAAAGCCCCTGACAAATCCCGTAAAAAACGCTAGCATACAGATATGAATCTCGCATCAATTCCCCACTACACTTCACTGGCAAATGCCCTTGTCTCGCTTTTTGGCACTTCAGTAAAAATAACCCGCACTGACCGCCTTTCTGGCGGCGACATCAACAAGGCCTATGCCCTCACGCTGACCACAGGCGACCGCATTTTTATGAAGGCAAACGCAAAGGAAAACGCCGCCTTTTTTACCGCCGAGGCCGCCTGTCTTTCCGCAATCGCAGAGACTGGAGCAATCGGCACGCCGCACCTTCTCTGCACGGGAACGGACGACGGTGAGGAAGTTGGCTACAGTTTCCTTCTTATGAACTTTATCGAAAGCGGCAAAAAAAGAGCCGACTACTTTGAGACCTTTGCCCGTGAACTTGCCACCATGCACAAGGCTGACACAAAATCATTTCTCCCCCTAGAATCCGCTGAAAATGCCGGCACAAAGCAATTCGGCTTCTTCCAGAATAATTTTATCGGAGCGAGGCCTCAAGACAACACGCCCACCGCAGACTGGATTTCCTTTTTCCGCGACAGGCGGCTACTTCCTCAGTTCAAGGCCGCCGACCGCTATTTTTCTGACAGCGACCGCAGACAGAACACAAAGCTGCTCGACCACTTGGACAACTTCCTAACCGAGCCGGAAAAGCCCAGCCTTCTCCACGGTGACTTGTGGGACGGCAATGTTCTTGCCAACAATGAGGGCAAAGCGATTTTGATTGACAGCGCCGCCTATGTAGGGCACGCCGAGGCAGATCTTGCCATGACGGAACTTTTCGGCGGTTTTCCCCCTTCATTCTACGCTGCCTACAAGGAAGCGCACAAAATGCAGGCTGGCTATGAAGACCGCCGTGACCTCTACAATCTCTACCACCTCTTGAACCACCTGAACATGTTTGGCGCGAGTTACCTGACTCCCGTGCAGAGCATAGTGGCGGAGTATGTGGGGTAAGTTCAACTTGCTGACAAGGAAAACAAAAATTCCCTCACACAAAGGGAATCATATAAACCGGCAGACAGAAAATGACGCCATCTTTTCGGAATTCTTTCGTATAAGCCAGGAATCGCTCGCCAATCTGCTTGGAAAATCGCTGGGTGAACAAATCACCACAAAACCCACAAAATCCCCATACAAAGCATCGTTTTCTTTTCGCTGATTTTTCTGCTATACTTTTCCCATGAGCACATCCTCTCTTGCCGAAAAAATCACACACCCCATTCCGCCAGTGTGGAACAGTGAAAGCAGGATTCTTTTGCTTGGAACCATGCCCTCCCCCGCCAGCCGGAATGCGGGATTTTTCTACATGCACGCCCAGAACAGATTTTGGCGGGTGCTACCCGCAGTCTTTGGCGAGAAAATGACATACACGAACAAGGGATTTTCCACAGCAAAAGCGGCCATGCAGGAAAGAGCCGACCTAGCCGCAGCGATTAAAGAAAGGCGGGATTTTCTAATTCGCCATCATATCGCCCTCTGGGATGTGCTTGCCTCCTGCGAGATTGAGGGGGCAGCGGACGCAAGTATTAGAAGCGCAACGCCCAATGACTTTACGAAGATTTTTGAGCAGAGCAAAATCCGCCGCGTTTTCTGCACGGGAAAGACCGCCTTTGCCCTCTGGCAGAAGCACTGTGCCGACACTTACGAAGAACGCTTCAATCTAACAAGCCAATGCCTTCCCAGCACCAGCCCCGCAAATGCCGCATGGTCACTGGAAAAGCTGATTGAAGCATATTCGGTTTATATTCTATAAGATAGTTTTAACGATTACTCTGAATGTTTACAGGCAGAGCCCATTGGACTTGGGAATTTGCAAATTTGATTTTTGAAAACAAATCCTGCAAGTGAACGTTTTCTATAAACTGAGGAAAGGGAACTATTACTTTTTTAATTTCGTCATCTGCTTTAATGTAAACATAATAACGCCAATGCCCGCCAGCCCTTGCCGTAAGCCGGATATACACGCGGGAAATTTTTACGATATCCCCGTAGTCGATTTTTTCTTTTCCAGCAAAACTTCTTACTTCAAAATGAGACTCGTCATAAAGAATGGATTCCCGGCTTTCAACTATGATACCGAATAAGAACAACAGGATAAAAAAAACAGAAATTATAATGGGAATTATTCCGGCCTGCAAAAGACACATCGCAATCAAAGCGCAAACGCAACCTCCTAAAAGCAAACTGTTTGCAACTATGCCGACAATGTTTTCTTTTTCCATTCCAATTTTTTGCATCTATGATTCTTCCTGCCCTTTACTTCCAGCCTTCCCAGACTTTCTGCGCCATGCCAACAGTGGCTTCGGTTTTTCCGTTTCGGCAGACGGGCTGTTTTAAGAGTTTAGCCTGGTTTTCAAAAAGTTTTTCTTCTTTTTCGCTGTCGTCAAGATAGGCGATGCTTGAGTAATCCTTTGATTTTGTGTCGGTCAAAGCCTCTATTGCCGCCGCCCGGCTTCCCTCTGATTTTGCAAGGGCAGAAAGAACGGAATCGAACTCGCCAGAGGACATCTCTTTTTCTTTAAGGTCGATGAACTGAAATGGAACGCGCCGCTCCTTAAAAAAACGCTGGGCCGCCTTGCAGTCGAAATTTTTGTTTGTGCCGAAGATTTGGATCATTGGGAATTGCCTCTTAGTTTTCAGAATATGCCCGCTCAATAAGGGACTTTGCTTTTTGAAAATCAGCGCTCTCTTTTATCGTCAGTTCAACATCGCCAGTTCCCCAATGGCCGACATTGGAAGCGTCACGGGAAAAACCTGTCTCATAAGAAATAGAATCAACTGGAAGTTTTAAATACAGAGTGATTTTCGAGGGAGAAAGTTCAGCGCAAATGATATTCTTCATTTTCTTAAAAGCCGTGTATAACTTTAACTTTGTTTCGGTAATATCATCGCCAAGCGCAAGAATATAGTTCCGAACATCATCATATAAGTTCTTGATTTTATCAGGCACACTTTCATACTGTTGTTCAAAAGTCTTGTCATTCGATTTTCTTTTTTTGTTTGCATCTGCATTCTCAGAAGAGATGCGTATGACATTTTCATTCACCTGCTCAAACATCAACAAATCGCCTTCAAACTTTCTGTAGCGAATCAAAGTGATATTTCGGTTCATCTGCTTTATGGCTGACTCATCGTATTTTGTAAAATCATTAGCTATGCAGATAACGCGGGGCATTGACCAGTCAATTTGTTCAGCAACTTTTGAGCCGACTTTTTCAAGAACAAGCAATTTAAAACTGTCCTTGTGGTCAAGAAGCCAATCCAAGTAAAAGAGACCTTGATTTATGACATTTTCTTTTACATCTCGTTTGTATTCAAAAATGACCGGACAGAAATTTTCATCAATTCCGAGGCTGTCCATCCTTCCGCCGTTTGTCGTGGAATATTCACTTGCCAAAAAAGTTATTTCAAAAAAGGTTTTCATATTGCGTTCGATGACAGTCTGAAGTTCTTTTTCCAAATTGACTGTCCCGCTCTGCAATTCCTGAACAGAACCTTTTATGTTGAACAATTTGATGTCAGCCATAGCAACCTCTGAATTAAATTATACGCTAAGTATAGCGCATTTTGGGAAAAACTTATATAGATAAGGTGACATAGCACCCCACCCCTACACTTTCAGCGCCGCCCTCCATTCCCCTTCTTTGAATCCAGTGCAAACCGCATCATCGGTCACCAGAAGGGGGCGTAACAGTAGACTTTAGTCATGTGAGGGCTCCTTGTATTGGGGGATGGGGATAGTGTAGCATGAAATGGATGAAGTTTGCATGGGTTATAGAGCGGATTTCATGAATCTCTGAAAATAGGTGGGCAAAAAACGCTTCGTCAAAAATCAGACCGTTTTCAAGCAGCGGCTTATCCAACACACGGGTCGCCCACTGCCAGAACTCAACAGCCGCCTGAGAGTTGACTTTACATCAAACCGCAATGACGGCTTTTAGGCCGTAGAATTTGTATTGATATGTTTTCCCGTTATCGGCAACTTGTGCAAAATTTGCACAAGCTAAATTTTCCCAGACTCCGCCGGATTGCCGAGTTAATGTGAGGAAATCTATTGTGTTGTTGCGGATTTGCAGGGGTTTGGGTTTAGTCATAGCTTTTTTCTCCATACCTACAATAATAGAACATTATACCACAACCCCACTCTTTTGTGGGGAAAACCTCAGTCCGCTCGCAAAAAACACGGCGAGAATTCCCCAAACCATCGGACGTTTTTGGAACTTTGGCCGGGTAAAGCTTTCGTTCTCGTCAAAGGGCTTTGAAAAGCCGGAAGATGTGGATGCCTCAAGCATAACTGCCAAGCGCATTCTGTTCACGCCCAGCAGCGAGCTAAAGAGCGAAATCGAAAAGGCTTCCTTTTCGCGGGTGTAGATTGAATTGATGTAAAAATGTTATCCCCACCTGAGGAGGAATCTTCGGGCGGGGATATTTATGTATAAACAGAAAATTGTCCCCAAAAAGTCATATGCCGCTCAGAAAAATCTCCTTATAATTCACCTAAAACTTATTCTAAGGAGCTGTCTTATGAAAATGAACATTTCAAACATCTACATCGCCCACAAAAGCGAAACTTGCTTTTCAAAATCGGGCAATCCACTTTCTGTTTATAGGAATCTTTCAGAAGCTCAAGAAAGCGCAGATTATCAGTATACGCAAAGTGGAATCGCGCTGACAGCATATCAGTGTAAAACTTGTGGAAAGTATCATTTAAAACCGACAGAGTTTTACTGTGAAAAACTTTCCTCAACCTGTTCTTGCACCGACCACAACGGTAAAAAGAAAGATGCCTACCCGACTGCACAAGATGCCGAAAAAATGGTAAATATAAGAAAACGCGCAGGCATTGCGCTTTTTGTGTACAAGTGTCCGCAGGGAAACGGCTATCATCTTACGAGTAGCAAGGGGTATTAAGATTATGGAAACACAGTATGGAACAATCAGAATCGGTCAGATAGTGAAACTCTTTGCTGATGGAATAGGACATGATGCTTTGCTTGAATCAGTTCCAGAAAAAGAAAAGGCAAGCACAAAGAAAATAATTCAGCGTCTTGAAAAAGAGGATGGAATCAGAATAGACACCCTCAGACAATTTGAAATGCTTTTAGTAAATTTCTGCAAATGGGCAATGGAGCATAATTTTATGAATAAGGCTCATAACTACATTATTCCTACGCTTTACTATGATTTGCTCGCCTTAATAACAAACACAAATCCTTATAATAATCCAACTCAAAATGAAGTTGAATTACAGGTTATGTATTGCATCGCACTTATATATAGAGAAATATACGACTATCTTGAAAAGAAAGAAGGAAAGGATTGGGGATATACTCTTCAACTGACACTTGGAATGTTTGATTTTTGGAAACCTACGAATTACAGCCAAAACATTAAACTCATTCCTGATTGCTTTGCCTTTATATTTGATGAAATTAAAAATCCTAAATCAGATTTATTTAACTACTGGAATTCATTGAAAGATGAAAATGACAATACTGAAAAAACAACAAGAACAAATTATGCTAAATCTATAAACGACTGGATTGAAAAAGGTGCAACACCGTCATGGAAAATCATAAAGACGATTTTCGCATCCCCCTGTCCAGAAAACATTGAATTCAAAGAATCTAAAAGCAACTACTATCTTTTTAAGACAAATTTATTCTTAGGATTTTTCTTTTCAAATTTCTTCCGAAGTCTCGAAGAACAAAACTTGGTTTCATTAAAATTCAAAGATATTGTTCAAGACGGACTTCGTTGTTTTTATCGGTATGTATTTGTTGTAAAAGATTTTCGAAAATATCACGACTGCGAATTTCAGAATCCTATGTTTTCGCTTATGCGTTTCCTTGTCTTGCCGACAAACAAAAGCAAGAATCTGATAAGTGAATATATTTATGATGCGTTTGATAAGGAAATTGGTCTTACACCAGCTGAAATGTATGAGTGCCATTCATTGTATTATATTCCGCTAAAAACAATACATTTTCCAGTAATAGAAGAAAAAGAGCTGCAAAAAGAACTAAAAGCATATCAGATAATTTACGAAACTTTTATGGAACTTTCGACATGGAAAGGGTACGGAATGTATGAGAATAAAATCATAACTGAAAAAGAAATGGATTTCATATTTTCCCAATTTGATTCGGTTTTAGACAAATGCAGGAATTTCTTCTATAATTGGTTCAAAGGAAAATATCATGTTCTTTGTCATGAGTTTGAGACAGGTCTTGATTTTTACCGAAAAGCATTTGAGCACAGATATTTCGGCGGAAAATATCTCAGTCAATATCTTTCAGAATTTGTTGCTTTGATGCAGAAAATCAATGTGAAAAAGACGGAATTCAATCATATTCACGAGTGGGCCAACGCAATTCGTTTATATATCGATAAAATCGATAATGTCGAAGAAGATAAAATCGCAATTCAAAATTCTTTTGATGAAGTTTTTCCAGAAGAAGCATTTATAAAGTAAATGCCCCATCATTCCGCTAACCCACATCCTATTATTCCGCTAATTGTGGATTGTTCCGATACATGCGATAAAAACCTTACAGAAAAAGGGGAGAAGGAATTTAAACTCAAACTTACAAAAAGGATATCAAAAGTGCTCGCTGTCTCATTGAGTCAGTCGACCACAAATGTGGGCACAGGCTGTTGGACAAGTTGTCAAAGCGTGCCAGTAAAACTCTACAAGGCTATCAGCAGAACATTGACTGCCTATTGCAAGAATGCTGATAGTAGGCAATTTTCTAGGCACATTTCCCGAATCTGTCGTCTAAACAGCATTACATTTCTCATTGCTCATAGAAAAATAGACACTTGTCGCTTATAATGTAGTTTACAAATTTCTCTTCACAACCTTTCAATAGCATCTTCAGCAACATTATCATCTTTGAATGGTCAGAAACAAAATATGATAATTTATAATTGACTTACAAAAAAATCTGTATTATATTTCAATTAGTGGTGAGTCCTACCCTAAGTGGAATCTTTAAAAGCAGTGTACCCTACTGTGAGTGGGAACTTTAAAAGCGGAGAGTCCTGCCGTCAAGTGGAATCGATAAAGCCGTTCAGTTCGCTGAGACGGCTTTTTTTGTGGGTAAAGATGGAACAGGAAAGATTAAAAGCCAAATTGCAGCAGTATGCTGAAAAAGCGGTGCAATGATTTTAAGAAGCTCGAAAGAGTTTTGGAAAAACTGTTGCAAAAGAAATAGAATCACATAATACGAAGTTCGTAACCGACGCCCTCAAGGAAGCCAAAGCCGCCGGAGTAAAAAACATCGCCGTGGAATGTGAAGTTACGCCAGACACCCTTTTGGCTAAAGACGAAATCGAAGTCAAGGTGTAAAATAGGAACTTCAAAAAACTGAAGTTTTTCGAGCTTCTATATAATAAATCTTAGGCAAGCGAGCTTGCATTGGAGAAAAAATGGCAGAATCTTTTAAAACAGAAATTTTTGAACTTGACGGAAAAAACATCAGCATCACGACTTCCGCCACAGAAAGCCTTCCCATCGTCCTCGTGAACACATTCGCAGGCGAAGCCGATTCCCTTTGGAAAGAATGCGCCGCCCTGGACTGCCCGCCATTCACCCTCGCCTGCATTTCCGGCATGGACTGGAACGACGACCTTTCTCCCTGGGAGATTCCGCCCCTCCGCAAAAACGAACCGCCATTTTCCGGCAAAGCAGATTCCTACCTTGCCTTCATTGTCAGCCAAGCGCTTCCTGAGATTTTACAAAAACTTTCTCCGCCGCCATACATCGCCCTCGCAGGATATTCCCTTGCAGGCCTCTTTGCCCTCTATGCCGCCCACAAAACAAAAGCCTTTTCCCGATTTATAGCCGCCTCTCCCTCCGCATGGTTTCCCCGCTTTGTTGATTTTGCCAAGACCACGCCCTTTGCCACAAAGCCCGACAGCATCTATCTTTCCCTTGGCGACAAAGAATCAAAAACCAAAAATCCCCTGCTGGCCACCGTCCAGAACAATGCGGAAATCCTCGCCGACTTTTACAAAACTCAGGGAATCAAGACAATTTTTGAGTTGAACAAAGGGAACCACTTTGCAGACAACCAAGCGCGACTGGCAAAGGGAATTAAGTGGATTTTGGGGGACTGACTACTTCCCCCGTCCATACACGCTCAGTCCCACAAGCAAACATCCCTGAATATAAGGAAGCCCCCGCTCGTTCAGATATGCCAGCAATTCCTCGCTTTCTGCGCCGGGCTGAATTACGATGCATTTAAAATCTTTTTTGCATTCCTTTATGAGCGCAAGCCCCTTGGCCGGATTGACGCACAAGTCGATGATGTCAATTTCGCCGGGGATGTCGTTAAAACTAGCCAGTTCCTTGCCCACGGCATGTACCGTGTAGCCCTGAGCCAAAAGACCATGCTTGATTTTGTGGGCATATTTTTCTTCGTTCAGCGTGTCGCCCGCAACCGCAAAGACTCGCTGCTCCATGATTTCTTTTAAGTCCAAGCCTACTTTACCTCTACGACACGAATGTCTTCGCTCAAATCCTGAGCAAGACCAACTCTTTTTCAAGGGGAAAAATTCTACGGGATTTTTGGAGATGGGGGGAATTGAACCCCCGTCCGAAAGTGGAAGCCAAATACATCTACATGTTTAGTTATGCGAGGTAGTTGTCGGGAGCAGGTAGCAGCATAACAAGCGTCTCCTCCGTATTCTGAGTAAAAGTCCCGCGCGCACCCCAAAAATTACGCGCAGCAAGTCCCTGTTTGTGACGGAAGTCGTAAAGTTAGGAACAGCACCCTACGAGTTCCGGCTCAAGCTATGCAGCGAGAGCTTCTGCGAAAGAAGCCTCTTCGACTTCTTCTTCTTTTCTTTCGAAAATTGCAGTTATTGTTTTCTCAGTTTTGGGAACCTTGACTCCCACATGCCGTAAGTGCCTTGATCACAATCGTCGAAACCGGTGCACCCCCGTCTGTATTTCTTCATAAATATACTGATGAAAGAGCTCAAAGTCAAGATTCTTCTGGCGCAATTTATTTTCTACGGGCTTTTCGCCCTTCGCTCACGCTCATTGCTACACTGCGTTTCGCAACTACGGGGCTACAATCCCGGCGCGGCATTCACACTAGAAAAAACATGGGTAATGGCGGCTGCAAGGGCATCTGCGGCGTGGTCAGGTTTCGGCTCAACCTCAAGATTCAGGAGGATTTTCACATACTGCTCCACGGTCTTTTTGTCGGCGGTCTTAGTTCCCGTGACGGCGTATTTTATCTGATTGGGGCGGTACATGCTCAAAGGAAGGGCTTGCTGGCTAAGGCACATGGTCACCACCCCCTTAGCCTCGGCGACAGAAAGGGCGCTAGAGACATTGCGGGCAAAATAAAGCTCTTCCATGGCGGACTCTTCCGGCTTAAATTCAAGCAAAACAGACAGCAAGCGGTTATAAATCGCCAGCAAGCGAGTTCCATGCTCTTCGGTGGAAGGAGTTTCAATCACGCCATAGCTTACGAGACGAATATTATTTCCTATTGCATCGATTATGCCAAAGCCTGTATGGGCAAGGCCAGGGTCAATGCCAATTACACGCCGTTTTTGCATCTTTTTAGATCAACTTGCGGTTACAAGAAACAGTCTCCCAGCGGGAACACGCCATAAAACTCGCGGTGAGCAAAGCTCAAGCGAGTTTTTGCCGCAACCCCGCTTCCGCCTGTTTCTTGCTTTCACTATTTAATAAAAAAAAAGCTACAAGAAAACTCTCGTAGCTTTTAACTTCAACTCTTAAATAGAATCAGTTGGCTTAGGCCTCTGGGTCGAAGTCGTCTGGGTATTCTACTGTGGTCCAAACATTCTGAACATCGTCGTCTTCTTCAAGGCGGTCGATGAGCTTCTGGACTTTTGCAGCTGTGTCTTTATCGACTGCTGTGTAAGCCTGTGGAACCATTGAAACCTCGGCAGAGAGTGTTTCCCAGCCTTTTGGCTCAAGAGCCTCAACGACAGTCGTGAAGTCGTTTGGAGCTGTCGTAACGGTGATGATTCCGTCTTCGCTTACGATGTCTTCAGCACCAGCTTCGAGAGCGGCTTCCATAACTTCGTCTTCTGAAACTTTTTCTGCGTCGTATTCGATAACGCCTTTGCGGTCGAACATGCGGCTTACAGAACCAGTTGTTCCCAAGTTTCCGCCTGTTTTTGTGAAGATATTGCGGACATTTGCAGCAGCGCGGTTGTGGTTGTCTGTGAGAACCTCAACGAGAACTGCAACGCCACCGGCAGCGTATCCTTCGTAAACCAATTCTTCGAATGTGCCGCCACCAAGCTCACCAGTACCCTTTTTGATTGCTCGCTCGATGTTGTCTTTCGGCATTGAGGCAGCGCGTGCCTTAACGATAGCTGCACGAAGGCGTGGATTAGCGTTTGGATCTCCGCCGCCCATGCTTGCTGCGATAGAAATTTCTTTAATCAATTTTGTGAACAATGCGCCGCGTTTTGCGTCTGCTGCGCCCTTAGCATGTTTAATGGTCGACCATTTATTATGTCCAGACATGGAACACTCCTATAGAAACACCGCGTTAGCGGCGTCGCATGGAGGCGACGGATTTGCAAGATTTTACCGACGGTAAAATCTTGGCCGTTTTGTGACTTACAAGGATGTAAGGCACAAAATGCCTCCTACAAAATAAAATTACAAAATGAATAATAAAGGATATCACAAATAGAAAATCGTGTAAATATCTTCTATTTGCCTATCTTTTATCTGCCGAAGCCTTTAAGCAAGCTTCCGGCCACATTTGAAGCCGCCTTTCCTGCCTCAGAATTACCAAGAGCCTTTGAAGCCGCGTCTTTGGCCGCATTCGTTGCAGCCCCTGTCAGCTGCTTCTGCAATTCAGCCTTTTTAGCCTCAAGCTGTTTATTTAGTTCATCTGTAAGACTTTGAGAATCCTTAAGTTTTGACGCTATATCATTAAAATCACCAAATTTGCCAGTTAATCCCGCCGTGTATGAATTTAATTCCTCTGTGACTTTTGCGATAGCTTCCTGCTTGACAGAATCTAGTTCTTGGGCAGCAAGTTTTTTGAGCGCCTCCATAATCACCTTATCCGCATCAGTTGATATATCCAAATCAAGACCTTTCTGCTCGCTAAAGCCTGCATTTGCGCTCACATTCATCGCTTTTACGGCAGAAAGTGCACCCGAATAAATTCTATTCGCAAATTCAGGAGTAATCGGATTATTTGAAATAGTCACAGGACTCATGGAAAGAGCCGCTCCCACCGTAAAGCTGTAATCTGCATCTGCCGTTAATTTCGCAGTCAAAGAAGTCGTTCCAGCAAATGACGGGACTCCCGGTTTTTCAACCGGCTCTCCGAAAGACATGTTGACCGGGAATTTATCTGCCGAGTAGTTTCCGGCTATAAGCGGCTCCTTACTTGCAGAGCGGGCATCAATCGTAAGGCCTGCATTGTGAGTCCTGCTAGAAGCCGTATACACGCCCTTTGCAATGAGCGGTTTTCCAACCTTATCCATATCGCTTGAAATATTCGTGACAAGCAAGTCAATTCCAGTTCCGCTTCCATGAAGATTTTCAATAAGAAGTTTTGGTACTCGATCCGCACGCCAATATACATTTCGGCCAGCATATCGTTTTGACTCCTTCCGAGCCTTTTTCTTTTCTTTTTTAACAGATTCTTTTGCCTGATCCGAATCAGAACCGTTGCTCTTCATTGACGAAGCATAAGAGATTGCCTGTTTCAGATAGGGATAATACTTTCCCAACATTGAATATGCAAAATCATCAAAAATTCCAGAAAGCACATTTTTAGCATTTGAGACTGACAAATCTGGAATTTGAGACTGAATAAGCGCTTTGTCACTTGCAACAGCCTCCTCAACCTTTGCCTTCAATTCACTGACTTTGTTTTTATCTGAATCAAAAGATTTTATGGTCGAATCAACAGAGTCCCTTACTTTTTTGCCACTGTCAAGCGCGGACTGAATACTGGTAATCGCATCTTTTATTTCTTCAGGAGTCTTCAGACTTTTTGCATCAAGTTTCGCGAGTTTTTCAGAATTAGCCTTAAAAGTTTCGACATCCCCTTGGAGCTCAGCAGGTTTTGATTGCCAGACTTCCAGCATTTTTTTGAGTTCAACCTCAACTTCTTCAGCAACAGCCTTTGTTTTTATGTTTTCTTTTACATTCGCAATAAGAGCCTGCGGGTCATATTTTGCAAGCAGTTCCGTGATGCTTTCTTTTGCTCCATCAAGAGAATTAGCCGAACGGGCCTTGAGAGCATCATAAAATCCAGTCGAATCGTTTTTTTCTTCTTTTTCTTTTGCTGACTTTGGTTTGACCGGAAGCGCACCGCTTGTCTTTCGGTCAGTATTGAGGGCAATTCCTGTTATTTCGATATTTTGTACATGGAAGCGTGCCCGTAAAAGCTGAGTAAGATTGAAATCCAGGTCGAGTTTGTCAAACTGGAAGATATTTTTCATTGGTGAATCGGCATTTGCTTGGGCAAGATTTCGGACAGTAAGGCGAGCGCCAAAGATTTCGACATTCACGCTTTCAATATCGCATTTTGCTCCGAAAATCCCCTGCATGGTAGAACGAATTGCCATTTTTGCTACTGGATTCTTAAAAATCGTGACGGTGATTCCGATAACGGCGATAAATACGACCACCGCTATAAAAGGGAGCAGCTTAATTCTGCCTTTATTCTTTTTGATATTCTTTGCAAGGAGCTTGAGAGATTTACGCTGCTTTTTCGGAAACTGATAGTCACGGGGAACCCGAAGTTTTTCAGTTTTTCCCTTCGTGATTTTTTCTGAGAACATAGACTGAATAAGAGCCTTATCCTCAGGAACATATACTTTTGAAAGAAGTTTATCGAATTTTTTTTGTGTATATGATTTTTTAAAAAGCCCTGGAAGTTTTTTTATGCCGAGCATTTTCTCAGGTTTCTTTGCTTTTTTTTCTTTTTTTGTTTCTGTTTTTAATTTTTCATTTTCAGTTTTCATCTTACTCGCCTCCTACCATACCTGCGATTTTACTGAGCACAGGAAGATTTGAAATAAGTTTCGCCAGTTTTGAATGACGAATTGCCGCTGCAATATGTTTGCGCCAAAGAGAGACAAAAAGCCGACCAAGGAAATAAAGGGGAACATATAATACAATGCCGCATAAAAAAGAGCCTGCCACAACAGAATTATTGAATTTTGTAAATCCTACAAAGGGGATTTCAAGAAGAGTGCCAAAAAGTCCCGAAAATGCAGGAATCGTTAGGAAGGAATATCCGACAGTATCAAATAAAGCGTCCATCACCGGCGAGAAAGTTGCCCCGATTAAAATCATGATAACATACATTGGTTTGTTAATTCGGATAAAAAGGATGAAAACAAAAAGCAGCCACCAAAGGAGATTGTCTTTAGGCATGAGTCCAAGAAGAATTCCACAGGAGAAAGCATGGGCAATTTCTCCGGGGTTTACATTCGCATTCAATGCTTTGAATAAATTTACGATTGATTTTATCATGACGACATTGTATCACACAAAATCTTTGTGATACAATAAAAAAAGGCGAGGAAATCATGAAAATTATCGCAGAAATCGGAACATCCCACGGCGGAAATTTGGAAAAAGCCAAGCGTCTCATTGACTGCGCCGTAGAAAGCGGAGCGGATTATGTTAAATTCCAGTGGGTTTATGCTGACGAGATTTTGCATCCCGACACAGGATTCGTGAAGTTGCCCACCGGAAAGATTCCTCTGTACCAGCGTTTCAAGGAACTGGAAGTGAAGCCTTCTTTTTTTGAAGAATGTTTGAAATATACCCACGAAAAGGGCGCGCTCTTCATGTGCTCTCCCTTTGGCATCCGTTCCCTTGAAGAATTGCTTTCCATTAAGCCGGACGCGGTAAAAATCGCCTCTCCAGAGCTGAATCACATTCCACTGCTAAAAAAACTTGCCGAATTACGGAAGAATCAAGATATTCCCCTGGTCATTTCCTCTGGTGTCTCCCATCTTTCTGACATTGAAGAAGCCCTGTCAATTTTAGGCCGGGAGAATGTCACTCTCCTGCACTGCATCACAAGCTACCCTGCCCCGGAAGAAGAATATAACCTAAAGCTGATTCCAAATCTTTCACGGGTTTTCGGCATTCCCTGCGGAGTAAGCGACCATTCCCTTGACCCGGTTTTAGTTCCCTCGATAGCGGCGGCTCTTGGCGGCACAATGATAGAAAAGCACATCACCCTTTCAAAGGAAACAGACGGCTTGGACGACCCGGTGGCCTTAACCGGCGAGCAATTCTCTCTCATGAGCCACTGTGTACGGCAATGCGAGGCGGCTTTCCGTCAGTACGGCAATGCAAGAGATTACATTTTAAATCAGCTGAAGTCTGAGTACGGAGAGCGGGTGGAAAAAATCATGGGCGACGGCGTTAAAAAGCTTGCCCCTGCCGAAGAAGCCAATTACGGCCGAACGAACCGAAGCCTTCACCTCATGCGCTCAATGAAAGCCGGAGAAGTCATTAATATAGAAGATATCGGTGTCTTGAGAACCGAAAAAGTCCTTTCCGTAGGCCTGCATCCCAGATTTTTAGACAAAGTGATCGGGGCAAAACTCACACGCGATGTAGAGAATGGAGCGGGCCTGCAATGGGAAGATTTTACAATTCATAATTGATAATTGCGAACTGCTAATTGCTATTTTTCTCGATGGTGATTTTTTGATTTTTCCTTTATAATTAAAGAATGATTTGCAAGAGACGATTTTTTCAGATTTTTGCCATAATTTCTCTCGCTTTACTTTCTTCTTGCGGAACGACAAACTATCTTTCCAAAAATGAAAACTCTGAAAACACGCTCTCACTCATTTTTGCCGGTGATATCATGGCACACACTCCAAATTATAAAAACACAGATTATGCCCGAATTTGGCGCGATGTTGCGCCCCTTGTCTCCTCCGGGGATTTATCTTTTGCCAATGTGGAAGCTCCCGTAGCAAATTCACTTCCATGGAGCACCTACCCCCAGTTCAACATGCACTCTGAATATGTGGAAGCGGCCATCGCTGCCGGATTCAATGTTTTCTCACTGGCAAACAATCACACCAACGACCAGTACCTTGAAGGAATCAAAGAGACGAAAAAATATTTCGACAGTCACAAAGGGATTTGGACATGCGGTCTCAAAGAAAAATCAGGAGATGCACTCACTTATAAAATCATCGAAAAGAAAGGATGGAAAGTGCTTTTTGTAGCGATTACAGAAATTCTAAATCAGAATGACTATTCCTCTTACATCGATTACTACCCTTCCACCGAAAAAAAACGGGCTCAGCTTATGGAAGAACTCAAAGATTTGCAGGAAAAGTCAAAATGTGACCTTTTTGTCCTGTCGATTCACACTGACGAGCCTGAATATGTGCTTAAAATCACCGAAAATCATCGCAATTTCTATAAAAAGCTCATCGAAGAATGTAAGGCAGACATCATCTGGGCAAATCACCCCCATATCGTAAAACCTTTTGAAGAGACGGCGGCTTCAAGCTATTACACAAAAAACCTCGGTCAAAAAGAGCGAAAGGCTTTCATCATGTACTCAAACGGAAACACAATCTCGGCCCAGCGCACGAATCCCCAATTCACTGCCCCGGAAACAGCCCGCGACAACACCGGCGACGGCCTGATTCTAAAAATGAAGGCAGAAAAAAAATCAGACGGAAGCGTCATTTTCTCAGGATACGAGCCACATTTGATTACGACTTACATCACCCCATCATGGCAATTTGTCATCAAAAAACTGGACGATGATTTCATTAAGACCCTTGACCGGGCAGAAATCGTAAACTGGGCTAAATATCTGACAGAGCGGAAGAAACTGATGGAGAAAGTGCTGAACCCATAATTTATTGTAAACTTCACTGTTTTCTTCTATAATTCTCCTATGTCTATCGATTACAAAAAACTTCCCGTTTATGAACAAAAAGAAAAGATTTTAGAGTGCTTACGAACCAATCAGGTGATTGTCGTTCAGTCACCCACGGGAAGCGGAAAAACTACCCAGATTCCGGTGATTCTGCATGAGGCCGGCTATTCAGAAAACGGCGTTATTGCCGTCACCCAGCCCCGCAGAATCGCTGCCCTTTCTGTCTCGGAATTCATCGCAAAACAGCTTAAAACTTCTTACCCCGGTCTTGTCGGCTACAAAATGCGCTTTGAGGATAAAACCGACACAACGACAAAAATCAAAATCATGACCGACGGTATTTTGCTTCAGGAAATGAAGCTGGATCCATGGATGACAAAATATTCGGTCATCATGGTGGACGAGGCCCACGAGCGAAGCCTTAACATCGACTTTGTTCTGGGATTGCTCAAGCGAGTCCTTGCCGCCCGCCCGGATTTTAAGGTGATTGTCTCCAGCGCGACCATGAACGCTGAAGCCTTTTCCGCCTATTTCGGGAACTGCCCCATCGTCACCATTGACACCCAGACTTTCCCTGTCACCATGGTCTATGACCCGCCGCTTAAAGGCCAGCCCACCACCACGGCAACGGCCACTGGCTGCGAGTATCTTCTTTCAAAAATCGAAAAGACCATTGACCGCGTTTTGGACAACCACGAGGACGGCGACATCTTAGTCTTCCTGCCCGGCGAAAAAATCATAAAAGACTGCATGAAGCGTCTTCAATACTCAGATTTTCATTCTAAGATTCACATTATCCCTCTCTACGGACGCTTACCAAAAGAAGAGCAGGAGCGGGTTTTTGACAGCGCTCCTTTTGGCAAAAAAAAGGTCGTGCTTTCCACAAACATCGCCGAAACTTCTGTCACGATTAACGGAATCACAACGGTCATTGACTCAGGACTGGCAAAACTCAATTTCTACAGCCCCAAGACTTTCACTTCAAGCCTGAACGAAACGCCGGTCTCAAAGGCAAGCTCTAACCAAAGGCGGGGCCGGGCCGGACGCACTCAGGCTGGAACCTGCTACCGGCTCTACAGCCGCAAAGATTTTGACAGCCGCCCGGAATACACCACCGAAGAAATTTACCGCACTGATTTGAGCGAGGTCGTTCTCCGTATGAGCGAGCTTGGCATCACTGATTTTGACAACTTTGACTTTATCTCACCGCCTCAAAAAGAAGACATTCGGGGCGCGGTTGAAACATTGAATCAGATGGGTGCCCTTAACGAAGACCACACACTTTCTTCTATCGGTAAGCTCATGGTTGAATTCCCACTGGAGCCTCGCGTAAGCCGCATTTTGGTCGAAAGTATCATGCGCTACCCGGAAGTTCTTGAAGAGACCGTGATTGCCGCCGCCTTTATGAGCACTCACTCGCCTTTCATTCTGCCGCCTGGAGAAGAAAGCGACGCCAGAAAAGCCCATCACGCATTCCGTGACATTCAGGGAGATTTTGTCTCTTATGTAAAACTCTTCCGCACCTACCAGTCAATGAAAAATCCCCTGCGCTTCTGCCAGAATAATTATCTTGACGAGCGGGTTATGGCAGAGATTGCAAACATTACGGCGCAGCTTGAAGAAGAAATCGGAGACTTAGGGATTCCAATCGGAAGCGGCGGCAGCATGGACGACTATCTTTGCTGTATCGCAAGCGGCATGATTCAGTTCGTATGCGTTCGTGAAGGCCGGGAAAATTACCGTTCCCTCACGGCCGAGCACATTTCCATTCACCCAGGCTCTTCAATGTTCCGGACGGATCCCCTCTTTATCGTAGCCGGGGAAATCGTTCGCACAAGCCGGACTTTCGCCATGTCGGTCTCACCGCTGACAAAAGCACTGCTGGCAAAAATCTCCCCGGACTTGGAAGCAAAACTCAACGCCATGCGGGGAAAGCGAAGCCGAAGCCTCACAGGAAATCTTGAATACAAGGGCTCAACTTTCAGCGCAATCAAAGGAAAACTTTTGGGCCGGGATGACGGTCACTTTGGCGGCAGAAAAGCAAAAGAAAAGAACGAAAACGAAATCATCATCGGCGGAGAAATCTTTGAATTTGAAAAGCAAAAAGGAAAGAAAATGCTTATCCTTCCCTACAACAAATTCAAGGCAGCCCTCCAAGCCGAAAAAGACACAAATAAGATGGCGGCCTTTGCTCCCATACGCTCAAAAGTCCTGCTTCACGGAGCGGGATTACTGGCAGGTGAAAAACTGGAGCTGGTCTCTAAGGTCGTAAAGAATTTAAATCTCAACCCAATCGATGAAAAATCGCTGATTAAAAGGAATTTTGACATTCACGAGGAAGGCTCGGCAGACAGACTGGTGGGAGAACTCCAAAAAGTCCTTAGAATCACCATGTCAAAAAAGACAAAAGAATATGCCTTCATCGCCCTCTTTACCGACGGACGGGGAACTTACTGGTTCAAGATGAGCCGGGGATTTGCCACCGCCCTCAACGAAAGCCTTTCTAGTCTGGAAAGCCTCGTGGACGAGCAAGTGGACTTCTCCGTAGACGGCAAAGAGAGAATCAACGCCGTCTACAGAATGTTGAGCGGATTGTACGAGTAAATCCTACTTCGACAAACTTCCGCTGGTGATGCACTTTCCGCTCTTTCTGTCAAAAAGCAGAATGTTGCTGCCAGTGAAGTTTATCGCGTGCTTTGAGCCAATCTCAAAGGTTACGCCGCCAAAGACGACGCTGGTAAGAAGATAATCTTTTATCTTCAATTTAATTGTTGACTCAAGGCCGGTCGGCATGGCACCGCAAATTTCCGCGCTGAACATGCCCTTTTCGCCAATCTGAATGAATTCAGGGCGAACGCCGAGAACGAAGTCCCCGTTTGAAAGGGCAGCCTCTTCTTTTTCGGCAAAGCCCTGCTCGTCATTTACGCGGGCAACCGGGTATTTAAAGACTTCATCTTTGTTGGCCTTTTCCACATAGCCTTTTTCCTGGGAGAGAAGCCTCTCTTTTTCCTTTTCCTGCTCAATTCCCTCATCACGGCTCTTGTACCAGTCTGCCAGGCTGAAATTTCCGCTTGGCGTGAAGGTGATTTCCTCGCCGTCGAAGACTTTCAGTTTGAGAGCGCCGGAGGAATCCTGCTCGCCCTTAGCATTGATGAAGTTAATAGAAGGATTTCCAACGAAGTCCGCGACAAAAAGATTGTTCGGATGATTATAGACCTGCAAGCGGTGGCTCGTACTGCTGCAAAACGCCGTTGTTAATCAGAGCAGATTTTTGTAGCAAGTGTCATAGCTTCCATCTGGTCGTGAGTTACATAGACAAAAGTACTTCCAGTCTCAATGTGAAGTCGCTGCAATTCATAACGCATTTCAAGACGAAGTTTTGCATCAAGGTTTGAAAGAGGCTCATCCATGAAAGAGAACGCTAGGCTCCGGGGCAAGAGTTCGTGCGATTGCAACACGCTGCTGCTGACCGCCCGAAAGCTCAGCCGGATATCTGTCCATGAACATTCCGATTTTTACGACACGAGAAACTTTTCGTACGGCAAGGTCAATTTCCTCTTCAGTGAGTTTTCTTTCCTTGACCAAAGGCTTTCCGTCCTGAACAATCTGCCATTCATCAGTGAAAGAAAAGCCCTTTGCCTTTTCGGCAGTCACAATCGAATCAACCTTAGATTTGAGCCTTGCAGCCTGATCTTTTGCAACTCCGATTGAGTCCGCGCTTTTGTGCAGCCCCATAGCAAAAATCTTTTTGGCACTGAACATTGAAATCTCGAATGTATCAATGAGCTTCATCAGAGCCTTTTCCTCGTCAATCTTGCCGTTCTTGTCCTTTGACTCATCAATCACAGCGACAATTTTTGAAGGATTTTCCAAGATTTGAGCGATTCTTGCAGAAGTTTTTGCCTCCCAGTTGTAAACAGGAAGTTCCTCACAGATATTGCTAAGACCGAAAGAAATATTTTTATAAACAGTCATGTTCGGCCAGAGCGCATAGTTCTGGAACAAGAATCCGACCTTTCGCTTGTTTGCCGGAATGTTGATTCCCTGCTCGCTGTCGTAAACAACCATATCACCGATTTCGATTCGGCCGCTGGTTGGAGTCTCAAGGCCCGCAATCATGCGGAGTGTGGTCGTCTTACCGCAGCCGGAAGGACCAAGCAGGGTGACGAAAGCATTATCGTCAATGAGAAGATTCAATCTATCTACGCCGTAGAATTTTCCCCAGCGTTTCGTAACATTAGTAAGTTTTATCTGTGGCATTATTTTCCTCCTACACCTTTATCAATGCTGGCACCAGTGAGTTTGTTGATGAGCGCATTGAAAATAAGGATTGTGACAATCAAAATCAAGTTCATTCCGCTAGAGAAAGCATACAAGCCCATCTCGTCGAAATAGTCCATTGCCGTAGTCATAATCTTGAACTGGTCGCAGAGCAGCATGAAGAGCGTGAGCTCGCGCAGACAAGTCATGAACGGAAGAAGGAAGCTTGAAATAATCGTGCTTTTCTGAATTGGTATGATGATTCCGAACATTCGCTTTACCCAGGGAATATCCTGAATGATGGCGGCTTCCTCGATTTCACCTGAAATTTGCAGCATGGAATTTAGGGAAGCGCGGCTGGCAAAAGGAATGTATTTGACCGTACCAGTGAGCATTAGGATAAGGAAAGTTCCGCCGATGGAAAGAGCTTTTCCGAAAATGAGGAAGGCAACGCCCACCGAGAGAGACGGCATAAGATAAGGAAGGAAGGCCACGGAATTTACATAGGCAGCGGCCTTGCTCCGGCGATGCTTACTGACCGCATATCCCACCAGAGTTCCGATAGTGCCGGCGCAGAGAGCGCAAACCACGGCCACATAAAGCTGACCTGCAAAGGCTTTCCAAATCTGCACATTGTGAAGCATACCCAGCTGACCGAAAAGACCGTATTCGCCCTGAGTGTCCGAAGTCGTCCACCATTTTGTGGTTAGATGAGAAAAATCCCCGGTCTTCAAGAAGCTGTAATCCCCAGGATTCGGAAGGAAAGTCTCAACGCCGAAAGAGAGAATGGGGTAAATGCTGGTAAGGAGAGTGAGCACGATAAAAATACAGGCAACTGCATACTTTCCGACCTTTCCAAGATTAGCCTTTGAAATCTGACCTGACTTTCCGGTAACCGTGGTGTAATTCTTACGGCTGGAAGTGCTGGACTGATTGAGCATGAGAATGGCCACGCCGAAAATCATCATGATGACGGCGATAATGCTGGCCTCTCCCGCCCTTGCGCTGGACAAAGCCACATATTTCGTTGAAAGAGTGGTGAGTCCCAAATAATGAGGAACCGGGTAACTTCCCATGGCGCTTCCGAAAACAAGAAGAATCGTAGAGAGAATCGCAGGCTTTACCAGCGGAAGGGTAACGCAAAGGAAACTCTTCCATTTTGGCGTGTCGAGAATCGTTGCCGCTTCCTCAAGGTTTGCGTCCATATTGCGGAAGATACCGCCAATCAGAATGTAAGCGAAAGGCGCATAGTGAAGACCAAGGACCACCGCACTGGGGAAAAGTCCCTGACACCACCAAAGAGGCATGTGAATGTTAAAAAGCGAGGCTAAAAGTCCGTCTGCACCGTGAGTGACAGCATTCGAGTTGAAAGCATTTCGCCAAACCATTGCCAGAGTCCACTGAGGCATGATATAAGGGAAAATAAAAATCGAGCTCAAATACTGCTTGAATTTGAGATTCGTGCGCGTTACGAGGTAAGCGAAAACACCGCCGTATACAATAGAAATAAAACAAGTCAAAACCGCGAGGATAACCGTGTTCAGCAAGGGAAGCCAAAGGTTAATCCGGGCAAGTTTTCCCGTAAACAAATCAATCCAGTTGTAGAGCGTGTACTGGCCTTCCTTTAAGCCCGTTCGCACCGAGTCAATTGTTCCTGCATGAACTGCAACAGTGTCCTTTGCAAGATAGACAATCGGCGCAATAGTGGTAATGGAAAGCACAATACCGAAGAGAAGCAAAATCACATTCTGAGGCTTGGAGAAAAAAGTCTTAACTTGATTCATTCTCTGCTGCGACAGATAGGGTCTTGCCATAGTTATCGTCTGAGCCATGTATCGTCCTTTTGTTGAAAGAAATGCCGCGATAAAGCCGGCATTATAAAAAGATTCCCCGAACTAGTCGGGGAATACTGACGAAAGCCCCGCCTAAAAAGACGGCAGGGTTGATTTATAAGAGATTAGCGTCCGCCGCGAAGTGAATCAATCCAGTCACCAAGCTCGATTGAGACTTCCGCGCAATATTTCGGGTCTTCGATTACAAGAGCTCCGCCCTTCTCGCTTGACCACCATTCAAAACCACGGTCGTTCTTAACAGGGAAGTCACTTCCACCGGCTGTGCTGTGGTGATATTTTGCCTCGTTCTCAGCGGCAAGGATCGGGTTAGCAGAGTAACCGCCCATATCTTTACCCCATGCAGCAAATCCGTCAAGTTTTGTTACCATGAATGAGATGAAAGCACATGCTGTCCACGGATATGGAGAAGAATCCATGACTTCAAGGTAGTGGCAATATCCGTAACCGCCGATACCTTTGTAGCCGTCGTTGTAAGCGGCAACAGCAACATTGTTTACAGAAGATTCGTTTGTCTCGGCGACAGAGCGGAGTTTTGAGTAAACAATGAGGGCAAATTCGCCGGCAGCAGATTTTGAGACAAGCTCGTTACAGATTGGGCCGTCATCAGTCATAGCGTTGTAGTTCTGAACCCAGAGTTTTGTCCAGGCAAGACCATATTTTGCGTTTGCGCCAGTGATGCCGTAATTCTTTGCGACAGTAGCACATTCGTCGATTGTTGGCTGGAAGAAGGCTTTTTTGTCTGCATCCAAGGCATCGAAAGCGTTTTTGAGCCAGGTTGAGTATTTGTCAGAAGAAAGCATGTAGAGGAAGTTCTTTCCTACAAGCTCTGAGTTGACATCCATGTACATACCTTTTGCGCCATTGTAGACGAAATCCCAGCAGTTCTTGAAATCAGCGCCGCCCACAGTGTTGAACATAAAGACCTTGTTCAGAGTCTGCAGTGACAGGAGTTCAGGATAATTCTCTTTTGAAAGTTTGTTTGCCTCTGCCCACTCTTTCGGGATGAATGTGCGGAGAATTCCCGTATCCATCATCTTTGACTGAATCTGATTTCCGTCCTGAATCAAAGTCATGAAATATTCAGGATTGGTAGACTTGTAATCAACAGAAAGTGTGGTGAAGATTGAGTTGTTCTTTGGCTGAGACCACTCAATTGTGCCTTCATAGGAAGCGTCAAGGGATTTAAGGTAATTGATGAAAGCAGCACCAGCCGTTTTACCACGGCTTGAGTTACCAATTCCCTTGATTTTTGCAGATTTTGACTCTTCGATAGCCTTTTTACAAAGCTCATCAAAAGACATTGTCTCTGCCTGCTCGATGATTTTCTGAACCTCAGATTTTTCTGCAACGGCAGCTTTTTTTTCGTTGCATGACATGCCCAGCATAGCCAAAGCGCCCAAAGTTAAACAAATAAGTGATTTTTTCAAAATAATACCTCCTTTATTTTGTCCGATTAGCAGCAATTTAACCGGAGATTATTTATTCGTTCAATTTCTATTCTAAAACGAAAATTCAAATTGTCAAATAAAAAATCACTCAAAAAAAAAGGAATTGTTAAAAAACAGTTTGGAATAGTGAAAAAAAAACTTACTTTGCGTCACCGATTCCCGCACCAGGGTCACTTACTTCTGGCTTCGGCGTTTTTTTCGTATCTTTTTTTGCTTTTTTGGCGGCATCAGCTTCTTCCCGCTCCTTGTCTTTGGCTTCTGTCTGTTTGTCCAAATCCCGTCCAAGCAGGCGGGCAGCCTTGATTGCCAGCTGGTTTTTATTTTTTGCGTTAAGGTCTGCTTTGTCTGCCAGGGCATTCACTTCATCATTACAGTTTGAATAACGCCCTCTCGCCCACATATCAAGGCCTGTTCCTGTGGTAGAATTATCCTTGCTTTTAAGATATTCCAGGGTAACATCGGCGAAGGCAGAATTTTCGTATTTTGCCATTTCTTTTCCCAAGGCGTAACGGAGCTGCTTTCGTTTGTCGTCTTTGACAGTTTCTTGGGCAAGAGCAACGATTTCACTTACGCCCCGCCCCTCTTCAAGGAGAACTTTCGCCACGCGGGACTTCTGTGCGTCAGGAACTTTCTTTTCGGTAATCTGAGAAAGAAGATATTCATTTCCCTTTGAAGTGTTGAGCTTTGCAAGAGCGGTGATAGAGTCGTTTTTGACGACCTGCACCGGGTCATTTTTAGCGCGATAGATTAAATACTCATCGGCAGTTTTGACATCGTTTTCTTTAATTGCAGTGATTGCTTCCTGCCGGACTTTGTAGTGAGAATCTTTCAAGCCCTGAATCAAAATATCATCAGCTTCTTTATTCTTAAAATGCTTGATTCCCTTAATCACATACTGTCTTAGATTCGGATTCTCGTCCTCAAACAAATCAACAAGGACTTCCTCGGCCTCAGGCTTTTCCATTACACCGATTGCTTCGGCACTGTACATGCGGACAAAGGCATTTTCATCCTTATCTTCGGCATATTCCACCAGTTTGTCATAGGTCTCCAGGGCATGGAGCTGCCCCAAAACGCGGACAAGACTCTGCCGCTGGGCAACGGTCAAATCATCCCGCTCCAGATATTCGGTTATGTAAAGGGCTTCATTCGCCCCGCCGATTTTTCCAAGAGTCTCAAGAGCTCCGGTAAAATATTCCTCATTGTCGCTTTCAAGCAAAGTGATAACCGCAGGAGAAGCCTCTTTTGTTTTTGCCATCTGAATGTAAGAGAAACAGGCATTTACTGTAGAAGATTTTTCGTCATAAGGGTCGTTCAAAACCATGACGGCGTAATCTTCAAGGCAGGGGTCTTCGATAGTTTTAAAATAATTGAGGATTTTTTCCCGTAAGGCAAGGGATTTTGTCTCCTGAAACAAATCGTAGACTTCATTGACAAAGCGGACATCTTTGTTTTTGGTCATGGTATCCAAAAGCTCAGAAATATCCTCTTCAAGACCGAATTTTAGGATGTCGCCGTTTTTTTCATTGGCTTCGGGGTCTGTATTATTGAGTTCAGCGACTTTATCAGAGTCAGGAGATTTTGGTCTTTTTGCAGAAGGCACATCGCTCACCCCCGCAAGTTTCTCGCCCAGAGATTTTTTTGCGCTCTCTTCCGCTGGTGCATCCGCCCCGGAAACAGCGTCAAAATCAGCCTCCTGTGCAAAAGCACTTCCAATGAGAAAAAATCCTGTCAAAAATAAAACCGCTCTTTTCATTTAATCATTTCCCGTTTTCAGTTTGCTAGTTTCCATTTATTGGAATGGTATCGCTTCAAGAAATTCGTTCTATATTCTTCAAACCTGTTTTCTTGGATAGCGTTACGGATTTCAGCCATCATATTGTGAAGGAAATAAAGGTTGTGATAGCTTGCAAGCATGCTTCCCAAAATTTCCTGTGACTTAAAAAGATGGCGGAGATAGGCTCTCGTGTAGTTTTTGCAGACCTTACAATTACATTCAGGGTCAACTGGTGAAAAATCACGGGCGAACCTCTCTTGTTTTATCGGCAGATTTCCGTCCCTAGTGAAATAACTTCCGTTCCGGGCGTTGCGGGTGGGAAGAACGCAGTCAAACATGTCGATTCCAGAATGAACGGCGTCAAGGATATAGTCCGGGGTACCGATTCCCATTACATATTTTGCCTTTTCTTTGGGAAGGTAGTTCACGGTGAAGTCAAGCATTGAGGCGAAAAGCTCTGGCGGCTCGCCGACGGAAAGCCCTCCGATGGCTATTGCAGGAAGATTCATCTCGCTCACGAACTGGGCTGACTGAATGCGCAGGTCCTCGAAAAAGTTTCCCTGCACGATGGGAAGCAAAATGCCCTTGTAGCCCATGTCACACTTACGAATCCATTCCTCTTTTGCCCGTCGAAGCCAGTTTTTGGTGATTTCAAGGGCGTGAACGGCTTCTTTTTTGTCAACGCCGAAGCCAGTGCAAACATCAAGCTGCATCTGAATGTCGGAATTGAACTGGGCCTGAATGTCAACGACCCGCTCCGGTGTGAACATGTGGCGGCTTCCGTCAATGTTTGAAGAGAAAAGAGCCCCCTCTTCGGTGATTTTCCGCAATTTTGAGAGAGACCAGACCTGAAAGCCGCCGGAGTCCGTGAGGAAATTCCTTTTCCAGCCAGAAAAACCGTGCAAGCCCCCCGCCTCTTCGATGATGTCCGGCCCCGGACGCAAATAAAGATGATATGTATTGGCCAGGATAATCTCAAAACCGATTTCTTCAAGGTCGTCTTTTGTAAGAGCCTTTACAGTAGCGTTAGTTCCCACCGGCATAAAAACCGGCGTCTGCACGTCTCCGTGAGGAAGATGCAAAACTCCAGTGCGTGCTTTTCCGTCAGTAGACTCGTGCCTAATTTCAAAAATATTCTCAATCATTTGAAGAATTGTATCATAAATGACCGCGACTGTCATTGAGCGGACGAAGACTAGTCGTCAAGTGCCAGAAATGATGTTTAATTAAGTTCTAGCATATCGTAAAAATACCGCCGCTATTATGATGAACATGAAGACAGGGAACCAGGCACCAGAAAAAGGAGATATATATTCAAACTTTGCAAGCAGCATCGTTATCATTTGCGTGATATAAAACAAAACAGCCGCGCTTATACAAAAAGCCAGACTTGTGAGCATAACATTTTTCCGAGTCTTACCGCTCAACCCAACCGATAAAAAAACGACTATGAACAGGATAAAAGGAAATGAAAATTTCTTGTAGTAAAGGCTTAGTGGCTCTGCGAATGGCAAACCTGATTTTTGCAAATGCTCGATATAGACTTTCGCAGTGGCAGAATCAACCGTCTCAACACTGATTACATTATTTTGAAAAGTTTCAGGAACCTCCGTAAGTCGCTCAAGATTTTCAACTGATACAGGTTCTGCCCTTATGCCATCATCACTTTTTTTGTATTGCACAGCCCCAGATAAAATCCATTTTCCATCACGCCAAGAGGCAGAATCCGCATGAATGACAGCATTCAGAGTCTTATCAGTATTCCTTAAAACAACAAAAAGAGATATAAGTTTTTTCGCATCGTCATCGTAATATTCAGCCTTGTATGCAACATTTCCATTCTCGCTAAGAATGACGATTTTATCATTGTTTAAATCCTTGTCTCCTTTCAAAACCATTTCCTGCTCAGCTGTTTTTTTGGCATAAGTAGGAACGACAACTTTATCATCAAAGAAAAAAAGGGCAAAACTCATTAAAAAAGCAAAGATAAGCAAGGGAGCTGTGAAGCGTAATAAAGAAATTCCCGATGCAAAAATAGCAATCAACTCATTGTTCGCATACAAATCACTTAAAGTGTAGGATACGGCAAAAAGGACGGCAATAGGAGTCGCATACCACAGGCACTTAGGAATATACAAAGCCATAATCCGAAAAACAGTCTTTCCGGGTACAGCATTTGATATAAAACTCCATAGATTCATCATTAAATCAACCAGAACAAGGACAAGGGCAAAAAAAACAAGGGCGCCTATAAACAGAGGAATCACTTTTCGAAAGAGATATTCAACAATTTTCATTTACGAAGCAGCCTCATATAAAAGATGATTCCGGTAAAAAATATTATCAGATTCGGAAGCCACATTACAGACACTCCGTACATACCAGTTCTAGAACTGAAAATTTGACCTACGATACTAACAGCCCAATACAAAACAGAAATAAAAAGACCGATTATAAGCCCAATTGTCTGCCCATTATGTTTTCCAAAAATCAAGGCCAAAGGCATAGCCAAAAGGGCAAAGAAAACCGAGCCAAATGGAACGGAGAATTTTTTTGCCATTTCAAGATTATAACGATTTTTCTTTTTTTCGCTGGCTTCAGAATCCTGACGCAAAATTTTTATCTCCTTGTATAAATCGTAAGAGGTCATCTCACCAGGAATGATAATATGATCGTTTTCCATAAGGGAAGACTCAAAAATATTCAGTTCGACAGACTGCGAAGTAAGAACTTCATAATTGTTTTTTTTGTTTTTTTCAAACATAAGGACACTCGCATCATTCATCAGCAATCTCATGAGAACGCCAGGAATCGTTGACTTTTTGACAAGGGAATCATCCGCAACAATTATCCGCTGACCACCCTCTTCATCTGTATCAAAAAAAATAAGGTCGCTGACATTCTCACCAGAAACATCTCCGATAACCAAGGTCTTGTCATTCGTCCTTTTGATTGAATGGGGCTCAAGTTCAACCGCAGGATTTGATGTGATAATCGAACGATACAATTTATTGTAATTTATTTTTCCAAGCGGAAGAAGATAGTCATTTACAAAAAAAGAAGCAATAGAAATCAAAAAACCAAGAATAAGAACAGGTCGGAAAATAATACGATAACTCAGTCCGCTCGCCCTAAAAATAAGGATTTCATTTTCAGAAGCCAATCGACCTAGACACATAAGGAATCCAACAAGAGTGGCAAAAGGCGCCGACTGCGCAATAACCATAGGAAGAGAATAAGCGATGAGGCGCAATACATACACGACATGTACATGTTTTCCAAGAATATCCTTTGCGGCAAGAAGGATTTGATTAACAAAAAAAACCATAAAAAAGAACAAAAAGGCAATAAAAAAATATAAAAAAAGTTCTTTCATTATATATCTGAAAAAAACATGCCTGTTTATTCCAGTATCTTCCTGCATCGAGTCGCCGATATAGAGCGATGCCTTTTCAAGGTGACATTTTTTGGCAAATAAAGACAGGTAATGGGCTGCAGTATTTAAAAAATTAAATTCACTGTATTTAAAAGCAATAAGGCGACAGTATTCCTCAAGTTGTTTTTTTGCATTACTGCGAAGCCATGTTCTTCGGTAATAAATAATAGAGACAAAAATTCTTTTTACGGGATATAAAGCTCGTAATCGCCTTACTTTTTTGAGATAGTCTGCTTTTTTTTCTGAAAGAAAGCCTAGCAGCTTCCAGATAATCCCCAGCATCTTGTTTTAGTTTTTACCAGTAGAGCCAAATCCGCCACTTCCTCGTTCAGTCTCATCAAGTTCAGAGACAAGCTGGAATAAGCCGATGGTCACTGGAGCAACTACAATTTGCGCAATTCGGTCACCATTTTTAACGACAAAGTCTTCATCTCCGAGATTGATAAGTATGACTTTTACTTCGCCCCTGTAATCTGAATCAATTGTTCCGGGAGTGTTAAGAACAGTTACGCCATTTTTCGCGGCCAAGCCTGAACGAGGACGAACTTGAATTTCAAAACCTTGAGGAATTGAAAAACAAAGCCCAGTGGGAATCATTGCGCGACAGCCTTTTTTTATCACGACATCTTCAGAAAGATAGGCACATACATCGGCTCCTGCAGCCCCGCTTGTCTTATACTCAGGAACAATTGCACCCTGAGAAGCAAGACACTTAATCTCAACTTTATTAGTTATACTCATATTTCTAAATTATAGCTTAGAATTGGAAAATAAAAAACCCCACATTTCTGTGGGGTGCACTTCAGGTGCAAATCAGCTTTTATTTCTGAGCTTCGATTGCGTCGATGTAAGAAAGATTAAGGCGACCCTGCTTGTCGACTTCAAGGAGCTTAACAGGAATCTGCTGGCCTTCTTTGAGCACATCAGTTACCTTTTCTACGCGACCGCGAGAAAGTTTTGAGATGTGACAGAGGCCTTCTTTTCCCGGCAAGATTTCAACGAATGCGCCGAATTCCATGATTCTTTTGACAGTTCCGTTGTAAATTACGCCGACCTCAGGATCCTCACAGATGCCTTTGACAGCAATTTTTGCTTCTTCCGCAGATTTTCCGGTTTTGCCGTAAATCTGAACAGTTCCGTCGTCCTCAGTGTTGATTGTAACGCCGTACTGAGCGCAGAGAGCCTTAATGTTCTTTCCGCCAGGACCAATGAGAGCACCGATCTTATCGGGAGCAATCTTCATGGTGAGGATTTTCGGTGCAAAGGGGCTGATTGGCTGAGGCTTATCGATGCACTTCTCCATGATTGACAGGATGTGCAAGCGGCCTTCTTTTGCCTGAGCAAGAGCCTTTTTCATGATTTCAGTGGTAACGCCGGCAATCTTGATGTCCATCTGGAAACCAGTGATACCGTCTTTTGTACCGGCAACCTTGAAGTCCATGTCGCCCAAGTGATCTTCCTCACCCAAAATGTCAGAAAGAATCTCGTAGCGGCCGTAAGGATTGTCGCCCTCTGGCTCTGTAATCAAGCCCATTGCGATACCAGCGACCATCTTTTTCATTGGAACGCCAGCTGCCAAGAGTGAAAGACAGCCGCCACAGGTTGAAGCCTGGCTAGATGAGCCGTTTGACTCCAAGATTTCAGAAACCACACGGATTGTGTAGGGGAATTCTGACATTGGAGGAATCATCGGAGCGAGCGAGCGGCGAGCCAAGTTTCCGTGACCGATTTCGCGGCGGCCTGTGGTAAGGCGGCCAGTCTCGCCAACAGAATATGGCGGGAAGTTGTAGTGGAGGATGAAGTTTTCGCTTCGCTCTCCGTCGATGTCGTCAAGAACCTGTGCGTCAAGGGCAGTTCCCAAAGTGGTGACAGCCAGAGACTGAGTTTCGCCACGAGTGAAGAGAGCCGAGCCATGTGGCCGCGGCAGGACATTGACCTCACAAGTAATTGGGCGGATTTCGTTGCATTTGCGTCCGTCAATTCGCAAACCTTTGTCAAGGATTGACTTACGGAGCAAATTGTACTGAATGTCATCGAAGCAAGCATCGAAGAGCTTTTTCTGGATTTCGTCAGAAAGCTGCTCTGCGTGATTTGCAACGACCTGTTTTTTAACCTCAGAAATTGCCTTTCCTCGGTTCATTTTGCCGTCCTGAAAACAAGCCTTTTCGAGAAGAGGAGTTGCCTCAGCAATAATTGCTTCTTTATTCTCAAGCTCAACATTAAGAGGAGCGAGAGGAAGCTTTTCCTTGCCGCATTTAGCAACAAGCTGCTCCTGGAGTTCACACATTGCCGTGATGAAGCCCTGAGCCTTTTCGAGAGCGCCAAGCATGATGTCTTCTGAGACTTCATTTGCGCCACCCTCAACCATAGTAAAGCCGTCTTTTGTACCGGCAACTACGATTTCAAGCTGAGCCTTTTCCTGCTGCTGGAATGTCGGATTGATGACATACTCGCCGTCAATGTAAGCGACGCGGGCAGCGGCAACCGGGCCATGGAAAGGAATGTCAGAAATTGAGACTGCCGCACTTGAAGCGATTACAGCCAGAATATCCGGCGGATTGATTCCGTCTGATGAAACACAAGTCGGAACAATCTGGATTTCACGGCCAAAGCTTACTTCAAAGAGAGGGCGCATAGGTCGGTCAATGAGGCGGGAAACCAAGATTTCCTTGTCCTTTGGTCGTCCTTCGCGTTTGATGAAACCGCCAGGGATTTTGCCGGCGGCATAGTATTTTTCGTTGTATTCAACTGTTACCGGAACGAAGTCCAAGCCTTCTTTTACTTCAGAAGAACAACAAACTGTAGCAACGATTGCGGCTCCAGCATACTGAGCGTAGACACAACCGTTAGCCTGTTTGCCGAGTTTTCCTGTTTCGAGAATAAGTTCTTCGTTACCGATTTTGTAAGTTACTCGATTAATAGCCATTTCTCACCTCCGAGACTTATTTGCGGAGGCCGAGTTCTTTGATAAGTGCACGGTAGCCTTCGAGGTCTTTTCTCTGGAGATATTTGAGAAGAGAGCGGCGAGCACCGATGACTTTGAGCAAAGCGCGTTTGCAGTTTGTGTCTTTCGGGAAGTTCTGAGTGTGTGTTGTGAGCTGTTTGATTCGCTCAGTGAGAAGAGCAATCTGAACTCGTGTGTTACCTGTGTCGGCCTCGTTTGCGCCGAATTTGCTGACTACAGCAGCTGTTGTTTCTTTTGTAAGTGCCATTACTTACTCCTTAAAAAATAAAATTTTCCTGGCTTATAAGAACTGAACTGACCGAACAAAGCCACTGATTAAATTATCAGAGAATGCGAGGCGAAGATTCCCATTCTCTAATGTACAATCAGATATGGCAGCACGGTCGTTTTGTGCTTCACCAGTTTTTTGACAAAAATCAGCGAAAATCACCCGGACTGAGTAATTTCCATTGGGCGGCAAGAGCTGCGCGCCTTTTTTTACAGAAGAAATGAGCCTTTCTCCCTCACGCTTCCATGCCCAGCCAGTGCAATCAAGCTCAAAGGGCTTTAAGAGCATGGTTTTGACCTGAGCGAATTCTTTTGCAAGAATGCATTTTCGGATTCGGGAAGAAGAAACCCTCTCACCATCAAGGATTACCGATTGAACAGTATCGACCGAAAAAGCAAGCTCTTCTGCATATTTTTTGATATCTTCCATACCGGTAGAGCCTTTGTAGCCGCAGTGGAAATCAGTGCCTTCAGCAAGATACTTGAGGCCGCAATTCCTTACCAGCAAAGAAAGAAAATCATGTCCTTCAATTTTAGCGAAATCCGAAGAAAAGTCAACGATAACGGCAAATTCAAAGCCCGCTTCTTTCAGATTTTCAATTTTTTGCGAAAGGGAAACCACATCCCCCTCATACTCTTTAGGATTTTTATATCCTCTGAGAGATTTCGTGAATGTGAGCACGCCGGGAACAAGCCCCTTCTCTTTTTGGGAAAGAACCGCTTCAAAAAGCGCGCGATGGCCTAAATGGGATCCGTCAAAACTTCCGATGGTAAGGGAAACGCCTTTATCTCGAAATTCAGGATTGAATTTTCCCTGAGCGATTTGTTCCCATGAATAGATTTTCATTTTCGGCTCGGAATGAATCACAAATCCGTAAGAAAATTTTTCGCGATTATTGAGGAAAGAACGGGTAATAACCCCTGCAAATTTGTAATCAGGATAAAAAACAGCGATTTCCTTTTTTGAAGAATCAGAATTAAAATCGCGGACAAAGGCCGACGAACGCAAAGGTCGGCCATTATTAAAATCAGGTACGGCCTTGCTTGAAAGAAGGAAATTGTCCATGCCGCAGCGAGATGCCAAATCCGCCGTCATGGGAATAAGGGATTCAGAAGAAATATGATCCTCGTCAAGGGCAACTTCAAGACTGAAGGGCCCAACCCTAGTGCGCCGCAACTCTTTTAAATGAGCCACAGTACCGCATTTTTCGGCAATATCCCGCGCAAGGGAGCGGATGTAAGTTCCTTTTGAGCAGGAAACTTCGATAAGGGCAAAATTCTCATAAAAATCAAGCAATTCTATAGAAGAAATCGTGATTTTACGGGCTTTAAGCTCAACGCTTTTTCCTTCCCGGACTAAATCACTAGCCCTCTTTCCGTCAACATGAAGGGCGCTGTAAGCCGGGGGAATCTGTTCAATTTCACCCAAAAAACTTGGCAAAACGGCAAGAACTTCTTCTTTTGTGGGGATTTTTCCGTTTTTTATAATTTGACCAGTGGGATCTAAGGTATCTGTCTCTGAGCCAAATTCGATTAAGGCCCGGTAAGATTTGTCAAAATTTGTGATATGGGGAACTAAATGGGTAAGATGGCCGACAAGGACAACTAAAAGTCCGTCGGCAAAGGAATCAAGCGTGCCCGTGTGACCGACTTTCGTGGTTCCAAGAGCGCGCTTAACTGAAGAAAGAGAAGAGAAACTTGTTTTTCCGGCTTGTTTTTTTAGCAGAAGCAGGCCGGAAATCTCGTTATTCGCTTTCTTTTTCATTCTGAGCAGCTTTTTCCTCTTCTTCCAGGCGATTAAGTTTGTTCACCATGTCAAAGCCTTCTTTTATGCTGGTATCGACCACAAAAGTAAGCTTAGGGAATTTATAAATCGAAAGTTTTTTTGCGATTGAAGACTGAATAAAGCCTGCGGCAGAATTAAGTCCCTCAACACCTTTTTTTACCTGCGACTCGTTCAAAAATGAAGAGACATAGACTGTGGCATAGGCCAAATCCCGCGCAACCTCAACACGATTAATCGTAAGGAATGTTGAGACACGAGGATCTTTTACCTTTTGCAGCATAATCAACTTGGAGATTTCCTCGCGGATTTGCTCTCCAAGCTTGAGCATACGGAATTCGCCCATAGACTACTCCTCAGAAGAAGTTTCTGTGCCTTCGCTGGCAGCCTTAGCGGCAGCTTCCTTTTCTTTAGCGATTGAGTCACCCAGTTTTCGGGCAATCTCAACATACTCGAAGACTTCGAAAATATCGCCTTCCTGAATATCCTGCCAGTTTTCAAGACCGATACCGCACTCAAATCCGTAAGTGACTTCTTTTGCATCGTCCTTAAAGCGTTTGAGAGAAGTGATTTTGCCAGTGTATTTGACGATTCCGTCGCGGATAAGGTTGACGGAACTTGTTCGTTTGACAACGCCTTCCGTGACATAACAACCAGCGATAACGCCGACTTTGGGGACACGGAAGGTATTTCGGACTTCCACCTGACCGGTGACTTCTTCTTTTGTATCAGGCTTGAGCATTCCTTCCATTGCAAGGGTGATTTCTTCGACACACTTGTAAATGATGTTGTATTTTCGGATATCGACCTTTTCCTGCTCGGCAAGAAGTTTTGCCTTTGGAGTCGGGCGGACATTGAATCCGATAAGGATTGCGTTTCCGTCGGCGGCGGCCAAAGTAACATCCGATTCGTTGATTGCACCTGCAGAAGAATGAATTACATTCAAGCGGATTTCCGGAGTAGAAAGTTTTTCGAGACTGGTTTTGAGGGCCTCAGCAGAACCCTGCAAGTCAGCTTTAATGATGACTTTAAGTTCTTTAATTTCGCTTGCCTGAATCGTTGAGACAAGGTTTTCAAGATTGACCTTTTTGACAGCCTTGGCAGCCTCAAAGCGCTTGAGTTCCTGTCGTTTGGCAGAAATGGCACGGGCATCCTTTTCGCTTTCTGTGACCTGGAAGGGGTCGCCAGCATTAGGCATATCGTCAAGACCGAGAACCTCAACAGGCATACTCGGAAGGGCTTCGTTGACCTTTTCGCCACGGTCATTGAACATAGCACGGACACGGCCTGAGTAAATGCCAGCGACAAATGGGTCGCCGACCTTAAGTGTACCGCTCTGAACAACTACAGAAGCCACAACACCTCGTCCCTGATCTACGCGAGACTCAATGACTTTTCCTTCTGCGCGGGTATCATACTGGGCTTTAAGCTCAAGGACTTCCGCCTGCAAGAGGATTGCGTCAAGAAGGTCGTCGATTCCCTGACCTTTGAGGGCAGAAATCTTAACATACTGAGTGTCACCGCCCCACTCTTCAGGAGTAAGCCCCTGATTTGAGAGCTGAGTCATGACATTCTCAGGATTTGCGTCTGGTTTATCAATTTTGTTGACTGCAACGATAATCGGAACCTTTGCATCCTTTGCGTGGCTCAAAGCTTCGAGAGTCTGAGGCATAACGCCGTCATCAGCCGCGACAACAAGGACTACGATATCCGTAATCTGAGCACCGCGGGCACGCATCATAGTAAACGCTTCGTGACCAGGAGTGTCAAGGAAGGTAATCGTTCCCTTTTCTGTATGAACCTGATAAGCACCGATTTTCTGAGTGATACCACCGGCCTCGCCAGCGGCAACATTGGTTTTTCGGATTGCATCCAAAGTCTTAGTTTTACCGTGGTCGACATGGCCCATAACGGTAACGATTGGCGGTCGGAATTTAAGATTCTCTTCCTGTCCCACATCATGTTCAATGACAGTCTCGTCGTAAAGCGAAACGAGATGGACTTCACAATCGTATTCAGCGGCAAGAAGAGTTGCCGTATCACTGTCGATTGACTGGTTGATTGTGACCATCATACCCATTCCCATGAGTTTTGCGATGATATCACCAGCCTTAAGATTCATTTTGCGAGCCAAGTCAGATACAGAGATTGACTCCATGATATCGATTTGTTTTGGAACTACTGATGCAGGAGTCACCTGCTTCTTCTTGTAAAGCTCCTCTTCATCGAAGAGTTCCTCTTTATCCTTGCGATTATAAACTTGTTTTTTGCCTTTAAATTGCTTTTTACCAGCCTGAGGCACGGGCATTGGAGCCGGGGCAAATCCTCCACGGGGAGCAAATCCACCGCCAGATGGACGAGAGCCTCCAAAGCCCGGACGATTCCCTCCCTGACCGCCAAAACCAGGCCGTCCGCCATTGTTATTGAACCCAGGCCGTCCCTGACCGTTGTTGAATCCGCCACGGTTAAAGCCACCCTGAGGACGATTCCCGTTCTGACTGCCGAAGCCACCACGGTTAAAGCCCCCCTGACGGTTATTATCGCGCTCACGATTCTGGTAGCCTTCGCGAGCCTGAGCCCCCGTAAAACCACCGCTTCGCTGCCCATTCTGGCTATAGCCAGTGCGATTATTATTGTAGCCACCACGATTATAACCGTTCTGTCGTCCGCCAGAAAGATTTCCGGCTTTTACATTCGGACGGGCAGTATTAAGTTCAAATGATTTTGAGTTGCGAGACGCATCTGAACGAGGCTTTTCCGTCTGTTCTGAAGATTTTGAAGCGGCAGAAGAAGCAGGAGCAGACTTTTTAACAACGACATGAACGCCGTTTTTTGACCGCTCTTCTGAACTTAAGTCAGCTTTGCCTTCACCGCCCGCAGGATTCTTCTTTTTAATGACAATTTTCTTTTTTGCCGGTGCAGAAGATTCTGCTTTAGCACTCTCTGCAGCAGTCTCAGGCTTTTTTTCTTTTTTTCGTAAAACAAATTCTGGTTTTTTTTCTGCTTCTTCCGCCATATTCCTCTATTATCCTCTTAAAATCCTAAGGAATTCTCTTATTCCTCGTCCTCTTCAAATTCGAATTCTATACCGCATTTCGGGCAATGCGTCATATCAAGCGTGATTTTTGCACCACACTCAGGGCAGAAATACTCTTCCTCAGACTCTGCTTCTGTTTCTTTTTCTGACTCAGCAGCTTCCTCAGATTCTTCTTCCTCTACAAATTCGACATTACTATGAACAATCTTTGAGACTTCTTCAAGTTCTTCTGAAGTAAGGCCCTCAAGATTAGCCAACTCTCCGTTTTCGTAGGCTTCGATGAATTTTTCGATATCTTCGTAGCCAGCCTCCGCCAGTTTTGCTGCAACTTCCTGATTAACACCTGGAAGGTCAGCTACGACAGAAATCTCATCAGGCTCAACCGTAGCATTATTACTGAACAATTCTGCGGCCCGTCGAGAAGTGATTTCAGTTAAATCAAGTTCTGCAGCCTGTTCTTCCGTCTTAACATCGATACTCCAGTCGCACAAGCGGTTTGCCAAGCGGACATTCTGACCGTTTTTGCCGATTGCCACAGAAAACTGCTCGTCATCAACGATAGCAAGTGCTGTTTTTTTCTCATCATCAAGAATAACGACGCGGTTAACTTCTGCTGGAGAAAGGGCATTCTTAATGAAAACGACAGGATCGTCAGAATAACGGAGAACATCGATTTTTTCACCTTCAAGTTCACGGATAACATTCTGAATACGCATACCTTTTGGACCAACACATGAGCCAACAGGATCAACATCTTCTTTAGTGGTAGCGACAGCGATTTTCGTACGGTATCCGGCATCACGCACAATTCTCTTAATTTCAACGGTTTTATCCTGAATTTCCGGAACCTCAAGTTCAAGGATAGACTGAACGAATTTCGGGTCACTTCGGCTCAAAACAAGCTGCAATCCAGAAGAAATTCGTTTGAGATCAACAATAAAAGCCTTAATTCGGTCATTTTTCTGGTAAACCTCACGAGGTGACTGGTATTTTTTGGGAAGGACACCTTCGACCTTTCCCAAATCAACATAAATGTTGCCATTGTATTCACGCTGGAAATAACCGATAATAATCTCGCCAACCTTGTCCTTATACTCGTTATAGAGTTTATCTTTAAATGATTCATTCAAGCCTTTGTGAGTTTCCTGTTTTCCAACAGAGACAGCAGAACGATCAAATGTTTTTGGATCAACGATGATATCGATTTCATCACCCAACTCACACTCTTCAGAAAGCTGTTTCGCTTCTTCAAGTTCAATCTCTGTGACCGGGTCATAAACGCCGTCAACGATTGTCTTTCGTGACGCAACCGTAACATCTGACATATCGTCAGCGAAAGTAACAATGCAGTTGTCCGCAGTACCAAAAGTACGCTTGTAAGCTGCCCGCAAAGTGTTTTCAATAGTCTGTTTGACCGAATCCAATGAAAAGCCTTTATCCTGAGTCAATTCACGGATTGCCTCTGCCATTTCTGACATACTGCCATCTCCTCTTCTGTAAAACGATGTTTACAGATGAATAAATTTTGCTTTAGCTATATCGTCAAAAGAAATCTTTTTTTGCTCAGCCGAGCCGTCTTCTTTTGCTTCTTCCAACATGAGTGATTTATCGTCAGCAGATTTTAATACTCCGCCAACCCAATCTGTGACTCTTTTGTCATAAACGCGAATTTCACGTCCCAAGAACAGCTGAAATTCCGCCGCATTCTTTATATTACGCTCCATTCCCGGCGAAGTAAGCTCCATGTATGTATTGTCTGTGCCAAGAATTTCTTCAAGAGCCGGAAGCAGAACTTTATGCACACGGGAACAATCGTTTACACCGATATTCACACCTGCATCTTTTCCTGTAATCGTAGCGAGAATCTGCGTAACCCCATTCTGAGGAGAGATTTTAAGCTCCACAAGATGGAAGCCAAGCTGGCTCACGATTTTTTCACATTCTGTATAATGCGGATAAGAATCCAAAGGAATATAATCCATACGCTCCCAATGCACCCCTCAACAAAGAGGAAATCTTCCTAAAATAAAAATGGACTCGTTTCTGCGAGCCCATTTAAATATTTCTATTAAAATGTTGAGATTAGGATAGCGTTTTTCAAAATTTATGTCAAGATTTACGCTTCCAAACCATACGATTTTCTTCGATTACATAATCAATCCGGCCGTTTTCGTACAAACCTGAGAGATATGAACGGAGAGTGCTTCCAATCAGGCAGAACTGGCTGGTTTTCAGGACGATTCCGCTTCTGTCTGCCACGGATTTTAAAAGCTCTTCGGTCGTTTTAGGGCTTTTAAGCTCGTCCACAATCATGTCTTCGGTCTCAAGGATTGCAAGTAAATTAAGCTCGGCAATTCCCTCAATATTATCCACGATGTCACCGTGCCCCGGAATGAAAAAATCCGCCTCAACAGTCTGGATTTTAAACAAGGATTCTTTTGTTTTCGTCTCGTCCAGAAGATACTGAATCCAGTGCTTTCGTATTGAATTGCGGCCAGAAAGCACATCGCCTGCAAACATGACCTTTTTTCCGTCAGTGTCAGTGAGCAAAAATCCCACCTGATCCACATAATGCCCCGGAAGGGAAATCACTTTAAGGGAAATCTCCCCTTCCATGCAGTGAAAGAAAAACTCTTCCTCGCCGTCAAAAACTTTCTGCACTCGGCAGGGATTTGCCAGAAGATATTTTGAGCGCAAGTCATGAATGGGAGTTCCGCCCCAAATAAGCTGAGTTTCAATCGTAGGATATTCCATAAGATAGGCCTCGCCCCTTGAAGCCCAGACTTCGCAGCCTGTCTCCCGCACGAGGTAGGAATTTCCCCCGCAATGGTCGGCATGGGAGTGGGTGTTGATAATCGCCTTAAGGGTCGCATCAGGAAAATTCGCCTTGATAAAATCAAGGATTCTGGCTCCTGTAGTCTCGTCGTTTCCTGAATCAATGAGGTAGACGCAGTCTTTCCCCGCCCCGTCAAAAAATCTGATAAAACCGATGTTCGTCGGCATGGAAAGATAAGAAATATGCTCGCTCAAAGTCACCAGTTGCTCAGTAGTAACAGACAAATTTTAACTCCTAATCGATAATTGCTCATTGCTAATTATCAAAAACTCTTCCGAATGTCCGTGATAATCAGCTGAGGAGTCTCAACGCCGTTGAAAGTGTTTCGGCTCACCTGATAAAGCAGGTCCACCGTGTCACCCTTGTCAAAATCCCGGCCAAGACTTTCAGCTCCGCCCCAGAACATGGCAGGCCACTTAGTCCGCCCCAAATCAAAGGTAAGTTTCAAGTGCTGACGCTCGGTCTTTCCGATAATCATGGCATCTGAAATGCGGAGATTTTTGCTCATGAAGGTAAGCTCACGGTTTTCCTCACCATAAGGCTCAAAATCATCCACAATGGCAAGCAAATCCGGCTTCAAATAATCCGGGGGAATTTCCGCATCCACATTAATCTGCTCTGACTCCGAAGAAGAAAGCTGAATTTCAGGGGCGAATTTGTCCAAAGCGGCAAGAAATTCATGGAGGCGCTCTTTTTTGAAGGTAAAGCCCGCCGCATAAGCGTGACCGCCGTAACTCACGAACAAGTCCGCCATCTTATCCAGCAGGGAAAGAACCTCAAATCCCCGGCAGCTCCGCATGGAGCCTATGGCATTTTCGTCAACAAAGGTAATTGCCATGGCAGGTATATCGTAAATATTCACGAGTTTTCCCGCAATCGTTCCTGAGACCCCCCGGTTAATCCTCTGCTCGCCTGAATCATCGATTATCACGCAGAGTTTTCCCCCGTATTTTTCGATGCTTTGCCTGGCTTGCATGGCGGCAAAATTCCAGCCCTCGTTGCCAAGTTCCTTGCGCTGGTTATTCATCTCGATGATTTTCTGGGCGATTTCAGTCCTCTTTGAAGGATCCTTTTCAAGGAAAAGCTCAAGGCCTATTTCTGGCTGACCAAGCCGGCCTGTCGCGTTCAAAGCGGGATTTATGTTCCATGACAAATCGGTCGCCGTAATCCTCTTTCCCAGCAAATTCTGCATCGAAAGAAGTTCCTTTAAGCCATCCCTTGCCCTACCCTTGTTCATTGACTCGACGCCGTGACGGATAAAGATTCGGTTCTCGTTTTTAAGCGGCATGATGTCGGCAAGAGCCGCAAGAGCCACCAGCTGCAAATCCCGTTCGTTGGCTTTTTCGTTCTGGGGAAACTGCCTTGCAAGCTGGGCATTCATAAAGGTGACGAAAATATTGTAAAAAGCGTTGATTTCTGAATTCTGAGAAGGATTGTAGCGGGCAAGTTTTGACTTTGATTTTAAGAGTGAAAGGCTGGCATTTGCCATAGAGGGAATGAGTTTTGCCACTTCAGGGCGGATATCGAGGAAGTTGAATTCCGCGCCATTTCCGAAAACCTGCGCCAAAAGAGAAGCCGTAGATTTTTCATCCCAGACAAAAATCTGCTGACCGCGCAAAAAATCAATCAGTTTTGTAGAAGAAAGGGAAGTTCCCGCCCTGACAGTCTCAGTAAGAGAGCCTTTTTCGACCAAATTCTGCAATTTAAGGACTTCAATCTTACATTCCCCGCTGTTTTCAGACAAAGAAGCCGTAAGAAGGGCGATTTCATTCTTGTAAAGTTCGCTTGCCGCAAAGCGGAGGGCTGTCACCACCTTGTAAACCACGGCACAGCCAGAAATATCTTTGAAAGGATATCCGCTGTCCTCGCATTTGGGATTTACGATAATGGCAGGGCTGGGAAGAACTTCCGGCGGCGTGTGATGGTCAAGCACGATTACATCCATGCCCTTTGAGGCAGCATAAGCGATTTCTTCCACATTGGAGATTCCGCAGTCCACCGTAATGACCAGGGAGCCGTAGTTTTTCTCAAAATCATCCACGGCATTTTTATTGAGACCGTAGGGGTCGGTTCCGCCGGGAAGGCGCCATGAGACATCAATTCCGATAGAAGTAAGATAGTCATAAAGAACAGTGGTAGCCGTAATTCCGTCAACATCCCGGTCACCAAAAATCAGGACTTTTTCGCCCTCGTCTTTGGCCTGCAATATTCGGTCAACGGCATCTTCCATATTATTGAAAAGAAAGGGATTGTGGAGGAAACGCAAATCGTCCTCAAGAAAGAACTGCACATCCTTCCCTTCAGTGATGCCCCGCCGTGCGAGGATTGAAGCCGTAAGGGCATTCACCCCAAAACGGTCATACAAATCCCCCACATCAGCGCGGCTTATATGTTTTTTAATCCAATTTTTCATTATTTATCCACAGATTAACACAGATTTTCACAGATAGGATAACACAAAACGAAAAAAGGATAAACATATATTTTAGAGTAGAAGACTCCAGAAGAGCTGTGCGCGCATGGCCGCATGATTTTATCCGCGTCCATCTGTCCAGCCGCGCTTAAATCTTTCCGTCAGCCTTGTCTTTTAAAATCAAGCTGCGAAGGGCCTCTACCGCGACAGTTATCGCAACCTCGGTGTCGTGAGCCTGCTTGTTGGGAAGACCTTTTTTTGCCCGCTCCTGATTTGCCACCACGAGGAAGCATGAGCCGACCCGCACTCTGAGGAAAAGACCGGCAATAAAGAGAGCCGCGCTTTCCATTTCGCTTGCAAGACAGCCCATGCGGAGCCATGCCTGCCATTTATTCTCAAGCTCGTAGCTCACCGGCATAATCTCAGGCTCGTGCTGACCGAAAAACGAATCCTTGCACTGAACCACGCCTACATGATTTGACACATTAAGTTTTTTTGCTGCTGCGGCAAGAGCGTTCACGCAATCTATGTTGGCTACTGCCGGATACTCAATTGGAGCAAATTCCCGGCTGGTGCCTTCCATACGAACGGCGCCCGTCGCAATAACGATATCGCCGCCCATTACATCTTCCTGCATACCGCCGCAAGTTCCAACTCGAAGGAAAGTGTGGGCGCCGCATTTGGCAAGCTCATCAATGGCGATGGAAGCCGAAGGGCCGCCGATTCCCGTTGAAGTGACAGAAACAGGCACTCCCTCAAGAGTTCCGGTATAAGTGACATATTCCCGGACATCAGCCACAAGTTTTGCGTTGTCAAAGTGTTCTGCAATCTTTGCGCATCGTTTAGGATCTCCCGGCATAATGACATATTTTCCGATGTCAGCTGGCCCCACTCCCGTGTGATACTGTTTTCCTGAACCTTCTGTGTAATCAACCATAATTTCCTCCTATTTTTCGTTTTCTCGCAGAGCAAGCAGACTTCCGCAAGAAATCTATAAAATCCCTACGCCGCTTTCAAGAGACTTGAGCTTAGTTCCGCAAGCCTGCTCGATAAGGGAGTATGAAAGAGCCTTCATCTCAAGGAATGCAGACTGAGAGATGACGATTTCCCTTACCGCCTTGGGACTAAGGCTCGTCACCGCCTCAAGGTAAGTCAAGGCCGCCTTTGAGAGCGTGAAATCCGCCTTTCTATCTCCCGAAGCGCAATCCGGGCAGACAAAGCCGTTCTCCAATCTGGAAAAGCTGTATCTCCATGATAAGGCATCATCCGTGAATTTTCCAGCATGAAGTGAAGAGCCGCAGGAAAGACAATTCGCCGTGTCTGGTTTAACGCCCAAAAGAGAAAGATAACGCCACAAAAAGCGCACCAGCCCCAGCCTTGACTCCTCTTCCCCGGAAAGCTCGATTCCGTCCAAAAATCCATTTAGGATTTTCCAGCTTTCGGCGGGAGAGCCGGCGCATTTGGTCTTAATCAGAATTTCCGTGGCAAAGGAAGCGGCATAAGTCTTAAAAAGATTTTCCCTGAATGAAAGATGATAATTCTTAACATCAAAGTCAGTGATTTTCGTCTGATTTTTCACTTCGTCCCGGTAGAGATACAGAATCCCCGAATTCATCGGAGAAACAAGGGAACGGAGCTTGGATTTAGGCCCGCCGTAAAGCGTCGCGAAGAAAATCCCCTCCTCCGGCGAAAAAATCGTAACCCGCCGGTTATTTTCGCCACTCATGGCCACCGAGAGAATCAAAGCTGAAGTAGAAAAATTTCTCATAAACCGAAACCACAGCTAATTGCTAATTATCTGAACTCCCGCGCTGGCTCCGATTCGGCTGGCACCAGAGTCTACCATGGCCACGGCCTCTTCCCAGTTATGGATTCCGCCGCTTGCCTTTACGCCCAGACGCCCGCCCACAGTCTTTCGCATGAGGGAAACAGCGTGAGTCGTCGCTCCGTTGGGCAGAAGTTTTCCGTCAGGGCCTTTTAGAATCGCAAAGCCCGTTGAAGTCTTGACGAAATCAGCCCCTGCTTTTTCGGCACACTCGCAGCATTTAATTATTTCTTCATCAGAAAGATAGCAGGTTTCAAGAATCACTTTGAGGATGATTTTCGGGTCTCCGGGAATCATCACATCGTTTACCGCACAGCGCACGGCATAAATCTCTTCAAAAACATCGTCCCATTGTCCGTCCTTGACAAGTCCCAGGTTGACGACCATATCAACTTCCCGCGCTCCGTCATAGACTGTCACTCCGGCCTGAGCCGCCTTATCATCAATGGTATTTGCCCCCAAAGGAAAGCCCACAACCGTGCAGACTTTAACATCGCTTCCGGCCAAAAGTTCCGAAGCCAGAGGCACATAAGAAGGATTCACGCAGACAGAGGCAAAGCCGTATTCCTTAGCCTCAGCGCAAAGTTTTTCAATATCGGCCTTTCTCGCACAGGGATTCAAATTCGTGTGGTCAATCATAGCCGCAATTTTCGCAATATTCTCAGAGTTCTTTTCCATAAGAAAGATTTTAGCACGGGTGGATTTTTTTTTAAACCTCGGATCATCTGTTAGCCTACTCTAATTCGTTCGTTAGCCTTGTCTAATTCGTTCTTCAAACCCTTGTTTTTCACATTTTCCGATATTACAATGACATCATAAACCATTTTTAAGAGGTACAAATTATGGCAATGAAAATCGATCCAAGCGTTTGCGTAAACTGTGGAACTTGTGAGCCGGACTGCCCGGTTGGAGCAATTTCAGAGAACGACGGACACCGCGAAATCGACGCTGGAAAATGCGTAAGCTGCGGAACATGCGCTTCTGAATGCCCAGCTTCAGCAATTTCTGAGGCATAAGTTCATTCTTTATAGCAAGGCTGCCACAAGGCAGTCTTTTTTTTTTCATTTTTTTGTTTTACAATAAGAGCATGTTTATTTTGCTGCTTGTCATCTGCGCGCTTGTATGCTCGCTGTCTGCCTACCCACTCTGCTTTTTCGCAAGGAACTTCCAAGCCGCCTACACTTTTACCGTAAGCGCCCTGATTCTCGCACTTTTAGCTTTTCTTGTCTTCAGGCAAATCAAAAAGCAGGGTGCAAAATCAGCCGTCTTTTTTTCGGTCAAATTTTTAATCATCTCCGCAGGAATCGCCGCTTTTTTCACCTCGATTTTCTCAGGAAGGCGCGTTCTTGCCCTCATTTTTCTTGCCTCAACGGTGGCAGCCTTCGTTTTAAGCTCACATTTTCTCAAATCCAACAGGCAGGAACTCGCCTCAGAATCAGCATGAAGTTTTTTTTCCATTTCTGGCGCAAAATTTTTCTCTCTGCCGCCCTTCCGCCCTTCGCTCACGCTCACTGCCTGCAGCAGCTTCGGGGCTACACGGCGGGGCGGTATTTTCTCTTTCCCCTCATTTTTCTCACAGTTTTTCCGCTTTTTTCCCAAGATTCATCAGAGCTTCCCTTCACCGGGGAAGAGCCCCCTTCAGCGGAAGCTCTTTTTATCACCAGGGAATCCCTTCCCCGTATCGGAAACCCAAAATTCGTCTCTCCCCGCACAGCCAAAAGCGATGAGGAGAGGGAAATAATCTCCCGCGAAAACGGAATCTGGCAGCAATACCAGAAAGACATGGAAAGCTACCGAAAAATCAAAAATCTGCCCTCAAATTTTCCGCCCGAAAAAATCCGCGACAAGCCGGCTTCACTTTTTTACACTTACAAAGTCGTAAGCGACAAGGAAAAATATCTGGACACTTTCCACGGACTCTACGCCCGCTTCCAGACAGGTCAGGGCAGCCTCGCCACAATAAACCGCATTTCATCGCCGGAAGACCTTCACGCAGGCATGGAACTGATTCTCCCGGTCCCGCAAGGGCTTTTCATCCCCAAAAAAGCCGAGTCCGCCCTTGAAATCCTACTCCAGAAAGAATACGCCCCCTTCATCACAGAGAAAACCACAGTCTATGACATCGACGGTCAGGAATTTTACTTTCTCCCGGACCGCACATTCTCCCCCACGCAAATCGCCTTCTTCCACGACAAGGGAATGCAGCTTCCCTTGAGCAAAAAAATCATCACATCTGAATTCGGCTACCGAACCAGTCCTGTTTCAGGCACATGGAAATTCCACGCCGGAATCGACCTTGCGGCCCCCATCGGAAGTGAAGTCTACGCCTGTAAAAGCGGAATCGTCATCACCGCTGAGCAAAATCACCCTCTCTACGGAAAATACATCGACATAAAGCACAATGGAAACACCGTAAGCCGCTACGCCCATCTCTCAAAAATACTCGTCAGTCCAGGTCAGACCGTCACAAGCGGCGAGGTAATCGGCTTAGTGGGAACCACAGGAGCCTCCACCGGCCCCCACCTGCATTTTGAAGTCAGGGAAAACGGAACTCCCACCGACCCGGCAAAACAAATTCGGAAATTTTAGGTTTTTTCTGTTTTTCAAAGGCTTTTTTCATTTTATTTTCAGCAATTAGGGGCTTTATCCATAGAAAAAAAACAAAGCCTGTACTATACTAAGAGACAGACGGTATATGCAGAGATTTTTAAATTCGCCGCTAAAGAATTGCAAATTTTTTCTCTCTTTGGGCGCCATTCTTTTGGGAGCCACGCTTTCTCTATCCGCAGAAAATTTCCGTATCAGAAAACTAGTTCCAATCACTTTCACAAACATTGACGAAAAAATTACGGTTTCATCAGGCATAAACGATGCCCTGTGGATTACGCTTCCCTCAGACTTAACCTATGTCAGCGGAATTGAGCTCACCCTAAAAGTTCCTGAAGATATCGTTACATGGCGTGATTCAGTCGCATACATGCTCTACGAAAAACTCGACCCAATTCCCAGCGAGAAAAAGAAAAATTATCATGGGGAAAGAGTTTACCTCAATACAATTCCGGGCAATTTTACCCTAACCATTTATGTCCCGATTTCCTCTGACTTTTCAATCAAAGACAATCCTTATTCAGTAAAGCTCCCCTTGTCAGACAATTTCAAAACAAGTCTGGCTCAAAATTCAAAGCAGACAGGCATATTTCTTCGTTTCATGATGGTCATGAAGGGTGTTCCAGAATCTCTTGAAAATTCTATTCTAGAAATAACAGCAAAACCCGTTCTAAAAAACAAAGGTTCTCTCACTCTTTCAATAACTCCCCCATCAAACGAAGAAAAAAAATATTCTGTTTTCATTGATGATGTGCCTGCAAACGATTACTCTCAAAAAATCCTCACGACCGGGGAGCATCATCTTTCAATTGTCAGCGATTCATATCGAAATGAGTTGCGTACTTTCCGCATTGAACAAGCTAAAAATACGGGCGTTTCCGTCAAACTAAGGGGAATTGAACCACTTATAAAACTTCTCTGCCCACGAAATACACAAGTCTATCTTGACGGAGAACTTGTCAAAGTTACAAACGAAGCAATTGTCGTCACACAGGGAGAACATACAGTAAATTTCATTCTTGGCGACTACGAAATAATAAAAACCGTCTCAGCAATGAACGGACGAACCTATTCTGTAAACCTAAATATTGACGCAACCATCACAGAAGAAAATTAGGGCATCATTTTCAATAAAATTAATTCAAATCTCTAAAGATTTCTGCCTTTTATAGCGATAATATAAAAGTCGGGCGCGCAATTATCCCCTCCCACCCATTGGCGCCCGACTTGCCTGATGGGCAACTGGGCTGTCGCAAGACAGCCCTTTTCTTTTAAAAACCCATTAACACAGTGCCTTTACAGAAGTTTTGAGAAATTGTATTCTATAATAAATGAAAAAAACGAGCAAATTTACAATTCTTATGATTTCAGGGCTTTTTTTCTTTGCGGCCGTTTTTGGCGCATCTCTTGGATTGGCCCTCTCAAATACAAAATTCATAATAGACAACGAAAACTTCACAGAGTTTGACACGGCACTCCCAACACGAATCCTCGACATAAACGGTGAGCTTATCACTGAATTTGCCAGCGAAGAAAAACGAGAAATTATCAGCATCAACCATCTTCCCCAGCACATGATTGATGCCCTCGTTTCTCGCGAAGACCGAATTTTCTACACTCACCACGGCTTCTCAATAAAAGCACTTTTCCGTGCCGTTGTAGGTCAGGCCCTACATCTTTCTTTAGGAGGTGGCTCAACTCTGACCCAACAGATTGCGGGTACTCTTTACTGTGACCGAACAGACAAATCATACAAACGAAAGCTCAAGGAATTGTGGTGGGCAATTCAGATGGAGAGACGATTTTCAAAAAATGAAATTCTTGAGCTTTATCTAAACAAAATTTACTTTGGAATGGGAACATACGGTGTCAATGCGGCAAGCAAACTCTATTTCGGGCATGATGCCAGTGAAATAACGCCAGCAGAAGCCGCTCTCCTTGTCGTTCAGCTCTCAAATCCAGCCCACTACAACCCATTCGAGCATCCTGATCGAGCAATGGACAGACAACAGTATGTTCTTGCCACTATGGTCGAGTCAGGCTTAATCACAGAAGAACAAGCAAATACATCTTTTGACAATTATTGGGCTAATTTTGACTATACCCGCACTGGAAACACGGCAATCGTCACACGAGACGACAATGCTCCCTGGTTCTCAGAATATGTCCGTCGAGAACTCGCAGGTATGGTATACGGAACAGATGATATTTATTCATCAGGCTTTACCGTCAACACTACGCTCAATCTTAAAAATCAGATTGCGGCACAGAATACGATGGAGCATTACATTGCCTATGCAAACCGCACTTATCAGCGAGGAAACAGCGAACGAGAAAACGAAGCGCTCAAAATATACACACCGCTTACAGAGCTTCTGACACTAACTTTCAATCTTGGAGAGTTAAAATTCTCTCAGCAGAGAAACGAGGTCATAGCGCTTTCAACTTATACAAAGACAATCAACCCTATCGTTGATGTCATGTCTCTTGTGTGCGGAATTGATTCCCTAAAAATAAGCGTTGCAAATAGGGCGAATGCTGTGGCTAAATCAAATGTAGGAAAGAATGTCATTGAAGGAACAATGATTGCCCTTGAGAACTCCACAGGTTACATAACCTCTCTTGTCGGAGGAAGCAAATTTGACGGCGAAAATCAGTTCATACGAGCAGTTCAGGCAAAACTCCAGCCCGGCTCCTCTTTTAAGCCACTTTACTACAGCGCTGCCATAGACTCTAGGCAATACACTCCAAGCACAATTATTTCTGACACTCCAATCGTATTCCACACTGCAGACGGAAAGCCTTACATTCCACAGAATTTCCGTGGTGAATGGAAAGGTGATGTAGAACTTTGGTACGCACTGGCTCACTCAATGAATGTTCCATCACTAAAGATTCTTGATGGAATAGGATTTGATACAGCTATCAACAGGGCAATTGAATTACTCGGAATTCCAGAAGAAGAAGTCCCGAACAGAGGTTTTGTACCAGGCTACCCAATAGGACTCGGCGTATGTTCTGTCCGTCCAATTGAAGTAGCCCATGCCTATGCAATTTTTGCAAATGGAGGAAAAGAAGTTATTCCTATAGCTATTCGCAGTGTCGAAGACAAAAATGGAAATGTTTTCTTAAATCCGGAAAAAGATGTCCGCCAAAAGCAAATTGCAAAAGGCGCGGCGACACAAGTTATCACACCTCAAACAGCCTATGTAATGACAAAGATTCTTGAAAACACAGTAAAGTCTGGTACGCTTGCAGGTCCTACAGGAAACGGCTCGAAATTTACATACAGAAACGAAAATGGCAGAAAATATACAATTCCTGCAGCAGGAAAAACCGGAACAACACAAAACTGGGCAGATGCATGGGCCGCATGCTTTACACCTTATTACACATCTGTTTTCTGGTTCGGATTCGATAAACCAGGTCAATCACTTGGCTTAAAACTGACAGGTTCAACTCTTGCAGGCTATGCAATGGCAAGTTTTATGCAAAAAGCCCACGACGGACTGCCTTATAAGAATTTTACAGCACCAGCAAGCGGGACTGTTGATGTCACAGTTTGTTCTGCAAGCGGCAATCTTCCAACAGATGACTGCAATGAAGGAAAAATCACGCTTACATTCCTTGAAGGCACACAGCCCACAGAATTATGTACGGTACACTCAGGAAACTCAACAGGACGACTTTTAGGACTATATCGACTTGAGCAAGATTTGTATCGTGCAGGATTTGCCAGTGACCTTATCATAAGAGATTCTACACCACTTTCGTTTGACTTAGAAGGAAACAATATTTTCACAAATAATACAGGCTCATCAATTTATGACTTCCTGAAAGAAGACGAATTCGGAAACGCTCCTGATTACAATTACTTGTTAGACTAGGAAAATTAAAAAGATTCTTCTCTATCCCTATAAGTCATTTTTATCTCAGCGAACACGAGCCCCCTGCCGGCCTACGGCTTACTGACGCGCGGCCGTCTGCCACAGCCGCCGCTCTGACCTGCCGCCCCCCGGCCTCTCCCCGCAGGGGGCCATTTAAAACAAAAAAAAGCCGGCGGCTGCCTACTTTCCCCCGGTCTGGAGTATCATCGGCGTAGGGGCGCTTGACTTCCGTGTTCGGAACGGGAACGGGTATATCCACCCCACCATGGCCACCGGCATATAAAATACCGGAAAAAAAGGAAAGGGGGGAAGGAAGCATGTGAGGCTCCGCCGCCACGGCGGGAACGAGGATATGGCCA
>DFEB01000031.1:1937-109661 GCA_002368605.1 Treponema sp. UBA3813 | reverse complement strand
CCAATGGTTTTATCTGAGCCATAAGCCCATCGACTTTCTTTTCAATTGCAAGCATCTCTGCCTTTATTTCAACTTCGTTTTCTGGATGCTTTGCGAGTTGTTTTTCTAAAGACTCGTACTTTCCTTGTTCTTTCTTGGCAATTTCAAGAAGTTCCATGTCGTTTTGAATTTCGATACACAACGCATCTATTTTGTTAGTCAGATTTTCAAGTCCTTCCAATTCTTTGTCTAAATCTAAAGTTTCAGTTTTATCAAAATTTTCTGACATTTTTAATCCTTATTTCTTTACGCAAGATACAATCTTGTACGAATAAGTGTTTGTAGGTAAATGATTTGACATGAATTTGTTTTTTGCTTCCATGATTGAGTTTGCCTCAACGCTTGTTCCTGCTGTTGAGACGATTTTACCGTTCTGGACTTTTTGAAAAGTGATTTGGAATCGAGCCATTTTTGAAATTCTCCTTATAATCGCAAGATAAGAATTTATTTACGATTATACTAGTATTATAAACCTAAAAATTACATTATGCAAGCAAGAAAAATTATCGGTTACTGTTTTAATCGTATAATGTTTAAAATGGGATTCAGAGAAAATTTGCGGAACGAACTTGATTTTCAGGATTTGCAGACGAAGGAACTTGCGCAAAAAACAGGAATAAATAAACGCACTCTCGATGGATATCTTGCCAAAAACGGAAACGAACCAACTGTTGGAAATGCCGTAAAAATCGCTCAGGTACTTGGCGTTAGTGTAGAATATTTAACAACAGGCAAAGATTCTGAATTCTCAGGCGAGAATCTTTCCCAAGAAATGATTCTTTTTCATAAATACAGGAGTTTTGTAAATAAAATAGAAAAACTTCCACAAGACGCAAAAAATTGCATGGATTTTTTAGTTGAGAAATTAGGCGGCTAATTACTTTCCGTAAAACTCTCCGCCACCAAAATCTTTCCAAGTCTTATACATATCGACATAGTTCGCTTTGATGAATTTTTCTATTGTAGTGATTTGAGAATCTGTCAAATCCCCGCGTTTTTGCAAGACTGCCGTTCCACCTGCCTTTACAAAAAACTTCGCAGAATCAGCTTCGGTTAGTTTTTTGTCGCTTGCATGAACATGCATTGCCTCGACGATACATTTTGCAGTGAAGTATAAATAATGGTCGGCGATTTTATCTCTGAAATATTTAGGCATTATGTTCCTCTAAAAATTGAAGGTTCCTTTTAGCAAGCTCAATAACAATACCTTGTTCTATTTCATCCATATTTGTTTCGATGATTTCAAAATCATGGCTTATTACAATCGCACAGTCTGGATGCTCAAGATTTAAAATACTGATGAATCCGTCTTCCCTTATTGAGAAAGCATATCCATTTACTATAATTTTTGCGTTATCAGCGATTTTTTCCAATTCTTTTTCAGACATATTCGATTTTTACCTCTTTTATCGGTGCCAGGAATTTTTCTTTATCCATATACAGACCTTCAAGCACTGGAATTAAGTCAATGTATTCTTCAATTTCCTCTTTGTTGTGCTTGTATTTTGCCATGACTTCAATATAACCAGCATCCCAAAGATTGATTTTCGTGTACCGCTCCAAATTATTGCAAGTTCGGAAGGTGAGTTTTTTGTCACCGAATGAGAAAGTTGTGTATTTATCAAAACTGCTTAAGATTGCGGTATGATTCATAAGATAAATATAGCACAACAGTGGCGAAAAAGCAAAAACCTCGCCGCAAGTAAAGTTACTCACAGCGAGGTTTAATTTATCAGTTTCCTAAATAAAATCCAATCTTGCTGTATTCTGACCATTTATCATACATACTCTGATAATTGTCCTTAATAAAAGCCTGAATCTTATTCACTTCGCGGTCATTAAGGCGACCTTTTTCTTGCAAAATAGAATCTCCATTTCCTTTTACGAAAAATTTTGCGGCACCCTTTTCTGTAAGACTTGAATCACTGGCATGAACATGCATCGCTTCGATGATACATTTTGAAGTGAAATACAAATAATATCCCGCTACTTTGAAAGAAAAATATTTCGGCATCTAAGCCTCCATATATTTTGCATTTATGGCAAGATGTTTCTTTGCGATAGAAAGTTCAATGTCATCCATATTAGTTTCGATTAAAGTTCCGTCGTCAGAAATAACAGCGACACCTTCACAGTTGTTCAAGTCAAAAATCTTGATCCCCTGCTCGTTTTTTTTATAGGCAAAACCACAGACAATCATATCTGCTTCGTCCGAAATTTTTTTTACGTCAAGCATAAGAAACCTCCACTTTTTTTATCGGCTTTAAATAGTTCTCAGGCTCAATACACAAATCTTCAAGCACAGGAATCAAGTCAATGTATTCTTCTTCGGGTTCTTTTAAATGAGAATATTTTGCCATAACGACAAGATAACCGTTATCCCATTTTACAACAGACTCGTATCGTTCAAGAGAATAAGGAGCAATGAATTTCAGCCGCGAGTCCCTGAATGAGAAAATTGTATAACAACCTTCGTTACTAAGTTTCGCACAATCTGAATTCATTGGTATCTTCATAAAATAAATATAGCACAACAGTGGCGAAAAAGCAAAAACCTCGCCGCAAGTAAAATTACTCACAGCGAGGTCACTTTTATGCTCAGACCTCGTGTCTTCGCAAAAAGTGGACGAGTTTTTTTCAAAAACTCGCCTTTCTTTTCGCCACATCCTTGTGGCACATTTCTTTCCTGATAGGGGGAAGTCTCCCCCTACATAATTTTCAACTTTCCACTTTCAGTTTTCAGTTTAAGCAAAATACCTCACACCAGCCCTAAAGAGGTTCTGACAGCTGCTTGCTTCCTTGTTGCAGGCGATGTTCTTGATCAAATCCTCTGTGTAGCCGCCGATGCCCACCGTGCGCTCTGAGTGACCCATCTTGCCGAGAACGAGGCCGTCCGGGCTTGTGAGACCTTCGATTGCGAATGCCGAGCCGTTCGGGTTCTCGGGTTCAAGCATTGTCGGCTGGCCGTTTTCGTCGCAGTACTGGCTGTAGACCTGTCCGTTTGCGAAGAGCTCCTGCGCCAGCTTTTCTGAGATGAAAATCTTTCCCTCACCGTGGCTTACCGGGATGTAGTGTGGGCGAGTGTCCAAAACTGATTCGTCCAAAGCCCAAGGAGAAGCGGCGCTTACCATGCGAGTCCATACAACACGGCTAATGTGGCGGTGGATATCGTTGAATGTAAGTGTCGGCGTCTCTGCGGTGGCTTCAGTGATTTTTCCGTATGGAACGAGGCCTGTTTTAATCAAAGCCTGGAAGCCGTTACAGATACCGAGAATCAGATTTTTCTTTTCAAGGTGAGAAGTGATTGCGTCTGAGATTCGTTTTTCGCGGATTACGTTTGCAATGAACTTTCCGCTTCCGTCCGGCTCGTCACCGGCACTAAATCCACCTGCGAATGCTACAATCTGTGCTTTTTCAATCTCGGCCTTGAAGGACGCGAGAGATTCTTCCAGGTCTTTTGGAGTGCGGTTCTTGAAGACGAGGATGTGTGAGTCAGCGCCCGCGAGGTTGAAGGCTCGTGCCATGTCGTACTCACAGTTTGTGCCAGGGAATACAGGAACGATTACGCGTGGTTTTGCCTTGCTTGAATCGATTACTGTGAATGTATCTTTCTTGGCCCGTGCTTCGCCCAAAGATGCGTGCTCTGCTTTTGCCCAATCCGGGAGATTTTCTTCTTTTTTAACAGAAGAAACTGGCGGGAATACTTTTGTAAGTTTAGATTCCCATGCTTCGTAAAGGTCAGAAAGCTTGATTTCTGCTTTTGGAAGCGGAGCAACGCCCTTCATCTCGAATGAGATAATCGGATCTTTCTGTGTGTTTCCGATTCGGATTACAGTTGTGTTCACGAATCCGCCGTTTTCAAACTTGTCATCGTCTGTCTCAACGATGATTGAGCCGTATTGAGGAGTGAAAAGGTCGGCGATTGTATCATTTGCGTTGCGATGGAAGCCGATGATTGTCGCAGATGTCGGAATCTGGGTCAGCTGAACGCCGATTTTGTTTCCGAATGCCATCTTTGTGACAGCTTCGGCAATTCCGCCCGCTCCTACAGGATACATAGCGTTGATTTTACCGGCCTTGTTGAGTTCGTAAAGGGCATCGGAATTCTTTTTGAAAGCCTCCCAGTCAGGGGCAAGTTCTTTTGAATATGGAACCTGAACGAGATAAATGTAGCTTCCGCTCTTTTTGAATGAGCCAGACTGAACATTTTTAGCCTCGTCGTGAGCAACGGCGAATGAAACCAGAGTGTGAGGAACATTCAAATGCTCGAAAGTTCCGCTCATTGAATCTTTTCCGCCGATTGAAGCACAGCCCATTTCACGCTGGGCATCAACTGAACCCAAAAGTGCCGCCGCAGGGTAGCCCCAAGTGTGAGCGTCAACCGCGCGACCGAAGAATTCCTGATAGCTCATGCGGCTTGTTGTTGCCTTGCCGCCGATACAGGTGATTTTTGCCAGAGAAGAAAGGATTGCTGTCTGAGCTCCGTGCCATGGAGACCATTGGGCAACGCGTGGGTCGTAACCGTAAGACATCAGGCTGACCGTTGAAGTCTCGCGGGGTGAGATGACTGGAATTTTCGCCGACATAGCACATTCCGGCGTTCCCTGATATTTTCCGCCGAAGGGGAAGAGAACCGTGCTTGCGCCGATTGAGCCGTCAAATCGCTCCTGCAAGCCGCGCTGAGAACAGCAAGCCAAATCCCTGATATTTTCGATGAACGCTTGTCGCATTTGCTCTGCCGTCGGTTGCTCGCCGCCACTTTCGCCAGTCGCGCTCGCCGCCTTTCCCAAGACTTTCGCCACGCTTTCAAGCGGTTTTACGAGCGGAGAAGAGTGCTGTTCGGTCGGAGATTCGATTGAAGCCTTTGCCGTGTGAACTGCGCCCGCTGAATCCAGGAATGAGCGGTCAATGTCAACGATTGTCTTTCCCCGCCATTTCATTGTGAGCTTGTTTTTGTCGGTTACGGTCGCAACAACGACAGCATTCAAGTTCTCGTCATTACAGTATTTGATGAATTTATCTACATCGCCTTTGCGGACAACTACAGCCATTCGTTCCTGTGATTCAGAAATTGCAAGCTCTGTTCCGTTCAAGCCTTCGTATTTCTTTGGAACGGCGTCAAGATTGATGTCCAGTCCCGGGGCAAGCTCGCCCACAGCTACAGAAACACCGCCGGCACCAAAGTCATTTGAGCGGCGAATCATGTGGCTTACTTCAGGATTTCGGAAAAGACGCTGAATTTTTCGTTCCTCAACGGCATTTCCCTTCTGAACTTCGGCAGCCGCTGTAGTAACTGATTTTTCTGTGTGAACTTTTGATGAGCCTGTAGCTCCACCGATACCGTCTCGTCCTGTTCCACCGCCAAGAAGGATGATGATGTCACCTTCTTCTGGAGTCTCGCGCATAACGGTTTTGTATGGAGAAGCTGCAATTACAGCACCCAATTCCATTCGTTTTGCCACGAAGCCCGGATGATAGACTTCTGTTACCTGACCTGTGGTCAAGCCAATCTGGTTTCCGTAAGAAGAGAATCCCTGAGCTGCCTCACGGCAAATCTTCATCTGAGGGAGTTTACCGTGCAAAGTCTCGCTCAAAGGAACTGTTGGATCGGCAGCACCAGTTACGCGCATTGACTGATAAACCCAGCTTCGTCCTGAAAGAGGGTCGCGGATTGCGCCGCCGATACATGTTGCCGCACCGCCGAAAGGCTCGATTTCTGTAGGATGATTGTGTGTTTCGTTTTTAAACTGCAAGAGCCACTGTTCGGTCTCTTCTTTGCCCTCCGGGAGAGGATTTCCCTTTTCGTCAGTAGTGTAGTGAACATCGATGAAAATAGAGCAGGCATTGTTTTCCTCGCTTACTTCCATGTCATCAAGCATACCGTGCTTGCGGAGATATTTTCCACCGATTGTAGCCATATCCATGAGGGTGAGAGGCTTGTCCTTTCGTTTCGCATAGATGTCAGTGTGCATGGCCTCGTAATTTTTGAGGGATTCCTTGAAAAGTTTGGCGTAAGGGCCTTTTTCGATTTTGATGTCTTTAAGAACAGTGTTGAAAGTGGTGTGACGGCAGTGGTCGCTCCAATAAGTGTCAAGAACGCGGATTTCAGTTTCGGTGGGGTCTCGCTTGATTGACTTGAAGTAATCCTGCAGGAACTTTATGTCGGCCAAATCCATGGCCAAGCCCATCTTCTCGCGGTAAGCGTCAAGCTCTTTTTTATTGTAAGAAATGAATCCTTCGACTGTTGGAATGTCGGCTGGAACTTCGGTTTTCATTTCGAGAGTCTCAGGGATTTCAGCCTTTGCAAGGCGGGAATCGACAGGATTGATAAGATATTTCTGGATTCGTGCCACTTCATCGGCAGAAACGCTGCCAGAAAGAATGACCATTTTGGCACATCGGACGCGGGGAGGCTCAGTGCCGACGGTGGCCGTATTTTTCATAGACTCGCGAAGAAGTGAAAGACACTGCTCGGCGCTGTCCGCACGCTGGTCGTACTGGCCCGGCAAATATTCCCAAATGATTACAGTGTCGCTAGGGTCGGTTTCAAGCGATGTGTAGACGACAGAATCGCTCTGAGGCTCAGAGAAGATTCGCAAAGCCGCCATTTTTGAGACATCTTCAGAAGTGTTCTCGATGTCATAGCGGTTGAAATAACGCACTCCCTTCACAGAAGAAATGCCCAAAAATCCATTGATTTCACCCAAAATGCTGGCCGCTTCACTCTGGAAGCCCGGCTTGCGCTCTACATAAATACGAAACATTCTATTATTGTAGTGATTTGCAGATGTTTTTGGAAGATATTAGAAAAATTGAGAGATTTTTTCGGAAAATATCTTTTTATAATCTCCTACGCTTTCAGCACTTACGATTTCTTTCCGCAAAGCAGCTCCGCCTTCCAAGCCTTTTGAGTAAGCGCAGAATCTTTTGCGGGCTTCCCTACAGGCAGAAAGCTCTCCGTGGTCTTGTACAAGTAAGTTGAGTTCCCGGAAGCCTGCCTGAATGCGTTTTTCCACCGGAATTTCCGTAATCGTGCCTTTTGTTAGCAATTCCCTGGTTTTCGTAAACAAGAAGGGATTTCCCATTGCACCGCGGGCGAACATTACGGCATCAACGCCAGTTTCCTCAAGCATCCGCTTTGCGTCTTCGGGAGTGAAGGCGTCTCCGCTTCCAAAAACAGGAATTTTCTGCCCTGATCTGGAAGTTTTTTCGCCAACGAATTTGACAAGCTCGGCAAGGGCAGCCCAGTCGGACTTTCCCTCGTAGCCTTGCGCTCTTGTTCTTCCGTGCATGGTGATTGCCGCCGCTCCAGCCTTAATTGCGGCCTCGGCACATTCCTTCCAGGTGATATGCTCTGCATCCCAGCCCAAGCGGAATTTTACTGTGACAGGAACTCGCCCATCTACCGCCCGAACCACGGCGCTTACGATTTTAAAAAGATGCTCAGGGTCGCGTGTGAGGGCGCTTCCTGCATTTGACTTGATGATTTTAGGAACAGGACAGCCGCCGTTTATGTCTATGCACTCAGCCGTCGTTTTTTCAAGGACGATTCGTGCGGCATTAGCCATCGTCTCCGGGTTTCCGCCGAAAATCTGAACGGCATAGGCCTTTTCGTTGGGGGCGCGGGCCATGAGAAGCTCGGTCTTTTCGTTATTCCGCGTGAGGGCTTCGGAACTCACCATCTCCGTGTAGGCAAAATCCGCCCCGCATTCCGCACAAATGGAGCGAAAGGCGCGGTCAGAATATCCCGCAACAGGTGCGAGAAACAAATTCCCATCAAGAGAAAGTGAGCCGATTTTTACTGGGTGATAGAGGGACATTTTATGCTTCCGGAAGACGGAAAATCTTGCAGCTGTTTGTCCAGAGGATTTTGCTCAGTTCTTCCAAGTCGATTTCGAGCATTTCTGACAAGAATCGCGCTGTTGAAGGCAAATATGCCGGCATTGCTCGTTTTCGCTCACGGAATTCAGCAGGAACCATGAAAGGACTTTCGGTTTCGATTAAGATTCGATCATGAGGAATGTTCAAAACCGTTTCGTGCAAGTTATGCGCATTTCTATATGTGAGATTTCCAGCAAATGAGAAATAAACATTGAGTCCTGCTTCAAGACATTTTTTTGCGTAGGCGGCATCTTCTCCATAGCAATGCAAAATTGCTCCAGCCGGCGGGATTCGTTCTTTTAGAATATCGAACATGTCTTTTCCTGCATCGCGGCTGTGAATAATGACCGGCTTGTCGTATTTTTTTGCGATTTCAAGTTGAGTTATAAAAAGCTCGGTCTGCATTCGTTTGTCGCCGAACTGCTTGTAGTAATCTAGTCCGCATTCGCCGACAGCAATGACATTCGGGAGTTTGAGGCCTTCTTCAATAGTCTGAATCCAATTTTTGCCAGGATTTGTGACTTCGACTGGAGCAACACCGATAGCGTGATATACGCCAGGCATAGACTTGATGTTTGGATAGACTTTTTTGAAGTCGTGGAGACTGTTATTTATGCTTACAATGCGAGTGACTCCAGCTTGTTTGGCTTGCTGAATAACGCGCAACTGTTCAATCGGGTCCTCATAAATGAGCCCGATATGGGCGTGAGTATCAAAAAACTGCATGGCTTTCTTCCAAAATAGATATGATGATGAAGAATCTCCGCAAAGAACGAAGACTCACTGTTTTAGAGCTAGGACTTTTGCTAAACTCTTTTTTTATTATACCGATAGAATAACAGAGAAAGTCTCAACTGTCAAATTAGAATGTCCAAAGGCAGAGATTTGACAGAAACAAAAACAATATGGTATATTTTTAGGAATTACCAAAAAATAAATTTTAAGCCTAAAAAGTGGAGCAAAATTCATTGGCACGAACTAGACATTATAAAAAGATTGAAAAGAATGTAGTCTCATCCCTTCTTCATGGCTTACAGCGGCTTTGCGCTTGCATTGGAAAATTTTTTGTTCGCGTTTTCCGCGTTTGCGACTCAAAGCTCACAATTATGATTGTCCCGCATTCTCAAGGCAAGGTCATCAATTTCCGCACAAATGTTTTCGCGCTTGCTTTCGGTATCGTCCTCATCGTGGGAATCGTCTCATCATTTGTATATTTCAAAAAGCAAGATTTGGGAATCCGAGAGGAACTTTCCCGCTCCATGAAGGAAAACCGGGAATTGCTGGCCAGTTTCGATGAACTGCGTGACGAAAATAACAATGTTCTTCAAACTGCAAAACGATTCCGCTCATCTCTCTCTCAAACCCTTTCACTTTTGGGAATCAACCAGTCTTCTTCAGTCGCAAAGGCAGCAATGTCAGACAGCGACTTAAATTCTTTGTTTGACACTCAGGACACAGTCGCAGGTTCTACAAAAGAGGCTTCTGACATGCGCCAGCTTTCTTCATATTTGGAAAGCACTATCCAGCCGATTGAACAGCTTGGAAAAATGCTTGAAAGTCAGGAAACCCTTTTCGCAGACATCCCGAATATTTGGCCGGTTCGTGGAGGCATAGGACATGTTTCTCAGCCTTTCGGTCAAACGACTCACCCGATTACAGGCAACTGGTACATTCATAAAGGTCTCGACATTTCAACATGGCGAAGCGGGGATCCAATCGTCGCCACTGCAAATGGCCAAGTCGTAACGGTCGCTTATGATTCAGGTTTCGGCAACTATGTCATCATCAAGCACAAGCACGGAATCTACACTCGTTACTGTCACATGGCATCAACGAGGGTAAAAAAAGGTCAGTTTGTTTCACAGAGAGATATCATCGGCTACATCGGAAGCACTGGTATTTCCACCGGTCCCCACCTTCATTACGAAGTCCACATTGGTTCTGATGTAGTAGACCCTGCAAAATATGTAAACATCAAGCTCGCAAAATAAAATATGGCATTTTTAACGGACGACATTTCAGTCAGAACGATTATCGGTTTAGGCTCGGCTATTTCGGGTGATGTGCACGCAGACGGTTTTATCCGTGTGGAGGGTGACATCGACGGCAACCTTGAGTCTACTGGTCATGTCGATATTGGAAGCGAAGCTCGCATCAACGGAAATGTAACGGCACAGTCTGTCGTTCTTGGAGGCATTGTTCTCGGCGACATTTATGCGCCCAATGGAATCAAATTGCTTTCTTCATCTGCGGTCATCGGAAATATTTCAACAAAAAATCTTGAAATTCAGGAAAATGTTATTTTCCACGGTCATTGTATCGCGCTTAAAAAAGAAGACGAATTTACCGAAGCCGCGGAGCAATTCTCAAACATGCAGAGCATTCGCAGTCGGGCGGCAAATAAGGCAATATAATGGCTGAAATCCAATCGGTGAACACGCAACTCAACTCCCAGTCACTGTATTTCGCGGCAACGCAAGCGGCATCACAGCAAGTTGCGAGTCAAGCCAAAAAAGCTCAGGAAACAACCAAAAAAGAAAAATCGGCTTTTGCAAACAGCCTGAGTAAACATCAAGAGACGGCTCAGCTTCTTTCAGAAGGACTTCCCGTCGAGCTTGCAGACATGACTCAGGAAGAAGCGATTGTTTTTCTTAAAGATGCAATGGATTTGGCAGGAGACCAGCTAAAAAACCAGCAAAATCTAGAAGCAATGGAAAAATATCGAAAAAAAGTCAGTCAATTTATGAAATATATTGTGAAAATCAATTATAATTTCATAACGACCCGCGAACAGAAAAAATTGAGGAGCGGGCGGGTTATCAAGCCGATGTACCAGATTCAGGTTATCGACCAAAAGTTGAACCAACTGGCGAGTGAAATGTTGATTCTTCACGGAGCGAATCTGAATCTTTTGGCAAAAGTAGAAGAAATTCAAGGAATGATAATCGACCTGATGGCGGAATAGGAGACAGCAAAAATGAGTGACATTTTTGAACAGGATATAAGCGAAAGCGAAGAGGACATCACAAAACTTGAGGATGCGGATTTTAAGAGTTACGAGGAATCCGAGGGGTCTGACGAGCATTTCGTTTACCCAAAAGTCCTTTATCTTACCCGGCTGGAATATTCCAGCGAAGGAGTGTATGTCACCTCCGAAAAGGAAGAACTCAAAAAAGGTGAGCATGTTATCATTCAGACTCGCTACGGAAAGGACATGGCCCTTGTTCTCGGTCGCACAAAAAATCCAGTTGGCTTAAAACCGAGTGATATCGTCAAAGTTGAGCGCAAGGCAAACGAAGAAGATTTGAAGAAATTCGAAGAGCTTGCCGACCGTGAAGACGAGGCTTTTAAAATCTTCAAAGAAAAGGTTACTGAGCATGGACTTGATATGAAACTTGTGGCCGTACATTTCCTTCTTGAAGAGTCAAAGGCCCTCTTTTTCTTCTCCAGTGAAAACCGCGTTGATTTCCGTGAACTTGTCAAAGATTTGGTCAGCGTCTTTAAAATGCGAATCGAATTGCGTCAGATTGGCGTGCGTGACGAGAGCCGAATCACCGGAGGCTTGGGTGTTTGCGGACGCCCCTATTGCTGCCACTCAATCCGCGATAAATTGCCGCCAGTCTCAATCAAAATGGCAAAAGAGCAGAATCTTTCTCTCAATTCAACAAAAATTTCCGGCCAATGCGGTCGATTGCTCTGTTGTTTGAGCTATGAGTACAACTGGTACGCCGAGGCACGCAAAAAACTTCCCAGCGAAGGCCTGCATATCCGCTACGATGGCTCCGATTTCAGAATCATCGATGTGAATCCAATTAAGCAACTCGTGCGAATGTTGAGCGAAGACGGAAGATTGCTTGAAATCCCTGCGAGCAGATTCATCAAAGATAACGGAAAATGGCGGATTAATTAATGCATAATGAATAATGTGAAATTATGAAATCACTACGATTAATTCGTTGGATCTGGCGTTAAATTCTCCGTGATTTAAGTCACCGTAGAAATCAAATTTACTGAATCCGACTTCCTTTGCGTATCTTTCTATCTGATTTTTAGTGAGCGGAAGAATTTCGGCATCGTGAGTAACTACAAGCCGCTTGCCGTTTCCTGTCTCAAGTTCCTGAAAGAGTAGTTTTTTGCCTTCGGGCGTAGTCTGAACCTTTGAGAACAGGCGAACGCGGATGCTCTCGCGAACCGGGAGTTTTGCCGTTGGCTCTGCATTAAATCTATCAAAATTTGGAAGTCTGATAATTAATTTGCCGTTTTGGGCAAGAAGTTGCTTGCAATCATAAAAAAGTTTTGCCATTAGAGTTTTGTCGTGGGTGAAAATAATTCGGTCGTTAGGAATTGAGATGATATTGTAAAAAGATTTTCCCAAAAATCTGCACATTTCGAGACTTGACATCTGAAAAAAGCGCAATGCCATGAGTTGGGTACGCCGTTTGCGGTTAGCTGATTCGAGAAGTGAAGAAACTGTCTCAAGTCCAGTGACATCAGCGCCTTCTCTTGAAAGAAAATGCTCAAAAGTGCCTGAGCCGCAACCAATGCTAAGGTATTTGACTGGTGTGTCAAACAGTTTTGTTTCTTCTTTGTAAAACTTTTTTAGCTCATCGCTTGCCGGATAAAGCTCATCGTAGTATTCAGCGATGTTTTCAAGAAATTCCATACTTAAATGATAAGGGTGAATCCTGGAAAAAGCAAATAATTGTTCTGAATTTTAAAAATTTCGTAAAAACTTGTAAAAAAAGCATTTAGCTACTACAATAGAATGTATGGGTTTTTTGAGGGCATTAAGAGAGTTATTTGAGTCGATTTTCATGAGCTCGTCACCAGAAGTGAAAAAGCGAATGGAAATGCGCAAGGTCGAAAATGAATTAAAGATTTTGCCGTCTCAAATTTTTAAAAATGGCATGTTGCAAGCGAACTTTGCGGAATTATTCCGTGTTCTCTACGAGAATTGCAAACCTATCAATGATATCTTGTCTAGTACAGTTTGTTCCGAAGATATACAGAGAAATGGCCGTTTTGAGTACGAACTCATTTTAACAGGTTTTGACGAAGCTTCCCAGGAAAAAATTTACGGTCTTGAATACGAGAATCGAAAAAAGATTATCATGGAGTCTGACACTCCGCTAAACAAATTGATTGATTCACAAAAACGAACGATGGATACGCTACTCAAGCAGCTCAGCGCGCCTGGTTTCATAAAAATAGATGATACGCTTTGCTCACTCAAACAACTTTCAGATATCTGTCGTTTCAATTACATAAATATTATCCGTTTGTTTGACCAGAATTTCGATGGCATGACATCAAATTCTTTTGGAACGATTGTGCCCGTCTCACCCGAAGCCGTCGCTCCTATTCTTCAGGATTTGTATTACATTACGGGGAATTTTAAGATAGACCTTGCAGAATCACGGGCAATTTTCGCTTTAAAGCAGCTTCTTTCGGGGCATGACCTTTCTGAAGAAGAAAAAGACGGTATTTCCCACAATCTTAAAAAAATTAATTCTGTCTTTACGCGTTATCTTACTTCAGATGTGTTCAAAAGTCTTATTATCTATGGTAAAAAGGATGCAGGGCTTTCTTTCCAGTTTGCGACATACCGTTCAAATTCCCTCAAAGGATTCATTGAATTCATGCAAAAACGCTTTGCTTCTGATTCAGAGCGTATTAAAGGTGAGGTTAAGGATTACACAGTATCTTTTGAAATAAAAGAATTGTTTGGTGAGCATCCTCTGGAAGAAATCCGAGTCTACAACAGCGAAACAAACGAATTCCTTCGTGTTAATACCCCATATTCATTTATTTGGATTACGCCCCTTCAAGTCATCAAAACCTTTATGGATGTGTTTATGACGGTGAGCGTTAAAACAGTCCTCAACAATATTGTTATCGAAGGATTTTTCAATAATCAGAATTACAAGGCGGATTTTTCTTCTACGATTTATGCCCTTAACGAAATCGATAACCTTATCAAAGAATTTGAAAAGACATTTGAGCGGAATGGCAAGAATGATGAAGCCGAGTTGCGCGGTTTGGTTCGTGACAGCCGTACCGATGCGGATTTTCTAAAAAAAGTCGGCTCTATGGTCGATAATATTAATAATCAGGCTCATAAACTGATTCAAGAAATCTCAAAAATTTTGTATGAACTTTACATCGAAATTGGCGAGTTAATTCTTGATTCCAAAAAATCAAAGTCTGATATGGTTTCTAATATTAAGGTGCTTTTTTCATCTGCACGAAATCTCGATGGTGCGGGAACAATCGAGCAGCAGTATGATAACTGGAAGCTTTTCCTTAAAATTATGAAAAATTATGCTATAATTGGTGAAATAGATAAGAATCATGAGTAGTGAATTTGAAGAACCGATTCCGAACGACAACAGAAATGTTCAGGATATCATAAGCGAATACGAAAAGAAAATCTATGATCTCCAGCAGCTTCTCGAAGTCTCCCGCTCACTCTGCTCAACGCTTGAATTTTCAACACTGGTCGAATCTATTCTCTACACTTGCATGGGACAGTTCCATGTCCTTGGTGCAGGAATTTTCGTTTTGAATGCGCTTGATGCAGATTCTTTCCACCTTGATTCAAACTATAACGGCATGGATCCAAATCCGAATGTTTCTTATGTGATTCCCACTTCAAATCCTGTGGTCACCCTGCTTGAAGGTAGCAACAAATTGTATACGGTGAGCGAACTTGTGGACAATCTTCCAGAAGACACCGATATCAATATGATTTCGTCCCTCAAGCCGTCTCTTGTAATTCCTCTCGTTCAGCACAATCACCTGAACGGAATTCTGCTTTTGGGTGAAAGAATTACGCTTGCAGACGATGCGAGCTATACCGATTATGAAAAAGAGCAGCTTACTGTTATAGCATCACTTGCTTCAATTGCAATCAACAATGCCGCTCTTCTTGAGCGTTCATCAACCGACATGATGACGCACCTTAAACTCAAGTATTTCTTCTACAATGTGCTTACAGACAAGCTTGACAATGCACTTGCAAACGAAGGTAATCTTTCGGTAATCATGTTCGATATCGATTTTTTCAAACGGTTCAATGATACTTATGGTCATGCCTGCGGTGACTATGTACTTCAGACTGTGGCCAAAATAATCAAGTCGAGCATTCGCGGACAGGATATGGCTTCACGCTATGGCGGCGAGGAATTTACGGTTTTGCTCAATGACACTAGTTCTGATGACGCAATGATTGTCGCTGAGCGAATTCGTAGTAAAGTAGAGCAGTATGACTTCTGTTACGAAGATCAGCATGTCAAAGTTACGATTTCCCTTGGCGTATCAACTTTCGATACACAGGAAAACCCTGTTACTTCACCAAAATTGCTTGTTGATCAGGCAGACCAAGCTCTTTATGTTTCTAAAAGAAACGGAAGAAATCAAGTAACCTTTGCCGATCCAAAATTGATTTCTGATGTGAAGCTAGACAACTAATGAACATTTTACGAAAAGCATTCAGATATTCTTTTTTTAACGCGACTCTTGCGATTATACTCATAAGTACTGTCGTTTTTTTTCTCGTTGAGACTTTTCAAATCGATAAAAGATTTTTTGGTTTGGGCGTTATTACCTTTGTCTACAATCATTTTTTCTGGCAAGCGGTCACTTATATGTTTATTCATGGAGACTGGCTCCATCTCTTTTTTAATATGCTTGCTTTGTTTATCTTTGGCATACAGTTAGAGCGTGCGCTCGGCTCAAAGGAATTTCTGCTTATGTATTTCACAATCGGAATTCTAAGCGGGCTCTTTTCTGTCGGAGTTTATTATGCTGTCGGAAAGATTCTCATCGAGAATGGAATTCAGCCATGGCCCTTTGTAATTAATCTTATCGGGGCGAGCGGAGCGATTTATGGTCTTCTTTTTGCCTACGCTGTTGTCTTTCCCAAGTCGATAATATATATATGGGGAATTTTACCCGTGCCTGCACCGATTATGGTGATTGGGTATGCGGCGATTGAATTTTTCAGCCAGTTCTCGCTTTCAAGCAATGTGGCTCACATGACTCATCTGGCTGGGTTTGCTTTTGCTTGGCTGTATTTTCTTGTTCGTATGGGAGTTCATCCGATTCAAGTATGGAAAGACGCATTCAGAAGATAGTTTTTGTTTTTCTCATTGTGACTTTGCTTCCGATTTTTTCCCAAGATGTTTCTCAGGAGCGTATGGTTCGTTTTTCTTTATGGGCTTCTACTGAAATTTATCCTGGTGTTGAAAAGCCCGAAAAGGACGCACTGGCCCTTCCAGTACAAAAAATCAAAGAAATTTCCCCTTTTATTCTTTCGGGAATGGTTTATGGTTGGCATTTTGAGTATGTTCCTTACGATAAAGCCCGCGGAGTAGCAGAATATTTTGAATTTACGCCACTTCAAGAACTGAGTGAAGCTGAAATCAAATCGATAAACTATGCGAAACCTTGGATAAAAGATTCAATATTGAATTGTTGGGTGGAATTTCGCCGTTCTGATGCGCAAATTCATATTTATAGAGGCTGGAAATCTGTCCTTCATCCGAGAATTAAAGGGGAAGGGTATGCAAAACTCTCAGAGGGATTTGAAGGAATTCAAAAAGCATGCGGAGAGTCTTTGAAGATGGCCGTCAGAAATTATGAGCGGAAATGGATTAAAACAAAGCCTAAGGAAATTAGTGGAACCGTCTTTATCAGTGAAGCCCCCAAAATCGGCGTAGATGCAGGCAGATATAAAGTTACCCTTGATTTTTTTATGGAAACTGATAGAATAATAGAATACAAGACTTTTTAGAGAAACAGAATTTTATTTTCTGTAACTTTTTTTAGTCTTAAAACTTTAAAATGCAAATGACTTGAAGAGATGTTCGACTCTCTAACAAGGAGGAATACTATGAAAAAGATTTTTGCTATTGCAGTCGCACTTTTTTGTTTTGCAGGTGTCACTTTCGGTGATGATTTGGCTGAGTTGCAGAAGGATCCGAACGCTGTTGATTTAACAACGCGAACAATCGTTCCAGAGGATCAGCATACGACAAATAAAACCGCAAAGGTTCAGATTGAATACACGCCGCTTACAGATGAAGCACATGTCTATTATACATGTATGGCAGTATCTTATGATCAGGGTGAGGCAATGAATACTGTTCTTGCATGCTTGCAGGATTTCCAAAAGGAATATCAGTATTATAGCTACAAATATTTGCGAAAAGATTCTGTTAAATATTTCAAGGATGATAAGAATATGAAATGGGCAACTTATCATTCTTATGTAAAGTTTAACCGCTAAAGCTCAAATCGCTAAAAGCTACGAGCCAGTTCTAAAGAGCTGGCTCAACTTTTTTATAAAAACAAATCAAAATACAGAGTTATAAAATGGACATTCAAAACATCATTAAAAATCTTCATCCACTTGAAATCAAAGTTCTTCTTAACTACACGGCAAAAGACGAATTAACTTCCGAAAAACTTCAGAAAGAATTAGACTACAAAGAAGGTCACTGTAATCAGGCTTTTTCTTGGCTTGGCGGAAAGGAATTGCTCTCTGTTGTGAGCAAAACCCCCCACACATTCTATGAAATCACTGATTTGGGACGAGCTTACGCAAAAGACGGCATCCCTGAAGTCCGAATCATCAACTTTGTAAAAGAAAAGGGAGCAAAACTCCTTCCAGAAATCGCGGCAGGCACAGGCCTTGAGCAGAAAGATGTCGGCTCTGCTTTCGGTCAGCTCTCAAAAGCTGGCGTTCTCAAAATGAATGCCGAAAAAAAGGCAGAATATTCCGGGGCAGAAATCCCTGCAAATATCAAAATCGCAACGGACTTGTTTGAGCGAGCCGCAAAAGCCGAAAACGGTCAGCTTGACAATGCTTCTTTGAGCGCAGACGAGCAGAAGGTCATCACAAATTATGCAAAAAAACGAGGTGCCGCTGATTCTCCTTTCAAAATCATTGAGCGGGAGACAGTCGTTTACAAATTGAACAAAGAGGCCGCAGATGTAGTCGCCGCCCTCAAAAAAGCCGGAATCACTGGCGAAGAATTGGGGGCTGTAACTCCGCAGATGCTTGCTTCAGGAGAATGGAAGAACGGAACTTTCCGTGGCTACAATATTGCAATTCCGCCGGCACGAATCATTCCGGGGCGAACGAATCCTTATGTTCAGTTCTTGGAGCATGTTAAAGACAAGCTCTGCTCTTTGGGATTCCAGGAATATGACGGTCCTCTCGTAGAGACTGAATTCTGGAACGGCGATGCGCTTTTTATGCCGCAGTTCCACGCAGCCCGCGACATTCACGATGTATATCGAATCAAAAATCCGACCCATGCAAAAGAAATCGAAGAGCCTTGGCTTACAAATGTAGCCGAAACCCACAAAAACGGTGGCAACACAGGAAGCCGTGGCTGGAACTACGATTTTGACCATGAATTCACAAGAAGACTGGTTTTGCGCTCACAGGGCACAGTTCTTTCGGCACATCAGCTTCACAAGGCAGAAGTTCCTGGCAAATATTTCGGTATCGCCCGCTGTTTCCGCTACGACAAGGTTGACGCTACTCACTTGAGCGATTTCTATCAGACAGAGGGAATCATCGCCGGCGAGGATGTAAACTTGCGCACTTTGCTTGGTATGCTTGAAATGTTCGCAAAAGAAGTCGCAGGCGCAACTGAAGTTAAATATGTTCCGGGCTACTTCCCATTCACGGAGCCTTCTGTTGAGGTTCACATTAAACATCCTGTTTTGGGCTGGTTTGAGCTTGGCGGAGCCGGCATTTTCCGTCCGGAAGTTACAAAGGCTCAGGACTTGGATTGCCCGGTTTTGGCATGGGGTATGGGTATCGACCGAATGGCACTCATGGCTCTTGGCTTGAACGACTTGCGTGAACTCTTCAGCGAGAACATTGAAGAAGTCCGCTTGCGAAAGGCAAAGTTCTAATTTTTCATCTTAAAAGCGAAAGGCTTCCCAGAGCGGGAAGCCTTTTTTGTGCTATTTTGCAAGCAGGGCTGCAAACCTGTCTTCATCAGGAATGAGATTTTGGTCAAAATAAGATGGATAGGTGTTCAGAATTTGCTGGAGCTGACCTTCAAGTTGATGTAAGTGCGTTTTGATGTACATTTTTGCATGTTCTGCATCTTCATCATAGATGGCTGATAAAATTTTTTGGTGCTGCAAAATCGTTTCATGCATGATATTTTCATCATTTACAGAGAGAAGACGAATTCGTGCATAGTGGTTGCTGGTATTTTCGATTATTTGCCAACTGAGCTCCTGATTAGTGATTTTAAACATGTAACTGTGGAATTCATTGTCGAGTTCAATATGTAACGAATGTTCTTTGTTGCGCATGGCAACTAATTGTTTTTCGATGTTGAGTTCCATAATTGACAAGTCGTGTTTTGTGAATTTTCCTATAAGCAAGTCAACATTGGCACATTCAAGGCTTTCACGGATAAATCGTTCTTGTGCGACTTTAGAGAAATCTATTTTTGAGACAAGAGTTTCTTTTTGAGGGAAGATGTCAACCAAACCATCTCTTTGTAAGCGAATAAAGGCTTCTCGAACAGGCGTGCGACTGACATTTAATTTCGATGCAATTTCCTGCGTACTCATTGCGGTGCCAGGCTTTAGCTGTAAAGACATTATATTTTTTTTGAGTGCGTGGTAAACCGCTGATTGAGCAGTTGCAGTATTTTTTTCCGCTACCATTAAACCGTCCTTATTGAGAATTTTGATTTTATTTTGCTTGGTAAAAACAAATATGTCAAGAATAAAAAATTTTAAAAAAAATGTTGACAGGTAAGTATTTGTGAGCTAATATACTAACATGTTAGTTAAAAGGAGGCTTAACATGAAAAAGGTTGCTGTTGGCGTAATGAGCGCCGCTATGGTTTTTGGTCTTTTGTTCTCTTCTTGCACAAAGAAAGACGGAGCACAAAAGAAGGTTGCTGTTACATTTGCTGGAACTGAGGCCGCTACAACTGGTCAGTCTCGTATGATGCAGGCTGTTGCGGATCGATTGAATGCAAGTGGAAAATTCGATGCTACGGTACAGGTTGCCGGTGCGCTTTCTGGAGATACTGATGCGCTTGTTACTCAGGCAAAACTCGGAATCAATCTTGTTGTTCCGAGCGATCCTGGACGACTTGCAAGCCAGTTTGATATTCCTGATTTGAACATTCTTATGGCTCCGTATATCCTTACGGATCCTGCTATGTTGAAAAAGCTTCCGGATACTCAGATTTTCAAAGAGTGGTCTGCTGAGCTTGAAAAACAGGGCATTATCTATATCACGAATATGTACAACGGTTTCCGCTGTTTCTATACAACTACTCCGGTAAGAAATGTCGCTGATTTGAAAGGCTTGCGAATCCGAGGATTTGGAAACACAATCGGTAACAAGCTTGCAAAATATCTTGGTTTTGCAAACATCGGTATTTCTTGGGGTGAAGTTTTCCCTGGAATCCAGCAGAAAACTCTTGATGGTTGTGAAGTTCAGGTTGCTACCGCTGACGGAAGCCGCATTTATGAAGTTACAAAGAACTTGGCAATGACAAAGCACTACATGCTCCAGTCTGCATTCGTTTGTTCAGCTAGCTTCTATAATAGCCTTTCACCAGCTGATCAGGCATTCTTCGTAAAAACTATGCGTGATGCTGCCGTTGAGTATGGTGCAATCATTCAGAGTGAGGAAGAGGGCTTCTATAACAACATGAAGAAAAATGGTGTTACAGTACGAGAGGTCAATATCGATGAATTCAAAAAAGCTATTGAACCACTCTACGAGACTAATGAGCTCGGCTTCTCTGACGGTTTGAAAGACCGACTCTTCACACAGTTGGCTAACTAGAAATGGAATATGCCTGTGTTTTCTAAAACACAGAAAACACAGGCTTCTTTTCGGATTGGTTATTTTCTAGCCTGCATTACTTGTCAAAAACGGAAATCAATATATGAAAAAGATTTATGAAAAATTCTGTAAAATCGAAGTCGGCTTTTGTTGTGTCGGTTTTATCCTTCTTGTTGTTCTTGTCTTTGGTTCTGCCATCCTTCGATTTATGAGGGTTTCAATGGCATGGAATATTGACTTAGCTATGCTCTTGCTTGCATGGACAGCTTTCTTGGGAGCAGATGTCGCTTGGCGAAGCGGTCAGCTCATTGGAATTGACCTTGTTACGAGGTATTTTCCTAAAAAAGTACAGAAACTTGTCTTGATTGCGGTATATGCAATTATTTTTGGAATGTGCATTGTCACATGTTTGTACGGCTGTCGCCTTGTATGGGTTGAACGAGTCCGCACTTACCAGTCAATGCCGATTCCATACTCGCTTGTCAGCTTGAGCCTTGTTGTTGCGACTTTTTCGATGGCGATTTCGACAATCGGAAAAATCAAACTGTGTATTCAGCATTTCAACAAAGATGAAGTTGAATCTGAGTCTAAGCCTGAATCAGAGAATGAGGCGTAGGAGGAAACCATGAGTCTTTTATTGATAAGTTTTGTCGTAATGTTGCTGATGGGAATGCCTATCGCATTTGTTATCGGAATCGCTGGTTTTGCTTATTTCTTGAGTCAGCCGATTCTTCCCTTTGAGGCCGCCGTTCAGATGGTCGTGCTTCAGAGTCAGTCATTTGCTTTCCTTGCTGTCCCCTTCTTCATTTTTGCGGGAAACTTGATGAATGTTTCGGGAATCACCGAGCAGCTTTTGAGTCTTGCCCGTCTTTTGACACGAAGAATGTATGGCGGCACGGCACAAATTTCTGTAGTTATGTCTACGCTCATGGGCGGTGTTTCTGGTTCTGCAACGGCTGATGCCGCAATGGAAACCCGAATTCTTGCACCTGAGATGATGAAACGCGGTTACACAAAAGGTTATATATGTTCTGTAAACTGCCTTACCGCTCTTATTACAGCTACTATTCCGCCAAGCTTAGGTTTGATTATCTTTGGATTTGTCGGTGAAGTTTCAATCGGTCGTTTGTTTGCCGCTGGTATCATTCCTGGAATCCTCATGATGGCATTCCTTATGGCAACGACCACAATTACCAGCCGCATCAGAAAATTTGATCCGCCGGCAGTTGATGCACCAAAACTGACGATTCGCGAAATCATTGAGAACCTTAAGCAGTCAATTTGGGCGCTTTTGTTCCCGATTATTTTGATTGTCGGAATTCGTTTCGGTGTGTTTACTCCGTCTGAATCTGGTGCCTTCGCTGTAGTTTATGCACTGGTTGTCGGAAAATTTGTTTATAAAAAGTTGAACTGGGAGAACTTCAAGGAAGCTCTTATCACTACTCTTAAAGATAACGGCGCAATCATGCTTATCATCGCTATGTCTGGTCCATTCAGCTATGCGATTACTTGGGTAAAACTTCCTGCAACATTGAGCTCTTTCATCTTCGGAATTACTAACAATGCTCAGTTGCTCACATTGATTATGCTCGGCTTCTTGTTCTTCACCGGAATGTTCGTTGATAGCAATGTAAACTTCTTGCTCCTTACCCCAATCTTCCTTCCAATGGTTACAAGTGCGGGTATGGACCCTGTTCACTTTGGTGTTTTGATGGCAACAATCGTTACCCTCGGTGTCATGACTCCGCCGATTGGTTCTGCCCTGTATACGGTTTGTGGAATCATCGATTGTCCGCCTGAAGAATATACGAAGGAAAGTCTTCCTTTCTTCATTGCAATTTTACTTGAACTTGCGATACTTGTTTTCTGTCCGAAACTTGTGCTTTTCATTCCGAATATGATTTTCGGTGTCGCAGGTTAAAAGAGGTGTTCTATGAAAATGACAATGAGATGGTTCGGTTCAAAATATGATACCGTAACCTTGCAGCAGATTCGGCAGACAGCTTATGTGAAAGGAGTTATTTCTACTCTTTACAATAAAATGCCTGGCGAGGTCTGGAGCGAAAGTGAAATAAAGGCCCTTAAAGACGAAGTAGAGTCCGCAGGTCTTACCCTTGACGGAATTGAGAGCGTCAATGTAAGCGATGCAATCAAAACGGCCGGAAATGACCGTGACAAAGACATCGATGCATATATCAAGACGCTTGAAAATCTCGGCAAGAACGACATTCACCTTGTCTGCTACAACTTTATGCCGGTTTTTGACTGGACACGCACTGAGCTTGCTCGACCGCGTCCTGATGGCTCTACGGTTATGGCATACAATCAGAAAACGGTGGATGCTATTGACCCAAGCAAAATGTTTGACTCAATTTCGGGTGACATGAACGGTACCGTGATGCCGGGCTGGGAGCCAGAGCGCATGGCGAAAATAAAAGATTTGTTCAAGATGTACGAGGGTACGACAGAAGACTTGCTCTTTGAAAGGCTCAAGTATTTCTTGGATGCGATTATGCCGGTTTGTGACAAATACGACATCAACATGGCGATTCATCCTGATGACCCGTCATGGAGTGTCTTTGGACTTCCGCGAATCATCACTTGTCTGCCAAATATTCAGCGAATGATGAAGATGACGGATAATCCTCACAACGGTGTTACATTCTGCGCAGGAAGCTACGGCACAAATCCAGAAAACGATTTGCCTGCTATGATTCGTGCGCTCAAAGGCCGAATTCATTTTGCCCATGTGCGTAATTTGCAGTTCAATGACGGCAAAAATGATTTCGAAGAGGCGGCTCACCTGTCAAGCGACGGCTCTTTCGATATGTACGAGATTGTAAAAGCACTCTACGACATTGACTTCAAGGGGCCGATTCGCCCTGACCACGGACGCATGATCTGGGGAGAAAAGGCAATGCCGGGTTACGGATTGTATGACCGCGCTTTGGGGGCGGCTTATATCTGCGGCTTGTGGGAATCTATCGAAAAAAAAGCGCGAAAATAGCGTAAAAGAGGCATATATGAAACTGACAGTAGAAGGTTTGAAGGATACTGCCGGCTGGAAAAAGGCAGGAGTAGCTATTCCAACTTATGATATTTCGACAGTCCGTGCATATACGGCAAAAAATCCTGCATGGGTACACTTTGGTGCAGGAAATATTTTCCGTATGTTTATCGGAGGTATTGCTGACAAATTGTTGGAAAATGGCCTGACCAAGACGGGCATTGTTTGTGCAGAAACATTCAGCGCGGATATTATCGAGGAAATTTACAAACCCTATGATAATCTTGTGCTGGGAGTAACGCTCAATCCAGACGGCTCTGTCTCAAAACAGGTGATTGCCTCTCTTACAGAAGCAATCCATTCTACACCGAAAGCCACATCAAACTGGGCGAGAATGAAAGAAATTTTCGCTAACCCCAGCCTTCAGATGATTAGCTTTACGATTACCGAGAAAGGATACGCCCTTAAAAATGCAGCGGGCGAATTCTTCCCATACATCGTAGCTGATATGGAAGGCGGTCCAGACAAAGCAAGCTCTGCAATGGCTCAGGTTACGGCATTTCTTTTGCATCGCTTCCAGAATGGAGCACTTCCGCTTGCAGTTGTTTCAATGGATAACTGCTCTCACAACGGAGAAAAATTGCAGAATTCTGTGCTTACTATTGCAGAAGAGTGGTGCAAGCGAGGCTTTGTCAGCAAAGAATTTATTGCGTATCTGAATGACGAGAAAAAAATAACTTTTCCATGGTCGATGATTGATAAAATCACTCCTCGTCCAAGCGTCGAAATTGGAAAACAGCTTGAAGATCTTGGCATTGAGAAAATGCAGCCGTTCGTAACGGAAAAAAAGACCTTTATTGCTCCATTTGTAAACGCCGAAAAGCCACAATATCTCGTTATTGAAGATAAATTTCCGAATGGCCGTCCGCCGTTGGAAAAAGCCGGAGTCTACATGACTGACCGCGACACGGTGAATAATGTTGAGCGAATGAAAGTAACTACTTGCTTAAATCCTCTTCATACGGCACTTGCAGTGTATGGTTGCCTCCTTAGCTATACGCTGATTGCTGATGAAATGAAAGATAAGGAACTTTCTGAGCTTGTGCATCGAATTGGACCTGTGGAAGGAATGCCTGTTGTTACAGATCCAAAAATCCTCTCACCAAAGGATTTTGTGAACGAAGTAATTTCAGTGCGTCTTCCTAACCCATTCATGCCTGACACACCGCAGCGAATCGCATGTGATACTTCGCAAAAAGTAGGTATTCGTTTTGGTGAAACGATTAAATCGTATGTCGAGCGCGATGGAAATGCGTCAAAACTGGAGGCAATTCCGTTGGCAATTGCTGGCTGGTGCCGCTATCTGCTTGCACTTGACGACAAGGGAAATCCGTTTGAACTTTCTCCTGATCCGATGCTGGAAGAATTGACTGCGCAACTCAAGGACATTGAACTTGGTAAGCCTGAGTCATACAAGGGTCAGTTGAAGCCGATTCTTTCAAACGAGAACATCTTTGGTTCAGATCTCTATAAAGCTGGTATTGGAGAAAAAATCGAAGCTATGTTCTGCGAAGAAATTGTCGGAACTGGGGCAGTTAGAAGAACTCTGCAAAAATACTTGAAAGCTTAGGAAATTACTTCCAGACTTTCAGTAAAAGCAGATTTACTTCACAAACGGAAACAGACGCTGATTTCCCCAGAATAACTTAATTGCTTATACCTTTTTATATTCTGGGGAAATTTCTGCGTTTACCGTGTTTACGGCTTCGGTAATTTGGTCGGCACCAGTTGCCATTTCATTCATTCCGCTGATATTTTTAACAAATCCGTCTACCATTAACAAAAAATTATATCCAGACTTTCACTAGGAGAAGATTTCCTTCGGTCACTGAGACACGGGCTGTCTTTCCAGGAAGAACTTCGTTGCTTACGCCGTACTGGTATTCTGGCGTGATTTCGGCATTTTCAAGAGGGTAGAGTGCGTCTTTTATCGTGATTCCGCGGGCTGTACCGGTGATATTCAGCAAAGAGAAGTAAGCATACCTGTCTGAAATAGATTTTTCTTCTTTACCCACAAGCTCAAGTTCAGAAAAATCATCAATCATCAGGGCTTTTGCCCCATCATTCTGGCATTTGACGAGCATGTAGAGATTTCCCAGTCCGTGATCAAGACGCGCGCCAATCATTCCGATGAAAAGGAAATCTTTGTAACCGCGGGAAAGAGCCGTTTTGAGGGCAAAAACTGAGTCGGTGTCGTCTTTTTCGTGGGGAAGGACGATGGTTTCGATTTTTGAATGAGGATTTTTGTGGGAATCGAAGTCGCCGATGATTAAATTCGGCTTGACTTTGAGCTTGCGAAGATGATTTAATCCGCCGTCACAGACAATGACGAAATCATCATTGCCTAAAAACGAGCGGATTTTTTTATAATTTTTGATGGGAGCCGCCCCGATTATGACGCAACGGGATTCCCGCTTTAAAGGCGGGAATGACTGACTGCTCATACCGGTTCCCCTGTGCTCTCGGCAGAGTCAGTGCTGGAATCAGCGGTTTTTTCTTCTTTCTTTTTTCTGTTTTCGGATTTTGCTTCTCGTTTAATCTTAAAATCGAAAAGAGTTTTTGATTCTTCTTTTGGCTCTGACTTATTCTGTTGGCTTTGGACAGGTTTTCTTGTGTTTTTTTTGCCACGGCCGAGCGTAAAGGGAAGCATGAGGACAAGTCCTATTGCAAAAGAAATAATAATCGTCATAAAGACCGGCACCTGCTCAAATGTATAAAAGATAAATGTGATGTCGCACTTGTTGTCCAAGTTTACGCCCGCAAAAATCGTTACGAGAATAAGCAGAATAATTGTTCCAATAAGTCGTATAGGCATATATTTCTCCTATTTGAGTGTGATTCCCTTTTCGATGTTTTCTGCAAATTTTTTAATTTCATCGAATTTATTTTGCCCCTCGATTGCGAAAGTCAGGACATAAAGGTATTCCAGTTTGTCTTTATCAGGCCCGGCCGGATAAACGATTTTATCAAGGTAAGTGTATGATTCCTGACAGTAAGGCTCGTTGTTATAGGGAGAAACTTGATTTACTAGCTGATTCCAACTTTGTGTAAGAGTTTCTTTTGCATTTGCCCCCGGATTCTTAACCTGAAGGATTGATACTGATTTAAAGTCAGCCTCGGTTGTGCTTGTCGTGAAAACCAGATTGCGGTTTTTTATAACGACTTTGCCGTCAATTTTGTCGTAGCCTGTTCGTACCGTAATTGCACTTTCATCGTTATAGTTTATATCCTTTTTTGATACAGAAAGGGTGATATCACCGATGCTTAGAGAAAGTGAATCTTTTGACTCTTTCATGGACATTTGCTTTTCTGTAACTGAGAATTTATTGCGGATATCAGAAGGAAGAGAAAAATATTGGCGCCAGAACTTAAGTTTTCCACCATAACGGGGATAGATAAAATCAGTCATGAACTGAGCATCGATGTAATTTGTTGCAGTGACGGACTTCCGGGTAGAAATTGTGCCAAAGAGAAAGACACCTGTAGGAAGCGGGAGAGAAAAAGTCATAAAGAGGGCATCAGCAAAATCAAGTGCATAGTAATTCACATACCAGGTCCTGCCAAAATAATCGACATAAGTTTCTGATTTTTCTGGTTCACCCAAAGAGAGTATGTTAATTTGCTCTCCATAGACATTGCGTGAGAGATTAAATGGCTTTGTAAGATAGTCAGTACATTTTTTGGGATTTATGATAAGCTCTTTAAGTGGAACTGAATCTGGCGGCCGAATACGCGCAAAATAGTAATTTACCATTGAGCCGTATTCAATGTATCCGTTTTCTTCAAGATTGTATGTTTGAATATTATTTGGGCGGGCATAATCCCATACACCACTTTGATTATGATATATCAAAAGTGGCATTGTGACTCCTAGTGTCCGCATAAAAAATTCGTCTTTTTCTTGAGAATTGTCAAAACATTTTGCGCCTGTGATTCCGTAGTCTTTTTTCATCTCATTTACACAGTCGATAATGTTCTGGTTATGAAGCTGAGTTAATTCTTTGTTGACTTCTGCAAGAGTTTTTGGGAGTGTGATTGTTGCTTCAAATTTGCGGGGATGTTTATAGCTTAAAATATTTGGCAAAACATACTTGTAATCCGCAAAAGCACTTCCTGTGCCCGCTTTCTCTGAGTTTATTTCTTTGATAGGGAGTGCATAATTGAGATTTTCGTTTTCACTTTTCATTGTGATGATGCCGATTACTTTGCCGTCTGGTTTAATAAGCGGGCCACCTGAGTTTCCTGGACTTGCTGCTGCAGAGAATCTGAGCCATTTCCAGTCACCGTTTTTCTGTTCATAAGTCTGGCTGGTAAGGGATCCATTTCGGATTACGATTCCTTCGCCGAGGGCATTTCCTACAGAGAATACATCAGAATTAAGTTCAAAATTGTCGTCGGTTTCGAGGCCCATTCCTTTTGAGAATTTGAAGCCCTTAGCTGAGAATTTTATAAAATCACGACGTTCAGAAAAAGCCTGAATTTTGTCGATTTCATAGACTTTTTCGTTGATATCTCGAACGAAATATTTGTTGTAGACACTTTCGCCATAGAGATTCACTACATGAGCAGCCGTATAAAAGGAACCATCTGTTAGGAGGAAAGCTGTTCCAATCGGCATATATTTATCATTTCGGATTGCGAATGGAATGCGATCTAAAGGCAGTTCTTTTTCGTAGACAATTTTAGTGTCTTCATGCTTTTCGACCACGACTTCAAAAACTGAGGCTGAAACTTTTTTGTAAACATCGTTATCCAAAGAAGTTTGTGCAAAAATTGAAGAAAGGGCCACAAAAGCAGAAAGAAAGTAAGAAACGATTTTTTTCATGAAAAACTCCTAAAAGAAGTATACATGAAATCAAAACAGTTTTAAATAATTTCCCCTCTAAAAGTGTTGCCTTGCAATGAAATAATTTTAACTTTTACGAAAGTTCCGATCAGTTTTTTGTCGGCCTTGAAGGCAACACGCTCGTTCTGTTCGGTTTTGCCCAAAAGCTCCGATTCGTCGTGGCGGGAAACGATGTCGCAGAGGACTTCGATTGTCTCGCCGATTCGCTTTGACATGACCTCGGTGGTGTGCTTTGACTGCAAATCGATGACTTTCTGAAGCCGGGCCTTTTTTTCTTCCACGGGAATCTGATTCTCGAACTTGGCGGCCGGAGTTCCTTCACGGGGATTATAGAAATACATGAAGCTGGACTCGAATTTGACTTCTTCCATGAGGGAGAGGATGTCCATGAACTGCTCCTCGCTTTCGCCGGGGAAGCCCACCATTAAATCAGTGATAAGCTGAACGCCGGGCAGGGCCGAGCGCAATTTTTTTGCGAGAGTGATGAATTCTTCCCTTGTATTCTTGCGGTTCATGCGTTTTAGGATTTCGTTGTTTCCGTGCTGGGCTGCGATGTGGAAGCCACGGCAGACATGGGGATTATTCTTGATGACTTCGATTAATTCGTCAGAGAAATCGTTGGGATTTGACGACTCGAACCGCACCCACTTAATAGAAGATTTTGTCTCGTCGATGTGGCGGCAGATTTTTTCAAGAAGCTGGGGAAATGTGGTTCCGTCCTCGCCCTTGTAGGCGTTTACATTCTGCCCCAAAAGTGTGATTTCCTTGACATTTGCCTTGGTGAGGAAGTCGATTTCAGCCAAAATTTGGTCTACGCGGCGGCTGACTTCGCGGCCACGGACATAAGGCACGATACAGTAAGTGCAGAAATTGTTGCAGCCGTGCATGATTGGCACGAAAGTTGAGAAAGCTCCCTGCTCGTAAGAGTACTGGGCAAAAGTGTAGGTCTCTTCGTCCTTGATTTTGAAAGGCTTGTTGCCGTTTTCCACGGCCTGAATGATTTCGCCGAATTTGTATTTTCCGAAAGTGCCCACCACATAATCAACGACAGGGTATTGTTTTTTGAGGTCGTCCAGAAGCCGCTGTGCCATGCAGCCCATGACCACCAGAGTGAGGGGGACGGCTCCGTTTTCTTTGTAGAATTCGGCGGCATATTTCATGTCTTCGAGACGGATTTTTGAATTCATGTCGCCCATGCGAATTTTTTTGACACCCTCAAAATAGCCCAAGCGTCCCAAAATACGCTGCTCGGCACTTCCACGGACTGAGCATGTATTGATTATAACGAGATTTGCTTCTTCGGGATGCTCGGCTTTTTCCCATGAGCGGGAAATCAAAAGCTGCTCGACGCTGGCCGATTCTGCGATGTTCATCTCACAGCCATAAGTTTCAAAGAAATATTTCATATAGACTCCAATGCACTAGGGGCTGAAGGGGCGTTAGTTGCGCAGCAAAGCGAAGCAATGAAGCGGCAGCGGAACCCCGAAAGACCCGACCCGCGATAGCGGGAAGTGCCCGAATTTTATTTTATATTTATCTTATCTTCGTAATTGATTAAGAATTCCCGGATAGGATCGTACCAATTCGGAGTTTTTGCTCCGTCAGTAAGATATTGCTCAAAAGTCGCGCGGATATGCTCTCGAACCTGAAATGCTTCTTCTGCCGAAAAACCTTCGGGATTTGCAAAAAGCTGGCCGATAAATTTGCGGGCATCATCGGCGGAAATCCATTCCTGAAAATTGGCGACCACGAGGTAAAGAGCTGCTGGAATACAGTTGACCGAGTGCTGCTTTACATACAAGACCGTCTCGGTGATTTCAAGTGCTCCCTTGTAAAGCTCTTCGCTCCAGTTACGCTTTTCGACTTCTGTAAAATCTTCCTTGTCGAAAATATGGCGGTAAAAGCCGAAAGCAAGGAAAACCGTGGCCACATGCAGGCTGGGAACGCATAGGAAGTGGGGATCCAAAGCGTGAATCTGGCGGAATTCCCGCATCTCCTTGTATTTTGGGCGGTCAGTTGTGGTCAGCCGGAAGTGGTAAATCTTACCGCAGCACTGGTAGAGCTTACGGAAGCGGAGCATCCACATTTTTGTGAGGCGGCTCGCGTGCCAGAATCCGAATTTTTTGACCAGCATGGCGAGCGGCCGTACCCAGAGATTTATGAAATCAAGGTAAACAGAAACTTTTTCCGGCGTAAAGGGAATTTTTTTGTCCAGCGGATGATCAACAGAAATAACTGGAATATGCAGGATGTGGAATTTCTCAAAGTATTGGAGGAAGAAAAATTCCTTGAGAATCGTGGCAAAGCACTTGAAATTCGTGATAAAACTAGGCGGCCCGAAAAGAACGCCCGCATAAGCGACGAGAGGATTGAATGATTTTAATGGCTTGTTGTCGTAGATTCTTGGTTTCATGTATTCCATTTGCCCGAAGTTGATTCGGGAAGGTTTAGAATATCAGAAATACGAGAAAAATTCTACTTGTCAGTTTTTTTTTGTAAGAGGAAGGGCAGGGAGCGTGGTTCAATTTTGTCAGTTCAAATTACAATTCCCTGATGATAGAGCGGAATGTATTTGGATTCCTTGTAATGCTCGTAGCCCCAATCGCTGTGCCAGTGCCCGAAGAACCATTTTTTATATGAAATGAGAGAATCGATTTTGTCGTTGAAAACTGCATTAGAATCGCGATGGAGCTGCTTTTGGTTTTCTTCATTGCAGAAGTAATCATCCGTAAGGGTGATGCCGACTGACGGGCCTGTATGAGACAGAACATAGTCAAAACTGTTGTTTTCTTTTATTTTTGCTAAGCAGGTTTCTTTTTCTTCTTCACTCCATTCTTCCTGTTCCCACCAGGATTCGTGAGCCTTGCGCCAGGCTTTGTCGTCACTCATGGCTCCGCCCAGAACAAGGAATCGTTTATCTTCTATTATATAGACTTCGCCTCGTTTGAGATAAAAGACATTATCGCTGACTTTCAGAACCTTAGCCCCAAATATTTCTACTTCCGGCAATTTTTCGATGATGTCATAATTATCATGGTTGCCCATTACGGCCAGAATCTTAAAAGGCTTCTGCTTGTACCATTTGAGAAGATAGCGGTCTGTATGGTCAGTCGGATGGATTCCCGCTTCATCGATTGAACAGTCAGAACTCCATGGAAGCCCGAAATCACCAAGGACGATTGCAGCTGTAATCGCATGAAAATCAGTGTTTTGTTCCATGCAACAGAGCTTTATGTTCTTTGTGGAGAGATTCGACATGTCTTCGGTGTTATGAGTATCGCCGGTTATGTAAATCATTCGGCCCTCCTACAAACAAAATCCCATGCATCTTGAGCCGTCAGGATTGTCAATTTTTTCACACTTACACATATCGTGAATGTCCGTGATTGCTGGGCGTTCGCCTGTAATCACTTCGTTCATTGCAATTTTGCGAACTATATTGTCTATCTGACCGTAATCTGCACAATAAATTTCACCACGAGTCTAGGGGTGTACTGCGAGTTCTTCTTTTAGGGCAAGGACTTGTTCAAGTGGCAGGGAACAACACTGTGCTATTTGTTCGGAAGTTCCAAGATTCATGCTGAGCAAATTCTTCACGTTCGCCACCGCATTCTGCTGCGCACCTTCTTTAATTCCCTCAGCCCGGCCCCGCTCGTATCCCAGCTCCATGCAGGACTGGTCGTGAAGCTCCTGGTCGAATTCCGTAAGCAAGCTGTTCGTTATGTGCATTTTCTGCTCCTCAAAGAAGCCTTCCAGAAAATTCTCCCGGATGGCGTAGTTTACGGCCTCGTTGATGGATTCGGGTGGCTCCATGCCGCTTTTCTGGTTCTCCCTGACCCGCGCAACGAACTCTGTATAATAATACAACGACTGGCACTTTTTTTGAAGAGTCTCATTGGCTCCCCGGTTGATGTTTATCACGGTAGCTGTCCTTGTAGCTCTTGTTGGTGGCGGCACCGGGAAGAGCGCCCATCTCAAGGTGGGTCACGGGATTGTCTTGGGTAAGGTTTTCATTCGGCATAGAATCTCCTTTTTCGTGAAAAGATATTTATGCCTATATATAGCGAAAAAAAATCGATTTTCGGCAACAATGAAGGAAAATTTTTGAAAAAAAGGAAAAAAAATATTAGTCCTAATGTCGAGTTTAAAGCGTGTTACCTGCTTTCGCTTTTACTGCCGCTTCAACAAGGATTGGGCTAAATCTTAGCAAGAATTGTTTCGAATTCTGATTTCAATACATCCTTCAACTGAATTTTTCCTTTTGACGAATCCCGAATGAACAAATCTGCTGGATTGACTTTGAGTGCTTCAGCGATTTTTGTCATCATGTCAAAAGAGGGTTTTGCTTTTCCTGCTTCAATGCCACCGATTGTTCCAGTTCCGCAGTCACACAAAATTGAAAGCTGCGTTTGAGAGATACTCATTTTTTCACGGTAATACTTCATATTCATCCGAAAATCATCTAAATAATTGTACATTCACTCAATTTAATCGAGAAAAAAAACTTAAAACCGACTTGACTTCGAGAAAAATCGTACTATACTTGAATATATCGAGAATCTGAAAGTAAATTTCAATATTTTCGAGAAACCTCAAATTGAGGTAAAGAATTTTATCAAAGGAGGATTTCGTTATGAAATCAATGAAAAACATTAAGAAGCCGGAGTATGCTGTGAACTTAGGAAAGGGTGTGTTTGCGGGAACAAATTACCAGTGTGTGAAGTGTGGATATGTTGCTAGGAATTATGGAGACCATGCACCTATTCTATCAGGATGTAAGGTGACTGGTGGTAATCATATCTTTGTAGCTATGTAATCACACTATACAATATAGCGGACAATTCATTACTGGGCTGTCCGCCTAAATATGTTTTTATGAGAAAGAAAAATGATTATGAACTGCTTTGAAACAATCATAAATTTTCTAAAATCTTTGTTTTCTGCTGGAGCAAAGATTTTTATCGGAAAGGGCAATATAGATAACTCTGTGAACATAAATGGCGATAATAATCAGGTTAATAAAGGAACACAGGTTTCTGTTGAAGATGAAACTGTAATATTTACAGACTTATAAAATTAGAGGAAGCAAAATGGAAATTTTAACATAGAATGCAATAAAAAATGATTGTAGAGCAAATCATAGAAAAATATAGACCAGAATACTTTGATGATAAATTAAAGAAATAAAACTTTAGTGAAGACTAACTGGAAGGAGTAAACAACATGAATTTTTTTGAAAGACTTTGTATGTGGATACGACGAATTCTTTTCACACTGGGAATGCCTCTCATCATTTTATGTGGTATTGTGATGTTCTGCGGTGAAGATCTACAAAAAACGGCTCCAGTCATTGTTTTAAACATTTTGCTCATATTGCTCACACTATGGAATTTGGTGTTTTATTTTCTCTCCCATTGTGAAACAAGGGCACTTTTAACGCTAGGCCTTATTATTCAAATAATAATTGCGATTTCGCTGATTGTCTTTGGTGCGAATATTCATGCAATGAGCAGTTTTCTGAGTGTATTTGCCTTCTTGATGTACTTCGGCTCCAATGGAATAAAATACTTGGTATACAGTGTTAAATCAAAACTTTTTATGCTTGTAGTTCCTGTAGCTGTTTTGTGTGCAATTGCGGTCTGCATTTATGAGCTTTTCTTCTCTAAATGACTGACCATCACATCCACATCGGACAGTTCAACGAAATCTACTACGATGCCATTGAACTGTTCGATTTAATTGAGTCTACGCAGAATCTAACGCATATAACTGAAATACGATATTCATCGACATCAAGTTGCCGTGATGATGCGGAACTTTCCCTTGTAGAAGAAGAAATCGCCTACGCACAATCCTTTGAATCAAAAAATCTTATCATAAGGCCGTACCTGTGGTTCATTCCTAAATATGCAGAACAAGGAATCAGTATAAAAAGTGCAACAAAATCTTTTGACTATTGCGGAATAAAATTACATCCTGCCGGGCAAAATTGGGATGAAGAAAATCCTGTGCATTTTAAGGCTCTTCATCAGATTTTTAGCTGGGCAGATGACAACAAAAAGTCGGTACTGATTCATTGCGGAACACAAAAATGTGACCTGCCGACGCGATTCGAGCCCTTTTTTGCTGAATACAGACATGCTCGTGTGATTTTGGCTCATTCAAATCCTGTCGGACAAACAGTTGAAATGCTTAATAAATACAAAAATGTTTTTTCCGATACGGCTTGTCTCGAAAAGAAAAAACTGCAAAAACTTCGCGCGCTCACAAATGACATGTCAAAAATACTTTTCGGGTCTGATTTTCCTGTCTCTCATTATTTTGCGACTCTCCTTTTTGGGGAAAGACTTTCACTTAAAGACGAATACTTGAAAAACTGTAAGTTCTAATTTTTAATTAAACTCTGTGCTTCTAATCCAAAGGAAGCTCTTATGGTTAACGGGAATACAAGGAGGTCGCCCTATGACATTCACCGACCCTAATTTTATCATCAAAACATTCACTAGCAAAAAAACTGGCTCCAAAAAGCATGTGCTCCGTCGTTACAAGGGAAATGAGCCTGTTGTCACGATTCCAGATGGCGTAAATAAAATCGCGGATTTTACTTTTGCTGACGATATTGAACCGAACACGACGATTGAGAAGATTATCATTCCCGATTCAGTGACGGAGATAACGGCTAATGCCTTTTCATACTGCAAGGCACTCAAAGATATTAAGTTCCCCAATAAACTTAAAGAATTCGTCATTGACTTTAAGCACTGTCCAGCTATTGAAGAAATCGTTGTTCCAGAAAGCGTAACAGACATCTCTGCGTGTTGTTTTACGACAAAGTGCAAATCAATTCGTGTGGGTGGAAATATTACTTTTGTAAATCTGACATTTTTCGGCAAAAACAAAAAGGTGATGACTTTAAAACCGAAATTTCTTGCCGATGTTTTGCTTTCAAATCCTGCGTATACAGTTATTGACGGTTTTGTTGTAAATAAAATACATCAGGTTTCTCTTTTTCGCTTACATTTTGACAAAGCGGAATTACGGCTGCCGGAAGAAATTAAGGTAATCGGAACAAATACATTTTATGAGTTTTACAGGCAAACTTCACTTTCTAGCGATATGGTATCTCTGGAAAAAGTCATAATTCCTGCAAGTGTCCGAAAAATTAATCACCTTGCATTTATGAATTGTGATTCACTCAAAGAAGTTATCTATGAAGGATTTTCTGAAGACCTCGAAGTCAGTAAATGGGCTTTCTACATGTGCGCGGGATTCCATCATGACGGACGCGAAATTGTCTGCAAGGACAGCCCTAAGCAAACGACGAGAAAAGGAAAAACATCAAGCTGGGATATGGTACGGAGAATGATAATAATTGATGAAATGATTCGAACGAAATCATTCCCGAAACTGACAGATTTTCTGGATGTATGCATGAAAAATGTTACTTCGGCAAGTATTCCTTCTCTTAATCGCGATATAAGTATGATGAGACTCGATTTATGCGCTCCGATTGAGTATGACACAGTAGAAAAAGGATACTACTATTCAAGCCCATTCACGCTGGACTTTAGGCGATTGCGATTGTGGTAGTCCGGCCTGTGGCATCCTTTTTCATGCGATTTTCCCTTAATCATCCGGCATGACGGGATTCTTCGGGAAGTAGCGTTTTTTGTGCTTTATGGTGCAATTGAAACTTTCAAACTCATCAAAGAAAATACCCTCGTCTTTGTAGTCGTGCCGGAAATAATTTGCCGTCAAATCCATTCGGATAGCGGTAAGGCAGGGGCAGTAAAAAGTAAAATTCTCCGCAAAATCATGAAAATCAGAGAGCAGCGACCACGGATGCGGGTACAAGTATCTTATTTTTGAAAAATGTACCCCGTCCGAATTTATGCACTTGTCATCCTTATAAATTATTTCCTGAAAAATCAGCTCCATTACGCAGGTCATGTCATGCCAAGGCTTTCCGTCCTCGTAATCGTAGCAGAGAATTGTGTGCAGTTTTTCAAGCATATCGAAAGTGATTATTGTTTGCGTCTCACCATCAAGAGGCTGCCCTGAGATTTTGATGCCGCAGGTGTTTTTTTCTTCAGTTTCATCCATAACATATCGTCGTTTTCTCATGCTAATTCTCCTTTAAAAATTAATCTCGTATCTGGTATAAAATCCTTCTTCTTCCATGCGGACCAAATCCTCAAGGCTGAATGTTGAGCCATCGATGAAGACCCTGTGCATAAAATAGTTGAAGCGGATTTTTTTCTGATCTTCATTGAAATGGTCTGCATACACCTCAAAGTTCCAGTTCAAATCTTCGTTTTTGTTGACATTGCCCATCTCAACTTCTGGAATATTTTCGTTAATCCCCAGATATGTGCCAAAGTCCAGCGTATACTGACACAAGAGTTTCTGCATTTCGATGCTTGCAATATCAGTCGGCTTCTTGCCTTGATAGCAGATTTCTGCCTCAATGCCGTAAGGTTCAAAGAAGGAATCGGTCTTAGAAAGTTCACGAAAAACACTCGCCAGTCGTTTTAAGTTTTCTTTCGCCTGATAGAATTTTTTCCAGACGATTGCATTGATGGCTAAAATTTTCTTGATGTTCTCCTCCGACCATTCAAATTTGCTGTCAAGGGCATTCTTTCTGTCCTCCAAAATTGATGGAAAAGGACTTTCATCGAACAGACGATGGTCGTAAATTTGTTGAACCTTAAAGTCTTTCAGTTCTACCGTGTCACAGTTTATTTCTACGATGACCCATGGGAAAAAGTCATCCGCGCTGCACTCCAAGAGGTCGGAAAAACTTGCTTTTGAAATATACTCATAAAAATAGATAAGAAAACTGCAAAGCTTTACCTTATTTTCTTCTGGAAGATTAAAGTTATAGGGCGTATCGATTGCATCCGACAATAATATCTTTGAGAATGTCATAAAATCGCCTGTGTTTGAATCAAAAATCAGCGACCAATACCGAGAATTTGCTTCTTCTGAGATATAGCGCCATTTTTCCAAGTCCTCAGAAGCGGAAAATTTAGATTTGCCAAAATCCTCCTCGTCCAGCTCTGCTTTCCAAAACTCGATGACTCCGATAACTTTGAAGCCATGCAGAAAATAAAAGCCTTCGCTTTCAAGCCGCGTAAGCAAATCTGAGACCTTTTTCATTTGCGAGATAAGTTCTTCCTGCTTTTTTAAGAGCCCGCTGTTCAAGGCACGGAGTTTTTCAATTTGTCCTTGTGTCCACTTGAATTCCCTATCGAGATTTTTCCGTCGCATTTCATATTTTTCTTCTTGTTCAAGATCCTTAAGAATAGGCATGTGCTCCTCCTGAAAACATGTGTCAAATCATGTATTTATGAGAATATTATAACATGGGGAGTCTATCATTTTGTGATAAGGTGAAAAGAATGAAGCGGGGCAGTCAGCGGACACTTCCTTTGCAATCGCTCGTCTTGTCATCTCCAATTTTCTTTGTTAGACTCTCTCTAAAATGTCAAAAAATTCTTGTCACTACTAAGGCGAATTCGTACTCACTAAATCCGGAAACATTGATTTTGGCGAAATTCCAGAGGACATTGCAAAATCAATCAAAAGACAAGCTGGAAAAATCCGTCTTAGAATAGGCAAGCAAGACGAGTCGTCTAAAGAGAATTACGGTGAAGCTCATATAGAACGCACGGCAAGGCTAAAAGATTTGCAGGCGGCAGGTTTTAATAATGCCCGAAATTTTGTTGAATATGTTTGTTCTGATTATGATGCCATTTACCCAAATAGAAGCGGTCTGATTGTATTTAGAAGGGGTCCCCGATTTAATACGGCTTATGTTCAGCTTGTACCGTCTATTGATGGCGATTTTTATGATGTAAAGACTGTGGTTTCTTCAAGCAGAAATGTTGTAAAAAACAAAACGCCACTATGGAAAAAAGCCCAATAATGGCGTTTGAAATATCGGTGCAGGAAAGGGCGCATGCCAATCGACTCCAATCGGAATCCCCCTTGCGCAGTCTGGCGGGCTACCCGACATTTTTACTATAACATATAATCCTAATTTGTCAATCTATTTCCCAAACACTTCCTTAGCTATGGCGACCGACACCATGGCATCCTTGGCATAATAATCTGCCCCGATCTGGCTTGCGTAATCCGCCGTGAGGACAGCTCCGCCCACCATGATTTTGCAGGATTTTCCGGCTTTGCCCAGCTCTTGGTGCAAAAGTTTGATTGTGTCTTCCATGTTGGCCACAGTCGTTGTCATCAGGGCGCTTAGTCCCACAAGCTGAATGTCTTTTTTCAGCACGGTTTCCACGACCTTTTCTGCCGGAACATTTTTTCCCAAGTCGATGACCGTGTAGCCGTAATTTTCCAGCATGGCCTTGACGATGTTTTTCCCGATGTCGTGGATGTCGCCGAAAACCGTGCAGATTACGATGCTTCCCTTTGACTCCTGGGCGTTTCCGCTCTCTTCCAGAAAGGCCTTGATTACCGCGAAACTTGCGCTTACCGTGTCCGCCGAGAGCAAAAGCTGGGGAAGGAATTTCTTTCCGATTTCAAAGTCTTTTCCCACGATGTCCAATGCCGGCACGATGCAGCGGTCGATAATCTGAACCGGCTCTTTTCCCTCGTCCAGAAGTTTTTTTGTGGCCTCTGACGACAAATCCTTGAATCCCTTGCAGATTATATTTATGAGCGAGTTTTCCGAGTCAGTCAGGTTTTCAGGTAATTTGGGCGTTCCTCGACCTCCGTGTCGTGACGACAACCCAGGGGTTGTCGCGGAGTTTTCTGGCTTCTCAGAGAACGCGACATCCTTGTCGCGCTGTAGTGAATGATTTTCGGTCTTTACGGCGTTCCCCTTTGCCGCAGCCGCTTGTTCCGCCGTAAGTCCGTAAACCGGGGCTGGGGTGTCGTTGTATTTTTCGATGTAGTCAAGGCAGTTTTCGTCAAATCCTGCCAGAGCCCGGTAGCCGTAGTAAGTTTCCATCATTGGCTGCATCAGCGGATTGATGATGCAGGCTGAAAGGCCAGCGTACAAAGCCATGGCGAAAAATCTTGAGTTTATGATGTCGCGCCGCGGGATTCCGAACGAGATGTTTGAAACACCAAGCACGAACTGTAATCCCTGCTCTCCGTATTTTTCTTTGAGAATCTGAATTGCCCGCACGGTCTCCAGAGCCTCTTTCTGCTGGCTTGAAACCGTGAGGGTAAGGGTGTCAATCACGATGTCACGAACTGGAATTCCGTATTTTGCCGCCTCCGCGATGATTTTTTCGGCAACGGCGACCCGGCCTTCCGCAGTGGGTGCGATTCCCGCCTCATCGATACAAAGGGCGACCACCGCTCCGCCGTATTTTTTCACCAGAGGCAGGACTTTATCCATCACATCCTGACGGCCGTTGGTCGAGTTAATCAGGGCTTTTCCGTTGTAGTAGCGCAGGGCTTTTTCCAAAACCGGTCCTTCGCTGGAATCAATCTGAAGCGGCGTGTTAAAGGCTCCCTGAATTGTCTTTACCGCGTCCACCATAGTCTGAGCCTCATCGATTCCCGGCAATCCCACATTCACATCAAGAATCTGTGCGCCCGCGTTAATCTGGCTTTCCGCCTCACCCAGCACGAAATTCATATTGTGGGCAAGGAGTGCTTCTTTTACCTTTTTCTTTCCTGTGGGGTTGATTCGCTCACCGATAATCTGAGGCCCCGCATTTCCGCCAATCTGCACGCTGGAATTGTAAGAGCAGATAAAACAGGCATTCTCAAACTCGCAAGGCTTTCTCTTTTGGGGCGGCATGGCCTCAATCACGCGAACCATCTCTGCGATATGCTCAGGGGTCGTTCCGCAGCAGCCGCCAAAGACAGAAACTCCCAGCTCCCGGTATTTTTTGTGATGAGAGGCAAATTCTTCCGGGCCTACGAGATAAACCGCCTTGCCCTTAATCACCGTGGGTAAGCCCGCATTCGGCTCGGCGCAAACAGGCAGGTGAGCGTAGCGCATGAACTCAGCAACGATTTTGTCATCTTCGCTCAAAGAACCGCCGCAGTTCATGCCGATTAAATCCACTCCCAAAGACTCAAGATAGACCACCACCGTGCGGATGTCAGCGCCGGTCAAAGTTCGCAAATTTGGCTGGAAAGTCATGCTGGCAAAAATCGGAAGATTGGTGTTTTCTTTTGTGGCAAGAACCGCAGCCTTAACTTCCCGCAAATCCGCCATAGTCTCGATAATGGCAAGCTCCGCCCCCGCATTTTCTGCAATCAGGGCCGCTTCTTTATAAGTCTCGTAGGCCTGGTCAAAAGTCAGGTCGCCCATTGGCTCCAAAAGCCGGCCAATCTGGCTGGTGTCCCAGGAAATGTAGTGGGGACGGGTGTTTCCAGCCGCCTCCGCCTCCTGCAAGCATTTTTTCTGCAGGGCAATTTCCGCCTCAATGTATTCTTTGCAAGTGTATTTTGCCGAAATCAGCTTTAAAGGAAGAGCGCCGAAAGTGTTTGCCGTAAGAACATTCGCCCCCGCTTCAAGATAGGCTTTGTGAATGTCCTCGATAATCTCAGGCTTTTCGATGGAAAGGTCTTCGGGAATGTCGTAGTCAGTATAGCCCGTCTTCTGAATCATGGTGCCGATTCCGCCGTCAAAAAAAACTGGCAGACCTGCCTCAAGTTGAGATTTTAAAAATTCACGGAAATTTGGTTTCGGAGCGTTCTTGTTCATAGAAACTTATTTTACTGGAAAAATCAGCCTAGTTCAATTATGGGTATCTTCTGTCTTCTATTTAATTAGACTTCAAATGAATCCTGAAAATTTGCTTATCCTATAAAAACAGAGTAGAATATTCAAATAATGAAGAGATTTTTTCTATTTATATGCATTTTTTCGTTTTTTTCAGGAAGTATTTTTTCTCAAAGCAAGCAGGAAGCGATTAATCAGACATTTTTGAGCGATTTTGTCCGCAAAAACTGGACTACTGCTGACGGACTTCCCGGCATGACAATCACAACCATGATGCAGGACAAAAAAGGCTACATCTGGCTCGGCTCTTATGACGGTCTTGTGCGATTTGACGGCGTAGAATTCACCACTTACAACCGAACGATTGATGAAAAATATGATTTTGCTTCGGCTCGCTCCATAATTCAGGATGTTCATGGAAACCTTTGGGTCGGTCATAATGATGAGGGCGTTACCTGTCTCCGGGCGAATGGCGATATAGTAAAGTTTACGGTGGACAATGGTCTTCCCAACAATAAAATCAATGTCATGTGTGAAGACGGAGAAGAAAATATCTGGATCGGAACATCTTCTGGTCTTTGCTATATCACTCCCGAAAATAAAATTATTGTTCCAGACGGACTTGCTGAATTAGGTCAGGAAAAAATCCTCGTTGCGCGCTTGTTTTGTGATAATGATGAAAATGTTTGGATTATAACAGGTCTGCAGGGCGAAAATTTTATTTATGACCACAATGCGGAGAAAGTCGTTCGTTTTGACGGATTCAAGCAGATAAAAGATCCGGCGATTTTCGGCGTCACTCAAGAAGAGGACGGCTCATATTGGTTCGGAGTTAGCCCCCATTATGCAGTTAAGCTCAAGGATGGTCAGGAAAGAGTTTATGATGTGAGCCATGAAGGCTTGCACGGAACGGTCGTCAATGCCATGACAAAAGATGCCGAGGGAAATTACTGGTTCGGAACTGACACCGGAATTACCATCATGCATGGCGATAAATTTGTCTATTATGACAGCAGAAACGGTCTCGTTGATAACGGAATTACCAAGCTTTTTAAGGACAGTGAAGGAAATGTCTGGATTGGCTTTAACCGTGGCGGTCTGCAAAAAATGAGCAAGGGCAAATTCCGCACGGTTCAAATGTCTTTCTCGGTGAATGCGATTTGCGAAGACCCGATTCGTGGAGTTACCTGGCTCGGTGCGGATAACGGAGTGTATTGTTATAAAAATAATGGATTTATAGAGAATGAAATCACTGAACTCTGCAAGAATATTCGAATCCGCCATGTGGGAATGACAAGTGACGGAGAGCTTCTTATTTCTTCCTATTCAGAAAAATCACAGATTTGTATTAGCTCGGACGGTAAGGTCAAAATTTGGTCAGAAGAAGACGGTTTACCGATAATGAAATGCCGGCTTGCGATTAAAATTTCCAATGGAGATTATTATATTGCCACTCCACAGGGCTTGAGCATCGTTCATCATGAAGACGGACATATTTCCACTCTTACTCGCGCAGACGGATTTTCAAATCATTATATCATGTGGGTTCTGGAGGACTCAAAAAAGCGGGTCTGGGTCGGAACAAACGGAGGTGGAGTTTTTGTCCTTGAAAACGAAAAAATCCTCAAGCATTACAACACAGAAAATGGACTGGCCGGCAATGTCATCTTCAAAATCCTTGAAATCAAAAATGAAATTTGGATTGGAACAGGTACGGGGCTTTCAAAGTATATAGAAGATTCTGATTCATTCGTGAATTTCAACTCGCGGACAGGTTTAGGCACGGACGGTGTTTTCCAGATAATCTGTGACCGCCAGGATAATATTTGGCTGACATCAAACAAAGGCATTTGTTCGGTGCCTTTTGAAGAAATAAACGAAGTTATCGAAGGCAAAAAAAAGCGGGTATCAGTCCGATATTACGGCGACTCGGACGGTCTTATCACCAGCGGTGTCACCTCAACATCCCTTTCGGCAATTGATTCAAGGGGGTGTGTTTGGTTCACGCTTACAGACGGATTTGCCCTCTACGATCCAGCAAAAGCCGCCACAAACAAATTCGCGCCAAAAATCGAGATTCAGGATTATGTAATTGACAACGCAAAATTCGATTATCACGGCGAAAAAATCCTGCTTTCGCCTTCAGCAAAACGATTGAGCATAAAATTCACTGGCTTAAGTTTTATTTCTTCGGACAGTATGCGCTTCCGTTACAAACTAACTGGATTTGAAAACGAATACACTGATTGGGCAGACAGCCGCGCGGTTTCATACACGAACCTGAAACCTGGAACTTACTATTTTACGGTCATGTCGCAGAACAGTGATGGTGTTCAGAGCGAGCCTTCAATTCCCATTACCATTGAAAAACAACCATATATCTGGCAGCAACCCTGGTTCTGGATTTTGCTTGCTGCTTTGGCTCTGGCGGCTGTCTGGCGAAAAATCTATACTATGCGCCGTTATCAGATTGTTCTGGAGCAAAAAGTCGAGGAACGAACGCATGAACTTAAACTGGAAAAGGAAAAATCTGAGAGTCTCCTTTTGAATATTCTCCCCGCTGATGTTGCAGTCGAGCTTACGAATCATCCTGGAGAGACAATCGCTAAAAAATACCCCAATGTGGCGGTTCTCTTTACTGATATTGTTGGATTTACAAAAATGAGCGATAAAATGACGGCGGAAGAAGTCGTTACCATGCTCAACATGATGATTTCAAGATTCGATGATCGTGCAAAAAATGAAGGAATCGAAAAAATCAAGACGATTGGTGACGCATACATGGCGGCTTGCGGTCTTACTGAAGAAGCAGAAAATGGTGGTGCTGCAAAAATGGTTCGCTTTGCCCAAGGTCTCATTGAAGATGTAAATGCCTTTAACAAAGAGTACAAAGTGAATGTTCAGATTCGTCTTGGAATCAATACTGGAAATCTTGTTGCTGGCGTCATTGGAAAGACTAAGTTCATCTACGATATTTGGGGTGACACTGTTAATGTTGCCAGCCGAATGGAAAGCACGGGCGAGCCGATGAAAATTCATGTTACTGAAAGCACTTTTGCCCAGACAAAGGATTTGTTCTCTTACAGTGAGGGCGTTGAGATTCAGGTAAAAGGCAAAGGCGAAATGAAGACATATTTCTTATAATGCAGAAAATTTTATATAAAAAACATTAAATTGCTATAATTTTGGATTTTCTGTGTTATACTTAAAATACTATGAAATATGTATATTTTTTTGGAAACGGCGACGCAGATGGCGATGAATCAATGCGCGCAGAATTGGGTGGAAAGGGCGCAAACCTTGCGCAGATGGCAAAGGCTCCATTGAGTCTTCCAGTGCCTGCTGGATTTACGATTACCACCGATGTGTGTCAGGAATATTACGAATTAGGAAAAAAATATCCTGACGGATTGGCTTCTCAGGTTGACGAATATCTTGCAAAACTTGAGTCCGTAATGGGCAAAAAACTTGGCGACGAAAGCGACCCCCTTTTGGTTTCAGTCCGTTCGGGTGCGGCAATCTCAATGCCCGGCATGATGGACACAATCCTCAATCTCGGCTTGAACGACAAGGCTGTCCTCGGTCTTGCAAAAAAGACTGGCAATGAGCGATTTGCATGGGACGCTTACCGCCGCTTTATTCAGATGTACGGCGATGTTGCCATGGGCGTTGAGCACGCAAAATTCGAAGAAATCATCGATGAAGTAAAATCTCACCGTGGAATAAAACAGGACACGGAGCTTACTACCGAAGAACTCAAAGAAATCGTCACAAAATACAAGGCGATGTATAAGGAAGAAAAGGGAAGCGACTTCCCTCAGGACGCAAAAGAGCAGATGTGGGGAGCAATCGGAGCGGTCTTCGGCTCATGGATGAATCCTCGTGCAATCAAATACCGAAAACTCAACAACATCAAAGAAGGTGCTCTCAAAGGAACGGCCGTCACTGTCATGGCAATGGTCTTCGGAAACAAGGGCGAATCTTCTGGAACTGGCGTTTGTTTCTCTCGCGACCCGTCAACAGGCGAAAATATCTTCATGGGCGAATATTTGATGAACGCTCAGGGCGAAGATGTCGTTGCAGGTATCCGCACTCCGCAAAAACTCGCTCAGCTGGAGCAGACAAACAAAGCGATTTATGACGAACTCTGCCAGATTCGTGACCGCCTCGAAAAACACTATCATGACATGCAGGATATGGAATTCACCGTTGAGGAAGGCAAACTCTACATGCTCCAGTGCCGAAACGGAAAGAGAACGGGCGCGGCGGCTGTCAAAATGGCGGTCGATATGGTCAAAGAAGGTCTCATCGACAAAGAAACGGCTATCATGCGCGTAGAGCCTGAGCAGTTGAACCAGCTTTTGCTTCCTCAGCTCGACAAAGAAGCCGTCAAAAAGGCTACAGAAATTGCCGCTGGTCTGAACGCTTCACCGGGAGCTGGCTGTGGTCAGATTGTTTTCACCGCAGAAGAAGCCGAAGAGTGGGCAAAGAATGGCAAAAAAGTCCTTCTCGTCCGAAAAGAAACTTCTCCAGATGACATCGCGGGAATGGCGGTCTCTCAGGGTATCCTCACTTCAACTGGCGGAAGAACCAGCCACGCGGCAGTCGTTGCCAGAGGTATGGGAACTCCTTGCGTTTGCGGCTGCTCAGATGTTGCTTTCAAAGACGCTGAGACTGTCATCATCAAGGGAAAAACTTACAAAAAAGGCGACTTCCTCACGATTGACGGAGCTACAGGTCTCGTTTACGAAGGACAAGTTGCGGTCAAACCAGCTACTATTTCAGGCGATTTGGAAACATTCTTGGGCTGGGCAGACGAAATCCGCGAAAAATCAGAGCGAGTCACTGAATCAGGAAACCGCGTAAAGGGATTCGACATCTACGCAAACGGCGACACTCCTCAGAACGCAATGGATGCCTTCCGCTTCGGAGCAAACGGAATCGGTCTTTGCCGCACGGAACACATGTTCTTCGATGAGCCGAAACTCACCGCCTTCCAGAAGATGATTATTTCTGAAGACACCGAAAGCCGAAAGGAAAATCTGGCGAAAATTCTTCCCCTCCAGCAGAAAGACTTCTACGAAATCATCAAGACTATGGAAGGCCGGCCAGTCACAATCCGCTTGCTTGATCCGCCACTGAACGAGTTCATTCAGGCAGAAAGCGACTCACAGCTTACCGCTCTTGCAGAAAAACTTGGTGTTGATAAAGAAAAACTTTCACGAAAAGTCATGCAGCTTGCTGAGCACAACCCGATGCTTGGTCACCGGGGATGCCGGCTTGCAATCACATATCCTGAAATCTACGAAATGCAGGTCGAGGCAATCGCCCGCGCTACGGCACAGCTTGAAAAAGAAAGCAAGAAACACGAAGTTCTGATTATGATTCCGAATGTCGTTTCTTACAACGAAGTCGAGCAAATCCGAAAGCAGGCCGAAGCTGTCATCGATAAAGTCAACAAGGAAAAGGGCGTAAACCTCAAATTCCAGATTGGTTCTATGATTGAATTCCCGCGAGCCGCATTGAGCGCAGGAAAAATCGCAAAATACGCGGACTTCTTCTCATTCGGAACGAACGACCTCACTCAGACCACATTCGGTTTCAGCCGCGACGACTACGGAAAATTCATCGAGTCCTACCTGCAGCAACGAATCCTTGAGGACGACCCCTTCGCGACTTTGGACTACGAAGGCCCAGGAGCCCTTATGGAAATCACCGAAGAAAAAGGCCGCACGGTTAATCCGAACCTGCACTTGGGAATCTGTGGCGAGCACGGCGGAGACCCGGCATCAATCCACATCTGCTATCAGATTGGCTTGAACTATGTAAGCTGCTCTCCTTACCGAGTGCCACTTGCCCGCCTTGCAGGCGCACAGGCCGTGATTGAGTACGAAAAGAAGAATAAGTAACGGATTGCAAAAAAAACGACCGGTCAGTGGGTGAAACGCCTAGTGACCGGTTTTTTAGTTAGGTGGTTAGGCTGTTTATCTGTTTATTAATTACAAAAAAAATTATTTTTTAAAATTTAAGCACAAGTCTTCCAATTGAGCAAAATCCAATGTCATCTTCAACAGTGGCTTTTGAGCATCAGGCTGATTATCTTGATTATTTTTTGCTTCGTATAGGTTTTTGGCAGTATGCTCTATTTTATCTTTGTTTTGACGAACAAAATAAAGTTCATTAAAAACTATGAGTTTATATTTTAAATCACCTTCAGCATTTAAGTCGTAATTTATAATCTCGGATTCAGGGACAGGGATCATATTATTGAAACGAAGTGTTCCATAAAGCTTTTTAGAATCTTTCATGTATAATTACAAATTTGTAAGACATTGAAGCTCCAACAAAAAAGGCGACCTGTTACAGCCGCCATTTACATTCTCCAGTTGAGGGACGGAGCTTTCCCATAACTTTAATATAATATGCCTTATGATTTTCTGTCAAGTATCATGTTACTTATCACTTGCTGACCTTTTTTTCATTTTTCAAAATAATTCTCACAGAAATTTTCAAAAGATTTGACCTGTCCTTCCAGAATCGCTTTTATGGCATTTATCATAAATTTATGATTTTCGGAATTAACCTTTTCCCTTGCCGCAAACAAATCCGAAACAGAAGTATCAAGCGCATCTGAAATTTTCGCAAGTATGGCGGGTGAAGGAAATTTATTTGCGCATTCAATCTGCGATAAAAAGGGAATTGAAATTTCTGCCCGTTCTGCAAGATCGGCTTGTGAAATGTGCTGTATTGTTCTGAAGGTTTTTATGTTTCTTGCAAGATTGTTTCTTATTTCATTTTCCGTCATTTTAAAATTTCCTCATTGATATATATTTTATTTCTAAACGGAAAATAATAATTTGACAAATAACAGATTGAGATTTAATATTTCCTTAAAGGCATAATTTAATTTGCTTATAGATATATACCAAGGAGAATTTTTTTTATGAATAACATGTCAATGTTTGTTATTTTCATTGTTTCTACTAGCTTATTTAATGCGATTGCCAACCGTGTTGATAATATCGCGATAAGTATTACTTCTAGATTGATATGTAATCTTATCATGGGATTTGTAGTTGCACGAAAAGCAGAAGAAAAAGGTAGAAGGTTTGCACCTTGGTTCTTTTTTGGCTTTGTTATACCCCTTGTTGCAATGATTGCCATTTTACTGGTTAGCGATAAGAATTCACCGAAGTCTAGTACTGTAAGTTTTAAACCTGCTGAAGTTGCTGATAATGAGGAAAAAAGAGCAGAAGTAACAAAAAATATTACATTAAACGAAGGCTATCAGTTTGCGAAGGTTCCGTCCCGTATTTTTTCAGAAAAAATTGAGGAACCCGGCAGATATTATTGTCCGTATTGTTACAAAATGGTTTCTTCTGAGTTTGCTTCAAGTTGCTCTAATTGTGGAAAAGATTTGGCGTTCTAATATATTTAAAGGAGAATTTTTTATGAAACACACGAAACAGCTTTGCCTATTGTTTTTTACATTTATCTTTTTGTTTATAAGTTGTAATGAAACAATTGCATTCAACGGTAAAAAGATTACGGTTTCTGCTGAAAAGGCAGGCGAGGTAATTAAAAACCTGACAGAAGATACGCTGCTTGTTGTAACGGGGGACTGGAAAGATTTTGATTCAGACATGGAACCAGACGACAAAGATGTCAAAATCTTTCTGGATCTTTCTAGAATTAAAAGTAGTAGTTTTAAACCCATAACTCTATATATAGATGCAGTTGTTACAGATGCGGTCGTTGGTATAAGTCTTCCTAAGACCACGATGGAAATCGGTGACCATGCTTTTGCCTATTGCGAATCACTTAAAGAAGTAGTGATTCCAAATTCTGTGACGGAAATAGGATACAGTGCTTTTGAAGGCTGTAAGTCACTTGAAAAAGTTGTGATCCCAAATTCTGTGACGGAAATAGGACACGGTGCTTTTTTCAGATGTGTGTCTCTTAAAGAAGTAGTGATTCCAAATTCTGTGACGGAAATAGGATACAGTGCTTTTAGTGGATGCAAGTCACTTGAAAAAGTTGTGATTCCAAATTCTGTGACGGAAATAGGATACAGTGCTTTTAGTGGATGCAAGTCACTTGAAAAAGTTGTAATCCCAAATTCTGTGACGGAAATTAGTGGCAGTGCATTTTCCGGATGCGAGTCATTAAAGACTATAAGTATTTCAAAAAAAAATCCGAGTTTAACTTGTTCTGACGGTATTTTATACAACAAGGATAAAACCATATTATTTTATGTTTATGCCTGTGAAAGCAGAGAGATAATAATTCCAAATTCTGTAACAAAAATCGATGCCTGGGCTTTTTACAGATGCAAGTCACTTGAAAAAGTTGCGATTCCAAATTCTGTTACGGAAATCGGTGACCATGCTTTTGCCGATTGCGAATCACTTAAAGAAGTAGTGATTCCAAATTCTGTGACGGAAATTGGAATGTATGTTTTTAGTGGATGCGAGTCACTTAAGGAAGTTGCGATTCCAGATTCTGTGCTGGAAATCGGTAACCGTGCTTTTGAAGGCTGTAAGTCACTTAAAGAAATTGAAATCCCAAATTCTGTGACGGAAATAGGACGCGGTGCTTTTGAAGGCTGTAAGTCACTTGAAAAAGTTGTGATCCCAAATTCTGTGACGGAAATCTGTGAAGATGCTTTTAGTGAATGTACTAATTTGAAAAGTGCGACAGTTCCTAAGGATATTCCATATGAAGATTTGAAATATATATTTAAAAAATGTCCAAATCTTAAAACTATCAATCACGGCGGAAAAATCTATGCTTGGAATAAATAGGGGGCAACATCATGAAACCTGTGTATGTAGAAAAAGATGGTGATTTGAAGCATTTTATCTTTAATTTTTATGACTCTCAAGACAAAGAAACTTGGGAATTAAAATTTGAGAAAATAAACACTATTTCAGCAAGTGCATTTAAAAATGTGACAGGGCTTGAAAAAATATTTTTTGATAACGAACTAAAAATTGTCAAAAGAGAAGCCTTTGCAAACTGTGAAGATTTGAATCTTTTTTGCTGCTGTAATTTAAGCAATAAGAAATCTAGGGAAGAAGAAAAGTCGATTGTTAAAAATATTTCTATTTCAAAAACAGACAAATTTGCAATAGAAGCATTTGCATTTTCAGAATGTAAAAACATTAGCACTATTGTTTTGCCAGAGTGTAAAAAACTCATTATTGAAAAAGGTGCATTTTCGGGATGCTCTGTCCTGCGCAGTTTTGTTTCTTTTGCTGAAGAAATTGATTTTACTGAGAATCCATTTGAGGATTGCCCTGAGTCACTTACTTTTGTAGGAAAAAAGAATTCAGGACTTGAGCGATTTGCTCGTGAATATGGGTATAGGTTTATCGATGACTAAAGTATCAGATTTTGATAAAGCATTGCGACTCAAAGGCTACGGCTCCTATGAAAATAAAGTTTCGCAGAATGATTATAAAAATCTTGAAAAAGTAGTGAAAGTCGATAATGATTTGAGCGTAAAGCCAAAGGTTATTACTTGCTTGCGGGATTATATAGATTTTATCAGTACGCTTGAATCAAGTTATGAAAATCCAGTTTTTTATCGTGGGCAGGGCAATGCTAATTATTTGATTAATCCCAGTTCGCTTAGAAAGAATCCCGCAAATGAACGGCGAATGATAGAGTCTTTTGAACGCCGCTTTTCAAATGAACTCAATTCTTGTGAGAATGACATGGCTCGTCTCGTTTTGATGCAGCATTACGGATTAGGAACTCGTGCACTCGATATTTCCGAAAACCCGCTGGCAGCCTTGTATTTTGCCTGCTCACCAATGAAAAAATTCAATACGAACCGCGAATCAGAAAAATCTGAATGGGGAGAAATAACCATTTTTAAAGACCCTGACGAAGAAAACGAGAAAAAGCCCTATGATCTAAAACAAATCCATAGTTCAACTGTAAGTATTATTTCAAGTACAGCTTTTATGAAAAAAGAATTCAACCTATGGGAACTTGGCATGGAATGGAAAAAAGACAGAAATTATATGCACGATGAAAAATTTATTCAGTTGCGTGATATTATTCGTCGCTCTGTAATTGTTCGTGTCCCGCAAAATAATCCACGCATAAAAAATCAGCAGGGGGCATTCATCATTGTAAATGCGAATGAGGTTCTGGAAATCAACGGACAAGAAAAGAATGCAAATAATTTGACGAAGTATCTCCTTGAAAATGAGTATATTAATTTTCATGATGTATTGGATAATCCGAAATGGGGAAATCTTTTTGTTAATAACTCGTGGGAGTTAAAGTTCGGAAAAATAAAGCCATATTCTGGTAAAAACACCTGCAAAATTTTTGATATTGACCCATTTAATTTACGAAGAATATTTTACAAAAAAGATGGTGTCCAACAAGTTGTGCTGATTCCTCCCGAACGAAAAGACGAAATTGTGAGGGAGCTTTCTAGATTCAATATTACCGAGGATTTTATCTATCCTGATATGGATTGTGTTGCGAATGAAATTAATGAGAGGATAAATATATGAGAAAATTATTTTATTTGTTATTGATGATTTTTTTTGTATCGTGTAATTCTGGTTCTGTGGAATTTATTGCTATTGAAGGCGGTACTTTCCTAATGGGTAGTAAAAATGGCGATGAGGATGAACTTCCTATTCATTCTGTAACCGTGAGCAGTTTTTATATGATGAAAACAGAGGTTACTCAGGAACTGTATGAAAAGGTAATGGGTGATAATCCATCTAAAATTATCGGAAATAAATATCCAGTAACTCATGTAAGCTGGTTTGATGCAATTACTTTCTGCAATAAATGGAGTACATCAGAAGGACTTATGCCGTGTTACAAGGTTACTGAAAATGGTGTTACTTGGAATAAGGATGCAAACGGTTATCGTTTACCGACAGAGGCTGAATGGGAATATGCGGCTCGTGGTGGAATTCACAAAAAAAATTATGAGTATAGTGGAAGCGACAACATAAACAAAGTTGCTTGGTATAATGAAAACAGTGATGGGCAGCCACATAAAGTCGCTACAAAAGAACCTAATGATTTAGGTCTTTACGATATGAGTGGAAATGCTGGAGAATGGTGTTGGGATTGGAAAGACGACTATTCAAATAGGGCTGAGACAAATCCTTGCGGTCCAACTCTTGGCGATAGAAAAGTTTTACGAAGTGGCTCACCCTATATTTATGACTATTACTGTCGTATTGCAAATCGTGAAGGCCTTGAGCCGCAGGAAAGAATGGTAGATTTTGGCTGCATAGGCTTTCGTGTTGTCAGAAAGTCGAAATAACACCAACGCGCTAAGACTTCCCTGCTGACCGTTTTTTTTCTAATCCTTTCGAGAAATAAATGCGAGCCTATAAATCATCGGACAAAAGCTCGGCAAGATAATAAAGAATCGCGCATTCGTTTTCCTGCCAGATTCTAAGGCTGCGGTTTACCGCGCATTTTTCCGTCAGAAGTGACATAGTAAAAATCAGGAACTTTCAGAATTTCGCTAATCTGCGGCATGACTTTTGACAATTTGTTTTCAAAACCTGTTTCTGATTCGATGTCAGTCCTCAATTTGTACATATTCTTGAATATGCCGTTTTTGGCTATCTTACGGATTTCCACATATTTGTGTTTTTCTTCTTCATAGACTTTATAGCAGTTGCGGCCAAGATTTTTCCCAAGATAGAGCATTTTATCAATCAGGCCGAATAAATCAGAGAAATTATCGGAATCTTTTGGAAATGACGCGCAGCCGGATGTTCCCGTAACGAATGCCGCTCCGTTTTCAAAGAAAATTTCTTTTCTCAATGTGTTTGATTTGCCATAAAGATTTTCAAAAAAAGCGCTTTTCTCGTTTGTGGTGATATTTTTTAAATCTATCAGGAGAAGCTCGTCTCCGCCGAATCTTCCCGCAAGGGCAAAGCCGTCTGTAAATTCAGCAAGGCTTTTGGAAATGGACGCAAGCACCTTGTCTCCGGCCGTATGTCCATAAGTGTCGTTAATGAATTTGAAATTATCCAAATCGATGATTGTGAATGTGAAGGGAATTTTTTCTGCGATAAGGGAGTGGACAAACTTCATGGAATATGCGCGCGACAAAATTCCTGTGAGCGGGTCAAGGATTTCCTCAAGGCTAATCTCGTCGATTATCTTGTCGAAAAAGCTGTATTTCCTGAGCTTGTCTATGGTGTAAAGGACTTGCGAGCCGTCGTTTTTCTCTTTGCGGCGGATTACATCGGTAATGTCAACGAAGCTGCCCACGAGTCCGACGATTTCGTCTCCGTTATAAAGAGGCCGCTTTGAAGCGATAATGTCCCGCTCTTCGCCACGGATGATGCATTTCCCCTGTACTTTGTAAGTGCTTTTACCGGCTAAAACCCGCAGTTCGTCTTGCTTAAAAGGCTCTGGATCAGAATGCCAGCCCATTTCCTCATCATTTTTGCCTAAGAGCACATCTTCTGATTCGAATCCGTAAAAATCCAAAAAAGCCTGGTTTACGCCAAGAAATCTCCTGTTTTTGTCCTTCCAGAAAACACAGTCTTGTGAAGTATTTATGATGCTGTCAAATAAGTCTACTGTCATTTCCATAGCTGCCGAATCCTAAGGGAACTATTTATAGTGCTTTACAAATTCGTTGCACTGATAATCTCATTCACATTGCTGATGATTGCCCGCGCGATTTCGGGCTTGTTCATGGTGTAGATGTGGATTCCACGCACGCCGTTGGAGATTAAATCGATGATTTGGTCGGTGGCGTAGGCGATTCCGGCTTGTTTCATTGCCTCCGGGCTGTTTCGGAAGCGGTCGCAGATTGCCATGAGTTTTCGTGGAATGTAGGCATTTGATAAGTCCACCATACGGCTGACCTGTGCGGCGTTGGTGATTGGCATGATTCCCGCCAAGACCGGAACATGGATTCCCGCCGATTGCAAGCGGTAGAGGAAAGAGTAGAGCATGTCGTTGTCAAAGAATAGCTGGGTAGTCAAAAAATCAACTCCCGCTTCGACTTTGTGCTTTAAGTTTTCGATGTCAGCGTCGCGGTTTGCGCTTTCGGGGTGGCCTTCCGGGTAGCAGGCTCCGCCCACGCAAAATCCTTCTTTTTTGAGCAGGGGAACCAAGTCGCTTGCATGAGAAAATCCCGACGGGAAAATATTTTCGCCTTCAACTGAATCTTTTGGAAAATCCCCTCGCAAGGCAAGCACATTTGAAATTCCCTTGGCTTTAAGATTATTGATTATATGATTGAGTGCATCTGTAGTCGAGCGCACGCAGGTAAGATGAGCGAGTGCCGTCGTTCCCTGAGACTCAATGGCCTGAGCAATGTCTGCCGTGTAGCCCTGAGTCGAGCCGCCTGCGCCAAAAGTCACGCTGATAAAGTCTGGTTTGAGCTGGGTAAGTTCCACAGCCGTATTTTTTATAGATTCAAGTGCGTCCTGCTTTTTAGGCGGAAAAACCTCAAAAGAGAGCGTCACTTTCTTAGAATTCAAAATATCTACGATTTTCATAGGTTGATTATAGCGGATTGCAATATTTTATTCTATCCGCGCTAAAATTTCCCTTATTTTTGCCTCATCCAGCTTGATAAAAAGATTCTTCTCGTTGGTTGGCAAAACCGTTCCTTTGGGAGCATTTTTCGCCCGGCGGAGATGCTTGACCTGAGTGTAATACAAATCTGCCTTGCCGTTTTTGCGGGCTTTTGAAAAATATACGGCGAGATTTCCTGCCGCCAGTAAAATTTCCAGAGGAACGGTCTTTCCGGGGCGATTTTTGATGAAAACATAGCCGCCGTGATAATCCCGCACATGGAGCCACATGTCCGAGCCTTTTACCGTGTGGCGGAGCAAGTCATCGTTTTCGCTTGCATCCCGGCCTACGATAATCTGCCAGCCGTCAATCAAAAAGTCCAGACCTGGGTGGGCTTTCTTTTCCTGCTGCTTGGGCTTTTGGGTTTTTCGCAAGATTTGCTCAAGCTTGATTGGATTTTTTTCGGCGGTGATTTTTGCGTACTGGGCTTCGAGTTCGGCCACTGCCTTTTCCGCAGCCTCAATGTCGTAGTCCAGATTTTCAAGACCGCTGGTCTGTTTTTTGTAAGTCTCGTAGTAAGCGGCGGCATTTTCCTGGGCGGATTTTTTCGGATCAATCTTGATGCTCACCTTTCTGCCGCTTTCAAAATCTTCACATTCGAGGAAATTTGAGTTTCCGTCCAGGGCATAACCGTAGGCAAGAATCAAATCACCCTGATGCTTGTACTGAGCTGCATTTTTAAAGCTTTCCCGCTTTTCTTTGAGACGGTCAAGGGCTGCAATCTGGCGGCTTTTGTGGGACTGATACCATTTTTCTGCCTGCTCCAAAAGGCTTTCAAGGGAAGTCTGGGCCGCGTTCTCTGAATAAAATAAATCGACTTTTTGGTTGAAAGTGAGATTTGGATAATCAGGATGCTTTTCTGCGTAATCGGCGGCAAGTTCCTCAAAATCCCTCAGGGGAAATTTTTCGTTCAGGGCGGAAAGTTCACCTTCGCTCAGTGCTTTTTCTTCCGGCAGGGCAAGAATTTCTCCGGTTTTTTCACCTTTGGCCGGGCGGCGGTAAAATGAATCGAGGATGAGGCCTTCTTTGTCGCAGAGGAAAATGTTTCCCGCGTTTGACCACAAGCGGATGTAAAGGGAGAAAAATTCGTCTTCGTCATCGTTTTGCAGGGATTTTGCTTTTTTTGCGGCGTGTTCCTGAGCCTGGGGCATTACATAAATGGCACCGGCTTTTTCCAAATCGATTTTGATGATTCGTTCTTTGCCCAGCTGCTGGCAATTCAAAATACGCGCGCCTTTGATTTTTGACTTGAGCATTTCGTTGAATCTGAGGGGCTTTTCGTTCTTGGTGATTTTGCGCCTTGTCTCACAGATTCGGCAGGCTCCCGCTTCCAAAGAAATAAAAATCGTTTTTGGCTGGCCGGGCTTGTAAGTGTAGATTGCCAGAGAATTAAAATTTGGCTGTACGACTTCCTGAACAAAGGCTCCGTTTAAATCCAGTTCTGAGAGAATTAAATCAATTTCGTTGCAGTTAAGGCTCATATCTTTACTTTCTTCAATAATAATACTACATTTTTGGCATGAAGAAAATATTTTTCGCTTTTTTGATTTTTGCCAGCATCTTCTCTGCAAGTGCTATGAGTGATTTTTCTAACAAGAATTTTTGTTTTGGTATTTCCTTTCCCACAGTAAAAAATGATTACAAATTTGATTCTTACGACTCAATGCGCCTAAATGCCGTTGGCTTGAATCTTAATTATCGCAATATGAACGATTACATGAAAATTGGTATTTTCCTTAACACAGATATATATATGCCTTATTCAAAAGTAATTGTCTTGGACGAAAAACACCAAACAACAACAAATTATTCTGACTACAAATATTTTTTCGGAACGGATATTCTCGCAGGAATTTATACAGTCTTGTATCGTGATGAAACTTTTAACATTCCTGTTGGAGCCGGATTTCATCTTGATGGATTTATAAGTAAGCAAAAAAACAACGACGAAATTATAAAAGAATCTGTTTATACGGTTGGTGTGGGGGCGTGGTTCAATATTGAAGTGAATTTTTCGCGAAATATGGGAATTTATGCAGGTTCAAAAATTGGCTATGATTTTTATTATAAAATGAATTCAAAATCTTGGAGTTCAGTCATTCAGGACGGAAGTTGTAAGGGATTTACAATTATTCCCGCCCTCGGACTTTTGTGGCACCTTTAGTTTTCACCGGCTTTCTTTATTGAGCCTGGTACTATTGTTTGAGAATTAAGTGCGCCACAGTGGTTTCCCAAAGAAAGAGCCGCCTCAATATTCTTTGAGAGAAGATATTCGCGAATAAATCCTGCATCAAAAGAATCTCCGCAAGCTGTTGTGTTAAGTGGGGTGACTTTTTCGGTTGGGCAACGATAGCTTTTTCCGTTTTCTGCCGCAAGAGTATCTTTTGCTCCGCGAGTGACAACAATAATATTATGCAATTCTTCGCTTTTTTTGCTGATTGCCTGTTCAAGTTCATTTTCGCTTAAAGATGAGTTACCGAAAGTTTGATAAAATTCATCCTCATTGATTTTGATAATCTGTGGAGTGCAAACTTTAAGCGTATCAAGCAAATCCTCACCACGGAAATCAGCAAGAATCGGCTTGCCTGCTTTATGTGCGACTTCACAAATTCTCGCACAAATATTTTTTGACCATGTTACGGGGCGGCTTCCTGCAATTAAAAGTGCATCACAAACAGCCATATATTCACGGATAGACTCGATAAGATCGAGTTCAGCTTCTGCGCCTGCCAAATGATGCAAATCTTCTGCCGCATCACTGATGACTTCAGTTGTCGAGCCCGTTTTAGCATCGAGAAGTGTCCAACATTCGCGTGTGTTTCCTTCAACATAGATAGGATGGACATATAAATCATTGTCGCGTGAAGCAAGAACCATAAAATGCTCTGCGTTTGAGTTTCCTACCGGGCAAAGTGCTACTGAACTGCCTTCTTCAAGCTGATTAAGGACACGAGCCGCATTTAAAGCTTTTCCGCTGGCATCTTCGCGCCAAATTTGTGAACGATTTATTTGTCCTGTTGTAAACGAGTCAAATTTAATTGTACGCTGAATAGTTGAGCTCAAACAAACACAAAGAATTTTCATATTAAATAGTATGAATGATTTATTTCATTTTGACAAGCGAGCAAAAATGTATGATATAATAAAATATCTTATTTTAAGGAGCTAAGATGAAAGTAATTCTTTTTAACGGAAGCCGAAACGAAAAAGGCAGCACATACACGGCATTGAATCTCGTAGCTGAGGCACTTGGCAAAAACGGCGTAGAGACCGAAATTTTCTGGGTTGGAGGCCGGGCACTAACAGGCGAAATTGACGCACTTGTGGATGAAGCAATCGAAAAAATCCAGAATGCAGACGGTCTTGTTTTCGGCTCGCCGGTTTATTACGCTTCTCCCAGCGGTGAGCTTATCGCATTTTTAGACAGACTTTACTGGAAGGGCGAGAAATTCCTGCGCTTTAAGCCTGCAGCCGCACTTACTGTTGCCCGTCGTGCCGGAACAACGGCTTGTCTTGATGTCATCAACAAATACATCACTTATGCCCAGCAGCCCGTGATTACTTCCCGCTACTGGAACATGGTTCACGGCTCAAACGGCGCCGATGTGCTTCAGGACGAAGAAGGAATTCAAATCATGCGCACGATGGGCCGCAACATGGCTTGGATTTTAAAGAGCATTGAGGCTGGAAAGCAGGCCGGAGTAGCCCAGCCTGAAGCCGAAAAGAAAATCTTTACGAATTTTATCCGCTAGTTTTAGCCGATAATCTTGTATAAAATTTTGTAAAGTACCTGAGCGTCTTCGGGTGAAATATTCATGCACTTTCCCATCTCTTCGGGTACGGAAAGTGCTTTTTCTTTGAGGGCTTCTCCTTCCGCCGTGATTGTAATCGTTACTACCCGCTCGTCATTTTTGTCACGCACTCGTTTTACCAGCCCTTTTTCTTCCATTGATTTGAGAAGGGGCGAGAGAGTTCCAGTGTCCAAATAGAGATAATTGCTGATTTCACCGACTTTGAGGGATTTATGCTCCCACATTACCATCATTACGATGTACTGGGTGTAGGTAAGATTCAGATTTTTGAGAATCGGCGTGTATTTACGCATGATTTCCCGTGATGCCGCATAAAGCGGGAAGCAGAGCTGGTTTTTCAGTTTAAGTGAATCGTAATTTTTTTCCATAATTAAAATCCTGTATTTAGTCGCTTATATCAAAATCAAACTGAACTTGAACATCGTAGTCTGGGAAGGCTTCGCGCACATCAGAGACGACATGATCGTACATTACCTGCATATTTGGCGAATCGAAGGAAACTACGATGTCAAATCGCATGACTTTTGCCTCTTCATCCACGAAAAATCCGTGCATCTGAAGAATGTCCTTGTGCTCATGCACGATTTTTGACACTTGTGAGCGAATTTCCGCTGCCGAGTTCTGTTTTGTGTTCACGCTGTAAATTCCAACGGCTGCCATTGCAACATTATGCTTTTGGTAGACTGCCGCACTGATTTTTCGCGTTACGGTGTCAATTTTGTCTGCCGTCCATGTGTCGGGCACTTCGATGTGGATTGAGCCAATGTGCTTGTCAGGACCGTAATTGTTTAGAACGAGGTCAAAGGAGCCGCGGATTTCCGGGTCAACGGAGGCGACTGTTTTTTTGATGGCATGGGCAATTTGAGCGTCGATTCGCTCTCCCAAGATTTTGCTTAATGTTTCCCTCATGGTTTCAATGCCCGATTTGATAATTGCAAAAGAGATGATTACGCCAAGATATGCTTCAAGGGAAAGTCCGAAAATCAGGAAAATTGCCGCTGCCACCAAGGTTGATGCCGAAATTATTGAATCCATAAGGGCATCCTGACCGCTGGCCACGAGGGAATCGGAATTTACTTTTTTGCCGGTGCGCTTAACGAAAAGACCCAGTAAAATCTTTACGATAACGGCTGAACTTACGATAATCAGAGCCGCGCTGGTGTAGTCAGGCGTGCTGGGATTAATGATTTTTTTGACCGACTCAATGAGAGAAGTAATACCTGCATACAAAATGATGAGGGCAATCACCAGTGCCGAAAGGTATTCTGCCCGGCCGTGACCGAAGGGGTGCTGTTTGTCGGCGGGCTTTCCTGCCAGTTTAGTTCCGATAATCGTGACGACGGAAGAAAGCGCGTCGGTAAGGTTGTTCACCGCATCCAAAACGATGGCGATGGAGTTTGAGAGCAAGCCGACCAGCGCCTTGAATGAAGCCAGGGCAATATTGGCCACGATTCCAAGAATACTGGTGCGGACGATGATTTTTTCACGATTTTCAGTAAGCATATAATCTACTATACTGTTTTCTTCAAATTTCGGATATAGTCAACTGCGCTTAAGCCTGCAAGACCGCCCTCATAGACTGCCTTGCATACCTGTAGGAGTCCGCCGTTTGCGTTTCCGCATGAGAAGATTCCCGGCGCGTTCGTTGCCATTTTTTCGTTTGCGGCGATTGAGTCTCCGTTGAGCATGAGACCGAGCTTTTTCGCAAAATCAGCGGCTCCTGCGCTTCCCAGGGCGACAAATACGCCGTCTAATGCCAGGCTTTCTCCGTCAGCGAATGTTACGCCGCCGACTTTTGTGCCTTCTCCGTTTGGAATGATTTTCGTGACTTTTCTCGTGCCGATTTTGATTTTTCCGGCGATTGATGAATCAGCCGCGACTGCCGCCTTGACTTCGCTTTCATCTTTTCCGTCGGTGAGAATCGTTACGCTTTCTGCGATGTGTGCAAGATGCGTGGCTTCTTCGACTGCAAATTTTCCGTTTCCGATGACGGCTACATTTTTTTTGCGGTAGAAGAATCCGTCGCAAACCGCACAGTAAGAAACGCCCTTCCCTTCAAAATCAATGATGCCTTCGATAGTGGGGCGGAGTTTTTTGTTTCCTGTGGCGAGAATGATTGCAGGTGCGCTCAATTCCTTTTCGCCAGCTTTGACCGAATACTGGGTCTGGGGCGGGGGCGCGAGAAGCTCTATGTGAGTGACTTCGGCTTCGATTACCTCAATGCCCAGGTTTTTAGCCTGTTGAATTCCGTTGGCGTACAAATCTGGCCCCGTGATTCCTTCGGGGAAACCGTAGTAATTGTCGATTTTGTGGGCTTTTTCCAGCTGGCTTTCACCAGAATAAATGACAGCCACATTCAAATTCGCCCTTTTTGCATAAAGGCTCGCCGAGATTCCGGCCGGTCCCGCTCCGATTATGATGATGTCATAGTTCATGGTTTACACCTCTTTTCTGTCATAAATCTGTGGATATATCCTACAGCAATGATGCGATTTTGTCGTCGATTTTCTTTGGCTCAACTGTTGATTCAAATCGCTCAATCACATTTCCTTCGCGGTCAACGAGGAATTTCGTGAAATTCCACTTGATGTTGGCGTTGTTCTTGAAGTCCGGGTCGATTTTACCTACGACTGCGTTCATGAGCGCGCCTTTGACTCCGGTAAAGCCTGCAAATCCCTTCTGGCTCTTCAAGAATGTGTAGAGAGGAATTTCGTTCTCGCCGTTGACCTCGATTTTCTTGAAATTGTCAAAGCTGGTCTTGTACTTCATCTGGCAGAACTCGTGGATTTCTTCATCATCGCCCGGTGCCTGATGACCGAACTGGTCGCAGGGAAAGTCGAGGATTTCCAAGCCCTTGTCGTGGTATTTCTGATAAAGCTCTTCAAGTCCTTTGTACTGTGGGGTGAATCCGCAGCCAGTCGCCGTGTTGACGATGAGCAGGACTTTGCCCTTGAATGATTCCATTGAAACTTCGTTTCCCTTTCTGTCCAAAACCTTGTAATCGTAAATTGCCATAATTTTCTCCTTGCGGCTAACCGCTATTGAATCCAGTAATATTAAATTGTATACAACTTAACTGTATAAAATATATTGTATGCAACTTAATTTGTCAAGGGGAAATTCAATTTAAAATAAAAAATCCCTCGCATTTTGCGAGGGAAAGTTATTAGTTAGCGCTTGATTCTTCGTTAGCAGGAGCAGGAGTGTCAGCGTTTGAGCTGGCTGGCTCACCCCATTCATTTGCGGGAACTGAAGCTGTCAGAGTGAATACAAGAGTAATGATAAGTCCAACAATCGGAACAAGATTAATCAGAATCCACCAGCCAGAGTGACCTGCATCGTGCAAGCGGCGGATTGAAAGACCAATACCTGGCAGCAAAGTGCCGAGACTCCACAAAACCGATAGAAAACTCAAGCCTGTAGCTACAGTAATTGGATAGAGTGCGAGAGAAACCAAGATGTTGAAAAGGAAAACCCACCAATACTCGCTTCGTGTTGAGCGACCTCCGAAATTAACATAGTTCGTGAAGAAGAGTTTTACTGCTTCGCCGAAACCAACATACTTTGGACTCATATATGAATCCCTCCTTTAATATTTTTAGACTTTGAACAAGTCTATTTGACCGCCTATTTTGGAGATTGCGTTCTGAACCTGACCAGAAATATCAGCAAGAGCCGAGCCTGTTTCGTTGATTTTACGCGCTCCATTTGACATTTCATCCATACTGCCCTTCATTTCGAGAGTAGCTGACTGTAAATTCTGAACCTCTTCAAGAATCATTTTGTTTCCGTTTGACATTTCAACTGATGCCGCCCGGACTTCTTGAGTGCTGTCATTCATTGTTTTGAGGGCACTGGTAATCTGCTGTGAACCCTGATTCTGCTCTTCCATTGCGGCCTTAATCTGCATGACAAGCTGGTCGGTTTCTTGAATTTTCTGAGAAACAACGCCGAATGATCGGCTTGATTCATTTGAAGCCGAAACGACTTCTCCAATCTGCTCTTTGATTTTTGTAAGCTGCTCGCCGATTGTCTTTGACTGAGCCGATGAGGTCTCTGAAAGTTTACGGATTTCATCTGCAACGACTGCGAAGCCCTTTCCTGCTTCGCCAGCGTGAGCCGCCTCAATTGCCGCGTTCATAGCCAGCAAGTTTGTCTGTTCAGCGATGCTTGAAATGGCCGTGTTAGCGTCCTGAAGCATTTCGCTCTGAGTTTCAATCTGCTGAATTCGCTCGTTGACATCATTCTGCATTTTGAAGCCCATGTTTGCGTTTGATTCAAGTTCTTCAAATGAAGATGCCATTTTTTCGACTGAGTGATTTACCGAAGTGATATTTCCAATCATCTCTTCAACTGCCGCACTTGCCTGTGTTACGCCGGAAGACTGGTGCTCAATCATCTGGTTAAGAGAATCGATATTTGCGGAAATCTCGTCAACTGCGCCCGCCGTCTGCTGGACGCTCTGGTTTTGGGTGTTAATTTGGTGAGAAATGCTGTCGATGTTTGCGATAATCTGTGTGATTGCGCTTGCCGTGTCCTGAGTGCTTGCGCTCATGCTCTCGCCAGAAATTGCCAGTTCATCCTTAGATTTTTTTGTCTCACCGATAATCTGCTGCAATTTGTCGCAGAAAGCGTTGAAGTTGATGACCAAATCACCGATTTCATCGAGGACTCGCAATGTGACGCGTTTAGTCAAATCAGCCTCGCCTGTTGCCATTTCACGGAGCTGCTTGGTGACATTTTCGATTCGCCACATGAGCCAGTGAATGAAGCGGAAACTTACGAGCATGAGGATTATGGCAAGAACAATCGCAACTGGTACGACAAATTTGAGCGTGGTATATTTAATTGCTTCGATTTGGTCGAGGGATTTTGCAATGAAAAGCATACCCGTAACTGTTCCATCATCGTTTGAGAGTGGCGCATAAACTGAGTAATAGTCTTTTCCTTGAATTTTATTCTCGCCTGTGTATTTTTCACCTTTTCTTAAAACCAAATCGACAATAGTTTGATTTGCAAGTGTTGTTCCTACGACTCCAGGCAATGATGAGTCAATTCGCGTGATATCCTGAAAGATTGTACATTCTGTATCATAAGCGGTTTTCATGAGGCTGACAAAATCGCCATCTGTAAAATCGTAAGCAAAGAGTGTAGTTCCGACAGTTCGTCCGTCTTTTTTAAGTGGGTAGGCATAAACCTGACAGTAATTTGAATTATATGATTCGTAGCCATAGCCAGATATTCCTTTCATGGCTTGACTTACTGCATGGCATGAAGAAACATTTTGTCCTGAAGACGGTGCGTTATCTCCACCGCTTGCTAAAATTGTTCCGCTTGGGTCGGTGAAAGCCATATAAGCATAATCTAATTCTCCACCGTAATAGGAGATAATTTCTTTGAGTGTGGAAATATCATTGTCTGCAACTGCATTAATAACATCTTCACGGTCTGCCGTAGTGGCCGCATAGCCCTTAAGGGTTAGAAGCCAGTCAAGCATGACACGCATTGCACCTTCCGCAGAGTGCTCAAGCTGAGTTTCTGTAGCCTCAACTTGGTTTTTGTCGAAAACAGTAAGACTGACTGTTGCAACAAGCACACTACTTGCGACAATTACTGCACCAATCAATGCGATTAATTTTGTTTGGATTTGAATGTCTCGTGCTTTGGGATCAACAGGTTTGTTATTTTCAATTTTGCTAGCCATTAAATCACCTCAGTTGTAAATACAATTTTAATTTATTCTTAATTATCGGTGAAAACAATTCTTTTGTAAAGAAGAAAAAGAAATAAAAAAAGGGGGAAGACTCCCCCTCGCTTCAATACCTCTCACTTCGCAGGAGAAGTCTGAGCAAGCTCCGCCTTCTCCGCTCCGTTCGGGTATTTACGCTACCCTCTCTACGGGCTCAAACGCCGCCCGTAACTCCTGCTTAGTTCTTTGGGAATTTTGCCTTGAACTCAGCGAGCACCTTTTCTGGCGCCGGTTTTGCGTCTACATCAACGAGATTGCCCTTGTTTTTGTAGAAGTCGATGAGCGGAGCTGTTGACTCTCGGTAAACTTCAAGACGATGTTTGATTGATTCAGTTTTGTCATCATCGCGGGTGTAAAGCTCGCCGCCACATTTGTCACATTTTCCTGCAACTTTCGGCGGATTGAACTTTTTGTGGAACATCTGACCGCACTCTTTGCAGCAAACGCGTCCGCCCAATCGCTCAACGACAGCGTTGTCTTCGATGTCGAAATTAACGGCAGCGTCGATTTTTGCGAAGCCTTCGAGAGCCTCTGCCTGTGGAATTGTGCGCGGGAAGCCGTCGAGAATGTAACCTTTCTTTGTGTCGTCTTTTGAAAGTCGGTCTTTTACCAGGCCGATTGTTATTTCATCGCTGACCAAGCCGCCTGCATCGATGATAGCCTTGGCTTTTTTGCCCAGCTCCGTGCCGTTCTTGATGTTCTCGCGGAAAATGTCTCCGGTTGAGATGTGTGGAATTCCATAAGCCGCAGCGACTTCTTTTGCGAGAGTGCCTTTTCCGGCTCCCGGTGGTCCTAAGAAAATAAAGTTCATTTTTTGCTCCTGTGTTTTCATGCTGATTTTGGCTCAGCATCCGTAAAAACGATAACACATTTTAGCACAGAACAAATAATTAGAAAACAGCGAAATCTTTTATTTTGCGTTCCCAATTTTCAAAAACTCAATCTCCGTATTCCAGTTGAAGAGAGTTTTTTGTGCGGCGGTGACAAGAAGATTTTTGATTCGCTCCAAGTCTTCGTTGCCAACGGCGGCAGAAAGAACTTTTCCGTAAGAGGAATTTTCAGAATCGAACCACTTGCTGATTTCGGCCTCGGAGATGCGGCGTTTTTCCGTGACGACTTTTGAGGCGGATTTTACCTCGAAACCGTATTTTCTGAAGCTCTCGGCGATTGTGTCGGCATTCCAGTTAAAGAGAGGATTTTCCTTGTCGCCGAAGAATTCGTTTTCGGCAAGCTCCATTTTCTTCAATATATATTCGAATTTCTGGGGAAGCCCTTCGGTATTGCCCGAAAGAACTTGATTTCGCACAAGCTCGCTGATTCTCTGACCGTGGCAGGGAATTCTTTGTGAGATGATGACGGAAAAGTCGGGAGAGATTCCCGTGTCAAGCACGGGAATGACAGAAGTGTCATGTCCGGGGACGACAGAAGCGTCATGTTCGGGAATGACAAGAGTGCCAGGTTCGGAAACGACAGAAGTGCCATGTTCAGGGCTGGCAGGAGTGTCATGTTCGGAAACGACAGAAGCGTCATGTTCGGGCTTGACCCGGACATCCCTTTCAACAATCTCCTTCAGCGCGTAGGCCAGAACATCAGCAGAATCCTGACTGGTGAAAGGGTCGCGGAAGAAAATCCTGTCGAAGATAATGTCTTTCCTTGAAAAATCCTCAAGAATAGCCTTGAAATCTTTAGCCGAAAGATAGTTTTCTCGTGTCTCAGGGCGCACTGTAAGAAGGGGGCGGTCAAGGTCGTCCAAAGTGCGGCCGTACTGCTCCATGATTTCCTTGCCTTTCTGGCTTCGGCAGATCCCGCATGTGATTCCTTCGGGCGTTTTCCGGCTCACATCCCAGAGCAAAAGTCCGTCGTCGGCGTTCCAGACAAGGCTTCGTGTATGGCGGGTAAGCTGGGCAAGGTTTGTCATCGCATCCCGGATTGAAAGAAGGACTTCCGCCCGGTTTGAGTCCAGGCGGCTTCTCCAGGATTTATCGGCTTTGTCTAAGGCGTTTTCCTTGCGCTCGTCTTTGGGTGTAAAGGTGAGGTTTTCGGATTTGACCGTGTTGTTCTGATTGAAATTCTTGTTTATCCACCATTCCCCGATTGGATTTGAAAAATCGCTGGCAAAGTGGGGCAGGGGGTGCATTCCGCAAGAGGCTTCCGTTTCAGGCTTTTCTGGCTCAATGTTTTCCAGAATCGAAGAAATCTGCATTTCACGGCGGCTTAAAACTTCGTCTCGGATTTTTGCCTCGTAGCCCTGAGTTGTGGGCGTGTAAAAGACCCGGCCAACCAGTTCCGTGGGAAGATATTGCTGGGCGACCCAGTGATCCCTGTAAGCGTGAGGATAAAGATAGCCGTCTCCGTGGCCGAATCCTTCTGCATCCCGGCTAGAATCCCGCAAATGATTTGGAACTTCGGCATCCTCCTTTTCCACGGAAGCAAGGGCGTCAAAAAATGCCATGCTGGAATTGGATTTTGGAGCCGTCGCAAGGTAAAGGGCGGCGTGAGCCAGATGATAGCGGCCTTCGGGAAGACCCACTCGGTCAAAAGCGTCAGCACAGGCTGTCACAACTCCCAGAGCATAAGGGTCTGCCAAGCCAGTGTCCTCGCAGGCGGAAATGAGCATTCTTCGGAAAATAAAATGAGGGTCTTCACCGGCCCGAATCATGCGGGCAAGCCAGTACATGGCGGCGTCAGGGTCTCGCCCCCGCAAGGATTTTATGAATGCTGATATTATGTCGTAGTGATAGTCGCCGTCACGGTCATAAAGAACGACCTTTTTCTGAATCGACTCTTCCGCCGTTTCCTTGGAAATGTAAATCGTGCTTCCGTAGGCCGGTTCCGGGATTCGTCCGTCAGGATTCCATTTTTCAGGCGTGGTCTCAACAGCAAGCTCCAGGGCATTTAAAAGAGAGCGGGCATCTCCGTTTGCGGTGTCAACCAGATGTTCCAAGGCTCCCTTTTCAAATTCCACCTTCCAGTGGCCGTAGCCCCGCTCAACATCGCTGAGTGCCATTTTTGCGGCCTTGGTCAAATCTTCCTTTGTGAGGGCTTTGAGCTGAAAGACACGGCTTCGGCTGACCAAAGCCTTGTTCACTTCAAAAAAAGGATTTTCGGTGGTGGCTCCAATCAGAATAATCGTGCCGTTTTCCACCCAGGGCAAAAGCGCGTCCTGCTGAGCCTTGTTCCAGCGGTGAACTTCATCCACAAAAAGAATAGTTCTTCTATTATATAGCTTGAAAAAATCGTCTGCGTTTTTGATTGCGTTTCGGATGTCGGCGACACCCGTGAGAACTGCATTGAGCGTGATGAAATTTGATTTCGTGTGATTTGCGATTACGCGGGCCAGGGTCGTCTTTCCGGTTCCCGGCGGGCCGTAAAAAATAACGGAAGTGAGCTGGTCAGCCGCAATGGCACGGCGCAAAAGCCGTCCCTTTCCCACGATATGATCCTGCCCGATGTACTCATCCAAATTTCGCGGCCTCATTCTGGCTGCGAGAGGCTGTTTTTCATTTTTTGAATTGTCAAAAAGGTCTGCCATTACTCCCTGTTCCACTCTCCGGTTGAAGCGTAATATGACCACAAGCCTACATTGTTAAGGGATGCAGAAGAACTTGAGGTAATGCTTGATGCATAGATAGTTCCAGCAGTTTCATTTTTTTTGGGGTCGATGGCAAGGAGAGCCGGAATTTCATAGTAAGAAGAAAGAGCTGAGTCGGCATTTGTTGAGAAATCTGCCGTTCCGCTTGAAGGAACTGCCGCTAAAGTATTTGTATCTACATTAATGGGAGTATGAACGATACCGTCTGATGTGCCCGCGAGAAGGTAATTGTTAGTGATGGTGAGTGAAAGAATAGTATCGCAACCTAGGTTAACAGGCACCCAACTACTACCATCAGTTGAATAATAAACATAAGCGCCGTCTGAATAGTAGGCTGTTTCGCCTGAAGTTGAAGTTTTTGCAGATGTCATTGCATAGGCCGAACTGAAATAAACAGTTCCACCTACGCCTAAACTTGTGCAGGAATTTACAGCTAGCGGTGTTTTTGAGGGATCTGCGGTAGTTACTGGGCCTTTTCCAATTGGAAAATTTCCATCTGCATAGACATAGCTTGTGCTACTTGTATCGATAGTCGTAGAAGAACCTGACAATTTATAAACAGATAAGCCATATACAAAATAGGCTTCTCGTTTTGTTTGACCATTCGTACAGATAATGAATGCCCGTTTTGTGGAATAAGCCTCCGACCAGATTTGCGTCCATGAGCCTGAATCATAGCAATAAAGCGTTCTTTTTGTAACGGCGTTGTAGCCATCATCATCTTCTTCGATTGTAGCGGACATGGCATAAAGATTATCGGTGTCTGCTGCAATGGAATATACATAACCACTTGGGCTTGAAAAATCTGAAAATCCGACTCCTTTGTTGTCAACTACATCAGGTTCAACACTGCGGTAGCGGATCTTGCCGTTTGTGACAAAAACGCACTCTTCACCTCCATAGTTAAATCGGATAATGTTCTGGATATCACCGGCTATTTTCGCATCAGCAAGTTTTACTTCTTTGCGGATTTCATCAAAAATAACTCCATCACATGCAGAAAAGAGAAATCCAGTGATTAAAATAGAGATTGTGACAAACAGTATAGAAGTCTTTTTGTTATGTTTTTTCATTGGTGTTCCTATAAAAATTAGAAATGATATCGTGCTGAAAGGGCAAGAGAGCCGAATAATCCATAGTCATTATATTTTGAATCATCGTACCACTGTGGCAAGTACATGTAATCGCCCTCGATTCCGAATGACCAGCTTGGCGTTGCTCGGAAGAATACGCCACCCTGTGCTTTAAGTACAAGACCAGGAAAATAAGTGCGACTCAAATAGTTTTCCATAGCGGCTCCAACTCCAACTGTGATTGGGAATTCAAGCCGCCAAAAAGTCGGCTGAATTGTAGTATTGATTACGAATGGAATGTATGTGAAAATATTTTCGCCGATTGTCGGGTGATATCCGAAGTAGATATCGACACCAAGAGCCCACCAACTTGTAATAAAACGATGGTAGCCGAGCATACCAGCACCACCGATTTGAAGTTTTGCGTCGCGGTAAAAAGGAAATGAACCGCCAAAGTTAAGCGGACAAGTCACCATAAGACCGACTTTAATATATTGATCGCCAGCTTCGTTCATTTGAATGCTTGTTTTGCTTTCAATGGTTTCTGGACTTTCTTCTTCTGGCTGTTCTTGGTCAATGTCATCGTTTGTGTTGATTTCAGCATCATCGTCTGCAAAAGCAAAAGATGAAATCATAAAAAGCGCACAAAAAAGCGCGAGAAAGCGTTTCATAAATCCTCGTTATGTTTAAATATTTAAATAATAGATAGTAATTTTACTGAAAATAGAGTATATTTTCAATTCTAAGATACATATAAAAGAAAACAATCAAGAAGAGGTTACAAAATGAGTGCACAGATTATCGACGGAAAGCAGATTGCATTGGATGTTAGGGCAGGAGTCGCAGAAAAGGTCGCGGCCCTCAAAGCAAAGGGAATCACGCCCTGCCTGGCGGTTGTTCTCGTGGGCGAAAATCCGGCCAGCGTAAGCTATGTCACGGGAAAGAGAAAGGCTCTTGCCGAGGCAGGAATGGCTGACAAAAGCGTTGAGCTTCCCGAAAACACCAGCGAAGAAGATTTGCTCGCTTTAATCGACAAACTCAACAAAGACGATTCTGTTCACGGAATCTTGGTTCAGCTTCCTCTTCCAAAACACATAAACGAAGACAAAGTGATTATGGCAATCTCTCCCGAAAAGGATGTTGACGGCTTCCACCCGGTCAATGTGGGAAATCTCGTAATCGGCAAAAAAGCCTTCCTTCCATGCACTCCCCACGGAATCATCGTTCTTCTTGAGCGCATGGGAATCGAAACGAGCGGGAAGCACGCCGTGGTCATCGGCCGAAGCAACATCGTAGGAAAGCCGGTCTCACTCCTTCTCGCCCGAAAAGAAACAAACTGCACCGTAACAATCTGCCACACAGGAACCAAAAACATGGCAGAAATCACCCGCCAGGCAGACATCTTGATTGCAGCCTCAGGCCATCCCCATACAGTCACAGCCGACATGGTTAAAGACGGAGCTGTCATCATCGATGTGGGCGTAAACCGAATCCCAGACAGCACAAAAAAGAGCGGCTTCCGCCTAATCGGTGACTGCGACTTTGAAGACCTGAAAGAGAAAGCCAGCTACATCACCCCAGTTCCAGGCGGAGTCGGCCCCATGACAATCGCAATGCTCATGTACAACACGCTTGAAGCTGCGGAAAACAGGGCAAAATGAAAGTTGAAAACGGAAAGTTGAAAACTGATGATTGATATTCAAAATACACAAGATACACGCGAAGTTCCTCTGCAAAAAGTCGGTGTTAAAAATGTGCGCTATCCGATTCAGGTTTTGGACAAGAATCATAAGGTTCAGTCAACAACGGGCACGGTCAATCTTTTCGTTAATCTGCCCCACAATTTCAAGGGCACCCACATGAGCCGCTTCATCGAAGTTTTTCACAAGCACCACAACGACATTTCCATGAACAATTTCCTTGAGATGCTGGAAGAAATCCGCTCAAAACTGGACGCTGAGCGGGCTTTCGGGCGAATCACTTTCCCATATTTCATCGAAAAATCCGCCCCGGTCACAAAATCCGCCGGCCTTATGGAATACACCTGCTCTTATGAAGGCGAAGTATCAATTCATAATGAGGGGGAAAGCCTTCCCCCTGGGCTTCAAGCTTCGCTTTCACCCACACCCCCATCTGCGGGCTCAAACGCCGCCCGCAACGCCCGCTTTTTCATCTCAATCAAAGTGCCGGTTGCCACTCTTTGTCCTTGTTCTAAGGCTATTTCTGAGTATGGCGCGCACAATCAGCGGGGTTTTGTTAAGGTCAAGGTGCTTTACAGCAAGTTTTTCTGGATTGAGGATGTAATCGAAATGATTGAAAATTGCGCCTCAACACCCCTTTATTCAGTTCTCAAACGAAAGGACGAAAAATTCGTCACGGAGCACGCCTACGATAATCCCCGCTTCGTGGAAGACGTGGTGCGGGAAGTCTACCTTGGCTTAAAGAAAATGGATTTCAAATGGTTCACGGTCGAAGCCGAAACGGAAGAGAGCATACATTTTCATAATGCGTATGCATGTGCTGAATATGGGGAGTAAATTCCGCGAGAATTGCGAAGCGCAAGGGATTGTAGTGGTGCGCGGAGCGCATTACGAAGTAACGGAGCGATAGCGGAGCCACGAAAAGCCCGGCGGCGAAGCCGATGCGCCCAATTTCTAACTCCTAACTTCTAATTGCTAATTTTTACTAACTCCGGGTGATACTCAAAGTGCATGTTGTCGAAGATAATCCAGTAGCCGCCCCAGATAAAGCCTTCTTCTTCAAAAATGCGGATAACTTCATCGCCGGGAGTCCAGCGTTTTTCTAGCGGAATCAGCATCCATTTGTCACCGAGGCGGTCTTTTTCCCAGCCCCAGTAGATTGCCTTGCCGTTCAGGCGTTTTGGGAGCAGGTCAATGGCGATTCCGTAAGAGTGAAAAGATTTCCGGGTTGTGCCGGAAATTTCCCGCCAATAGTAGGCATCCGCGCTTTTCAGAGTGTCGATAAATTCTTTTACTTTTGGATTTGTTTTTTGGTCGAGGATTTTTTTCTCTACATTTTTGAGATGGTCGTAAATTCGCTCATGGATTTTTGTGCTTTTTCCTAAAAAGGTCGTTTTTATGATATGGTCTTCGATAATTACGCGCGGCTTAGCCGAATAAAGCCAGTCGAAGAAGAACATGGGGGTTCCGCTTGCATTCTGTCGGTTTTCAGAAGAGCCGAAATGGGTAATTCTCTCAATTTCCTCTTTTGTGTAAGTGCTTGGGTCTCGGAGCTTGTTTTCGTACTGGTAGCGGAGAACCCAGTATTTTTCTTTGTTTGGCAGTTCTTCCTTGGGAAGGAGCCGACCGTCAGCCCAATAAAAGACTGCTGATTTTTTTTCTTTTGGTTTTGACGTGCGTTCGAAGTACAAGTCTGCCGTCATTTCGATTTTCCAGTCGCCGACTTCCATGTCGTAGAATGAGGAATATTCGATGTCGGGGTAGAAATGCATGAATTCTTTAATTTCGGGCGGACAAAAAGCGCGGGAAGAAAATTGTTTCTGCATGGATTCTATGCTCAGCGATGTCTTTGTTTTTTCCTGCGCCGGAAGAATCAGCGGGAGAAGAATGAGAAGAGTTAGAATTGTTAGAAAAAATCGTCTTGTTTTCATGCGCTAAAAAGTATAGCACAAAATTCTTATTTTTTTGAAAAATTTAGATAGGGAAGCATGATACTGAAAATGATGAGCAGGATTCCGAGAACGCTCAAGATTCCGAACTGCTCGTGAAGGACGATGACTCCCAGAATCGTTGCAATGGCTGGATTTATGGAGCAGAAAAGACCTGAGCGCTCAATTGAGACCTTTGACTGGGCCACTGGCTGTAAGGTGTAGCCGAATCCTGTGCAGACAATCACCAGCATCAAAAGCATGGCCCAGTGGGAGCCGTTTTGCGGAAAGGTAAAAGTTCCCCGGATGAAAGAGATGGTCAGGGCAAAAATCCCGATGAAGCCGAGCTGAATGATTCCGATGCAAAGGGCGCTTTCAGCTGATTTTGATTTCTGGGTGAATTTTCCGGTGACGATGATGGCAATGGCATACAGAAGGGCGGCGCACAGGGCAAGGAGAATACTGGCAGACACCTTTCCGACTTTTGAAGTGAGCAAAACGACGCCAAACATGGCAACCAGCGCGCAGAGAATTGACTTTGCGGAGGGTATTTTCCATGTTATGAAGGCGTTTAAAAGCGGAACGAGGATTATGGCGCAGTTCTCAAGCAGGGAAACCATTGAAGAATAAGTGTTCCTGAGGGCGGTCAATTCGCAGATCATAAGGAGAAAATAAAGCGAGCCTATGACAAAGCCCGAAAAAAGCACCTGACGGTCAATGTGAATGAGATGACGGGCGAACAGTAGTGCGAGAATCAAAAAGGCCAGCAAAAAGCGAATCCCCAGAAGCGCGAAAGCGTCCATGCTTTCAAGGAGTATTTTGCTGAAAATAAAGGAAGTCGCCCTGGCAGCAATCACCGATGCCAGCAGGATTTCATAACGGTGAGAGGTATTCATGATGGATTAACCGAACACCTTCTTCACTTTTGCCTTGAACTGATTTCCACGGTCGAATTCGTTCTTGAACATGCCGAAGCTGGTGGCTCCCGGCGAAAAGACAACGATTTGTGGCTTACGAGCGTCATTCTGAGTTTGTTTCTGAGACTCTTTTTCGCTGCTTTCGGAGCTTTCCAAGTCGCTTTTGAGGGCTGAAAGCATTTCTTCTATTGAATTGAATGGACCTTTGTAAGCGATGCCCTCTTCTTTGAAGTCGCCAATCATTTTGTTGGTGGCGCTTCCCGCCAGCAGATACACTGATTTCGGAACGATATTTCTGCCGTTGTCGCAAATTCCTTCAGCGATTGGGCTTAAATCCAAGCCTTTGTCCGTGCCGCCAGTAAGAAAATAGACTGGCTTTCCGAAAGCTTGCGTGGCTTCGGCGGCGGCTTCGGGAACTGTGGCGGCTGAGTCGTTGTAAAATCTGTAAGTCGTCTTTCCGATTTTGCACTCGTGGAAGAATTCTAGGCGGTGCTCGATTCCGTTCCAGCGGCCGAGAACTTCGATAATCCGTTCAGGTGAAACTCCCATAATCCGCAAGACCAAGGCCGCGTTCAAAACATTGGCTCTCATGTGCTTTCCGGGAACGATGAGGTCTTTGAGGATAGTTTCGGTCGTTTTTTCGTAATCTTGGGGCAGGGTATCAAGGATTTTTGTGGAAAGGCGGGCAAATCCCGTGCCTTTTTTGTCCTGCCAGACCCCTAAAGTGCCTTCGGGAAGACTTTTTTTGCTGTAGCGGAGGATTGTGGCCTTACATTCTTTTGCGAAAATGTCGCCCCAGTTGTCGATTAAAGTTCCGCCGTCTGCCGCCGGGTCTGAGTCGAAGTCAAAAATTGCGAAATCTTTTTTGCTCTGGTCTGCGTAAATCAGTTTTTTATCGTTTACATAGGCCAGCATCGAGTGATAGAAATTCTGGTGGTCAGGGATGATTTTCGTGATTATTGAGACTTTTGGCTTTAAAAGCTTGCGTCCGCGAAGGTCAGCCAATTGCCAGCTTGAAAGCTCCAGAACCACAGGTGTGGTTTCGTCCGTTTGCTCCAAAAAAGTGAGCGGCGAGACCGTGATGTTTCCGCCCAAAAAAGCGCTGAATCCCGATTGCTTAAGACCGTAATAAATCGCGCTTACGGTTGAGGACTTGCCTTTTGAGCCAGTGACGGCAATAATCGGAGCCTTGCTGAATGCCAAAAAGAGCGAAATATCTGTTTCGATTGCCTTTGCGGCTGCGAGATATTTGTTTCCGTCGTATTTGACACCTGGATTTTTGATTACGCAGTCGGCATTCTCAAAATCTTCGATGCGGTGCTCGCCCAGACGGTAAGTGAGTCGGCTGGTGTCCAGAGATTTGTCCTTGTTGAGGGAATCCACCGTGGTCTTTAAGTCAGCCTCGCTTTTCATGTCGGTGGCAAGAACGAATGCGCCGTGATTCAGGAAAAAGCGTACGGAAGCCTCACCGCCGCCGTTAAGCCCCAAGCCCATGACGACGATTTTTTTGTCTTTGATGTCGCTGAGGGATTTAAAGTAACAGCCTTCCGGATAAAAATGTGGAACTGGCGGAAGCGGTTCGTGTGCGTCTGACATAGGATTCTCCTCTATATAAAAGAATTGTACACTTTTTTTGGATATTTTAAATAAATTTTAGAGAAAAACAAAAAAAATTTAAGCTAAAATAATAAAAATACATTTGTATAGTACCCCCCCCTATTTTTGTGTTATAATATTGTACATAGTTTCAAATTACTTTCAGGAGGAACTATGAAATTGACAAAATTTTTAGCAATTGCAATTCTCTCAGTTTTTGCGGCATCGTTCATCAGCTGTGGCTCAACTGCAAAAACAACGGTTAACAAGGTTGACGGTTCATTGAATCAGGAAGCAAATGCTCAGGACTATCAGGGGCTTAAACGCACTGTTGCAATCGCTCGTTTCTCAAATGAAACAGAATATGCGAAGGGTGCATTCTACGACAAAGAAAACGATCCTGTCGGTAAACAGGCTGTTGATATTCTTTCGGCAAAACTTGCCGCTCGTGGTAAGTTCATTCTTCTTGAGCGAGCTGACGCTGACAAAATTCAGGCGGAAGTCGAAAAGAACGGCGGAAGCACCCAGAAAGTTCCGGCTGATTATCTTATCATTGGCTCAATTACTGAATTCGGACGAAAAACAACGGGTGAAGTCGGATTTGTTTCCCGAAGCAAAACCCAGACTGTTGAAGCTGGCGTAAGCCTTCGCTTGGTGGATGTGCGCACGGGTCAGGTTATTTATTCAGAAGAAGGTCATGGCGAAGCTGAAACGAACTCTTCTACCACATTTGGCATGGGTGGTGTTCAGGGATATGACGCTACTTTGAGCGACAAGGCAATTTCGGCCGCTATCGAAAAACTTGTTGATAACATCGAGCAGACTTGTATGGATCGTCCTTGGAAATCTTACTTCCTTTCTTACGACAAAGACGGAATCATTATCGCTGGTGGAGCAAAACAGGGCGTTAAAGTCGGTTCAGTGCTTCCTGTTTATGAGCGGGGAAAGCAGGTTAAAAATCCCCAGACAGGCATGATGATTGAGCTTCCAGGAAAGCAGGTTGCAAAACTTACAGTTCTGATGGTGGGTGGTTCAACCGTTACGGATGAATATGCCATCGTCGATTTAACGGAAGGCTCTGTTGATTCGGCAAAACTTTCAAACTATGTCATTCAGGATAAATAAGTGATTTGAGGCTTTAGCCTTAAAATAAAAGGAGGTGTTACTGATGAAAAAATCATTGGTAAACGCAATTAAACTGACAGGTATTGCGGCATTTGCATTTCTTGCTTTGTCTTGCGGATCCACAAAACTGTACAGTTGGTATGATTATCAGGAAGATTACTATCATTACCTGAAAAACGCTGATAACGAGTCTTTGGAAGATCTCACGAAGACTTATCAGAAAATCGTCGAAAAGCAAAAGGAGTCTCGCGGAGTAGTTCCGCCTGGAATCTATGCTGATTATGGCTGGTTGCTTTTGCAGTCTGGAAAAACCGATGAAGGTAAGGCAATGCTTGCTAAAGAGGTTGAGCTTTATCCTGAATCAGAAGTATTTGTCGGCAGTATCTTGAAGAGGTTTGGAAAATGAAAAAGTCAATGATTATAACTTTGGCAGTCGCTCTTTCTGCCTTCTTGCTTGCTTCTTGTGGCACAGCGAAAAATGTTGCTTTCCCTAAGATGTATGAGGAAGATCCTGTCGTTATGCTGGTTATGCCGCCGATTAATAACAGCTCGGCTGCTGACGCAAAGGATTATTTCTATACGACAATGAGTGTGCCGATTTGCGAATCTGGATATTATGTCCTTCCGCCTGCCGCTACAATGGCAACTTTGCAGCGCGAAAGTGCCTATGATTCAGAGCTCTTCATAGACGGCGACTTGAAGAAATTCGGTCAGCTTTTCGGTGCGGATGTGGCAATCTTTACGATTATCAAATCATGGGATAAATCTCTCGTTGGTTCGTCTGTAACGATTGAAATCGAGTATATTTTCAAGTCAACAAAAACAAACGAGATTTTGTTCCAGCGCGATGCAAAAATCAAATGCGACACATCTTCAAATGCACGAGTTAGTGGATTTGGATTGGTTGGAGCTCTCGTAAATCTTACTGCTGATGCCATTAAAACTGCGACAACAGACTATGTATCTGTTGCGGTAATGTGTAACAACAGAGCTCTTTCTGATGTTCCATACGGAAAATATCATCCAAAGCATGGTGCCGATGGTGCAGAAGGCGCAATGGGCGTAAAAGTTAATATTTCTGCCGCTAAATAAGTGCTAGGAATATAATAAAAAAAAGCCGGTTGAGTTTTGAAGTGTGAAGTGCACTTCATCATTCAGCCGGCTTTTTTCGTTTATCTTGATGTCTGCAAGTTTCGGGTTTTCTTGAATCGTGCAATCGCCTCGTCAATCAAAAGATTTGTGAGGCTGGTAAAATCAAGCCCGAAAGCGGCGCACATTTTGGGGAACATGCTGATTTGGGTGAAGCCCGGCATGGTGTTGATTTCGTTGAGGTAGAGCTTGTCCGTGTCCTTGTCGATGAAAAAGTCAACGCGGCTAAGACCGGCCAAATCCAGGGCGGCAAAGGCTTTTTTTGCCAGAACTCGCACTTCTTCCAATCTTTCTTTCGGTAAATTTGCCGGAATCAGTAAATCCGCTCCGTCCGGGTCGTTGTATTTTGCGTCGTAGTCGTAAAAATCATGCTTTGGAGCGATTTCGCCGGGGCCGTAAGCCGTGAGTTTTTCTGCCGGGCAGGAATCATCGTCAATCGTGGGGTTCCCTGTAACGGAACACTCGATTTCCCTTGCATTCACGGCTTTTTCGATCAAGATTTTATCGTCCCAGTTGAAGGCTTCCATAATCGCGCCGTTCAAGTGCTGCAAGTCTCTTGCCAAAGATGCTCCGTCTGAGCTTCCGGCGGCGCAGGGCTTTACGAAAAGAGGGAAGCCAAGTTCATTCTGAGCCTGCTCCAAAAGCTGGTCGTATCGCTTCCAGTCGGCAAGGTCGCTTCGGCGCACGCAAAGGCCTGGGACTACGGGAATTCCAGCGTGTTCCAGAACGACTTTTGTCTTTTCTTTGTCCATTGTTTCTGCGCTTCCGAGAGTTGTGCAGCCAACATAAGGAATATCCACAAGTTCAAAAAGACCTTGAATTGTGCCATCTTCGCCAAAAGGTCCGTGTAATACAGGGAAAACTACATCTGTTGCAAGGATTTTTTCGCCAATGCGGAAAGTTTTTTTGCTTCCGCCACCGGGAATCACGCTCACTTCTTGCGTTTCATCTTCAATGATTTTAAAAGATGCCTTTGAATCGGCCTTGATTCGCTCAAATTCGCTTTCTGGCTGCAAGAACCAGCGGCCATTTTTTGTGATTGCTATGAGCTGAACCTTATTCTTTGAGTCGATATTTCGTGCGACAGCGGCTGCCGAAACCAAAGAAATTTCGTGCTCGCCTGATTTTCCGCCGTAGATTACTGTAACTGTCATAATATTTCTCCCAATGCTTTTTCTGCCTCAGCGATTTCGTCGTAAGGCATTACTCTATCTTTGTAAATAATGCTGTTTTCGTGGGCTTTTCCCAAAAGAAGAACGATGTCGTCCTTTCCAGCCATTTTGAAGGCCTGTCGGATTGCGGTAGGTCTGTCCGGCGTGATGAAAAGGTCTTTTCCCATGACTTTTCCGGCTTTTTCCGCGCCTACGGCAATGTCTTTGAGAAGCTCAACGCTGTCTTCGCCGCGGGGGTCTTCGTCGGTCAAAATCACGATGTCACAGAAGCGGGCGGCAATTTCTCCCTGCAAGGGGCGTTTTTTTGTGTCCCGCTCGCCTCCGCTTCCGAAGAGGGAAATCATCTTGCCTGAGCAACGACGGCGCAGCGGCGGGAAGATTGTCTCAAAACTTGATGGCGTGTGGGCGTAGTCTACGATAAGCTCGAAAGGCTGTCCCTTGTCGATTACGGTCATGCGGCCTTTGACCGGGACAAGCTGCTCCACCATGGAGGCGACTTTTTCGATGTCGGTGCCAGTGAGTCGGCTTACGGCTTCAATTGCCGCCATGAGATTGTAAGTGTTGAAGGCTCCCGGAAGACTTGATTTTACATGGAAGACTTTGGGAGGAAGCGGTTTTGAGTCCTTTCCGATTACATGAGGCTCGGTCATGTCGAAGGTGAGACCGAAGCGGGCCGAAGCGATGTTGCGGCCCAGCAAAACCGGGATTGAGTCAGGAATTTTGGGCAGTGGGGCGGCTTCTGCTCCCTCGGCGGCAGATTTTCCGGCCTTGCCCTCGGTGGTAAAGCCCAAGACCGGCTGTTTTGTGGCCTTGATGAAATATTCTGCGCTTGGATCTTCAAGATTTACGATTCCGAATGAAGGAACGGTGACTTTTTTTCCGAGAATTGTCTTTTCGTGATTGTGCTCGTCCAGCTTGCGGAAAAGATTAGCCTTATCGTCCCGGTACTGTTCGAAAGTTCCGTGGAATTCAAGATGCTCCAGAGTGACATTCATGAAAATGCCGCAGTCAAAAAGAAGATTTCCGGTGCGGTTGAGTTTTGGAGAAAGACCGTGGCTTGAAGTCTCGACCACGGCATATTCACAGCCGTTTTCGACCATCTCATAAAGCTGCCGCTGGATAATCGTTGCCTCTGGCGTGGTCTGATGCTGGGGATTTGCGATCGCCTCATCACCCAGAGAATATTGCACGGTGGAAATAAAGCCCGCCTTGTGACCGGTAAGGCGCAAAAGCTGCCAGACAAAAGAGACTGTGGAAGATTTGCCCTCAGTGCCGGTCACGCCGATAATTCCCAGTTTTGAAGAAGGATTGTCATAAAATGAAGACGCAACGGGAGCCATAACCTTGCGGGCGTCCTCAACACGGATGAAAACTGGAGCGTGGGGAATAGGGAGCGACCCGCTTGCGGGGCAAAACTCACGAGGTGAGTTTTGAGCGAGTCTCGGTGAAGGCTGTGCCTGAACCGCTTTCCCCTGCGAATTGCTAACTGCTAAGTGCTCACTGCTAACTGATAATTCACTTTCAAAAACAATCGCTGCCGCTCCGTTTTCGATTGCCTTGGGGATAAAAACATTGCCCGTGGTGTGGGTGCCAGGAAGGGCAAAAAAAAGCGAGCCTGGCTTTACGTCACGGCTGTCAAAAACCAGTGAAGAAATTTCTGGATTCGGAGTGTCCTTCTGGCTTAGCGGAGTTTTGCCGTCAGAAGCAACGATGGTGTACTTAATAGAAGAAAGTGCGTCGAAAAGATTTTTCGTCATATTCCCACCCAAACGAAAAGATTCTTTTATTTTATTACTTTGTCGCAGTGCTTGCAAGGATGTAAATATATCCAAAATCAGCGAAAATCTGTATAATTCTTTTGAAAAATCACGGAAAAAGGAATTTTGGGGTCAAAAATGGACAACGAAGAAATCAAACAGAAGCTTTTGCAAATCGAAAATACTGACTTGGAATTTACGGTCACAATGACTGGAAAGGAAAGCACGAGGGTCAACGGTCTTTACAAGCCGGAGACTCACGAAATCCTTCTCCACAACAAGAATTTCAAGAGCGACATGCAGCTTATCTATACGGCGATTCACGAGTACACCCATCATCTTTTGACCGAGGAATTTTTGGCTGAAACCGGTGGAAAGCTCCCCATGAAAGGTACTCGCGTTCACAATCAGGCATTCTGGGCACGCTTCCACGCTCTTCTTCAAAAGGCCGAGGAATTGGGAATCTACAAAATCGATATCGAAGATTCCCCGGAGCTTAAGGAACTCACCGAAAAAATCCGCAAAGAATATATGGAAGTAAACGGCAAACTCATGCAGGAATTCGGAAAATTGCTGGCCGAGGCTCACAAACTCTGCGAAAAAGCCAACATCCGCTACGAAGATTATCTTGACCGCGTTCTCTGCCTGCCGCGAAACACCGCAAAAGACATCACAAAACTGGGGGCCGTGGAAGTCAATCCTGCTCTTGGATTCGACAACATGAAAAAGGTGGCCATGCTCAAAAAGCCCGAAGACAGGGCGGCGGCTACTCAGTCGATTCTCGGCGGAAAATCCCCGGACACGGTTACGGAACTCATGAAAAAGGCCAAGAGCGGCGACCCACGCGAAAAACTCGAAAAAGAAAAGAATCGTCTCACAAAGACGATTGAAGCCCTGCAGCAGAGGTTGCAATATGTCGAAGAAAGTTTGGAACAGCTGTAAGATTCTGCTTTTGCTGGCAAGCACGGCACTTTCTGCGCAGACAACTCAAAAAAGCACCGGGAACACTTCTCCGTCGATTTCAATGCCTGAAATGCCTTCTGTTTCCATGCCCAGCGTGGGAAGCGGATTTTACACTCCGGGGCGAAGTGATTTCTATAATCCAAATTTGAATCGAAACAGAAATTCCCAAAGCGCGCAAAGCCAAAGCCAAACTTCCGGGGCGGATAGTCAGAATCAATCTTCGTCTACGGCTTCTTCTTCACAGGAAAAGGCTTTGTCTCAGGCGCAAAAGGCAAGCGCAATCGCACAAAACGCTTCATCTGCCCTCAACGGACTCACCGCCGACGATATTTCTTCAATGAACAATCTGGGAATTTTCTCTCAGATTTCGGGCTTATTGGGGCGGGGAAATTCAAATCTCCAGAATCAGTTGCTTTCGGCACAGAAAACCGTCACGGCAAACACGGTGGATTCTACGACTCTCAAGCAAATTCTCTCCGAACTCACCGAGCTTAAAAATCAGATGAATAATTCTGGCGAAAAGTCGGAGAATGCCAGCCTGAGCGACAAAAGTGCGGGCCAAAATACATTTTCAAACATCACGAAAAAAGAGCCGAAAATCCTGCGTTTTATCGTAAACGGTTACGACATCCTCTCAACCTGCAAAAAAATCTATTTTTCAGAGCTTGAAACTGACGGAACTTTTTTGCTTACTGGTGACCGAAAATATTTGTCAGAAAACAAGGCGCGGAACGAAACCTTCTATTTTTACTTCCATGCGCAAGGCACGGACAAGGGAATCACAAAATACGCCGTAACGCCCGCCGTGAGTCAGGATTACGAAAATCAGTATTCATATCTTTATCAACTCACCCAGAAAAACTCGCTTATCGCCGACCGCACTGGAAATCTCGTGACTCTCCGTGTAAATGAGGGGGGCTGGAACATGGATTTACTGATTTCTTTGGATAAATAAGAGGATTTTATGAACATTCTTCACGAAGGACTTGTAGAGCTTGGTTTTGATAAGGGCGAATTTTCTGGAATTACAATCCTGCCTCTTTCGGAGCTGGAGCCAAAAATGGAATCTTACATCGCCTCTCTTCAGGAATACAATGCAAAATTCGATTTGATTAACACCGACGACCATGACGAAATCGCCGTGCGTCATATTCTTGACAGTCTTTCGGCCTTGCCAAAGATTTGCGAGATTTTAGCCAGCCGTTTTGAAATCAATGCTGGCGTGGCGGCGGAATCTCTTTCCCTTGCTGACATCGGTAGCGGGGCGGGCTTACCGGGAATTCCTCTGGCGGCAGCCCTTCCTCAATTTTCTTTCACTTTGATTGAGCGCATGACAAAACGCTGCGGATTTTTAAATCACTGCGCCCAACTTCTGGGTCTAAAAAATGTCACCGTGGAGGAAGACCAGGCTGAGCGTCTGGAGCAAAAACGATTCGATTTATGCGTTTTCCGTGCTTTCCGCCCATTGGAAAAAAAGATGACCAAAGTTCTTCTGCGGATTTTAAAAGACAAGGGTTGTCTCTGCGCTTACAAGGCAAAAAAGGTGAATATAATAGAAGAAATGGAAAATATTCCGCAAAAACCGAAATATGAAATTTTCCCGCTCATCGTGCCTTTCCTTACAGAAAATTCCGGCGTGGAAGAAGAGCGGGAGCGGAATCTGGTGGTGATTGAGCGCTAAATCACTTCCCAGTGTCCGGTCTTGTTGGAGCCAACCCGCGTGATTTTTCCCTCGGCGACAAGTTTTTGAAGGGCGCGGGTGATTGTGGCACGGGAGACATCCAGAATCTTTGCGAATTCTTCTTTTGTGCGGCGGGGATTTTCCTTAATCTGGCGTAAAAGCAAAATTTCAGGCTTTTCTTCGCTTTTGGGAATGGTGAGCGCGCTGCTCTTGTATTTTTCTTCCAGAAGATTCTGTGCCTCAGCGATTCTTTCGCCCAGTTTCCGCACCAGGGCGATTTTTTTGTCTTCTGAAAGGCGGCGGAGCGGGGCGAGAAATTTTTTGTACCAGTCTTGAATGTCGTCCAAAGCCGAAAAGTCAACAAGGCCGTAAAGTTTTTCCATAGGAAGAGAATTGAATTGCGCAAGCTGCTTTTCCTCAAAGGGCTTTGAATCAATCCAGGGGGAAGCCATTTCGTTAATTTCAAAATCAACCTTATTGAGGAACATTGACTTTCCTGAGTCGTAGACCGGGGCGACACCCAGCCACTGGAGCGTTTCGGCATGTCGCAGAAAGCCAAGGTTGTTTGAGTGCCTGTCTTCGTTTGCGATTATAAAATCCAGAAGAATGATTTTTAGAATGTTGATTTCTGCATCGGGAATTTTAAGAAAGTCGCAGCGTTCGACAAGCTTTTCAAAATCGTATTTTCCGTCATTGAGGGGAAGCCCCTGATAGACTGATTCCATGGGAACAAGCTCTGTATTTTCGTCTACCATGTCTGGACAAATGCAAAAATACTGCTCGTCACGGATTTCAAGCTCATAGGGGACATAATTGATTTTGAGACGGCGGCAGATTTCGCTTGCAAGCACTTCGTTGAGGGCTTCCTGCTGTTCGGTGCCTGTTCCTGCCTTTTCGAGAAAATTCTTTCCGTTTTTGCGAACCCAGCGTTTGGGAAGCTCGCCGTTAGTGGTGTTGTCTGGAGAAAGAGAATTTGAATGTTTGTTGAGGGCTTTAGATGCGCTCATTAAGCGCAGCCCGATTGCATCGTCATAGTCGTTGGTGAAAAAATTGATGTCTTCCCACCAGATTCTGCCCATGTCACTCATATTGCAAATCCAGTACTGGTCGGAAAGACTTAAATAGTAGCTTTTTCTTGCAAGTTCTTCGTTTGATTTGAGCTCAAGTTCGGAAAGCATGGTGCGGAAATCCCGGCGGGTGTAAGGAATCATGCGGTTGTTGAAGAATTCCTCTAGCTTCTGGCAAAGACCGTATTCGTTTTCTTCGGATGCGATTCCATTTGTAAAAAGATGGGGCGGAAGATGGCGCAGATTGAAAATCTTTTTTATGGCAACGATGTATTCATCCTTGTCCTGTTCAAAGAGAAGAATGGGAATGTTTTTCTTGTATAAAATGAAGAGTTTGTTCTCCAGAGCCATGACTAATTTTATCGGCTCATTTTTGCGAATGTCAAGGGAAAAATGTAAATTATCGGCTCAAATTTTAAATTTATCGGCTCATTTTGGCCTTAGCTGTCAAGCCAGCCACGGAGCAGATTGGCCACATCTTCTGGGCTTTTTGGGATTTCTTTTTTGAGATTTTCAAGATTGTCGTCAACCATGATAAATCCGCCGTTTTGCGGAGCGACTTCACGGTAAATGCCACGCAACTCGCCGAATTTTTTTACTTCTTCTAGGACGGCTGTTTCTCGCTGGACATGGAGCAGGTTGCGGGGATTGTAGCTTCCCAGCGTCATGATGTTTTTGCTGATTTTGTTCATTTGGGCAGGAGAAAGTTTTAGAATCGAAAGAATTTTCTCGCTGGTTTCGCTTCCCAGTTCCGTAAGAAGAATCGCGATTTTTTCGTATCCTGTCATTTTTTTATCCCCCGTTTTCAGAATTCTATGATATAATAACTTCCGTTAAAAATCTATAAATGGAGGCAAATCATGAAAAAATATATTACAATCAGCCGAGAGTATGGGTCAGGCGGTCGCTTGATTGGCAAAATGGTCGCCGAACAGCTGGGCTATGCCTTCTACGACAAAGAAATCATCGACATGGCGGCAAAGGAAAGCGGTCTTTCTGCCGATTTCATCAAAAAAACCGAGCAGAATCTTTCTTCTGGCTGGCTTTACAATCTTCTTTTGGGAACCAGCTATGCCGGAACCAGTGCGGGCGGCGTGGGGCAGCCTGTTGGTCAGGCAAATCTTCCCCTTGCAGACCAGATTTTCAATGCCGAGCGAAAAATCATCTTGGGTCTCACGGAAAAGCCCTGCGTAATTGTCGGTCGCTGCGCGGACTATATTCTCTCAACTTCTGACCAAATCGACAACAATGACTTGCTCAATGTCTTCATCTACGCTGACATCGACGCAAAAGTCAAACGAATCGAGGAAATCTACAAGGAAACCGAGTCTTGCGCCAAAAAAACGATTATCCAAATCGACAAACGCCGTGCAAATCACTATAACACTTTCACCGAAAACATCTGGGGCGACCGAAAAAACTACGACATGATGATTAACAGCACCAGCGCCGGAATCGAAGCCACCGCAAAGTGGATTGTGGAGCTGGCAAGAAATTAATTATGGAAATTACGCTTACAACTAAAGATTCATTGGCAGATTTTTTTTCTCAAATCTCTCCTTCAAGCGAGCTTGTTCATATTTTGCTTGAGGATGGCGAGCATAAGGGGCTGGAGCACCAGCGGATTTTTTACAATCTGCCAAACCCGCTGGTGATTGAGAGTGCTTCCGGGGATTCTTCCCGCTGCGCTCTCCGTGGCGAAAATTGCGAGGCTTTCCACAAAGATACTGAAAACAGGGCCGTTCTTACTTTTGGCGAAAAATGCACTTCCGTAACGCTTAAAAATTTTACTATTGAAAACACTCATGTCAAAACTTGTGACGACGCTTCTCTTGGTAATCAGGCGGAAGCGATTTGCTTTCACTGTCAGACGGGAAAGCTTTTTTGCGAGGGAATGCGCTTTTTAAGCCGCCAGGACACGATTCATGTGAAGGGAATTTCTCACTTCAAGAATTGCTATGTCACTGGCGATGTGGATTTTATCTGGGGCTACTGCAATTATTCTGTCTTTGAAAAGTGCACCCTTCACACCCGCGACGACAACCGGGGAAGAGACCGACCAGCCTATGTTCTCCAGAGCCGGGCATGGAATTCAAAGCCGGGATTCGTCTTTATCGACTGCGACTTCACTGCCGATGACCGGGGCAAAAAGGCCAGAATTTACATCGGTCGCTCACAAGGAACTGGAAAGCCAGACAGCCTTGACCGCTGGGATTCAATCGCTCTCATCAACTGTCGCATTTCTGACTTGTACGACCTTGCCCTTTGGACTGACGAAGATGGCACGCGAGCCGTTTATCCCGAAAAAGGAAGTGCCCTATGGGGCTGGCGGGAGTACGGAACGAAAATCCTCCACGCTGACGGCACTCTCTCCGATTACGACACTGCCTTACAGGAAAAGCACGGCTACACCATGACGGAGGAAGAAGTCCAAAAGCTGCTTTCAATAGTGCGCCTTTAATCGCAAAAATGCAAAATCATATCAAAATCTTGCCTTTTCACGCGAGAAATACTGTATATAATAGTAAAATCCAAAAAAGTGAATATGAGGATATACTATGACTGAATTAAATATTTCTGACTTTGGTGGCAAGAACGACGGTGTTTTTGACAATACAAATTCATTTAAAGCGGCTTTTGAAGAGCTTGCGAAAAACGGCGGTGGAAAGCTTGTAGTGGATGCGGGTACCTGGCTGACGGGTCCCATCGACTTGGTTGAAAATTCAACATTGGAGCTTAAAGAAGGCGCGGAACTTTCTTTCATCACAGACCCGACCGCGTATCCTCCTGCTTTCACTCGCTGGGAAGGCGTTGAGTGTTACGCAATGCACGCCCTTATCCGAGCCTCAGACTGCAAAAATGTCACCCTTACTGGCAAAGGCACAATCAACGGAAACGGAAATTCTTGGTGGAAGCTTGTAAAGGCAAAAAAAGCTTCTGGTCAGAAAAAGCCTATGGAATCTTATGAGCTTGCCCTCGCAAAAATGAATCCTGGTTACGAAAATCAGGCTGGTGGCGGCGGCGGCCGAGAAACTCAGTTCCTCAGACCTTCTCTCATCGAATTCATCAACTGCCAGAAAGTTGTTCTTGAAGGCGTATCAATCAAGAATTCTCCTTTCTGGACGATTCATCCCCTTTATGTGGACGACCTTACTTTACAGAACCTCAAAGTCGAAAATCCTTATTCTGCACCAAACACAGACGGAATCGATGTTGATTCATGTACGAATGTAAAAATCCTCAACTGCTATGTTGCTGTAGGCGATGACGGAATCTGTCTCAAATCTGGCTCTGGCCCCGACGGAATCCGCGTCAACAAACCGACCGTAAATGTCACAATCAAAGACTGCACTGTCCGCTTTGCTCACGGCGGTATCGTTCTCGGTTCAGAAACAGCTGCAGGAATCCAGCATGTTCACGCCGAAAACTGTGACTTGAGCGGCACTGACCGGGGAATCCGAATCAAGAGCCGTCGCGGTCGTGGCGGAGATTTGTTCGACATCGAGCTTAAAGACCTTGTCATGGACGACACTCTCTGCCCGATCGCAATGAACATGTATTACAAGTGCGGCATCACTGACACAAAATCACCGCTTTTCTCTTTGGATAAGCAGCCTGTCACCAGTGAAACGCCCCGTATCCACGATGTAAAAATCATCGGCTGTACGGGCAAAAACTGCAAGGCAAGCGCAGGCTTCATCGTCGGTTTGCCGGAAATGCCAATCGACAATCTTGAAATCCGTGACTGTCACTTCACCACGGACGAGTCTTCTGACCGTTCGCCAATGGAAAGCGACATGTTCTACGGCTTGCCGGAAGTTACCGTAAAATCTTTCCGAGTCCGAAATGCACCTGGCGCAAAATTCGAGAATGTTCGAATCGACGGACCAAAAGAAACATTTATTTACGAATAAATAAATAAACTTAAAATCGTGTGAAATTCTGCCGATAATATAAGCACTCGTGTAATGCGGGTGCTTTTTTATTAGGGGGAATCATGAAAAAGTCTTTCAAGTTTTTGCTTTCTTTTCTTCTTTTGAATATTCTCGTTTTCGGGGCATTTGCGGATGGATATCATGTCTGTGTTGCTTCGTATAAAAATTTGAAGAATGCAGAGACAATGGTAACGCGACTTGAGAATCAAAGTGTCGCAGCTTTTGTATATAGAACCAAGGTTAATAGTGAAGATTATTACCGCGTTCTTCTTTCAAAAGAATTCAAAAAAATCGAAGATGCCCGAAAATATCGCGATGAAGTTCAAAAATATTCGTTCGTAAAAGAATTGGGATTAAAAGGATTTTGGGTTTGCCGTGCAGAAAAACAAGCCGCAGCTCCAAAAGTTAAAACTGTTACGCCTGCTCCAAAGCCGGCACCTAAGGTAGCTCCTGTTCCTGTTCCAGCGCCGAAAGCAGAGCCAGTTCCTGTCAAAAAGGCAGAAGCGAAAACGGCTCCTCAAGCACCTGTGCGGGAAGTCGAGCCGATTCCTGAGGAACCAGAAGTAAAAAGCGTGGAAGAAATTCCTGCAAAAGCTCCTGTCGAAAAGGCTGAAGTTGAGCCACTTATTGTAAAAGAGGAGAAAGAGGAAAAAAATCCTCCAAAAACAGAAGAAGTCGTAAATCCAAAAGTCGGGGAAGAAAATGTCCTTGAAAAAAACACCAAAGAGAGTGAAATCCTTTCTGAGCAGAGACCTTATTCTGTTGCAGTTCGAAGCTACAAGTATAAGGACTTTGCAGAGAATGATAAAAATCGTCTGACAGAACTCGGCTTTAACTCATATCTCGTTAACACATTCGACAACAAAACATTCTTCTCGTTTAATTTACATGCTGGGGCTTTTGCTACTCGTGAGGAAGCCGAAGCTCTTCAAAATCAGCTTGCCGATAAAGGAGTTTTTGACACTGAAATATCTGACTACAATACAATTTGGACTCGAATCGAGAAATATGATACGGTTATTGCGACGGAAAAGATTACATTTGATGACGGATTGTATGAATACCCGAAAAATATTTCGCCTGCCGTTGATTTGATTCTTAAGAATTTCCCTGTGAACAAAGATTTCCAGATTGACGGTTTCCTTGTGCTTGATCATGACAAATATATGGAATGTCTGGAAAAGCCGAATAATTTTGATTCTGTTCATGGTTATGTTGGTTCTGATGAATCTTTAATGCATGCTGCGGCTCTTGCTAATTATTATGATGTTCTTATGGGTCAGGGTGTAAGCGTATTCCTTGCAACGGCTGACGACTATACTTTCGGAACTGTAAACTCTGAACCGATAAAAAAGATTGATTTGAAGTCAGAGCACGGAGTTTTTGCATGTTCAATTTATGATGAAGCTGGAGAACTGGTCCTTCACGGTGTAAATGACAGTGAAAAACTCTTCCTCACAATCAAGACAAAGGATTTCTCTCAGGAAAAATTTGAAGTTTTCCTTAATGATTTATTTAAAGGCGAATCATTGCTTGCTTATCCTCAGTTGAGGAAAACTCTCTTCGTGCTTCCTGATGCAAATGAGATTGTTTCTCGTGACTTTGTAGGATTTAATTTCACAAAGATTGGTGATAGTTATGCAATATCACGAAATAATGCAGATTGGGCGGTTCCGATTGTCGGACATTATCTTTCTCGCGCAGTTTTGCTTGAGAAAAATGCGCTTGTGAATGTCGGATTCTATGATTTGGATTATGATTTCAATGCGAAAAGCGTGCATAAAACTTTCACAGAGTCAAAAAATGGTTCAGAAGTTACCGAATCTAACCATCCGATTTCAATTCAGGGAGCTGATGGCTGGTATCTCGTAAATGAAAATCAAAGAGAAATTTCTTTCTCAACGAAATCTTATGTTATTTCAATTGATTCAAATTCTGAAACTTCACTTGATAAAGATGATTTGATTGGAATTGCTACAGATCTTAAGATTTGGAATTAAGCTAGGCATCATTAGAATATGAGAAACATTTTTCTTTCACGAATTTTTTACATCTGCTTTTCTTTTCTAATGATTTTTCCTGCCTTTTCTGAAGGCGGGAAGCCTTTTGCCCTTTCTCCCCTATGCGATGGAATTTTATTGGGAACGGGCCTTGCTTTTTCTGGCGGTGATTTGATTTTGGACAATGGAATGAAATTGAATCGCCAGAAGTATAAGGGCGAATTTTATTGCAAGGATGATGTGAATTCTTTTGATAGGATTTTCATGCATTCCTATTCAAAATCCCGTGACAAAGCCGCAGACATTTTGCTTGTGGCGACTATGGCGACTCCGGCGGTTCTTTTAGCCAATGAAAAAGACGAATGGCTTACTTGCGGCGTGATGTATGCGGAAACTCTTTTGATTGCAAACGGAATCAAGGAACTGACAAAACTTGCCGTAAACCGCACAAGGCCTTACATGTATTACGATTCCGAAACTTTTCCTGAAAAAGATGTTGATGTTGGGGATTGGGCGAATTCATTTCCTTCCGGACACACGACAATGGCTTTTGCAGGGGCGACTTTTGCAAGCTACACTTTCTGTAAATATTTCCCTGAATCCAAGTGGCGTATTCCTGTGGTGGCGGGAAGTTATGCCCTTGCGGCGACAACGGCGGCTTTGCGTCTTTCCAGCGGAAATCACTTTATGACGGATGTTTTGGCTGGCGCGGTGCTTGGATCTGGCGTAGGATTTTTAGTTCCCTGGCTTCACACATTCAATGCCAGGCACGATGATTTTAATGTGGGCTTGCTTGCCAACGGATTTTCTGTCGCAGTAAAATTTTAGCTTAAAGTCTTGATGATAATCTCTGCCACGGCGGTTTTCTTTGAGCCGGTGTCCATTGCTTCTTTTTCGATGTGGCGGTGGGCTTCCTGCTCGGTCATATTTTTGCTCTGCATCAAAAGCATTTTTGCCCGGTTTACCAGTCGGATTTCTTCCATTTTTTGCTTGAGCTGGATTGCCTTGCTTGAAAGAACCTGCACTTTGTATTGGACGGCGATTGCCACTTTAATCATGTTGTAAAAATAGAACTGGTCGAAGGGGGAAGTGAGGGTGAGGATTCCGTAGCCCTCAACCTTAAAGCTGATTTGGTCAAAATGTTCGGCGGGAGCGAGAAGCAGAATCGTGCTCAGGGAGTCAGAAATATCAATCGCAAAGTCCGTGCCTTCGCCCTCGGCAAAATCCGCAATCACGATATTAAAATTTCTTTCGTCACATTTTCGGCGGGCTTCGTTGAAGTCAGCGCAGACGGTCAGCTCAAATTGTGGCGGAAGCAGCATTACGCTTACCAGTGAGGAAATTTTCGTATCTTTTGTCACCAATAGGACTGAATGGCTGTCACTTGTCATTTTATTTCAGTCTTACCCCAAAATTCCTTTGACAAATTCGCTTTTTTGGGCGAGTTCTTTTGCTTCTTCGATTGTGTCTGGAATCGTCTTGTAAGCCACTTTTTTTGCCACGGTTGAATCAAAAAGATTTTCGCTGGCGGGTGTAGGCGGTTTCATGTTGTTTTTGATTCCGTCAATTGCCGCGTGAATTAGCAGAGTGAAGGCGACATAGGGATTGCAGCTTGGGTCTGGGGAGCGGATTTCCAGGCGCATTTTGTCCTTGCTTGCGGGAACCCGGATAAGGGCAGAGCGGTTTTCCTTGCCCCAGCAGATGAATCGGGGTGCCTTGGCCTCGCCGAGCCGGTTGTAAGAATTTTCTGTCGGATTCAGAAAATAGGTGATTTCCTCAATGTGGCTGAGAATTCCGGCAAGAATCTGCTCATTTTTGCTTGTATCGCTGCATGAGATGTTGATGTGCATTCCGCTTCCGGGCTTGTCGAGCAGGGGTTTTGGAGAAAAATCTGCGAAGAGGCCGCTTTCTGCTGCCTTTGTACGGACAATCCATTTGAAAGTGGAGGCATTGTCGGCGGCGGTGAGCGGGTCTGAATAGCGGAAATCAACTTCATTCTGGCCGGGGCCTTCTTCGTGGTGGCTTGATTCCGGCGTGATTCCCATTTGTTCCAGGGTGAAGCAGATGTTTCGGCGGATGTTTTCCCCCTTGTCTTCCGGGGCTATGTCCATGTAGCCGGCCTTGTCAAAAGGAATTTTCGTCGTCTCGCCGTTTTCATCGAGCTTAAAAAGATAGAATTCAAATTCTGTGCCGATTTGAAGGTCAACGCCGCATTCCGCTTTGATTTTTTGAGCCGCGCTGGTAAGAAGATGGCGGCAGTCCTTTTCGTAGGGCGAGCCGTCTGAGCGGCGGATGTCACAGAACATGCGGATTACCTTTCCTGAGCTTGGCCGCCATGGCAATACGGAGAGTGTGGAAGCGTCGGGAAAGAGAAACAAATCTGCCTTGTTGGCTTCTTCAAAGTCAGGGATTGCCGAAGCGTCAAAAGCGACTCCGTTTTCAAATGCGCGGGGAAGCTCACTTGCCATAATCGTGGCGTTTTTTTGCTTTCCCGAAAGGTCGAAGTATGCAAGGCGCACGAATTTAACATCTTCTTCTTTTACATAATCCAAAACTTCTTCTTGTGTGTACAACATGTTTTTCTCCATTAAAAAAGGCCGTAGACTTTGCGCTGAAAGATAACTTGAGCGAAAAACCTACGACCTCTTTGCCGTTGAAAATAATATAGTTGATTTCGATAGATTTTGCAACAGATTTTACAAGCGAGGCAGGGCTTTTAGAATTATTGAAAGACTTGTTGAAAGAGTGTAATTTAATAGTAATAAAATTAAAGGGGTCTTCTATGGACAAATTTTTTAAACTTCAGGAGCGAGGAACGACTGTCAGCCGGGAGGTAATCGGCGGCATCACCACATTCCTTGCTATGTCTTACATTTTGGCGGTCAATCCGGGAATTCTCTCTGCGGCCGGCTTGGAATGGGGTTCTATATTCACGGCAACGGCTGTCTCTGCTGCGATTGCAACCCTTGTCATGGCATTTTGTGCTAATCTTCCTGTTGCCCTTGCACCAGGCTTGGGCTTGAACGCCTTCTTTACATATACGGTCGTTCTTGGCATGGGCTGTACGCCGGCATTTGCTCTTACAGCCGTATTGCTTGAGGGTGTGCTTTTCATCCTTCTTTCTCTTTTTGGAATCCGCGAGGCAATCATCAAATCAATCCCTCTCAATCTTCGTAAGGCTGTCGCTGTCGGTATCGGTTTGTTTATTACGCTGATTGGTCTTGCAAATGCGGGAATCGTTGCGAATGACACTGGAACTTTGATTGGTTTCGTCAACCTTGATTTGAAGCACGCATCCGCAATTGTCGCTCTTCTCGGTCTCGTAATCACAATCATTCTTTACACGCTCAAGGTTCCGGGTGCAATATTGATTGGTATCATTATTACTACAATCATCGGCCTTCCTTTCGGTGTAACGGCTGTTCCAAAAGATTTTTCTCCAATCTCAACTCCGGCCGCCCCTCACTTGTTCATGTTTGAGTGGGGAAGTGTCTTAACCGTAAAATTCTTTGTCGTATTCTTCACATTCCTTTTTACGGATCTGTTCGATACAATCGGTACATTGCTAGGCGTGGCAGAGCAGGCTAATCTTAAGGATAAAGACGGAAACGTGGTGAATGCAAAAGGCGCGCTCATGTCTGACGCAATTGGAACCGTTGTAGGCGCTTGTTTGGGAACTTCAACCGTCACGAGTTTTGTTGAAAGCTCTTCTGGTGTCGCCGCTGGCGCGCGCACAGGTTTGGCTTCAGTTGTAACGGCTTTGCTCTTCCTGGTCGCACTTTTCCTCAGTCCTCTTTTTGCCTTGGTTCCTGCCGCCGCAACCGCTCCAGCCTTGATTTTCGTAGGATTCTTGATGATGCGCTCTGTAATGGGAATCGATTTCGCTGATATTTCAGAGGGAATTCCGGCTTTCATTACGATTATGGTCATGCCATTCTCTTACTCAATTTCAAAGGGTATCACTTTTGGAATCATCAGCTATGTTTTGTGCAAAGTTGTGGCTCGCAAAACAAAGCAGATTCCGCTTGTCACATGGATTTTGGCAATCGTATTCCTGTTCGATATTATTTTTGAGGCAGTCAAATAGGATAGCCTGACCTGTCAATTTTCTTTATGCCGCTTTCAGGCGGCACATTTTATAGGTTCATATAAATTTTATTCACTGAGTCGGAATATTCTCCCTGCGCCTTGTAAATCACGAGCGTGGGGAGAATTTTTATTTCTTGACGGGCATTTTTCCTGCTTTCAATCAGCACCATCGTGGGAGCCGAATCCGAAAATGGCTGGACGAGACGCAATGTTTTGGGTTCGAGCCTGTATTTTGAAAGCATGTTAAAAATTTCAGAAAGACGGTCCGGCCGGTGGATCATAAAAAAACTTCCGTTTGATTTTAAAAGATAGCTTGCCGCCGAAACAACATCTTCGAGACTGCATAGTATTTCATGTCGGGCAATGTTTTTTGCTTCATTTTGATTTTTTCTTGCGGAATTTGCCTTCGCGTAAAATCAGCGAGCAGAACCGCATCGATTCCAAAACAGAAAGATGATTTGTCCTGCAGGATTGTAAGGTTAGTTTTTGGAAATGTTGCGGCGGAAAGTTCATTCGGATTCATCGGCCATACATTATGAATTATAGCGGATTTTTATGCAAATCATTATAAAATTGGATTCAAGACATTACCGCTGTGTTTAAAATAAAAAAACTCCTCACTAATTGAGAAGTTTTAGTTTTAGCTGGGGTAGGACTCGGCTTCCAGTCACAAACCTCATGTTTGTTCCTTCCAGCCGCCTTCGTTCGCTTCCGGCTGCATCCATGCAGCCTTTTTCTCCCTTTGGTCGGCGCTCACTTCGGTTCGAGTCCTTGCCGTCTTTTCAGAAGATTTGATTTAAAACAAAAAATCTCCTGCTCTTACAGGAGATTTTCTTTTTAGCTGGGGTAGGACTCGAACCTACGGCCTCCGGGTTATGAGCCCGACGAGCTGCCAACTGCTCTACCCAGCGTCGCAATGTTCGTGTATTTTATAACTGTTTTTCGCTTTTGTCAATAGCTGAGAGGTAAAAAATTCTACATTCTACGGCGGCGAAGAGAATTGCCACGATTGCTAGCCAATGATAAATCGAACTGAAACTTGCGAAGAAGTTGTAGATTCCGTGGAGCAAAACTGCGTACACGAAGGGCATGATATTCTTTTTTTGGTGGCGGAAATTCCAAATGTACAGGCCGCTCAAGCCAGCGCAGAAAGTATGGATTGCCTGTGCCGAGAAAACGCGGTTCAGTAATAGTTGGATAACGATTTCTTTTCCGCCTTGGCCCTGAATTTCCTGAAATTTTTTGATGACATAAATCACTGACTCAAAACCGCCTACAGTGAGACCGTACAAAATCACGCAGCAAAAATATGTGCTTAAAATTTGCTTTTTTTGGGGAATCAGGCACATAAAGAGCATTTTCATGGACTCTTCGATAAGACCGTTGAGCAAAATCGCCGTAATCATAACGGCTGCAAAAGTAGTCGCGGTAAAAATCGGCAGGCTGAGTACATAAAACTGAATCATCGAGGTGGGGATGACGGTTACGAGGGCCAGCAGACAAGCCCAGACGCAAAATTGTATCTTCAGATTTTTATTTAGGATAAGGGCAAGCGCAAAGAAAAGAGCAGTTGGAATAAAACAAATCCCTAAAAGTGCGTACAAATTCATGGCAAAGATTCTATCATTTTTTCTTGCGAAAAACTATAATAATTTCATGAGTTCGATTATTCTTTTGGGGATTAAACATTGCGGAAAATCTACGCAGGGGAAGATGCTTGCAAAACACTCTGATTGCCCATTTTTTGATACCGACGATGAAATTGAGCTTTTGACAGGAAAGTCTCCGAGACAAATTTACACCGAACAAGGGAAAGAAGCCTTTTTAAAAGCCGAAAAAGAAGCCTGTGAAAAATTGGCAGAAAAGCTTGGCGCAGAACAGAAAGCGGTAATTGCCACTGGTGGCGGAATTTGCAATAATCCGGCAGCCCTTGAAGCCCTGCACAAAATCGGAAAGTTCGTTTTTTTGAACGCAGACGAAAAAACTGCCGCCAATCGCATTGTCTGGGAAATCAAATACGATTCTGACGGCACGATGAAAAATCTGCCTGCCTATATCGCCAATAAAAATCCCAAGAATGTGCAGGAAGTCCGGGCAATATTCCACGATTTTTACGAAGAGAGGCAGAAAATCTACAAAGATTTGTGCGATGTTGAAGTCAAGCTAGAGCACAGCGCGTCAAAATCTGAGAATATGAAAAAAATTCTGACTGCGCTAGTAAAATTCTGCATTATGAATTATGCATTATGAATTATTTACGCTTCCATTTTTGCCAGTTTGTGTTCCAATTCCACGATTCGTGAGTGAATGTAGTGGTCAACGGCGAATTTTTCCAGCATTCCCAGCGGTTCGTTTTTATCGTTTACCACGCAAATTGCCTCTGTGTCGTAGTCGCTGAAAAGTTGGTAGGCTTCGGGGAGTGAGAGCTCTGGCGTGCAGGTGATTTTCGGCTTTTCCATGATGTCCATTGCCAGCAAAAATTCGCCCATGTCGCCGATTTGCATGGTCTCTTTAAGGTGGTCGATGGAAATCTGCCCGATGAGCTTGCCTTTGTTTTCGCCCTCGCTTCCCCGCACTTCATAGTTCATGTTTTCGTGGTGGGTGAAATTGCTGATGATTTTTCCAACCATGTCCGTGTCGTTGACTATTGTGTAGGACTCTGGCCGGCAGATTATGTTTCCCTTGATTGAGATGTCGCTGACTTTTGCGTTTTTCATCAAATCTTCAGCGGTGACATTGAGCCCAACTTCGCCAGCCTTGCTCACTCCGTATTTTACGCAGATAGGACCGAGAATCTGAACGATGAATGTGGTCGCCGTGATTATGAGCATTATTTGCGGGCCGATTGAGTCCGGGAAGTCGTTTCCGGCGGCGATAGAAAGTCCGATGGCAACACCAGCCTGACTCAAAAGACAGTATGGAAGATATTTTCGTACGCTTTCCGGCGCGCCAGTGATTCTTGCTCCCAGACGGCTTCCGATGGTCTTTCCGATTGTGCGGCCGCCCACATACAAAAGGGCGATGACGGCGATAAAGGGCGTTACAATCCAGATGTTGAGTTTTGCGCCCACCGTGACGAAGAAAAGCACATAAATCGGCGGCGTGAATTTTTCCACCAGCTTGAACATGGCGTTGGTTTTGGGGTGAGCGAAATTCGTCATGAAAAATCCGATGAACATGGCGGAAAGAATATTGTCCAAGCCCAAGGCATCGCACAAGCCCGTACATAAAAAGAGGGTTCCCAAAGAAAATCCCAGAACGCGGCCGTCATTGTTCATGATATTTTTGATAATCTGATTCAAGATAAAGCCGAAAGCAAGACCCAGGGCGACTGAGCCGAAAATATCGTAGGCGATGGCTCCCAGCTGGCTGATAAAGGAAACCGTGTGACCGCCCAAGAGAGGGGCTGAAATCGTGGCGGCGATGGCGTACAAAATAAGGGCCACGGCGTCATCCATGGCGACAATTCCCAAAATCGTGGTGGTAAGAGGGCCTTTCGTGCGGTATTCTTTTAAGACATCTGTGGTGGCGGCAGGAGCGGTGGCGGAACAAATCGCGCCCAGCAAAAGCCCGAAAGAAAGAGACTGTGCAATTGACTTTGTAAAAAGATAGGTGACGCTTCCTGTTAAAATTCCCACGACGAAAAATGGCGTGATTGACTCGCCGATTAAGATTCCAACGAACTGTTTTCCGTATTTTTTAATCACATCGATTTTAAGCTCCGCACCGACCAAAAAGCCGATGAGACTGAGCGAGGCCGTAGAAATGGGGTTGAGGGCTGCCACGGTGTTTTTTCCGAGGACGGCAAAACCCGAAACTCCGATGATAATTCCGATTACGATATAGCCTACGACCTGGGGAATCTTTAATTTCTGAAAAATGCGGCCTCCGAAAGAACCGAAAAACATCATGATTCCGACCAAAAGCATAAGCTGGGAGCCGTTCAGCGAGAGAAAATGAAAGGCTGACGGCAAAAGAGTAGACAAAGGGTTTTCCATAAAAAAAGTATACCGTCTTGCATAAAAAATGAGAATGGGGGTTTTAAGGGGGGGGCGGTCACTATGACAAAGTTATTAGACTTCCTCTTTCTAATTTTAAATTTCTGTCGTACAATAAAAGCACTATGAAAAAATTAATTTGCCTTTTATGCGCCACAATGTTTTTTACATGCGCTCTTTTTGCCGCTTCATTCAAAACGAATGCAACGGTCTATGTTTCCGTAAAATCAACTAGTCTCAAAAGCAGCACGGGATTTTTCGCCAAAAAAACCGCCACGGTCACTTACGGAGATGCCCTTATCGTGCTTGAAAGCAATTCCAAAAAATCACGGGTCAGACTTTCATCAAATGCTTCGGTTACGGGCTGGATTCCAAATGGAAGCCTCACCAGCAAAAAAATCGCAAAATCTGGCAGCACTTCTGTGAATGCTTCTTCAAACGAACTTGCCCTTGCGGGAAAGGGATTTTCCGAGGAAGCCGAAAATGCCTTCAAATCTTCAAACGCAAGCCTGAATTATGAAGAAGTTGACCGGGTTGAAAAAATCACTGTGTCTGATTCAGAACTTTCCGCCTTTATCAGCGAAGGTCACTTAAAGGAGGGCGAGTAAAATGTTAAAAATGAAAACGGAAAACGGAAAATTGTTATTCAGTGCGACTCTCTCGTCATTCCGAACGACGGTTGTTGAGCGTAGTCGAAACAAGCGAAGAATATTCTCTTCATTGCTAATTGCTAACTTCTCATTGCTAATTTCTTTGACTTCTTGCGCGTCTTCAAGTGGACTTACCAGCGCACTTTCTGCGGCAAGTGAGATTGCCAGCGCGGCAGGCTACGGAGAGGCCGGGGCTGCTTTGAATGCTGGTGCTTCGGTCTCTAAGGCAATGGAAGAAATCACACCCGAAAACGAATATTACATTGGCCGGGCAGTCGCGGCAACGATTCTCAGCAATTACAAGGTATATTCTGCGCCAGCAACGGAAGCCTATCTCAATAAAATCTGCAATGTAATCGTAATCAATTCTGAAAAACCTGAGTTGTACAACGGCTACCATGTGAAGATTCTTGATTCAAGCGAAGTGAATGCCTTTGCAACGAGCGGCGGACATATCTTCATTACCCGCGGACTTTTGGCCTGCACGAACAGCGAAGACGCGCTGGCCGGAGTAATAGCTCATGAAATCGCTCACATTCAGCTTCAGCATAGTCTCAAGGCGATTAAAACAAGCCGATGGACGGCGGCTGGCATTTCTGCCACAAGCGCAGCCGTTTCTGTCGCCAAAAAAGACGCGGAACTTGCAAGCACAATGAACGATATGGTCAGCGATGTCGTCACGGACATGGTGAACAACGGCTATTCCAAAAATCAGGAATTCGACGCGGACACGCTCGCTCTCACGCTCATGGCAAGCGCGGGCTACAATCCTTCGTCAATGCTAGACATGCTCTCTCTTCTCAAAGCTTCTCAGACAGGAAAATCAAGTGGTATGTATAAGACCCATCCTTCGCCAGACCAGCGTATCAGCAATGTAAACTCTGCCCTAAAACAAGTGACTTTATCGGCCGACACAAGAGCCTATCGTACGGCACGCTTCGCAAAAAATAAATAGGAAGAAGTATGAAAAAAGTCAAAAAAATCCGACAACAAATCATTTCACTTTTTGCGCTTTTCGCCGTAATTTCAGCCCTTGCTCTCACGGGCGCGCTCAACTGGGCGGAAAACAAAGCCTACGATACGCGAATGGCTCTTTCTTCGGTGCATTTTTCGCCATCCGAAGAAATTTCGCTCGTTCTGCTCGACCAAGAAAGTTTGGACTGGGCAAAATCCGAATTCGGCTGGGGCTGGCCGTGGCCGCGTGAGGCTTATGCAAAAATGGTTGATTATTTTAATCGCGCGGGGGCTGCTTCTTTTGCGTTTGATATGATTTATTCCGAGCCATCGGTTTATGGTGAGCAAGATGATGAAAAATTCGCCGAAAGTTCCAAGAATTTCGGGCGCGTGATTCAGACTGTGTTTTATGAAAACAAAGAAAGCGAGCCGACTTTGCCGATTTTGGCTTTGCGAGACAGCGCAGCGTTGCTCGGAAATGTGAGTTCAAGTCTCGATTCTGACAGAGTTGCTCGTCGAAATCCAGTTGAGCCATCCAGGAATGGTGAATACGGTCTTTCAATTTCCAGCTACCTCGTCAAAAACGGCACACTCGACTTTGATTCGATTCCCCGCGCACGGCAGGGCGGAATGTACATTCGTTATGCAAAAGATTTGAACCAGTTTGTTCCCTATTCGGCAAAGCAGATTCTTCAAAGCGAGATTTTAATAGAAGAGACTGAAACTAATGCCTTGCAGGAGGCAAGGTCAGAGCAAGGAGAGAATTTTATCCCACCAGAGCAATTCAAAGATTCCTACATTTTCTTTGGATTGTATGCGCCAGGTCTTTTCGATATTTGCGCTACTCCTCTTTCAGCCACATATCCCGGAGTCGGCGTGCATCTTTGTCAGTTAGACACGATTTTGCAAGAGAATTATCTTCGCGATGTTCCGATTTTTGTGACGATTTTGCTCGTGCTTCTTTGTGTTTTTGGTGGATTTTTGCTCGGTTCGTCAATTTCTCAGGCGCGGATTGTCTCTCTCGTGGTAAAAACGATTTTTGCATTTGCCGTCTGCGTGACCTATATTGTTATTTCCTATGCAGTTTTTGTCGCAGGTTATATTCTTCCTGTCGTGACAGTTGTTCTTGCATTCCTTCTTTCGTACATCACCGCGATTTTTGAGGGCTATATGACCGAGGGGCATCAAAAACGCTATCTCAAAGCCGCGTTCAAGCAGTATTTGAGTCCTGCCGTTATCGAAAATCTGATTGCCAATCCTGAAAAACTGAATCTTGGCGGCGAGGAACGGGAAATCACGGCATATTTTTCTGATGTCCAGGGATTCACTTCGATTTCAGAAAAACTTACGCCTAAAGAACTTACCGATTTGCTAAACAATTACTTGAGCGCAATGACAGATATTATCCTCGCACACGGTGGAACAATTGATAAATATGAAGGAGACGCAATCATTGCTTTTTGGGGTGCGCCGACAAAACAAGAAGACCATGCCAAAAGGGCAGTTGATGCCGCGCTCGCTTGCCAGAAAAAACTCCGCGAAATGCAGGACGAACTCACAAAAGTCACTGGAAAGTCTTTTGTCCAGAGAATCGGTTTGAATACAGGAACGGCAGTTGTCGGCAACATGGGAAGCAGAAGTCGTTTTGACTACACGATGATGGGGGACACGGTGAATCTTGCCAGCCGTCTGGAGGGAATAAACAAGCAGTTCGGAACATACACTATGTGTAGCAAAGCCACGATGGAAAGCGCCCTTTCTCACGGCTGTGAGTATAAATTCCGCCCGATTTCAAATATTGCCGTCGTTGGAAAAAAAGAGGGAGTGCAGGTTTTCGTTCCCATGACAAACGAAGAATTCGATGAAAGCACAGAAAGTCGAAAAGTCTACGATGAGGCATACTCCTTGTTTGTGAAGGGTGATTTTGCCGGAGCTAAGGCGAAATTCTCTTCAAATTCAGAAAATGACGCTCCGTCAGTAAAATTCATCGACAAATGTGAAAAGCTGATTCAGAATCCGCCCGAAAACTGGGATGGAATCCTTCGTGCTACAGAAAAATAATTCGACATCCATGTCGTGACGAGAATTTGCGCCCGTTACATGGTCGTCAAATTCTCGCGGACAACTGTCTTTTACCCGCCTCCATGCGGGCTTGACCTCTCCTCTAATACATTATTTCGCGTACGGTTTCGCAGGGAAGTTTCTCATCATAAAGATATGCGTACATGGCCGCTGCCGCAATCACTTTTCTGCCGTATTCCCGCGTTTCAGCAAAAGGAAGGGATTCCAGGAATAAGTCCATGCTGATTCCTGCCGGCTGATATGAGGCCTTTCCTGTAGTTGACCAATCGCTTCGGAAGCGCTTGACCCAGTTCCGTACATTCGTAAGGCCTGCATTGTATGCGTAAAGGGCGAGCAATTCATTATTCTCGTCGGTGCGTGAAATGAGGGAGGAAAGATAATGTGCCCCCATGCGAACATTCGTTTCTGGGGCAAAAATATCGTAATTATCGCCAAGCTTAAGTTTGCGTGCCTCGTCATCGGCGGTAGCTTCCATAAGCTGGGTGAGGCCGTTCGCGCCGGCTTTACTCGTGGCGCCTGCGTCAAAAAAACTCTCGCTTCGGACAAGGGCATACATGAGATAATCCGGCACTTCAAATTCTTTTGCGGCTTTATCGATTATTGATTTATAGAATTGGGGAAAATTGCGTTCAAGCAGTTCCCGTGGAATCTTACCTTCTGTGCTTTCAAAACGGCGGGCGGCAATTCTAAGGCTCTGCACATTGTAAGAATTATCCTTGCTGGCTTCTGCACAGCGGCTTAAAAAAGAGCTTGCGTCTATTGCATCTTGAATCGAAAGATTGTTTCGGTTGGCGAACCATTCTGAATAAACTCTTTGGGGAAAGCCGAATTCTTCGTAACCTTTTAAAAGCTGGCTCGCATCAGGGCTTTCTGCATTCCCGCTGGCACTTTCTGCTCCTTCAGCATTTTTCTTCAACAGGTAAGACTCAATCAAAGCCTTGTCGGTGACATTGAGCCTTTCCATGGCGCAAACTTTATAATAGAGAGAAGAATTTGAATTGAGAACCTGAGTGTATGCTTCGACAGTCTGGCGGGTTTTAAGTCCTTCATCGCCCTGAGCCAAGCCTTCCTCAATCAGACGGCCTGAAATGTAGGCATATTTTCCCTGAGTGTAATCCGAGAAATTTGAATTTGTCGTTTTCCAGACTTTGTAAAAATCCTGCCAGCGGTGACTTGAAAGCAAGAGAATTGAGAGTGAGTCAAAAAAATCATCGAAATATTCCGGGTCATTGATTCGCGAGCCGTATTCTGTCAGCGTTGAAATTATGTCATCGGTGGAAGTTCGCAGCTGGAAGTTGAGAAGATACCAGAGGCAGTTGTCGAATTGTGGGGCATCATCGGTGGATTCAAGGGCGCTTCGGAAGCGGGAGACTGTCTGCCGTGGGTAGCGTCCGGCCTTGTCATAGAGGCGGGCAGCGTAAAAATGAGCGAAATAGGCCTTTTCGCGGGGCAATTCTTTTGCCAATGTGTCGAATTTCCGTGCGGAAGTAAAATAATCTTTCGTGCCGTACAAAGTGGATTTTCCGATGTCAGAAAGAATCTGTGAGTCTACTTCTTCGCCGCGATTTTTATAAATCTGGAAGATTTTGTCGATTTGGTCGATTGTAAGTTTGTAGCTCCGGTGGAAAACGGCGATTCTGAATTCCATGATTGTTTTTTCGGGATTTTCTGCCTCGGACAGTGCTTCAAAAAGCGGGTCAAATCCGCCCTCTGGAACAATGGAGTTTTGGGCGGAATCTGATTCCGAGTACGGCTTTTCTTTATAATCCGGGGCTAACTGACTTTCAAGCAGGCTTCGTTTGTTCAAATCTTTTTGGAATTTTTCGCTTTCGGCTTCGATATTTTTGTTTTTTTCGTTGAGGAGCGCTATATAAGTCGCGTAACTTTCCAGATGTTCGCTTGAAAGGGGGCGGCTCACATACCACTTGAAAAATTCCGAGTCAAAGCGACTGTCTCTTTTTTGGGCAAGGGAAAGCAGGCGTAATTTTATAAGTTCATTTCTTGAATCTGCAAGGGAAATACCGTCCGTAAGGGAAATGATTTTTGCATATTCGCCGTGATTGAACAATTCCTGGCAAGCCGTTACAAGGGAATTTTCGTCCGTGTAGTTTTCTGCGAGAAACTGCGCCGCCTCAATGCGATCAGAAACGCTTCCAAGCAAAGTGAGGGCTTCTGCGCTTCGTTTTGCGATTAAGGAATTTGATTTTTTGCGGGAGATTTTAAAAAGTCGCTGGGCTTCGGCCTCGTCCCCCCTGTCCGCTGCCTGCAAGGCGAGAAAATAATGCGCGTCGTCACCGAATTTCTTTTGGGGAGAGTTTTTTGAGATGGAAATTCCCACGGGCGCACAGGCGGAAAAAACCAAAAGGAAAACAAGAAAAGGAAGGACTTTTTTCATATAGAAGATTTTAACAAAAAAAACAGACTATCACAAATTAAATCTAATCTGTGATAATCTGTGTTTCAAATTACTCCGCAGGAATCAAAATATCTGTTCCGGAAATAATCAGATCCGGATTTTTGATTTTGTTGTAGTCGGCGATTTTCGGGTATTTCCATGGTGTTTTGTAGTAAGACTCAGAAATATCCCAAAGGGTGTCGCCCCAACGGATGTGATATTTTGCGTCCGCTGATTTTTTGACTTCCGGCTTTTTTTCTTCCACAGGAGCTGGCTTTGGAACGACTTTTTCCGGCTCTGGAGCAATTACGATTTTATCTTCGACTGCTTCCGGGGCAGATTTTGGCTCTTCAACCACAACATCGATGATTTTTGTCTCTTCTTTTGGCTCTTCAAGCTGGGCTGGAGTTTCAACTGTTTTTTCAACGGCACTTTCTTTTTCTTTTGAGAAGAAGCGGTCAAGAAGTGAAATGCCGTTCGTATTGCGGGATGCAATGAGATTGTATTTTGACGGAATGATAAAGAGGAGCAGAACTGTAGCGATGATACAGATAATCGCACAGATAATGCAGATAATCACTGGAGTGCGGGTTTTCTTTTCTTCTTCCTCATCGTCATAAAGAGAGGCATGCTCACCTGCAAGGGTTTCTTTGTCATAAAGGTCAGAGAAATCCATCGCTGAGCCGGTGGCCGTCGTATTGTCAGTGAAATCGTTCTCAGATTCTGAATTTAAGTCATCCAAAGTAGAATCGAATTCCGTTGAATTGAATGAAGGATCGTCCAAATCATCGAAATTAAGACCTGTTGTAGATGTATCTGAAGAAAAATCTGTTGTGTCTGAAGCAGGTGTGTCAAAATCTGGTAAATCGAAGTTTTCAGGCTCTGCGCTTACTGTTTCATCAGTATTTTCAGAGAGTGAATTGTCTGACAAAGTGCTGTCATCATCAAAGTCTGGGAGAGAAAAATCTTCAGTTGAGAAATTGTCGCTGACAGTCTGATCGTCTGAATCTGAAGTTTCCAAAGCTGGACTTTCTGTTCCGATTACATCACTGCTTTCGGTTTCAGAAATCGGGTTATTTGAAAATTTGATAGATTCAAGAGTCGTGTCTTCGACAGGAATATCATCGTCCAAATCGGAGAAATCTGGAAGTGCTCCTTCAAAATCATCAGAATCTGAAGACGATGAAGTTGCTGAAGGACTCAAATCGCTTGTTGCATGAGGTTCTGAGTGATCAAATGCGAAGGGCATGTCTTCGAGAGCCGTCGTTCCCATGTCAGGAAGTTCGTCTGGTGAGAAAGTGGCATCGCCAGAGTCATTTTCTGCAATTGATTCTTCTGAAACGAGGCCTGTTCCTGCTCCTGCGATTGCAAAATCTGATGGTTCTGAGCGCTCGGCAGCGGTTCGTGAAACCAATGTGACTTCAGTCTCACTTTTTTTGCCAGTCTCCGGGTCAACGACTTCTGCTGTAAGACGATTTTCTTCATCCAAGCCCACCGAAAGGTGAAGTTCCGGCTCTCCGTTCGGGTGAGGATTGAGTTTTGTTACCTCAAGGGTATCGACATACTCGGCATCTTCCATAGTGCCATTTTCTGAACGATACAAGTCAATCTGAACTTTTGTCTGGTTGTCTTTCGCTGTGGTTAAATCCAACATTCTTTTTTTGGGCGAGCCTTCTTCAAGAACTGGATAAAATGTTCCATCAGCAAGTTTGATTCCGATTGTTTTCATCTGTTTCCCCTCTTAGTTTCTCGAATCTTCAAAAAATCCGAACGGTCAAATCCTGTTATTTGTAAGAATATTCAGAAATTCCTGCAAGTTCGTTTACAGTTGTCCCGAATTTTTCTGCGACATTGTAAGTCGTAGTTTTGATAATATTACCACTTCCGTCATATTTGTAGATTACGCGAACGATAAGTTTGTTTGCCGCATTGTAAGTCTGTTCCTCGGTAATCTGATATGAAGCATCGAAGCGGAATACAACTTTTTTTGTGAGAAGGTCTGCGCCATTATAGTAAGAAATTTCCGAAAGTTTTCCAGCATCGTTGTAAGAATATACTGATTTTTCTTCAAGGAAACCTGCGGCATGGTACTGAGCGACTTCTTCAATTCTGTTCTGCTCATCGTATTTTGTGATGATTTTTGAAAGAAGTGTTCCGTCTGCATTGTAATATGACTCATCAACCTGATTTCCGTTGACGCGCCAGATTGTGCGGTTTACGAGATTGTCGCTTGAGTTAAATTCTGATTCGTCTGCCTTGCGGCCCTCTGCATCGTATGTTGTTGTGATTTTCCAGAAAACTTTTCCATCAGCATCGGTGCAGACTGTTTCAACGAGATTGTTTCCTTCATATTTGTATGTAATGCGGTCGATGAGAGAGTCTTTGCTTGTGAGTTCAGATGCTTCTGTTTCTTTGCCAGCAGCGTTGAAAACATGAACGAATTTTGCGCGTGGTGAGCGGTAATAATCGCCGAATTTTTCTGTGATTTGGTACTCTGTTTTTGTGTATTCGCTTACAGTCCCGACAGGTTTGAGAGATACCTCTGGGTCGAATGCGAAAAGCTGTGCAGAGAGCGCGCTTACGGCAATAATAAACATTAATTTTTTCATATATTTCCCCCAAAATGAATTTCACTTTTGCTGTTTTGTTTAAATATCGGTTTTTCTCATTATAACTGAAGATATTTTATTTTTCATCATCTTAGAAGAAAAAATTACCCTTGTAAGATTCTTGATTTAGGTTTATTCTATTAGGTAATCATTTCATGTATTTTTTTTCATAGAAGATTCTAATCCATTTCCGAATCTTCTTTTTTTACTATTTTATAGGAGGACAAAATGTCCAGAAAAAAACAGTCAATGGACGGAAACCAGGCTGCAGCTCATGTCGCTTATGCGTTCACAGAAGTCGCTGGTATCTATCCAATCACTCCTTCATCTCCAATGGCAGACTGGGTTGATAACTGGTCAGCTGCTGGTCAGAAAAACATTTTTGGTAACAAAGTAAAAGTTATCGAAATGGAATCAGAAGCTGGTGCTGCTGGTACAGTTCACGGTTCATTGGCATCAGGTGCGCTCACAACCACCTTTACTGCTTCACAGGGCTTGCTCTTGATGATTCCAAACATGTACAAGATTGCTGCTGAACAGCTTCCTTGTGTATTCCATGTCGCAGCTCGTTGTGTTGCCACACAGTCTTTGAACATCTTCGGTGACCATTCGGATGTTTACGCCTGCCGACAGACAGGTGCCGCAATGTTCGCTGAATCAAATCCACAGGAAGTTATGGACTTGGCTCCGGTTGCTCACCTGGCAGCTCTCGAAGGCAAAGTCGCTTTCATCAACTTCTTCGACGGTTT
>DFEB01000031.1:0-1887 GCA_002368605.1 Treponema sp. UBA3813 | reverse complement strand
ACTTCTTCGACGGTTTCCGCACTTCACACGAAATCCAGAAAATCGAAACTTGGGACTACGCTGATCTTAAAGAGATGTTCCCAACTGAAGCCCTCAAAGAATTCCGCGCTCACGCTCTCAACCCTGAGCACCCGGCAATGCGCGGTTCTCACGAAAACGGTGATGTTTTCTTCCAGCACCGCGAGGCTTGTAACTCAACTTACGAGGCTCTCCCTGCAATCGTTGAGAAATACATCGACAAAATCAACAAGAAACTCGGCACAAACTACGGTCTCTTCGACTACTACGGCGCTCCAGATGCTGACCGCGTTATCGTCGCTATGGGCTCAATCTGTGATGTTGCAGAAGAAGTCATCGACTACCTCACAAAGAAGGGCGAGAAAGTCGGTCTTATCAAAGTACATCTTTACCGACCATGGATGCCAAAGAAATTCCTTGAAAAATTGCCAAAAACAGCAAAGAAAGTCGCTGTTCTTGACCGAACAAAGGAACCGGGCTCTTTGGGCGAACCACTCTTCCTCGATGTCGCTACAACTCTCCGCGAGGCTGGCTTGAATGATGTTAAACTTTCTGGCGGACGCTACGGTTTGGGTTCAAAAGACACACCTCCAAGCTCAGTATTCGCTGTATTCACAGAGCTTGCTAAAGACGCACCGAAACCACGCTTCACTCTCGGAATTGTTGATGATGTTACAAATCTCTCTCTTCCAGAGGTTAAACCGGCTCCAATCACAGCCGCTGAAGGTACAGTAGAATGTAAATTCTGGGGTATCGGTGGTGACGGTACAGTCGGCGCAAACAAAGACTCTACAAAAATCATCGGTGACCACACTGACAAATACATTCAGGCATACTTCCAGTACGACTCTAAAAAGACTGGCGGTATCACAATTTCTCACCTCCGCTTCGGTGACAAACCAATCAAGTCTCCTTACTACATCAACCAGGCTGATTTGGTTGCCTGCCACAACCAGTCTTACATCATCAAGGGCTACAAGATGGTTCAGGATGTTAAGGACGGCGGAACATTCCTTATCAACTGCCAGTGGAGCGACGAAGAGCTCGACAAGCATTTACCTAGCGAGTCAAAGAAATACATCTATGACCATAAAATCAAGGTTTACACTGTAGACGCAGTTGACATCGCAACAAAAATCGGTCTCGGAAAACGAACATCTACAGTTCTCCAGTCTGCATTCTTCAAGCTTGCCGGCGTTCTTCCTGCAGAAGAAGCCATCAAGTACATGAAGGAAAAGGTTGTTGCCAAATTCTCTAAGAAGGGTCAGGATGTCGTTGACATGAACTGTCAGGCTATCGACCAGGGAGCAGGTGCTTTGCACGAAGTTAAGATTCCTGCTTCTTGGGCAAATCCTGCTCCTGATGCAGCTAAACCTGCTCTCAAGGGCGAGAAAGCTACCGTTAATATGGTAGAAAAGCTCATGAACCCAATCGCTTTGATGGACGGAGACAATCTTCCTGTTTCTGCATTCAAAGACATCGCAGACGGTCAGTTCCAGCTCGGAGCTTCTGCCTACGAAAAACGTGGTACAGCCGTTATGGTTCCACAGTGGGACAGCGCAAAATGTATTCAGTGTAACAACTGTGCATTCGTTTGTTCACACGCAACAATCCGCCCATATCTCCTTACAGATGCAGAGGCAGCTGAAGTCGAAAAGAACGGCGGAAAAGCAGTTGACTTGAAGCCAAAGGCCGGAAAATACAAGTTCACACTTTCTGTTTCACCGCTCGATTGTATGGGTTGTGGAGAATGTACAACAGTTTGTCCAGTTCAGGCACTCACAATGGTTCCACAGGAGACTCGTCTTTCAGAGCAGCCAGCTTGGAACTATCTCGTTGCAAACGTATCAAAGAAGGAAGATTCTGGAT
>DFEB01000043.1 GCA_002368605.1 Treponema sp. UBA3813 | reverse complement strand
CGGTGGTTTTTATTAAATGATTCAACTTTTAGACTGTACCCTTCGTGATGGTGCATATGTAAATAATTCGGAATTTGGCGAGCCAGCATTAAAAGGTATAATTAAACATTTGCAAGATGCCAATGCGGAAATCATCGAATGTGGCTGGCTCAAAGACACCCCGCATGAAGAAGGAAGCAGTTATTTCCATGTGCCGTCAGATATCGAACCGTATCTTTTAGAGAAGAAATCTTCCGCTACTTATGTTGCGATGATTGACTACAACCGCTATGACGATTCTGTTCTTCCGCAGTATAACGGAAAATCTATTGACGCAATCCGCGTCGTGTTTCCGCACGGCAAGCATGAGGAAGGCATTGCTATCGGGGAGCAGATTAAGAAAAAAGGATACAAGGTATTCTTTCAGGCTGCGAACACGCTTGCCTATTCCGATGACGATTTGCTTGTACTAGCAAAAGCCATGAACAAAGTGAAACCTGTCGCAGTCTCAATCGTTGACACTTTCGGCGCGATGTATGAGGACGACCTTGAGCGCATCTTCTCAATTCTTGACAGGGAACTTTCAAAAGACATAAAAATCGGTTTCCATGCGCACAACAACCAGCAGCTTGCCTTTGCGCTGTCTTCAACATTTGTGGAGCTTGCAGAAAAAGCGGGGCGCGATGCCATTGCCGATGCTTCTTTATGTGGCATGGGACGTGGGGCGGGAAATACGACCACAGAGCTTATGACAAACTACCTGAACCGAAAGCATCACAAGAACTATGACATGAACGAAATCCTTGATGCCATCGACATGTACATGACGGGCATTCAAGAAAAATACTCGTGGGGATACTCAACGCCGTATTTCATTGCGGGCGTGTACCAGTGCCATGTGAACAACATCGCATACCTACAGAAAAACCACCGCACGAACGCAAAGGATATGAGTAACATCATCGCATCGCTCTCCCAGTCAGAACGAAGGGCTTATGACTATGACTTGCTTGAAAAACGCTACATGGAGAATCAAGACAGGATTATTGACGACTCTCTTGCACTAAAGGCTTTGCGCGAGGAATTCGCAGGTAGAACGATACTGCTCTTGGCTCCCGGAAAGACGATTGTTTCTGAGAAGGAGAAAGTCCAGAGGTTCATAGAATCCGAAAAACCTGTCGTCATTGCGGTGAATGCAGTTCATAAGAACTATGAGTGCGATTTTGTCAGCTTTATCAATTCCGTGCGTTACCAGTATGCAAAGGAAGCCTACGGAAAGAAACTGGCAGGATTGAAGAAAATCCTTCTTTCAAATATCAAAACTTCTGGCGAAAATGATGAAATTATCGTGAACTTCAACAGCGTCATAAAGCGCGGTTGGGAACACTTTGACAATGCCGTTATCTGTGTCCTCCGACTTTTGAGCAAGCTTGAAGTCCAGAATGTCGCAATCGCAGGCTTTGACGGTTTTAAGACCGCATACAATGAGAGCTATGCAGATGTTTCTCTTCCGACTTTGAACCCTGACGGAAAATGGGACGAACTGAACAAAGAGATTGAGAATATGTTCACCGATTTTTTGCTGTCTACAAAAGGAAAGATGAGCATCCAGTTTGTAACTGAGAGCATATTTGAAGGAGCAATAAAGTGAAATTTATCATCGTGCAGGCGGGCGGAAAAGGGACTCGCCTTGAGCATCTTACGCGCAACAAACCGAAGGCTCTTTTGCCCGTGCAGAATCTCCCAATGATTTTCCATCTGTTCCGCCAGTTCCCCGAGAAAAAATTCATCGTCATCGGCGACTACAAAATCGATGTGCTGAAAAAATATCTCGCCGCATTTGCCGATGTAGACTACAAAATTGTTGACGGTGCGGGAAAGCCCGGTACATGCGCGGGGCTTTCGGACGCGCTTGCGCTCATTCCAGAAAACGAGCCGTTCATGCTTACCTGGTGCGATTTGATTCTTCCCGAGGACTACGCGCTTCCAAAAGAAAATGCCGACTACATCGGCGTGTCGCGCGGCTTCAAGTGCCGCTGGAAGTACGAGGGCGGTGCTTTTGCCGAAGAGCCGAGCGAAAACCACGGCGTGGCGGGGCATTTCATTTTCAGCGACAAAAAACGGATTTTTGATGTTCCCGGCTCAGGGGAATTCGTCCGCTACCTTTCGGGGAAGAACATCGCCTTTAAGGAGCTTCCGCTTGCACGGACGCGCGAATTCGGGCTTCTCTCTGAATATGAAAAGCTTGCAACGGAAAAATGCCGCCCGTTCAACCGCATGACAATGCAAGGCGACCGCATCATAAAAGAAGGAATAGACGAGCAGGGAAAAAAGCTTGCCGTCCGCGAAAAAGCGTGGTACGCAAAGGTCGCCGATAAGAATTTCAAAAACATTCCGAAGATTTACGCGCTCGACCCGCTCACTATGGAAAAAATCGACGGCAAGAACATTTACGAATACTCCACCATCAGTTCTGACGAAAAAAAACAGATTCTTTCCCAAATAATCGGCTGCCTAAAGTCGGTGCAGACGCTGGAGTCTGCCCCTGCCGACCGAGAAAGCTATGATGACGCATACATCGGAAAAACAAAGGCGCGCCTTGAAAAAGTGCGGAATCTTGTTCCGTTCGCAAACGACAAGACCGTAACGGTGAACGGCAGGACTTGCCGCAATGTGTTCTACCACTGGGAGGAGCTTGAAAAAATCGTTGCTTCATTTTACCCATCTGAATTCCGCTTGATTCACGGCGACTGCACATTTTCAAACATGATGCTCCGCACCGACGGAAGCCCCGTTTTGATTGACCCGCGCGGCTACTTCGGGAAAACCGAGCTGTACGGTGACACGGCTTATGACTGGGCGAAGGTCTACTACTCTGTCGTGGGGAACTACGACCAGTTCAATTTAAAGCGGTTCCGTCTTGACATCCGCGAGCGCGATGTTGAACTCAAAATCGACTCGAACCACTGGGAAGACATGGAGGAATCCTTCTTTGAACTGCTTGGCAATGAGGTTTCAAGAAAACAGATAAAGGCTCTCCACGCGATAATCTGGCTTTCGCTCACCACCTACGCATGGCATGACTACGACTCAATCTGCGGCGCGTTCTACAACGGGCTTTATTATCTAGAGGAGGTTTTGGGCTAATTGCTCACAATAAGAAAAATATGAAAGAGTATTTTGATTCTATAATAAAAACAATTTCAGCATCCGTGAATTCATTAGATTACGAAAAACTCAACGCTCTTACCGAAGCGTGTGTGAATGCAATTGAAAGCGGGCATAAAATAATTGTGTCTGGACTTGGAAAGAATGTTCCAGTCTGTGACAAATTTGTTGGTACGATGAATTCTGTCGGTCAGCCAGCTGTTTTTATGAATACAAATAGTGCAGTTCATGGTGATATTGGCATGGTAAAAGAAGATGATATTGTCATCATTCTTACAAAATCTGGTGAAACCGAAGAGTCTGTTTATCTAGAAACTTTGCTTGAAAAACGGAATTGTATAATTTGGCTTTTAACTTTTACTAAAAATTCAAAACTTGAAAAAGCTATACATAATTATAGGGGGGGGGTAATATCTTTGGAACTTGAGAATGAAGGTGACAAATGGAATATTATTCCTAATAACTCAACAACAGTCAACCTTATAGTTTTGCAAGGTTTGGCAATGGAAATTGCTAATAGACGCGGAGTAACGCTTTCAGATTTTAAGAAAAATCATCCTGGTGGACATATTGGAGTGCAACTGAAAAATGTTAGATAAGTTAGAAAAAACGATTGAATTCTCAACTCTTCCAAAAACATGGATTTTGGATTTAGACGGCACTATTTTAAAACACAATGGCTATAAACTAGATGGGCATGATTCTTTTCTTAAAGGAAGTCTTGAATTTCTCCAATCTATTTCTCCTAATGATATGATTATCTTTATTACATCAAGAAAAAAAGATTACGCAATACAAACGGAATCCTTTTTAAAACAACATAATATTCACTATAATTCAATTATTTATGAAGCCCCATACGGGGAAAGAGTTATAATAAATGATAATAAACCTAGCGGTTTAAAAATGGCTTATGCAATTTGTACAAAACGAGATTCTTTTAATGTCCCCACTTTTATAATTAACAAAGAGGTTTAATAATATTTTATGAACAAGAGAACACTTATATTAAAATTGAAGATAAAGTTGTCAAGATTTTTTATTATCTCCAAGTTTGCTAGGAATTATTATATAAATGAGTTAAAAAAACTTATTCCCCTAAATGAAAAAACTTTATCAAATGAAAATGTTTCCTTGACAGATGTTTTAGATAATAGAATCGAAAATGATTTTTGCATTGCTTTATTACCAGCTTCGCTAGGGGATACAATGTTATTTTTCATGTATAAAGACGAGATAGAGAAACAGAATAATGTCAGAATCTTTACAGTTCTTAGAAAAAGTCATTCAGTTATTCCCAAATTATTGAATGAACAACCTGAAAATTATTTGCTAGTAAATAGTGTTTTTGATATTTTTAATATGCCAGAGTTTAATATTTTTTTTGGAAATTGGAAAAAATGTTGTGGAGATATAGGACTTATTAGTTTAAAACCCTCTAAAAAAAGTTTTTTTATTGCGCATTTGGACTATATGAGAAACAGGAAGGCAGAGTGGGCTACGAAAAAAATAAATGATTTTTTGGCTTGTACAAGATTTACATTTTATTTAAATTCCTCTACTAAGTTTTCACGCAAATTGAACTATTCTCTTCTACCGCAAAAAAAACTGTTGAAAAAAACAGTTCTGTTGGCTCCAGAGTCCGCAACACTTGCCACAACACTTGCCATAGATAAAACTTTTTGGAACACCATAGCAGAATATTATAAACAGAAGGGTTTTAATGTTGTGTATAATGCTGTTTCTGAAATTAACTATTTATCAAAGAGTTGTTCTTGGTTAAATGCAGATCTGGAAACTGCTTTGGGAATAGCAATTCAATGTGAGACTGTCATATCAATTAGAAGTGGTTTTTGCGATTTATTATATAAACTAGGAGAAAAACTTATCGTTATTTATCCTAATAAAATTTTTTTTGAAATGTTTTCTCTTAATAAAATGTTTGAAGTTAATGATATAAAAGAGTTTGTTTACAATAAAGACTCATTAAATGAAATATTGTCTTGAAGGTAGAGAATAAAATGAAGGTAAAGGTTTCAGATTTTGCTTTTGATTACATTTCCTCACTTGGCGTAAAGCATGTGTTTTATCTGCCAGGCGGCGGAGCAATGCACCTTGATGATTCTCTAGGGCATAATAAAAATCTTACGCCGATTTGTATGCTCCATGAGCAGCCCTGTGCGATTGCGGCAGAAGCGTATGCCCGCATAAGCGGTAATTTTGGTGTATGCGTGGTAACAAGCGGTCCCGGTGCTACAAATACTATTACAGGTCTTGCGGGAGCATGGCTTGACGCGACGCCTGTCATTTTTATTTCAGGACAGGCAAAAAGAGCAGATTTAGTTCGCAACCAGAAAATCCGGCAGTTTGGCATTCAGGAAGTGAATGTTGTCGAGCTTGTAAAATCTGTAACAAAATATGCTGTTCAGATAAAAGAACCTGAAGATATTCTTTATGAACTTGATAAAGCGGTTGCAATTGCAAAAGAAGGAAAGCCGGGACCTGTGTGGTTGGATATTCCTCTTGATATTCAGGCTTCTCAAGTTGAGCCAGAACGATTACCTCGTTTTACTAAAAAAATGCCTTTGTATGAATGTAAAGAAAGTGATGTGAAAAAAACAATGGATCTTTTTAATAAAGCAGAAAGACCTTTGGTTGTTTTAGGAAACGGTATCCGTCTTGCAAATGCAATTCCAGAAATGGAAGAGCTTATAAAAAAACTTAATGTTCCTGTTATGACAACGTGGAATGGCGTAGACTTAATTGAAGATGATAATCCATTGTTTTTCGGCCGGCCTGGCGCAGTTGGCCACAGACATGCAAATTTTATCCAGCAGAATGCTGATTTTGTGCTGACAATAGGAACTCGTCTTAATCTGCTTTCTACTGGTTATGATTTTGAAAGCTTTTTACGAAAAGCCAAACATGTTATGGTAGAAATAGATAAAAACGAAATGAATAAATGCAGCGTTCATCCTTATCTCAAAATTCATGCAGATGCAAAATCTTTTTTACAAAAGATGCTTTCTAACAAAGACAAAATCGAAGACAAAGAGCGAACTGAATGGTGGAACTATTGCCATAATATAAAGGCAAAATATCCACTTTTTGTTTCTGAACAGACTCCGGACGGGCAGGGAATTAACACATATAAGCTTGTTGATAGCCTAACCGGAAAAATGACTTCTAATGATATTTTTCAGTTTACAAGTTCTGGTACAGGCGCTGATATTTCTATGTATTCGTTTAGAATTAAAAAAGGTCAGAGGGCATTTCTTACAAAAGGACTAGCTTCTATGGGATTTGATCTTTCTGCATGCATAGGCTCTTGCATTGCTGGAAACAAGCGAAGGACTGTTTGCATAACAGGTGATGGCGGATTTCTGATGAATGTACAGGAGCTTGCAACTTTGAAATATTTGAATCTTCCTGTAAAAATCTTTATACTTTGTAATGACGGTTATGGAATGATTTATAATTCCCAGAATGGCAATTTTAAACGCCTTACAGGATGCACTAAAGATAGCGGACTTGGAATGCCAGAAATGAAATCTGTCGTAGAAGGTTTTGGTATAAAATGTTTTGAATTATCTGATGAAAATGATTTAAATAAAACTATAGAGGCTGTTCTTTCTTACGACGGACCTTGTGTTTGTAACGTCAAAGTCTTTATTGGCCAAAAAATACTTCCGCGTCAGACAAATTACATGAAAGAAGACGGACAAATGGCAAGCCGCCCGCTAGAAGATATGTCACCACTTTTGGAACGTGATGAATTTAATAAAAATATGATTGGAGAAAATGAGGCAATATGAAACAATTTACTAGGGCTGATATTGAAAAATTTTTAAAACAGAACATTTCTAATTTGAAAAACAAAACATTGTATATAATGGGGGGGGGCAATACAACACAACTTTTTCAAGAGGGCTTAAGCCGTGAATTTTTTTATAATCAGATAAAAGGTTATACTAATTCAAACTCTGTAAATTGGGGAAAAGAAATGTTTGGTAAGCCTTGTGTGGGCCCTGAAAGCTTGGCTGGACAGGAGGATGTACTTGTTCTTATAAATACACCTCAGCCAGCCTTTATTAAGGAAATGAGGAAAAAACTTTCCGAACTTAATATTGAAAGTTGCCTTATGGAAGAGGCAATATTAAAAAATCATGCAAAAGAAGTTCTTGAGGTTTATGATATGCTTTTTGACCAAAAATCAAAAGATGTATATGCGAATATGCTTTGGTGCAGATTAAAAGGCGAATATCCAGACTGTGATTTGCTGACAAAAGATCAGTATTTTTGCTGGAATGAATTCACAAACAAGAATATCGGTAGTGTTTTTGTAGATTGCGGCGCCTATGTTGGTGACAGCATGGAGCGTTATATTTGGAATAAAGATGGCGTTGTAGATAAAATAATGTGTTTTGAACCAGATAAAAACAATTATAAGGCAATGCAGTTCAGAACAGAGAGATTAAAAAAAGAATGGAATTTGTCAGATAATAAGATTACACTTCTACCTTATGGTGTAAGTGACATCTCCATGGAAGGTGTCGTTCAAGAATATTCGGCAAATAATGGGCTTGGCTCGAAAATTATACAAGGAAGTTCTGCAGAAGGAACAAGCATAAAAATCGTTGCTTTGGACGATGTTATAAGTGAAAGAATTGATTATTTGAAAGCTGACATTGAAAGTTATGAGTATAAAATGTTGCTTGGCGCTGAAAAAACAATAAAAAAATATCAACCTTGTGTTGCGGTTTGTATTTATCATAATTCGACAGATTTTTATTCTATACCGCTTTTATTAAAACGAATGATGCCAGAGGCCAGAATGGCCGTTCGGCATCATTCGAATACATTAGCTGATACTGTTCTCTACGCCTGGACTTGAGAACAGTCTCAGCCGTAGAGAACAGTATCAGGAAAAAAGTAATGAAAAAGATTCTTATAACCGGTGCTACAGGAATGATTGGCTCTGCTATCATCCGAAAAGCCTTAAAACAAGATTATGAAATAACATGTCTTGTTAGAAAGAACTCCTCTCGTATAAATAATATTCCAAAAGATGAGAGGGTAAAAATTATTGATTGTAATATTAGTGATTACAATACTTTAGAACTTGATGATACTTATGATGTTTTTATGCATCTTGCCTGGAATAAAACTTCTGTGGGTGGACGTGATGATGTAGATTGCCAGCTTAAAAATGTTGAGTATACATTGGATGCTGTAAGGCTTGCAAAGCGATGCGGATGTTCTGTATTTATTGGAGCTGGCAGTCAGGCAGAATATGGTGTACAGACAGTGCCACTTACCCCTAATTTGCAGGTAAACCCAGAAAGTGGTTATGGTATTGCTAAATATACAGCAGGAAAATTTGCAGGGATGCTTTGTAAACAAATTGGAATACGATTTAATTGGATGCGAATCTTGAGTGTTTATGGACAAAATGACGGTGAAAATACTTTAATAAGTTATGTAATTCGTGAACTTAAAGCTGGTAAAAGTCCGGAACTTACAAAGTGTGAGCAGATCTGGGATTATCTTCATTGTGATGATGCTGCTAGAGCTTTTCTGGCTGTTGCAGAACATGGAGTTGCTGGAAAAATATACCCTCTTGGAAGTGGCTGTGGAAGGAAACTTTGTGAATATGTAGAAGATATACAGAAGTATTTAGCTCCATCAATTCCTGCAAAATTTGGAGTGAAAGACTATTATCCACACCAACCGATGTACCTTGTGGCGGATATTTCTGAACTTACTGCGGATACAGGATGGAAAATAGAAATGTTATTTAAAGATGGAATAATGAAAATCATCACTTCAGAAGAATTAAAAACAATGAAATAAGGAGATACTGTAAAATGGATAAAAATATCATAAAAAAATGTAATATTTGCCATACAAATGTCGGGGGGGGGGTATAACTCTTTATTAAAAGAGTTAATTGGACTTGGAGATTATACTCAAGAGATTTGTCAGTGCAAAAATTGTGGATTCATATTTGTGAAAAATCCTTTGACTCAAGAACAACTAGATGAGCAATATAAAAACTTTAGTAAATACGAATTTGATAGCAAGGAAGTAAGTGTTTCAAAAACTTATATGAATCGGTGTGTTGAGCAAAAATCTTTTATTGAGAATTCATTAAAAGCTAATAATGAAGTATTCGAAAGTATTCTTGAAATAGGTGCAGCAAGTGGTGCAAATTTGAGTCTCTATAAAGATAAATATGCTTTAGGTGTTGAACCTAGCAAGTGGAATTGCGATAATGCAATGAAAAATTATGGTGTCGAAATGTTTGCTGGTACTTTTGAAGAGTACATGAATAGTGCTGTTCAAAAGAAATTCGACATGATATTTCTTTCGCATACGCTAGAGCACATCGTAAATCCTTGTGATTTTGTAAAACAGTGTTCTAAAATTAATGAAAAATATTTTTTTATAGAAGTTCCTTCTTTTGATTACAAATTGAAAGATGAGCCATACGGAATGTTCACGGATGAGCATGTCAATATGTTCACCTTTGAGAGCCTTCAGAATCTGATGCTTGTTTGCGGCTATGAGCTTTTGAATGCAGAAATTCCTTTTGATATTGGAAATATTGCTCCTAGCGGATATCCATCCCTTAGAACTTTATGGAAAAAATCAAACAATCAAAAAAAATATGAACCCGTTCTTTCAAGTAAAGTCTTGTTCAAAGAGTATATGAAATGGTCTGAGAGGGAATTAAAGAATATTTCGAAAAGAATAGATGAAATCCCTTCAACTGCAAAAGTAGCAGTATGGGGAATTGGTAATACTGCAGCAAGACTTCTTGGAAGTACAAAGCTTGGAAAGAAAAACATCGTCAGATGTTATGACTCAGACAAACGAAAGCATGGGCTTAAGTTTGCCGGGGTAGAGGTTAGCACTTTTGATAAAGATGATATAAAAAACGGCATAATCGATACCATTATAATTACAACATGCACTGCACAAAATACTTTAATGCGGATTCTCAAAAATAATTCGCCTGACATTGAAATTGTACGGCTCTTTAATGTATAGTACATAATTATAAAATGCAAAAGTTACATATCATTTGGGATTTAGACGGCACATTAATTGATTCTGCCCCTGAAATTAAGGCAGTTTTGGCTAAGTCTATAAAAGAAACTGGATTTTCTGAAATAAAACCATTGGAACCTTTCCGTTCGGGGCCTCCTTTGGATAAAACTTTAGGATATATGTATGGACTACAATTATCCGCAGAAAATATAGAGCAAATTCTTTCAGCCTTTCGTAATAACTACGACAACTGCGGATTTAACCATACACCGCCATTTGATGGCATGGAAGAAATCTTGGCAGACACAAGATTTTTACATCACATCGTTACCAATAAACCCGATTTGGCGACAAACCGCATTTTGAAAAAACTCGGCTGGAAAAAATATTTTTCTTCCGTGGTGACTCCTTACAGCTACATGAAATCAAGCGATGACAAGCGAAAAACAAAGACAGAACTTTTTGCTTTGTGCATGAAAGACTATCCAAATGAAAAATTTGTCGGAGTAGGCGACATGGACACGGATGCAAAAGCGGCATTGGAAAATGATATTCCTGCAATAGGCGTTCTTTGGGGAACTGGCTCGGAAAAAGAATTAAAAGCGTGTGGATGCACAAAAATCGTCCATAGCGTTAATGAATTGAAGCAATTATTGGCAGATTTCTGCTAAAAAATCAAAATTACACGAGGTAAATTTGATTTCCATGTTCTTTGACATTTCTATATTTAACTGATAATTACCTTGTTTTTCTCCGGAAAGTTAAGTAAAATTAAACTTAATGGAGGAAATACATATTGTTAAATACAGCATTTGCTCTTGTTTCAGAACTTAAGAATCACTACAAAGCTCCTAAAAACAAATTACTTTCTTTGGAAAAACAGGGACGAATCATAAAAGTCGTAAAGGGCCTTTATGAAACAGACAAATCTGTTTCACCTCTTTTACTTTCTTCTGCGATTTACGGGCCATCATATATTTCCTTTGAGACAGCTCTTTCATATTGGGGTTGGATTCCTGAAAAAGTTACATCCATAACGGCTGCAACCTTCGGTAAGAACAAATCAAAGAGGTTTGACTCAAGTTTTGGAACATTCCTCTATCGGGATATTCCAAAAACGGCTTTTCCTTATGAAGTTTATATAATAAACGAAGGGGAACGCTCCTTTTTGATTGCAGGAAAAGAGAAAAGCCTTTGTGATATACTTTATCGCCAAAGTCCTTTAGAATCTGAAAAAAAATTAAAAGAATATCTTTTTGAAAATCTTAGGATTGTAGAAGAAGATTTTTATTCCGCTGATTTTTCGCTTATCTTTGATTTGTGTGATTTTTATAAGTCTACAAACCTGAAGATTCTGAAAAAAATTGCACAAAAAACAATGGGGGGAAAATCATGACAACACCCGTCCAGCAGATGCTTGAAAAATATGGTTGCAAAAATACTTTGGAATATAAAAACGCACTGAAAGAAGTGATACAGGAAGTAGCTTTATGTGGACTTTCCAGAGGAGGATTCTTTAAGAAATCTGCTTTTTATGGGGGAACCGCCTTAAGAATTTTTTATGGACTAGATCGTTTTTCTGAGGATATGGACTTTTCTCTTACAGAAAAAGATTCTGATTTTCAGATTGATAATTATTTTTCTTATCTTTCTGATGAGCTTTTGTCTAACGGATTTGAGCTTAGCGTTGAGAAAAAAGAAAAATCAGCCATAAGCAATGTTCAGTCAGCGTTCATAAAAGACGGAACTATGGTCCATCTGTTAAAAATCATGCCGACAAGCGAAAAAATTCTTGGTGTTTCAGATAAAGAGTTAATCAAAATCAGGTTCGAGATTGACACAAATCCCCCGGACGGAGCTTCTTTTGAAACAAAGTATGCTCTTCTTCCGATTCCTTATGCAGTGCAGCTGTATGATGAAGGTTCTCTTTTTGCAGGAAAGATTCACGCAGTCCTTTGCCGTTCCTGGAAAAACCGCGTAAAAGGTCGTGATTTTTACGATTACCTTTGGTATCTTTCCCACGGAACAAAAGTAAATCTGAGCCATCTTCAAAAACGACTTGAACAAAGCGAAAAATGGCACTCGAAAGAAGAACTAACTTTACCAAAATTGATTGATTTGCTTTGCGAGCGTTTTGGTTCAGTTGATTTTGATAATGCAAAAAATGATGTTCTTCCGTTTATCAAGGACCCACGCAAACTTGATTTGTGGAGCCGGGATTTTTTCTGTGCAGTTACAAAAGCAAGTTTAAAATGATTCAGTGAAAAAATAGAAATGTCATCGAAATAAATGAAACAACCTGCTCTAGGGCAGTTGATATATATGTTATTTGATATTTCTATTTTTATGTTTAAATCTGTAATATACTTTACAGATTATAACAGTATATGTTATGATTTGTGAAGTATGCAGCCAATAATCCAATTTGAAAAGACTTTGCGTAATCTTTCCTCCCCGGAGCATTTTATTTATTCAAAGTACGATTTAAGAAACATATTTCCGAATATTACGGATTCAAATCTAAATATGATTCTTTCAAGGGCGTGTTCAAAAGAAATTTTGGAGCGTGTTTGCAAGGGAGTCTATATATTTGATTTTGCAAATTTTGGAAAACCTAATGTTCTTTATCATGTGGCGGCAAAATTACGCTCTGATTGTTTTAATTACATCAGTTTGGAAACTGTTCTTTGCGAAACTTCCTATATTTCACAACAGATGATTTCTTATCTTACCGTTATGACCAGCGGGCGCTCCGGAATTATAGACTGTGGAAAATTCGGTACGATTGAATTTGTACATACTGCAAAAAAAATTGAAAGGATCTCAAAAAATCTTTTTTTGGACACTAAATCTAAAATGCTCAAAGCTAAACCTGTTCAAGCCTACAAGGATATGATAGATGCTAAGCGAACTACAATTGAATTGATTAGCAACGAAGCAAAAAAGGAGCTTTCGTATGAATGAATTTGACATACTTGTTTCAAAAGTTCTTGAACAAAATTCTAATCTTATAGTTTTACAAACCGTTGTTGAAAAAGAACTTTTGCATCACGACATCTTGCGGATAATGAACGAGAATAATTTTCTTTCCAAACTCACTTTCATAGGCGGAACTTGCCTTAGAATGTGCTATGGCTCAGAAAGATTGAGCGAAGATTTGGATTTTTCAAGCGATTTTGATTTTTCGAAAGATTCTCTTTCCAAGTTGGGAGGTGTCCTTTGTGCTGAATTTAATAAAAAATATAACCTTCCTGTAACAGTAACTGAGCCAAAAAAAGAAGAAGGAAACACCGATACATGGAAAATCAAACTGATTACGAAGCCCGAAAAACCTGATTTTCCATCGCAAAAGATTAACATTGACATTTGCCACCTTCCTTCCCACGACAGAAAAATTCGTATTCCAAACAACTATTATGGTATTAATTTGGGAACGGATGACCTGCTTTTGTATGCAGAGAGTATGGAAGAAATCCTTTGTGATAAATTGATTGCTTTTGTGAACAGACCTAACCGTGTAAAGAATCGCGATTTATGGGATATTTTCTGGCTAAAGAGAAAAAACATTGAGAAAAATGAAAATCTGCTTGAACAAAAACTCGCCGACAGAAAAATCTCACTTTCTGACTACAAAGAGAAGTTTCAAAATCGGATTGAGCAGATAAAAACCGAACAAGAAGCTTTCCTAAACGAAATGAAGAGATTTCTTTTTCCAGAAAGCTTCACGAAGAATTTTATTTCACCGTTGTGGTGGGAATATCTTCTCGGACTGCTGAGCGAATTAGAGTAAAAATAAATAGAAATGTCATCGAACACAATTTGATATTAAGTAGTCTGATTTTTGATGAAAAAACTTATTCTTACAGGTGCCACAGGCATGATTGGTTCTGCAATCGTGCACGAGGCATTAAAACAGGATTACGACATAACCTGTATCGTCAGAAAAAATTCTTCTCGCATAAAAAATATTCCGCAGGACTCTCGCGTTCATATCATTGATGCGGATATTTCTGAATACAAGAATCTTGAACTTAAAAAAAATACGACATATTCCTGCACCTCGCATGGTACAAAACTTCTGTTGGTGGACGAGATGATGTAGATTGTCAACTCAAAAATGTTGAGTACACCCTTGATGCTGTTCGCCTTGCAAAACGATGTGGGTGCACTGTCTTTGTTGGGGCTGGAAGCCAAACTGAGTATGGCATTCAGTCCGTTCCGCTCACAACGAATCTTCCAGTGAATCCCGAAAGCGGGTACTGAATCGCAAAGTATACGGCAGGAAAACTTTCTTCGCTTCTTTGCAAGCAACTTGGAATTCGCTTCAACTGGATGCGAATTCTGAGCGTATACGGAAAGAATGACGGTGAGAATACACTGATTTTTTATTGCATTCGTGAGCTGAAAAACGGCAGAAGTCCGGAACTCACAAAATGTGAGCAGATTTGGGATTATCTGAACTGCGATGATGCGGCTCGGGCATTCCTTGCTGTATCTGAGAAAGGAGTTGACGGAAAATTCTACCCGCTCGGTAGCGGTAATGGACAAAAATTGTCGGAATACATTATAATGCTAAGAGATTTGTTAAATCTTGAGTTGCAAATAGATTTCGGGAAAAAAGAATATTACCCACACCAACCTATGTATATGGTCTCTGATATAAGAGAGTTAGTAATTGATACAGGATGGAGGCCGGAGATATTTTTTTCTGACGAAATAAAGAAATTATGTTAGACATCATTAAGTAAGGATGCATAAATTGGAAAATAACATTTCTGATTAGCTAAATAGAGAAATCTTTTATCGTAATGAGACTCCCAAAAGAAGATTACTGGAGAAAAAACAATGTCGTATAATTTACTTTTGTCAATTTGTATTCCAACCTATAATCGATACGAAAAGCTTCGTCCTATGTTGCTACAGCTATTAGCTTGTAAGCGAGAAGACTTTGAAGTTATAGTTCAGGATAATTGTTCCAATGATGGTACACAAAATATAAAAGAAGATATAAAAGATTCTCGATTACGATTGATTGAAAATTCTAAAAATATTGGTGGAATTCTAAATGGTTATGGGGCTCTTTTAAATGCAAATGGAAAATATTGCATGATATGCTTGGATAAAGATTGTGTATTGGGAAATAAACTTGAAGATTTTTTAAAAACTTTAACAGAAACCCCAGCAATAAGTTATGGACTTTGTAATTTAAATGTAAAATCACAAAACGAAAATGAAATCTATACTTCGCAAGAAGAAAGATTCAAATTCTTTGCCTACATAGGACGCCATCCTAGTGGAATGTTTTGGAAGTCTCAACTCTTAAAGAATTGTTCTATTATCCCTAGAATTCTAAATTCCAATATTACATTTGGATTCTTCACAGAACTCATATTTGCTGAATGTTCAAGTAAAGAGGGAAATGGGTTGTGTTATAAAAATCCATTGATAATAACAGAAACTCCTGAAGAAGCTGCCCAAAAAAAGACTTTAACATATGATATTTCACAAATATTCTTTTTGCCAAAAAACAGAATTACTGAATATAAGATTTATTTAGGACATCTTGAATTATTAACATTGAATAAAAAAATTTTTGCATGGTTTAGAGTATTTATAAGAGGATTAAAAATAACTACTATGTGGTATAAGAAAATTATGAGAGATACTCTCCATTTGGAGCATTATGGAATTTCCCCAAGAAATATCACTACATTGGAAATTATTGGTATAGCCGTTAGATATGTAATTAGTGTTTTATTTGCATCAAGAAAAAAGGCTTTTAACGGACTTTTTCTAGAGGATTTTTAATAAATGAAAGAAACCATTTTAATCACAGGTGCTACTGGATTTCTTGGAAGCCGACTGCTCCATAAGTTGCTAGATTTAGGGCAGTATAATATAATAATTTTTAAGCGTAGTTTTTCAGATACTGTACGACTTTCTGATATCATTGATAGAAAAAAAATTAAATATATTGATTTAGATATCGTGAATGAAAATTATTATAAGGATTTTTTTGCTTCTCATACCATTGATATTATTATTCACTGCGCTACATATTATGGAAGGGAAGCCTCGGTCTCAATCACTAAAGTCTTAGAAACCAATCTGATGTTTCCCCTTTCACTTATAGAAGAAGCTGTAAAACACGGACTAAAACTCTTTATAAATACAGATTCATATTTCAATAAGCCAAATCAAACTTATAAAACACTACTAGATTATTCACTTTCTAAAAAAACATTGAATCTATGGTTGGAATATATTGCAACTAAAGTAAAAGTTGCAAATCTTAGACTTGAACACATTTATGGTGAAAATGACAGTCCAACAAAATTTGTTGAGGCCATGATTCGTAAAATCGCATTCAAAAAAGAAGACTCAATAGCTCTGACTTATGGTCAACAGTTGCGAGACTTCATTTATATTGATGATGTTTGTGATGCATATATTGCTGTATTAAATAATTACAAAAAATATTCTTTTCATTATCTGACTTTTGAAGTAGGAACAGGAAAAACTTGTTCAATCAGAAAATTTGTAGAAACAATAAAAAAGATTTCTGATTCATCGTCGAAACTGGAATTTGGAAAACTACCTTACCGTGAAGATGAAATCATGAGTTCCTATGCTGATACATGTTTTCTGCAAAACCTTGGCTGGCACCCAAAAACAACAATTGAACAAGGGATAGAAAAGATTATTCAACACTATCGTTCAAATGGTTTTATTATACCTCTAATAAACTTACAAGAGTCTAAGTTGCATTCTGATAATCATGAGCCTGTAATATCGCTTTGTATTCCATCAAGCGGAAGAACACACTTTCTAAAAGAAACTTTGAATTCAATCTTCGAGCAACAGACTGATACATCTCTTTTCGAAGTATGTATTTCAGATAATTCAGATAATGAAGAAACTAGGAAACTGTTGGAAAACGAATACGCAGATAAAAAGAATATAAAATATAAAAAAAGCACAGAATATTCATATCTGAATTTAATAGAAGCTCTTAAAATGGCTAATGGAACATATTTAAAACTTCTCAATGATTATACATATTTAAATGATAAACAAACATTAAATTACATGATTAATACAGTTTCTAAATATGCGGGCAGCAATACGGTTGTTTTTTTCAGCTTACAGGAAAAAAATAAAGAACCTAAAGAGTATAATAATTTTGATTCTTTTTTAAAAAATGTGAGCTATATAGAAACTGCAGCTCCATGCTTTGGAATTTATAAAAGTGTATTTTATTCAATAATGAAGTCTGGAGTGACTCTGAACTATTGGTTTCCTCATGTAACACTCCTCCATAATCAAGCAGCAGAAAAATACATTGTGGATGATACAAAAATACTGAAAAGTTTATCAGTAAAAAAAAAGGGCGGTTATAATCTGCCAATGGTTTTTGGAAATGAATATATCAAAATGAATGAATTACTATTAAATACTGATAAGATATCTCGGAGTACATTTGATTTTGTACGTCTTGAGACATTAGATTTCATTGCAAGCTGGTATTCTAGGTCAAAATATGATAAAAAGCATTGCTCTTTTGATTTCTCAGAAATGAAAAATTGGTTATCGAACTATTATAATGAAAGGGAAATAAAAGATTTTTTCATTTTAGCTAGAAATTATAATAAAAAACAAATTATTCGTAAAATTTTTTCTCTTGTTTTTATTGTTGTCAAAATCTTAAAAAATCTTTCAAGAATAATGACTAGTAGAAAAACATACAGAGCGGAGTATTAAATTATTGTACAATTCCTTTAAAAAAGAAATCAGACAGAGCATGTCTAGAAAAGGAACTGTATTGATAATTCAGTGATGGAAAACTTTTTTGGATTGTTAAGTCAGAGCTTTTATACTTACAGGAGTTTGAGTCTGTCGAGCATTTCAAAAAAGAATTGATTGAGTATTTGTCTTGGTACAACGAAAAGAGAATTAAGGTTAAATTAAAAAGACTGACTCCTTTACAATTCAGGAATCAGTCCTTAAAATCAGCCTAGTTAAAGTGTCCAATAATTGGGGTGCACTTCAGCTGGACTATGTCCATCGAAGACTGGGGACTGGCACTTAATCAATTTGCAATATTATTTGACGGGCGTGTTCCCGGCTTTAATTACCCCCTGCCACTTACACAGAATTTATGACAGGGTCACACAAAATTTTTATAGGTTTAATGTGTAAAAATCAATGCATACAGTTTTCTATGAAAAGACCTTTTCTCTATCGATAATGTAGTTACCATTGACATGGTTTCTGCATCTAGAATACTATGTATTATAAAAGTATTTTCTTCCATTTTCGCCCTCTCTCCATCTCCCCCCCATTGAAGAATCTCTAGTTTTTCTTTAAACTAAATATAACCTATATCGTCTTATGAAAAACTTTCTTAAAATCTTCAAAATTTTAACCCGCCGTCAAATGACACTTTGCAGTTTTCTCATCGTTCTCATGCTCATAATAGCTGTGTTTGAAGCTCTTGGAATCGGTCTGTTATATCCGCTTATAAATATAATCGGTAACCCAAACTGGCTTGAAGACCATGAGAAAATAGCCAAAATTCTTTCTGTTTTCGGGATAAATTCACACCGCAAATTAATTTTCTTTGCGTCAATATCACTTTTCGCTTTCTATGTTTTCAAAAATTTTCTTATATTGTGGCAGGGGAAAATCCAGATAAATTTCTCGCTCAACAATCAGCGTGATTATTCAAAGCGATTGTATGCTTATTATATGAATAAGCCTTATCTATATCATCTTGACACCAACATTTCTGTCATATCAAGAAATATTCATAGCGGAGGAGACACCGTCTTCAGCCAGATTCTTATAAGTACGCTCCAAATTATGACAAATATCATAACGATTATTGTAATCTGGGCTTTTATATGCTTTATGGACTGGCTCATAGCTATTGGTGTTGCTTTTATTCTCGGTCCTTTGGTTCTTGCCATGCTTAATTATTTCAGAAAAAAAATTGGAATTGCAGGTACAATTCAAAATAAATGTCAAATTAACAATGGGAAATGGATAAATCAGGGCTTCTATTCCGTAAAAGAAACTAAAGTTATGCAACGAGAAGACTATTTCATTTCTGAATTTGACAAAAGCTATACCGAGTTCATAAAAAGTAACAAAGATTTTCTTTTTGTGCAGCGCTTTCCGAAATCAATAATTGAATTGTTTACTATCGGTGGAATTCTAATTCTTATAGCAGTAAAAATGATTTTAGATGCGAATCCAGCCTCATTAATTCCGACTCTTGGTGTCCTTGCATTAGCCGCGGTTCGCCTTATGCCGAGCCTCAATCAGATGATTGCAATGTTCAATTCTATAAAATTCAGAATGCCTCTTTTCACCGAAATGTTCAATGATCTTATGATTGTAAGGAACAACAAAGATTTGGAAGAGCAAAATTTTATCAAAAAATCTGAGTCAACATTAAATTTTGACAATGAGATTTCCATTCAAAACCTAACATTTGCTTATCCATCAAAAAAAGAAGATGTTCTTTCAAATGTATCATTCACTATTCCAAAAGGCTCTTTTATTGGTATAATAGGTCCAAGTGGTGCAGGAAAAACAACATTCGTGGACATACTCCTTGGGCTTCTTCCGCCAAAATCTGGTACTATAACCGTTGATGGTCATGATATTCACAAAAATCTTTCTAGCTGGCTGAACAATATAGCATATGTTCCTCAGAGCATTTACCTTATTGATGGTTCGATAAAAGATAATATCGCTTTCGGACTTGCACCAGAAGAAATTGACGATTCTCGTATTCTGGAAGTGCTTAGAATGGCAGAGCTTTACGATTTCGTTCAGACTTTGCCTGAAAAGGAAAACACTAATGTCGGTGACCGAGGTGCAAAACTTTCTGGTGGGCAGAAGCAGCGAATCGGTATTGCGAGGGCCTTGTACCACAATCCAAATGTCTTGATTCTCGATGAAGCGACCAGTGCCCTTGACAATGAGACCGAAAAACAGATTACAGATACAATCTTAAAACTAAAAGGAAAAATTACGATTATTGCCATTGCTCATCGTCTTAGCACCCTTGAAAACTGTGATTTTAAGATTAAATTTGATGGGGGAAAAGCAGAGCGGGTATAGCCGAAAATACTTCTTTTCCTATATAATCTACCTATATGCTTCTCTATCTCGCATTCAAGAACATTATCTCTAAAAAAAGTTCTTTCGTCATAATTCTTTTTATCGCCTTTGCAGTTATGCTGCTTGTAATTACGAATGCCGTTTTTGACAGCACGGAGCAGGGCGTTCAGGAGACTTTTGTCTCAAGTTTTACAGGAGACATCGTTATCCGTCCTGAATACAAGTCTCCTTTGTCGCTTTTTGGCGATGAGACTCCAGTTACTGGCAGTCTTACTGAGCTTCCAAAACTTATTCCCTATGATGAGATTTACAGTTTTCTTTCAGAGCATCCCTCTATCAATAATCTCGTTCCCCAAGTTTCAGGCATGGCTGTCTTAGAGAGTGATTCTGAAGACACAAAATGCTACATGTTCGGAGTTCCTGCCTCCAAGTACTTAGAGCTCATGTCTTCAATCCGTCTTATAGAGGGTAATGCATGGGCAGATGGCGAAAAGGGAATCATGCTTTCAAAGCCTTATGCAGAAAAACTAAAGGTAAAAATAGGGGATACCCTTCAGTTTGAAATCAGCGAGGGATTCTCCTCTCGTATCCGTTCCGTTCCTCTCACCGCAATTTATGAATATTCTGTTGACAATGCGATTCTCGACAAAATCGTTCTTACAAATCCAGAAACTGTCCGGGCAATCATGGATATGTCTGATTTGTCATCTGCTGATAAAGTCGAATTTTCCGATGACATAGAAAAAATGCTCACGGATTTTGACCTGGAATCGTTTTTTTCTGATGCCGAAGACACAAGCGAGGGTATCACAACTGATGAAATCACCGTCTCAAGCGAGGATATTGCCGCTTTGGAGAACAGTTACACAAATTCATCGTCATGGAATTTCCTGATTTGTAGGGCTGATAATCCTAAAAAAGTCAAAAAATTAATCAAATCATTAAACAAGACTTTCAAAGAAAATGACTGGCCTTGCGAAGCAGTCAACTGGAGAAGTTCTGCGGGAAACACTGCTTTTTACCTCTACGTTCTTCGTCTTATCCTCAATATCGGTATCATCATAATTCTTGGAGCCGGTTTTATCGTCGTTAATAATACGCTTGTCATTAATGTTCTCGACCGTATCCGTGAAATAGGCACGATGAGGGCTATCGGGGCGAACAAACGCTACATCACGAAAGAATGTGCCTCTGAGACTTTAATCATGGCTTTCATAGCAGGAATTTCAGGCTGTATCCTCGGCATAATCGGCTCGCATGTCGTTTCGTCCATGCACATCACTTTCTCAAACTCATTCATCGTACAGCTTTTCGGAGGAACGGTTCTGCAAACTTCTGTTTCCTTGCAAAATCTTCTGGGGGCTTTCTCGCTCTCAATTTTCATTGGTCTTATCGCCTGGATTTACCCGCTTATCAATGCCATCAGGGTTAATCCCGTTGAGGCGATGCAGGGGGCAAAATAATGTATCAGACGAAAATTGCGCTTCGCTCGCTTCTTTATCGAAAAACACAATATATAAGCCTCTTTCTTGTCTGCATGGCAGGCGTCGCGATTTCCCTAACCTCAATAGCAATAAGCTCAGGAATGATAAAATCGCTCAATCAAAAGGCAAAAATCTACTACGGCGGCGATATTGCCCTTATGTGTTCCGTAAATTCTGACGGACTCGACATTTATAATTATAAAACGCATATCGATGAAATAAAGTCTGTCCTTCCAAAAGATGCCATTGTCAGTCCCCGCATGGATTTTGACGCCCGCTACTCGTCTTTTTACTTTGAAGGAGTGCAGGCTTTGCAAAACGTCATAAAAGGCGTTGATTTTAACAATGAAAAAGATTTGATTTCAAGTTTTACATTTGTTGATGGCGGAATCGAGGAAATGGCCGGATCAAACGGCGTTCTCATCTCTTCTCCCATAGCAAAAATGCTCAATGTTCATGTAGGGGATGAAATCACATTCCAGCTTGAAACTGTTGATGACTATATTAATACAGTTCCTGTAATCGTGAGGGGAATTTTTCAGGATTCAAGCGTATTCGGTATGTATACTTCCTATATGGATTTTGAATTTATCCGTGACACATACGGCCGACCTCAAAATTATGCAAACCGAATCTGCGTGAACTTTCCCAACAGGACTGTTTCCGAAAAAGAGCTTCATGATTATTACAATTCTCTCTCAAAAGTCCTCAACATGTATTCTTGGGTTGATGACAAAGACGACTATATTGACGCGACGGATAATTTCAAGGTTGAGACATGGGGATTTATTCCTTTGAGCGCAAATCTAAATGATGTCGAAATTATGGAATTGGCGATGGATGCGATTATCACCTTTATTATCGCAATCCTCACACTTATCATTATCGCAGGAATCGGAAGCACATACCGTGTTCTTATCATGAAGCGCATCACCGAAATAGGAATTTACATGGCCGTGGGGATGAAAAAACGCTCTATCATCAGTACGCTGCTTTTTGAGGCTTTGCTTCTTCTCATCGTCGGCTGTATCGGCGGAATTCTGCTCAACTCTGTTTTCTGCTCAATTATTTCCCTTTTTGATTTTTCTTTTATCCCTTCTTTTGATATGTTCCTCGAAAAAGGTAACCTTTGTCCGCGCATGGATGTTATTAAAAGTGTAATGGTTATCGTAGCAGTCATAACCTTTACGATTCTTGCAGTGTTGTATGCGACGCTCAAGTCTATAAAAATCATGCCGGTTCAAGCCCTTGCGACAACGGAATAGGCGGGGGCTTTCACAATAAGGAGGCGAACCATGAAACTTACAATGAATTTTAAAAAGATTTTTACAAGTGCTTTTATTCTCTCTTCACTTTGTCTTTCTGCAAATGCGATTTCATCATCTGATGCAAAGGCTCTTCTTCAAAAAACAGAGGATACGACGGCATTCTATGAGACCGATTTCAAGGCAGATTACGAAGTTATCCAGCAAAAGCCAGGCGAGGGTAGAAGCGTTACGAATGCTACAATTTACCGCCGTGACAAATCCCTCAAATGGACTATTCTTATCAAGGCACCTCTCAAGGATAAAGGCAAGGGCTATTTGCAGACTGACAACAGCATCTGGTTCTACGATCCTGCTGACAAACGATTCACATTCACAAGCTCTAAAGATAAATTCCAGGGTACTAACGCAAACACTTCAGATTTTGCTCCCCAGCTCTATGCAAAAAATTACGATATAGAGTCTGCTGAAGAGGTCAAATTAACAAAATTTGACTGTGTTCTTTTTACGCTCAAGGCTAACTCAAAGAATGTAGACTATCCAACCATTAAATTGTGGGTTACAAAAAATGACGGACTTACCCGTATGAAGGAAGATTATTCTCTTTCAGGTCAGAAATTACGGACAACAATTATTCCTTCTTACCAGAAAATCAATGGTGCTGGCGGTAAAGTCTATTGGATTCCTGTAAACATGAGGATTATGGACAATCTCAAGGGTAAAAAAATCAGTGGCAAAATGGAATATGAAACCACGCTTATCTCAATTTCAAATGCTGCTCTTGTAAAACAAGACGATGCCATATATACTAAGCCCTACCTAGAACTCATGGCTGGCAATTAAAAAGTGACTTCACCCTTCAAAAAACTCTTTACATTAATACTTCTTTCTCTCGTGCTTTCTTCTACAGCGATTTTTTCCCAGGAAGAAAGCACGGAGCAAGATTTTTCTGAATTTTTTGAAGATGCAACCGACATTGAAGAGCCTGTAATAACAGAAGAATCAAATCCTACTACAAATTATGATGTCACACTGGGAAACCTCAGGTTTCCAATTGAGGTTTCTGGCAAAATGAATTCCGAGCTTGGTCTTGCCTATGTCCGAAAAGACAAGGAAGGGGATGCAGCAGGATATTTTGATTTTAAGAATTACATTTATTTTACCACCCGCCCTGATAAATACCTTGCCCTCAAAGGAACCCTAAAATCAAGTCTTCCTGCCGACAGTGATGATGAGCTCGACGGTCAGTCAAATTATTTATATATCTACGAGATGTATTTTGACTATCTTATGATTGACCGCATATATATAACGGCAGGGAAAAAAAAGACTGTTTGGGGAAACATCCGTCTCTTTTCCGACACAAAAGAATATGAGGGAGATGAAGATGCCTTGTGTACAAATATTCTTTATGACTCCCGCGACCATATTTCTGGTATAGTAAAAATTCCTATATACAATCATACCTTTACAGGTCTTGCGATGTACCGTGGTGGAACAGGAAATGATTCTCCAGGAACAAAAGACATGTCATTTGCAGGAAGCGCAGAATTCATTTTTTTCAACACATCGATTAACTTCTTCGGAAGACGATTTCCTCTTAAAGACAGTGACATTGCAATACAAAAACCTGAGCTACACAAAAATTCAATAATCGGTCTTGAACTTAAAAGGACATTTTTCGGCTTTGATATTTATGGTCAGGAATTGGGAAAACTTTCAGAAGATGAAGACGCTTCTATCAAAAAAGTATTCACATCCAAATTTGACGATATGACGGCTTTTGACAAAATCATCTCAACAGGTGGAATTTACAGGATGTGGACAGAAAGCACTCCGTATTTTGGATTCAATTTTGAATTTCAGAACATTTATAATCCTGCGCCGGAAGACAGTGAAAAATTTTTCGTAAATCGCTTCGCAAGCTACATAGGAATCGCAAAACTCGGACCTAACAAAGATATCAGTATTGGCATTCAGTGGAATCACAATATCACGGAAAAAACAGGATTTATAAAGCCTGGAATTAACTTTTCAAGGGTTCTCCCTCACTGTGACTGGCGCTTCGGAGCAAAATACGAATACGGCTATGACGAATTGGTCAAAGGCTATTCAACGAAGCTCACAGTGGGAACATATATTACGATTTCAATGGATTACTAAATTATTCACCCTGAATCTTACCGTCCCTGATTTTGATAACATGGTCAGAGAGGGCAACAATTTTCGCATCGTGGGTAGAGAAGACGAAAGTTGTCTTTAAATCCTGATTGAGTTTTTTCATGAGCTCAAGGATCTGGTCGCCGTTCTTTGAGTCAAGGTTGGCTGTTGGCTCGTCGGCGAGGATAATGGGAGCCTTTGTGACCAGGGCGCGGGCAATGGCGACACGCTGCCTCTGACCGCCAGAAAGTTCTGAAGGTTTGTGATCCTTCCAGTCAGAAAGGCCAACTGTCTCAAGCAAAAATGCCACCCAATCCTTTTTTTCGGCAGGCGAAAGAGTGTCGTTTGCAGGAGATTTTCCGAGAGAAAGAGGGAATTCCACATTCTCCCAAACATTAAGAACCGGAATAAGATTGAATGTCTGGAAGATAAAGCCCAAATGGGCGCGGCGGAGTTCCGTGAGTTTTGAGTCGATTTTAAATGGCACTTTTTTCGATTTTTCAAGGTCGATTCCTTTATAGACATCCGTGCCTTCAAGGATAATTGAACCAGAATTAGGCAAGTCGATGAGACCAATCATATTAAGAAGGGTAGATTTTCCTGAACCAGAAGGACCTGAGAGAGCGGCGAATTCACCTTCTTCGATTTTAAAAGATGCCTTGTCCACCGCTTTGACTTGTACTTTATCCATCTGATAGATTTTGCTAACATTTTTTAACTCAATTACTGCCATATCTTCTGATTATACACTTTTTTTTTATTTGCGACAATGTTATACTAAGGCTTATGAAAGGAATAATTCTAGCAGGCGGAAGCGGAACCCGCCTTTACCCGATTACAAAAGCAGTTTCAAAACAAATTCTTCCGCTCTATGACAAGCCCATGGTTTACTATCCTCTTTCTTGTCTCATGCTGGCAGGAATCCGCGAAGTCCTTATTATCTCAACACCACGGGACATTTCCCTTTTTAAGGAACTTTTCGGTGACGGTGCCTGGCTTGGCATGACTTTTGAATACGCAGTTCAGGAAAAGCCCAGGGGCTTGGCAGACGCTTTCATCGTCGGCAAGGATTTTATCGGAAGCGATGATGTTGCCCTTGTTTTGGGGGACAATATTTTCTACGGTCAGAGTTTTACCAGAACCCTCAAAAATGCCCGTGCAAAAATGGAGTCAAAGGCAAGTGAAGCCGTGATTTTCGGTTACATGGTAAAAGACCCCACGGCTTACGGCGTGGTTGAATTCGACAAAAATGGCAAAGTTCTGGGAATCGAAGAAAAGCCGAAGGAACCAAAGTCAAATTATGCCGTTCCAGGTCTTTATTTCTACAATAACGAAGTCGTCAAAATCGCAAGCGAGGTAAAGCCCTCTGCCCGCGGGGAAATTGAAATCACTGCCGTGAACAACGCCTACCTTGAGCGAGCTTCTCTTTCTGTGGAGCTTTTGGGCCGCGGTATGGCCTGGCTTGATACAGGAACTTATGACGGTCTTCTTGAGGCAAGCAATTTTATCGCCACGATTCAAAAACGGCAGGGCATGTATGTTTCTTGTATCGAAGAAATCGCCTTTGCCAACGGCTGGCTTTCAAAGGAGTCTCTTCTGGAACTTGCAGCCGGCTATAAAACCGACTACGGCGCATACTTAAAATACATCGCGGAGAAAAACTAAATGTCTTTTGAGTTTAAGAAATGTCTGGCGGCGGACGGAAAAGTTTTTGACGGGCTTTACGAGATTCAGCCTAAAGTTTTTGGAGATGCACGGGGATATTTTTTTGAGGTTTATTCTGAGAAGGATTTTTTTGAGGCCGGCTTAAAGATGAAGTTCGTGCAGGATAATCAGTCTTCTTCTTCAAGGGGCGTGCTTCGTGGCCTTCATTTCCAGACCCGTCATCCTCAGGGAAAGCTGGTGCGTGCTGTGAGCGGCCGTGTCTATGATGTGGCTGTGGACTTACGAAAAGGCTCTGCCACTTTCGGAAAGTATTACGGAGTCATTCTGGACGGCGAAAAACAGAATCAGTTTTATATTCCTGAAGGATTCGCCCACGGCTTTTATGTCCTTTCAGATTCAGCTGTCTTCGCCTACAAGTGCACTGACTTCTACGACCCGAAAGGCGAGGGTGGCTTAATGTGGAATGACGGGACAATCGGAATCGACTGGAAGTCTGTCGCTCCTGAGATTAAGCCTCTTCTTTCAGAAAAAGACGGCAAACATCCGGCATTCGACCCCAACGGCGACTATTTTGACATCAAGGGAAAATGGATTGGAACAAACTGAAAGTGGAAAACTGAAAACTGAGTTCATTTTTTTGCACAAATAAAAATTAACTTTCCACTTTCCGTTTTCAACTTTCAATTTAAATAAATGGAGAAGAATATGTCTAGAAAACTTACAAATATTCTGGTAACAGGCGGGGCAGGTTTTATCGGCTCTAATTTTATCAACTATCTCTTCGGGCAGAGCGCGACTGGTAGCAAAGAATTCATGGATTCGGGCTTTAAGGGCAAAATCGTCAATGTGGATTGCCTTACTTATGCCGGAAACCTTGAGAATCTTTCCGGTGTGGACGCTAAATTCGGTAGCGGGGCGAGCGAGAGCGAGCGGAGATATTTCTTTGAGAAAGTTGACATCTGCGACAGAGGGGAGATTGAGCGGATTTTTAAGGCTTATGACATCGACACGGTGATTCACTTTGCCGCTGAGAGCCATGTTGACCGCTCGATTTTGGGGCCTGAAGCCTTCATCAAAACCAATGTAATGGGAACTTTCACCCTGCTTGATGTTGCGCGAAATTACTGGGGAGTTTCCCTTGACAATAAGCGGGATGATGTTCTTTTTCATCATATTTCCACGGACGAAGTTTACGGCTCTCTTGGGGAGACCGGCTACTTCACCGAAACTACGAATTACGACCCCCGCTCGCCATATTCTTCTTCAAAGGCAAGCTCTGACCATATCGTAATGGCCTACTATCACACTTACGGCCTTCCGATTACTCTCTCAAACTGCACCAACAACTACGGGCCTTATCAGTTCCCGGAAAAACTTCTTCCCCTTATGATTTCAAATATCCGCGACGGAAAGAACCTTCCGGTCTACGGCGAGGGAAAGAATATCCGCGACTGGATTTATGTCGAGGATCATAACCGGGCTGTATGGCAGATTGTAAATTCTGGTAAGACAGGCGAAAAATACAACATCGGCGGCGAAAACGAATGGCAGAACATCAAGCTTTTGCACAAAGTCATAGAGCTTACCGCTCCAAAAGTAAACAAATCCGCAGAAGATGTTGAAAAGACAATCGTCCATGTAAAAGACCGACCCGGCCACGATGCCCGCTATGCAATCGACTGCTCAAAAATCAAGAAAGAGCTTGGCTGGGAGCGAAAAATGACCTTCGAGCAGGGCTTAGAGCTTACGGTAAACTGGTATCTTTCCCACAAAGACTGGGTAGACCACATTTTAAGCGGCGAGTACAAAAACTGGATTAATGCAAATTACGGCGAGCGGAAGTAAATGGTTTGGATTATCGGCTGTAACGGCATGCTGGGCACGCAATTGTGCCGCACTCTTGAAGAAAAAAATCTTTCTTACACAGGAACTGACAGCGGTGTGTCAATCCTTGATTATGCCGCCCTTGAAAACTTTGCCTCCGATAAGGACATTTCATTTATCGTAAACTGCGCGGCTTACACTGCAGTGGATAAGGCTGAGACCGATGCTGAACTGGCCCGTGCCCTGAATGAAGAAGGACCGCGAAATATCGCCAGACTTTCAAAAAAAATCGGCTGTCCCCTTGTCCATATCTCAACTGACTATGTTTTTGACGGCTCGGCTTCTTCCCCCATTTCTGAAGATTCTCCAATAAAGCCAATCGGAGTTTACGGCGAGACAAAGGCCGCTGGAGAAAAGGCTGTATCCTCAGAAACAGATGATTTTTACATTTTGCGCACGGCCTGGCTATACGGCTTTTACGGAAAAAATTTCGTCTATACGATGATTCGTGCCATGAACAGCAGGGAAAGCGTTAAGGTCGTCGCCGACCAGAGGGGAACGCCTACAAACTGCCTCACTCTTTCTTCCGTGATTGCAAGAATCATTGAAAACCGCCTTGAAAATCCTGACTCGGAAAACCATTCCCAGAAAATCCCCAACGGAATCTATCATGTGACTGACGAGGGGGAGACGACTTGGTTTGACTTCACCAAGGAAATCAAAAAACAGGCGTTTGAGGCGGGAATCCTCACGAACGAAAAGTGTCAGGTCAATCCCTGCACTACGGCGGAGTATCCCATGCCTGCGAAAAGACCGGCTTATTCAGTCCTTGACAAGTCAAAGATTCAGCAGACTCTGGGCATAAAACTTCCCCAATGGCAGGAAAGCCTCAGAAAATTCATAAATTCACCACACTTTGACAAGAAACGCATTGATATAGTAAAATAAAGTGTGTTTTTGGTTTTATTTATAACAACCATTTGTATTTTCCTCGTTATTCGCCTGCTTGTTTTGTTTCAGGTTCAAATTCAATTCTTTATGATGGGGCAGGACAAAGGCTTTAAATTCAACGAAATCACTTTACTTTGGAAGCTGGCAAAAGAAGCCGAAATCGAAGAGCCTATGCAGCTCTATGTTTCAGTTCCAACGCTTAACATGGCAATCTCAAAAATCGTCATGGATTCAAAAGCAAACGGAACAGAGAGCCTTGAGTCTACACAAACATTCATCAACAAATTATACAACTACAGAACAAAAATCGACATCGATCACGAAAACAAAAAAGGGCTGGAGTCAACGAAATACCTTGAAAAAGGGCAGCGACTTCGCATTATCCTCAAAGGCAAGGGAATTTTCGTTTCTGAAATTCTTAGTGTCGGACATGAGTTGATTATCCGTCTTCCTCTGCAAAAAAATATCAGGACTCTTGATGGTGATGATTGGGTTACCCATGATGTAAGCGTATATCTCTGGCGAAAAGGAGATGCTGGCTATGTTTTTGATACGCGCGTAACAAATGCGGGAGTCTTTCAGGGGCAGAGCGTAATTTATCTGGCGCATACTAACACTCTGGAGCGAGCACAAAAACGCAAATCAGTTCGTGCAGCATGTCAGATTTATGCACAGCTTTATTTTATTGATGCTGATGAGCCTGACTTTGAAGCCGTTGAGGTCGAGGCTGGCTATAAATGTCTCCTTGAAGACATTTCTGAAGACGGAGCGATGGTTCGAATCGGCGGTCGTGGCAAACAAAACATAAAAATAAAACTCCAGTTTGAAATCGATGAAAAGTTAATCATCATGTTCGGAATTATCAGGGCAGTTGAATATAACCAAAATACTAATCAGTCTCGCTTGCATTTTGAGTGCCTTCATATCGAAAAAGAAATGAAGAATTCAATTCTAGCCTTTATTTACCGTGACTTGTCAGATGAGAAAAAAGAAGAACTCACGGCTCTTGCAGAAGTTGAAGAAGAAGAACAGGAGTCACAGAAAATTCACGACACAGATTATTCCTCATTGCAGCAAAATCAAGCAGATGCTAATCCTACAGAGCAAGTTGGTCAAGAAGGGCAGGCGCCAAGCTATGACGAAGAAATTCCAGAAGAAAATTCATCGATACCAGAGGAATAAACTCAATGAAAAGAGCTGTTTTTTTTCTTCTTTCCTTCTTTTTCTCATTATTCATTAGCCAAGCCAGCGAAAATGAAAAAAACTTCATCAAAGGAAGCCTTTCTGAAAAAATAATAATCCTTCAAAATCTAAATGAATCAGAACGTTTTTCTGTGGTAAAAAAAGCCCTTGATTTTTCAATTGAGCATGCGGCAGTTCTTTCTGAAGATGAAGATTTTACAAAACTTGCGCTTGCTGCCGTCACAGTTCTTTCCGACAAAAAAGACGAAATTACTAAAATCAATCTTGATGAACAGATGAAAATTTCCGAAAAATTGATGGCTCTGTTTCGTCTGTTTAAAAATAAAGAATTAAAAAAAGCCGTTATGGAAAAACTTCCCCTCTATTCAACGGAAAATTCTTCCCTTACGGTTGATTTCTTAAATGAATATTTGTTATCTTCGTTCAAACAAGGAAAAAATTCTTCAGAAGTCCTTGAATCTTCTATCGAAGCTCTTGGAAAACTGGGAAATGAAGAGTCGCTTTCAATAATCTACAACATCTGGCAATCTAAGATTTGGCCTGAATATCAAAAAACAACCGATGCGGCTCTTGTAAGGCTTTCACAAGAAAGTTTTGCTGATGTAATCAAGATTTTTTCCATTTCTACCATTGAAGACGCTGCCCATTATTTCACGCTTTTGCATAAATCTTCTAAAGTTTCACAAAATTCTTTGTGCGATATTGCCGAAAACTCACTTTTAATTGCTATTAATAATGCAGAGAAACTGAAGGCAGGAAGTGAGACGGCAGAACGCGCATTCCTTGGTTTTCAAATTGAAGCCCATGAAGTGCTTACAAATCAAAAATGGTCACACGCATCTTCTGTAATTGTAAAAAGTATTCTTCTTGCAAAAAAATCATACGATGCAGGAATTTTGGGCGAAAGTGATTTCACAAAGCTGATTCGTTCTTCCGTTCAAATCCCGTCGCATGAACTCGCGCAAAGCCTTTGCGACATGCTTTCAGAATGCAATGGCAAAGTAGAATCATTCGCTCAAGGGGATTCTAAAATGCCTGCCAAGAGCGTTGTTCTTGCTCTGATTTTTGCATTAGGGGAGCTGGGAGACAAAACGGCTTTCGATACGCTTCTATATGTCACTTATATCTCATATCCGCTTGAAGTAATCGATGCGGCAAAAGCGTCTCTCGCAAAATTACAGTGGTAAAAAATCCCATATTTTTATCTTCTCTTGTCATCGCATTCCTGTTTTATTCTGGAATTGCCCAAGTCAGGGAGCGTCATCCCTTTGTCAGTCTGGCTGAAGAAAGTCAGATAATCAGCATTGAGGGAGTTCTTTCTTCAAATCCCGTAAAAACATCTCTTTTCTCATCGTCATATAAGGCAAATCTTTCTGTAAAAAAAGTATTCACGGAAAAAGGAATATTTGAGGCAAGGGGAGAGGTGACCGTCTTCGTTCCCAGCGAACTTGCCGAAGCCTTTTATCCCGGTAAATTATATAGCCTTGGAATGAAATCATCGAACGGGGGATTTCTTCTTGAAAACGGCGGGATTTTTTCATTTGATGTAGCTGCCGTTAAAACGGAAGGATTTTCTCACTCTTTTGTCGTAAGAAGGGGAAAATCTCTTGGTTGGAGCGGAAACAGAATCATGAGAAAAATTAAATTTTTCCGCGCCCTCTGCCGCCTTCAGTTCAAGCGACTCATGTACGCTTGGGGTAAAGCCGGAGGACTTCTGCTTGCCCTTCTTTCCGGAAGCAGGGAATATACAGAAAAGTCAGTCTCTGACGCATTCCGTGACTCAGGACTTTCTCATATCCTTGCGCTTTCCGGCATGCACTTAGGGCTTTTCGGTTCAATCGCAAATTTTTTCGGTAAAAAGGCCAGGGGAAGGAATTTCGGGGATGCGATTCAACTGGGAGCCGTCTGCTTTTTCGTATGGTTCGCAGGAATCTCTCCGTCACTCTTCAGGGCATTTCTCGCCGCCCTTATCTTGTATTTAAATTCCCTGTTCAGGATGAACCGCCCGGATTCAATTTCCCTTTTATGTCTCTGTTTTATTCTTCATTTCCTTGTTTTTCCGGAGCATATTCAGGATGCGGCCTTTATGCTTTCTTATTCTTCCCTTACCGGAATTATAATCTTTAGCAAGATGTTTAAAAAAGTATACCCGGTTTTTGTTCCTCACAAGTTACGAATGTCTCTTTCCGATTCAAGCGCGGCCCAGCTTTCCACGGCTCCTGTCTCACTGCGCTTTTTCGGAAAAATCGCGCCTCAGGGAATCATTGCCACAGTCTTTGTATCGCCATTAGTCTTTCTTTTTTTATATATAGGTCTTTTTGGGGTAATAATTTGCCTGCTTTTGCCTTTTCTTTCAGGGCCAATCAGTGCTATTATGAATGCGCTCTATCTTTTGATTAAGAAATTTGTTTTCTTTTTCAGTTTCAATATATAAGGAATAATATGAATCACCCAGACTACAACAGCCCCCTGGCATTAAAAGCATTTTTAGACGATAACGGCATGGCCATGCAAAAAAAATTCGGTCAGAATTTTCTTGTAAACGCTGATGCCCGTAAAAAAATCATCGACTGCCTCGATATTGAGAAGGGCACAAAAGTCTGGGAGGTTGGTCCCGGCTTGGGCTGTATGACAAGCGAAATCCTTGAACGGGGAGCAAATGTCACCGCCTTTGAGATTGACCACGGATTTGCCCGACTTCTCCGTCAGTTTTTTCCCGAATATTCAGAAAAAAACACTTTCGAGCTTGTGGAAGGCGATGTCCTAAAGACATGGAAGAAATACAGTGATAGTAACGGAATCGCCCAAAGATTTTTCGGAAATTTACCTTACAATGTCGCGGCCACTATTATCGCAGATACAATCAACGAGGGAGTCAGATTTGACAAGGCCGTCGTCACCATTCAAAAAGAAGTTGCCCAGCGCATGAATGCAAAAGAAGGAAGCGAAAACTATTCCTCATTTTCTGTTTTATGCCAATGGGCCTATGAAATAAAGAATGTCGTAGACTTGGCTGGCGGAAATTTCTGGCCTGTGCCTAATGTGGCAAGTCGGGCAGTTCTCATGACAAAAAGAGAAGATTTTCCCCGTTGTGAGAATCCAACACTTTTCATGAAAATGATCCGGCAGCTTTTCTCTTCACGGCGAAAAACTGTCCGAAACAATCTGCTCGCTCTCGCCGGTGCCGAAAAAACCGACATTGCCTTGAAAACGGCTGGCATCAAGGCGAGCGAAAGGGCTGAAAACCTGAGCGTTGAAACCTTGCTTTTGCTTTCTGATGCCTTGAATAAAGTTTTATAAAATGAAACGATTTTTTTGCTTTTTATTTTCTTTTTTTCTATTTTTCTCATGTTTACCGCAAAATCTAAGGGCAGCCGACTCATCGGCAAATACTTCCTACGATGACATAAACTTTCCTCAGTGGGCAAAAGACTTGCGTCGAACAGAAATCATCACATTCGGCTCACTTCCTTTCGTAACTCTTTGGACGACCGTAGGCTACTCACTTTATGAATACGGTGAATTCAGGAATCCATTGGACAAAAGCACCGATGGTTTTACCGAAGACGATCAATGGAAAATCATTAAAATTTCTGCCGCTACCTGCCTTGCTTTAGGGCTTACAGACCTCATGATTAACCTAATTTCCCGCACAAACAAAGAACGGCGTTTACGAAAAGAACTGGAAATGCGTCCTTTCACAATTAAGCCAGAAAGTGAGATTATAAAACAGACTCCCCCCCGCATTGAAGAAGAAAGCGATGAAGAGGCGACAGACCGTCTGAAACGAGAAAAAGAAATGGAAAAACACCCAAGAGAAGAATTTTTCATTGATGAAGTTGAGAGCGCGGTCTTTTAAAATTACTTTTTTCCGTATTTTTCATGAAGCGTCCTGAGCACTTTTTTAAAACGAAGGGGAACGGGAGCTTTAAAAACCTTAGGCTCTTTCTGGTCAGGAAGCCTGATTTTTAAGAGATAAGCATGAAGCATAAGACTCGCGCTTTGAAACGGTGAGCCCTTCAAAAAATTGCCGTAAATCGGGTCTCCCATAACAGGGCAACCTATATACTTCATGTGCACGCGGATTTGGTGAGTCCTGCCAGTTTTGATGCGGATTCTCATAAGGGAGAAGGGACCGTAAGTCGCGAAGCATTTGTAAATCGTGACGGCTTTTTTTCCTTCGTTTGTGCCAGTGACAGCCTTGAATCTTTTTCGGTTCCGCGGGTCACGGATTATCTGCGTTTCGATCCTGCCTTCAAGTTCTTTTGGACGGCCGCAACAGATTGCTATGTATTCTTTTAAAATCCGATTGTGATGCAGGAATTCATCGTGCAAGAATTCTTCCGCCATTCTGTTCTTCGCAGTGATAATCAGGCCGGAAGTATCTTTGTCCAGGCGGTGAATGATTCCAGGACGGCGTTTTGCAAGGATTTCGGCATTCACTTTCTCCACGGAGCCTTGATGAATCGCCTGCCTTCCCCAATGATACAAAAGGGCATTTACCAGCGTGCCTGTCCAGTTTCCGGCTGCAGGATGCGTGACCATACCCTGCTTTTTGTTAACGACGCAGACATTTCCGTCCTCGTAAAGGATTTCCAGCGGGATATTTTCAGGCTCAATGTCTTCGGGAATGTTTTCTTCCCATTGGATATCGATGATGTCGCCAGCCTTTACCTTCGCCGCAAGCTTTGCCTTTTTACCGTTGATAAGAATCTCGCTTGCCGCGCTTTTTAGCCTGGAGCGGTTCATGCTCGTTCCACCGAATTTTTCTTTGGGGATTGATGCAATGAATTTATCGAGACGGGTTGAATCTTTAAAATCTTCGGGAACTTTCGCACTGAAAAATGGCATTTTTTTCAAAAATTAAAAATAAAGATGACACAGAGTATCACAGATTTTGAATTTTGACTATAATGAAACAATGAATGTCATTCACGAGCCCAGCGCTTCTTCTCCTTTTCTCGTTATCTCTAAGCCTGCGGGAATTCCATCGGCCCCGCTTTTTGAGGGAGATGAAAGTCTGCTCACCCAGGCAATCCGTCTTTTTCCAGAAATAAAAAATGTCTGCGGGAAAAAAAGTGTTGAGCACGGACTTATACATAGAATTGACACGGAAACCAGCGGGCTCCTTTTGATTGCGACAAGTCAGGAAAGCTACGACGCTCTCCTTAAGGCCCAAAAAGACGACAAATTTGAAAAATTCTACCGTGCAGAAATCGAGAAGATTCCAGACTGCGCAGGAATTCTCGGCGGCTTTCCCCCTCTGCCAGACGCTTTTTCAGGCACAGAAACAAAAATCTCTGCCGAAAGCTCATTCCGCACCTTCGGAAAAGGCGGAAAGGAAGTTCGGCCAGTTACACAAGAAGCGGGGCGGGCCGCACTCAAAAAAGGGGGAAACAGGCTTTACAAAACGGAAATTGTTTTTGAGTCAGAAAAAACCGCCCTCTGCCATATTACGGCAGGATTCCGTCATCAGGTAAGATGCCATCTGGCCTGGTGCGGATTTCCCGTACATGGCGACAAAATCTACAATCCCAAGGCAAGAAATCTCTCAAGCGAAAATCACGACATGAAATTCTGTGCCTGCAAGATTATTTTTCCTCATCCGCTGACCGGCTTGCCTCAAGTTTTTGAAACATAAAAAGAACGAAAGATTTTATTCTTCCGCAGAACATTTCCTCAACAAAATCGCTGAAAAAAGGACCGTGAAAAATATAAGCTCCGCCCAAGGCGTAAATCACCCAGTTTTCGCCATATCTGAACACAGAGACTCCGGCTATCATCTTTTCTTTTTTAATTGCATTCAAGAACAGGTATTTGACTTTTTCTGTGTTCCTCAGCGTGTAAAAATAATAGTCGCCCTGATTTTCGGCCTCAATACGGGCTGTATAGGATTTAAGGGGATTCATCAAAAGCCGTTCGTCAATTATGAGTTTTTCATTTTCTTTACTAATCGAAATAATTTCAGCCTCTTCAAAAAGCTGGAAATAACGCTCATGCTTTTCTGAATAGTAGGGAATTTCCTTGTACGCGTCTATATCCTGCATGATTTCAGAAATTCGCTCTACAAGGTTTTCATTTCCTTCGTAAGGAAGAATTTTTATGACCTCGATAAGATGATTCGGATTTACTTTTTTTACAGTCTCGATATCCTGCTCAGTTTCTTTAATTTTGTTTATTCTGACATTTTTGATTGACTTAATGCTGTTAAACACAAAATCGCCGTTTTTAAGTTGATTTTTTTCTGAATCTGTAAGTCGCTCATTAAATATGACAGAGAAATCAATTTCTGACATCTTAACATTTTGCTGGGAAAAAAGATTATATGAGAAATAAAGGTATAGGAAAAGGAAAAATATTTTTTTCATTTGGGAACAGGCTTTTATTTTATAAAATTCTCGCACTGTTCGCAATCTTGTGATATACTGTTTCATCATGATTGCAAAACATATTCAGGAAATGATAAATTCAAAAGGCGCTTCCGTTATCCGAAAAATGTTTGAGGAAGGAATCGTCCTTAAAAAAGAACATGGCGAAGAAAATGTCTTCGACTTCACTTTAGGAAACCCGGACTTAGACCCGCCGCAAAAAGTCGTTGCGGCCATTCAGGAAGAAGCAAAAGACATCTCTCACGGCTGTCACGGTTACATGCCAAATGCGGGCTATCCTTTCGTCCGCGAGGCAATCGCTCAAAAAATCACAAAAGAGCAGGGGCTTTCCGTAAAAGGAGAGAATGTCATTATGACGGTGGGGGCGGCCAGCGCTCTTAACTGTGTATTCAAGTCTCTCCTCAATCCGGGAAATGAAGTGCTTGTTCCCATGCCATTTTTCGCCGAATACCGCCACTATGCCAGAAATCACGGCGGTTCTCTCATCGAAATTCCCTCTAAGGCAGATTTTTCCCTTGATTTACAGGCGATTAAGGCTAAGCTTTCTTCAAAAACGGCGGCTGTTTTAATCAACAATCCCAACAACCCAAGCGGAAAGATTTATTCAGAGTCCGATATCAAAGAACTTGCCACAATTTTAAGCGAGCACAATAAAAAAACAGGCAGAATCACTTACCTTGTCTGTGACGAGCCTTACCGCGCCATTGTTTACGACGGCGCAAAGGTCGCTCCGGCCTTTCAGTTCTATGAAAACACGGTCATTGTCTCATCTTTTGCAAAAGATTTGAGCCTGCCGGGCGAGCGAATCGGCTACATCGCTGTAAATCCGAAGTCAGACGCTCCAGAAGAATTCATCAAGGCAGTCACTTTTGCCCTGCGTGTTTTGGGCTGCGTAAATGCCCCTGCCTTCTTCCAGAAAGTCATAGCCAAATCTTGGGATGCCCAGGTGGACTACTCAAGCTACAAAATCCGCCGGGACAAACTCATGGCTATTCTGGACAAATGCGGAATCGAATATTACCGTCCTCAGGGAGCTTTCTATCTTTTCTGCAAGGTTCCTTCCCGATTTTCCGGCGATGACGGCGACTTCTGCGACTATCTCAAAAAGTACTTGATTCTCGCGGCTCCGGGAAGCGGATTTGGCGGTAAGGGCTGGTTCCGCCTGGCATATTGCGTTTCAGAAAAAACAATAATCAATTCAGAAAAGGCCTTCTCTAAGGCAATGGAGGAATTAAAATGAAAATCTTGATGGTAAGTGCTGAAGCAGTTCCTTTTGCAAAAACCGGCGGTCTGGCTGACGCTGTATCCGCTCTGGCAGGAAATCTTTCTCTTTTGGGCCACGATGTTAAAATCGTCATGCCACGCTACTATAAAATCGACCGAAAAAAACTCACTGCCCTTGAGGGCCCTCTTGGCGTTCCCGTTGGAATGGGGCAGGAGTGGACAGAGGTTTACAAGGCTCCTCTTCCGGGCTTTCCCAAAGTCGAGGTTTACTTCCTTGACCATGAGAATTGCTTTGGCCGTGATGGTGTTTACGGCACAAAATTAGAGCCTGACTTCTTCGATAATCCCTACCGATTCAGTCTCTTGTGCCACGGAGCCTTTCAGGTCTGCAACAAATTGCAGTGGTTCCCCGACATTGTTCACGCCCACGACTGGAGCGCTGGTCTCGCGCCTGTTCTTTTAAAGCATGTGTGCCGTTATCAGCCGGCTTTTTCTCACACAGCCAGCGTTTACACCATTCATAACATGGGCTATCAGGGTGTTTACGGCAAAGACAAATTCCCTGACCTTGGAATCGACTGGGGGCTTTACTACGGTGCCGGCTTTGAGCGAAACGGAGCAATCAATCACTTACAGGCAGGAATTTCCTGCGCCGACATGGTGACTACTGTTTCTCCCACTTACGCCCGCGAAATACAGACAATGGAAGGCGGATTCGGCTTGGACGGTCTTCTGCGAGTCCGAAGCGATGTGGTGCGGGGTATCGTAAACGGAGTAGATGTCTCAACCTGGAATCCAAAGACTGACAAAGAGCTTCCGGCAAATTATTCGGCCTCAAACATGAAGGGCAAGGCAGATTGTAAAAAAGCCTTGCAGGAAGCTTTCGGCCTTGAAGTGAATCCCGACATTCCCCTCATCGGCATGGTTGGACGCTTGGTAAGTCAGAAAGGCATCGCCGAGGTTTTTGCCCCAACTTACGGCTCAATCTACAGCATTTGCCGTGACATGAAAGTTCAGTTCGCCATTATCGGAACCGGTGAAAAATGGTGCGAGGACGAAATCAATAATCTCCAGTCAAAATTGCCAAATCTCCGGGCAAAAATCGGCTATTCCGAGGCCTTGAGTCACTTGGTCGAGGCAGGAAGCGACTTCTTCCTCATGCCGTCAGCCTACGAGCCATGCGGTCTTAACCAGATGTATTCTGAGCTTTACGGCACTCTCCCAATCGTACGAAGAACCGGCGGTCTGGCCGACACGGTGGAAAACTACAATCAGGAGACGGGCGAGGGCACAGGCTTCATGTTCGACTCCCTCACGCCTGGCGCAATTTACGACACGGTAGGCTGGGCTGTCTGGGCCTACTACAACCGCAAAGAGCATATCAAAAAGATGCAGAAAAAGGCAATGAGCCAGGATTTCACATGGAAGGCAAGCTGCGAAAAATATGTTGAAGTCTACAAAGAGGCTCTCGCCAGAGGTTGCGGAATAAAGAACTAAACACTAAAAATACCGCTTAATCGCATTGACTAAGCGGCATTAAAAATGATATAATCATGCTCAACCCCTTGAGTCTGCGTATGCGGATTCCAAATGTCCATAAGGAGAACATACAGAAATGAAAAAGTATGAACTCATGACTATCTATCCTATCGAGGATGAAAAGTTCAAAGACGGCACAGAAAAGGTAAAGGCCGTTCTCGCACAGTTCGGTGCAACAATCGAAAAAGAAGAGTCTTACGGAGAACGTGATCTCGCGTATGAAATCAAAAAAATCAAGCGCGGTAAGTTCGTTCTTTTCACAGTAAAGGCAAATCCTGCAAAAATCGTCGAAATCAACACACAGTTCCGATTGAACAACAATTTGCTCAAATCGCTTTTTGTCAAACTCAACGACAAAGAGGCATAAGCTGACTTTAGCTTAATAAACCACAAAAATCTTTCTTTCGGGGGCAAAAATGACTGACATCAATACTGTTACAATCGTAGGTCGGTTGACTCGTGACTTAAACGGCAGCGACCAGCGGGAATATGCGTTCACACCGAACGGACAGGCTCGCGCAAACATCAGCATTGCCGTCAATCGTAGCCGAAAGCAGGGTGATCAGTGGGTCGATGAGGCTAATTTCTTTAATGTCACAATCTGGGGAAAGACAGCCGAAAATCTTCTTCCATACCTCAAAAAAGGCAAGCAGATTTGTGTTGAAGGCTATCTCAAACAAGACCGTTGGCAGGACAAGACTACAGGGCAGCAGAGAAGCAATGTTTCAATCGTTGCAAATAATGTTCAGCTTTTGGGCGGAAATTCGGGAAATGGCGGCGCACAGTCCGCTGGGGGTTATACACCGAAATTCCAGCAGCCACAGCAGAACTCTTTTGCTCCCAGTCAGGAAGCACCAAGCTATGACGATCAGAGTTTTGGCGGCGCTCCAGACAGCGGATTCCCGGAAGACATTCCATTTTAATTCCCGATTTTTTATGTCGGATTCCATTTTATAGGAGAACACTATGTCAGACGAAGTTACAAACGAAGTCGAACTCAAAGATAACCAGAATGTTGCGACAGAAGGTCGCGATGGCGAAGAGAAAGGCGCTCGCAAGGGAAAAACTTTCTTCCGCAAGAAGGTTTGCCGATTCTGCGCTAACAAGGCAAAAATCGATTACAAAGATGCAGACGGTCTCAAACGCTTCACAACTGAGCGCGGTAAGATTCTTCCACGCC
>DFEB01000014.1 GCA_002368605.1 Treponema sp. UBA3813 | reverse complement strand
TGTCGAATTTTTCCATTTTTCCGTCTGAAATCTGGAAGGGGCCAACACCGTGGAAACTTGCCGGATCATTTTCGGCTGGAGAATACCCCTTGCCCTTTTTGGTGAGAACATGAACGATTACAGGCTTTGGCAGTCTGCGGACACGACGGAGATTTTCCTCAAGTTCCTTAATGTTGTGACCGTCAAGGGGGCCAACATACTCAAAACCCAAATCAGCGAAGAAATTCGTGCTCAGGAACATACCCTTCACTGCCCGTTTGATTCTATAAATGAATTTGCCGATGTGATTTTTTGAATTAGGGATTTTATCAACAAGGTTATCAACGAAATAGCGGAATCGCTGATAAAAGCCCGTCATGGTAAGGGTGCTCAGGTAGCGGGAAATAGCCCCATTATTGGGAGAAATTGACATCTGGTTATCGTTGAGGATTACAATCAGATTCTTTGAAAGCTGACCAGCATGAGCCAGAGCTTCATAAGCCAAGCCACCCGTGAGGGCTCCGTCACCGATTACGGCAACAACCTTACGATTTTTTGGATTTCTTCCAGATTCTCTCTGTTCTTTTTCGATTTTATCCCATGCCGTCAAAAGTCCCAAGCCCTGAGAAATAGAAGTGGAAGAATGGCCGTTGTCAAAAAAATCATGAGGACTTTCAAGGCGGCGGGTAAAGCCTGAGATACCGCCCTGTTTACGGAGAGAAGAAAAATCTGAATATCTGCCGGTCAGAAGTTTATGGGTGTAGCACTGATGGCTTACATCAAAAATAATGGCATCTTCCGGACTGTCAAAAACCCGGTGAAGGGAGACAGTAAGCTCAACCACACCGAGATTACTCGCCAAATGACCGCCGTTTTTTGCCACAGTCTCGATTATGCGCTTCCTGATTTCGTCGCACAACTCATCAAGCTCTTTTTCAGAGATTTTTTTTACATCTGCCGGAGAATGAATCTTAGAAAGAATCGTAATCAAATCTCCTGTCATCTGAAATGATTTCAAATTTCCATGTCATTCAGAATTCATTTCAGAATCTCACAGTATAAAAAAAAGACCGCTAAAAGTTTAGAACTTTGGCGGTCTCTTTTGACAAAGATGAACAGTTCGTAAGCCTGCGATTAAGCATGACAAAAAACTGTTACTTACTCTTATGTCGATTTCGTCTAAGCATCTTCTTTCGCTTATGTGTCGCAATCTTCTGACGCTTTCGTTTTTTTCCACAAGGCACGATGGCACTCCTTAGTCACAAGTTGTATTTATTATCAATAAAAGCCGCCCTTTCGTCAAGAGTGACTTTTTATATCCAATATAATTAATCTTTAGCTTCGATTCTTCGGTACTGAACTTCAGAATTGAAAAGCTCCTTAGCTGCGAGAGAAACGACCTTGCCGTCATTTTCTTCAATTCGCTCATCTTTAATCATTGCCAACTGATATGCACGATGACTCGCTGCAACAGTAGCCTCATAAATATTACCAGTAAATTTTACCGTTTTCTCCAAAGGAAAAATCATTAGTATGCTATCCCCTAAAAGTGATTTCATAATTTTATAAGAAGATAGAAATTGTGTCAATAAATTCACGCATTTTTAAATCATAATAGTGAAAAGAAAAATAAATTTATCTCGCTTTATTGAAAAAGTGAGTTATAATATTCTTTATGAGTACTATGACTTTAACTTTTACAGACGGAAAAAAAATCGAAGTTTCTTCCAGAGTTCGTGGCAAAGATATTATGGAGCACCTGCCTCCCCATGAAGGCCAGCTCATCGCCCTTAAAGTGAACAACAAGGTCGTTTCTTTGTGCCGGCCTATCCGCGTCTCAAGCCGAATCGATGGCGTGTATCTGGCTTCAAAAGACGGAGCCTATGTCTACCGCCGCTCACTTTCCTTCATTCTGGCTGCCGCCGCTCATAAGCTCTTCCCAAAAGACCGGCTTTTAATCGGGCACAGCTTGGGCTACAGCTATTACTACACCCTTGACCGCGAAAAGCCGATTACAGAAGATGAGATTGCTTCGCTAAAGGCGGAAATGCTCAGGATCGTTGAGCGGGACATCCCAATCACTACTCAGCATATTTCTTACGAAGAGGCTGTGGATTTTTTCCAAAAACTCAACATGCCGGAGACTGCTAAACAGCTCCAGTACCGCTGTTCGGATTATGTCCTCGTCAACTCTTTCAATGATGATACGAACGCTTTCTGCGATATTTATTTCGGCTCCCTCGTTGATTCAACCGGCGTGCTAAAAGTCTTCGATTTGCAGAAATATGATGAAGGCTTCCTGCTCCGCTTCCCAGAGGCCGAAAAGCCGGAAGTTGTCGCCCCATTCGAGGATTTGCCTAAAATTTTCGATATTTTCAAGCGCTATAAAAAGTGGGGCAAGCTGGTTAATGTCACATCTGCCGCTTCCCTTAACGAAATCGTTTCCCGCAAAAAAATCAACGACTTCATCGACATTTGCGAGACTTACCAGATGCAGAATTACGCCGAGGTGGCAAAGCAGATTCATGACAGGGGAAATGTAAAGGTCGTTTTGATTGCAGGCCCTTCTTCTTCGGGAAAAACCACTTCTGCCTTCAAGATGGCACTCCAGCTCCGGGCAATCGGCTACACTCCAAAAACAATCAGTCTGGACTCCTACTATGTAGGCCGGGACAAAAATCCAAAGGATGAGAACGGCAACTACGATTACGAGTGCCTTGAAGCCCTTGATGTGGAGCTTTTGAACCAGAATTTAATCGATTTGTTTGACGGAAAAGAAGTCGAAATTCCTTGCTACAACTTTGATTTAGGGCAGAGATATTACACCGGCAACAACAAAATGACTTTGGGAAAGACCGACATTCTCATCATCGAAGGAATTCACGGCCTTAACGACAAGCTCACGCCTCTAATCAAGCCGGAGTATAAATTCAAGATTTACCTTTCGGCTCTTACCCAGCTCAACTTCGATGATCATAACCGTGTTCCGACCAGCGACAACCGCCTTATCCGCCGTATCGTTCGTGATGCAAATTTCCGTGGAAAGAGCGCAGCAGGCACAATCGGCATGTGGGACAGCGTTCAGCGTGGCGAGAGATTGCACATCTTCCCTTATCAGAATTCAGCCGATGCGGTTTTAAACACAGCCCTGGATTATGAGATTCCTGTTCTGAAGATTTACGCAGAGCCAAAACTCCGCGCCGTAAAGCCCAGCGAACCTCAGTACACAGAGGCTTGCCGCCTTTTGAACTTCCTCTCTCACTTCAATGCGATTTCTTCTGACTATGTTCCAAGCCAGTCAATCGTGCGTGAATTCATTGGGGGAAGTAGTTTCAAATACTAGACGCAGATGGACGCGGATAAACGCAGATAAAAAACAAAAATATCCGCGTTCATCTGTGTGAATCCGCGTCTAATTTAACTCAACATAGGTCTTTCCAAAGCCACCGTCTTCTGGGCGGGCGTAATAGAAAGACTTTACGCCGGGGTAGTTCGAGAGATAATCTTGGACTGCCTGCTGCAAAATGCCGTTTCCTTTGCCGTGAATGACGCTGAATGATTTAAAATTCGTCATGGCGCAAAGGTCAAGCTGCTTTTGCAGGGCGTGAAGGGCTTCTTCTTCTCTCATTCCCAATAAGCGGAGCTCAAAGACCGGGCTTCCGTTTCCTTCTTCTTTATTAAGTTCCACCGTATAATCGGCGACTGCATTGCGAGTCGGGGCGATAAGCTCCATATCCTTTTGCTTTACGCTCATGCGGATTGAGCCCAGCTGAACCGTCCACAAGCCTTTTTTCTCTTCGTGAAGAAGAGTTCCCCGGCTTCGGCTTTTTCCCACAAGGACTTCCGCGTCTTCCGCAAATTCAAATTTTGGCGGCGGTGCGTTTTTTGACCGGGGAGCGAGGTTGAAGACTTCCTCGTCTGTGTAGGTGGCCTTTGCCTTTTTGAGGGCTTCTTTATTGCTCAGTTTTTTCTTTGTCTTTTTTGAAGATGAAGAGCGGGAATCCGAGGCTTTTGAGATTTTCATGCCGTTTTCAAGGATTATTTCCTCGCTTTCCATTCTTTTCTGAAGGGCTTTTTCTTCTTCCTCAAGCTTTTCTTTTTCCAGCTCCAGCTCAAGTTCCTGCTCTTCCACATCCTCGGTCAAATCATTGATGAATTTCCGCATTTTAAGGGTCTTTTCCCTTGTAATTTCGCCTTCACGGAGTTCGCGCACGAGATTTTCAAGGTTTTTTCGAGTCTCCCTCAAGAAGCGGGATTCATTCCGGCTTTCACGCTCTTTGAGCTCATTTTCTTTTTGGCGGAGTTTTAAGTCTTTCTGTTCCAGTTTGAGGATTTTTTCGCTCTGACGCTTTTCAAGGCTGGCGAATTCTTTTTCACGGCGGTCAAGCTCAGCGTGTTTTTGGGTGAGTCCCCGAATCAAAGTAGAGACATCGGCCTGCTGGTTGGTAAGGTAAGATTTTGCCTTTGATACGATTGAGGTGGGGAGCCCTGAGCGTTTTGCAATGTCCAGGGCGTGGCTCTCACCGGGAACGCCCATGACAATGTGGTAAGTAGGAGCTAAGGAATCAGCGTCAAATTCCGCGCTGGCATTTATGCAGGATGGCGTTGTGTATCCGTAATTTTTCAGGCTTCCGTGGTGAGTCGTAACGAGGACAAAGGCTTTTTTTGCGATAAGGGAGTCAAGGCAGGCCATGGCAATCGCGCCGCCTTCCTGCGGGTCAGTTCCGCCACCAAACTCATCCAGAAGAACGAGGGAATTTTCGTCCGCGTGCTTTACCGCCGCCGCAATGTTTTTCATGTGGGCGGAGAATGTGGAAAGAGAATTGTCGATGGACTGGTCATCACCAATATCTGCGAAAATGGCGTTGAAAACAGGAAGCCTGCTTCCGTCTGCCACCGGAATCGGAAAGCCCGACTGATTCAGCATGGAAAGAAGGGCAAAGGTCTTTAAGGTAACGGTTTTTCCGCCTGTGTTTGGACCAGTGATAATCAGAACATTCTTTCCCGAAAGCCACTTAATGTCGATAGGAACGGCCTTGTCGCCCAAAAGAGGATGCCTTGCCTGCAATAAAAGGGGTGGAAGTCCTTCTGAATCTTGTTCAGTTTGACCGATTTGCTCAAGAGAACTCTGTTTTTCGCAATGAAGGGCATAATTGCAGAGATGTTCTGCCCCCCAGCGGGCGGCGGCGTAAGTCACATCAAAAAGGGTCATGCTTTTGAGGGCGGACTTCAAATCATCATAAAGGGGATGGAGAAGAGCCGTGGTTTCTTTAAAAATCTTGCGGGTTTCTTGGGCCAGGCGGGCTTCTTCCTGTAAAAGCTCGTTGTTTTTGCGCACCACTTCTTCCGGCTCAATAAAAAGAGTCTGCCCCGAAGCCGAAACTTCATGAACGATGCCGGAAATTCTGTTCCGCTGGCTGGCTTTGACGGCAAGAACCTGCCTGTCTGCGCGGAAGGCGGGAACATTGCTTTCAAGGACGGAGTTAAGTGAAGTATCGCTGGTGTATTTTTTGAGGGCGGCTTTAATCTCGCCGTTGATTTCAGCGATTCTTGCCCTGATTTCCCTTAGGATTGGCAGGTCTTTAATCTCGCCGTTTTTGTCGATGATGCGGGAAATTGTGCTGACGGTTTGCTCCAATGCGGAATAAGGGAGAGTTTCCGCCATGTCGAGGAGATTTTTAAGGGAAAGTTCTGCCGCCAAGCTTTTAACCGAGGCGTAAAGAGAAAGCGCGGAATCTGAAAAAAGCATGAGGGAATAAAGCTGGTTCTGCTCTAAAGTCGTTCCGTCAGCCTGCAAGAGTTTTAAGAATGAAGTGATTTCGCCCCAGCCTTGCAAGCGAATCGGTTTTTTAGATTGAATGGCCCGCTGCCACTGAGAGGAAAGCCTTTTGAGCGAGTTGATTTCGTCGATTTTTTCTCTGGTGAAAGGCTCGCGTTGTAAAAGAGAGGATTTTCCTTCCTCGCTCACGCAAAATCCGGCGATTTCGTCACGGATTCGGTAATAGTCCAGTTGTTCAAGTGTTTTTCTGTGCATTTGGGCTTAATCTTCCCAGCTTCCTGTTTTGATTTCTTCGCGGATTCGCTGCCAGCTTTCAAAACGCTCTTCGCTGATAAGGCCTGCCTCCACGGCTTCGAGGATTTTGCAGCCCGGCTCGCTTTCGTGCTTGCAGTTTGTGCCGAATTTGCACGAGCCGACCAGTTTTTCCATTTCGGGGAAGTAGAGGGCGAGGTCATCTGCGGCTATGTCGTTGAGGACAAAGCGGCGGACTCCCGGCGTGTCGATGATTGAAGCGTAGACATTCTGCACGCCGCCAACGATTGACTCGTTCAGGTGAATGTGCATGAGAGTGCCTTTTGTGGTGGTGTGGGAGCCTTTGCCGTATTTTTTGCTGAGGCTGCCGGTTTTAAGGACGCAGGAATTGTCAAGAACATTGACCAATGACGACTTTCCGATGCCCGATTGCCCCACAAGGGCACTGAGTTTGCCCGTAATAAGCTCCGCCAGCTCAGGTAAGCCTTCTCCTGTTTTTGCCGAAATGCGCAGGACTTTGTAGCCGATTTCTTCCCAGATTGAAAGACGGTTCTGAAAATCAGGATCCTGAGCTTCCGGTAAATCGTATTTGTTTACGACAATAATGGGCGTAAGGTTCTGGTATTCAGCCTGAACAAGTTCCCGGTCAATAAAGCGGGGGCGGAATTCCGGCTCCCCTGGCGTAGTGACCAAAATGATATAGTCAAGGTTTGCCGCCAAAAGCTGGGGGGCGCGGCCTTTGATGTTCCAGCGGATAAAAGCGTTTTTACGGGGAACGAGGGAAAGAATCTGACCTTTTTCGTCTTCTGAATCTTCGATTTCGATTTGGACTCTGTCGCCCGGAGCGAGGGGATTGTAGTATTTTGTCTCGACCTTGAGCCTTTTGCTTTTGAAAGAGCAGGCTCGTCTTATGTGATTGCCGTCGTCGTCAGTGTCGTCACATTCGATTTCAAAAACATTGTTGCTTCCGCTTAAAACGGTGCCTTCTAAATGAATCATATCTGAGCTTTACTCCTCTTCCAAATCAGGAATGTGTTTTTTAAGTGTCTTCATAAAATCCTCACCAGTCACACCAGCGCGCAAGGCTGCGAAAACACAAGAGTCTCCTGCCACCGTACCCAAAATTTCATCAAGATTCAGGCAATCGAGAGCATTTGCGACTGCATCTGCATGGCCTCCAAATGTTTTAATCACGACTGTAGTTGCATTCCAGTCTATGCTCACATAACCACGCAAAAAATCCTGTACAAAAATCTGCTCACTCTCACCGCGGTCTTCGTCACTTTGGAGAGTGTATACATAGCCAGCGTGACCGTCACTCACCTTCCCCACCTTCAAAAGCTTTAAATCACGGGAAAGAGTCGCCTGGGTAACATCAAATCCTTCTTTCGTAAGTTCCTTTAAAAGCTCATCTTGACTTTCAATTCTGTTATTTTTTATGAGTTTCTTTATCGCTTTCAATCGTTCTGAACGCTCTTTCATCTTTATACCTGAATTCTATTTTACTGATTTTTCGAATATTTTGAAGTCACAATATCATCAATTGTATTTTCTTCTGCCTTTATATTCTCTTTTTTCCATGCGTCTTTTCTTGAATCACGAAGATTTTCTAAAACCTTGCAGTTTTTCATCGCATTACGCATTACATCTCGCTTTTCTTCAGTGATGACTTGAGCCTGTGCCAATGCGGTAAGAGCCTGCTCCTTTTGATAATCCAAAAGCCGGAAATAATTCTGAACATAAAGCATGTCATTTATATCTTTCATTGAATCAGCGGCAACTACGGAAGAGGCATGTTGTTTAGCAATCATGTCAAGTGTGTTTTGAATTTTCGTTTCTTCGGCAACGGCTTTTCCAAGCTCTGCCTCAGCTTGTTTTTTTTCAAATTCGCGAAAATCAAGCACTTTCTGAAGTGAAAAATTGAATTTCTTCATAGGCTAGAGTTTGTCCGCCACATCGCCAATCGCCGAAAGCTGGGGGGCAAGATTTGATTCAAATGCAGAACTTGCACTCTCGTTGGCATTCTCCACATTCTCTTCTTTATGCTCTTGAACAAGCTGGGCAACAGTTTTCCGATAACTTGCAGGATTTTCCACATATTCTTCATCTGGGATTTCGATTTCCGCAAGGGCAGACATTTTTTGCAGAGTGTCATCAATTGTGCAGGGCTCGTCTTCTTCCTGACACAAGAATTCTTCGATTGCCTCGTGTTTATCGATTGCAAGGTCTATTTCGGCATTCGCACCTTTTTGATAGACACCCGCACTAATCATATCACGGTTATCCTCATAGATAGCAATAAGCCGGCTGATTTTTGTGGCAGCTTTTAAAGTCTCACGCCCAGAAACACGCCGGGCAAGACGGCTAATAGACTGCAATACATCAATTGCCGGATAATGCCGTTGCTGAGAGAGAGCACGGCTCAAGACAATATGTCCGTCGAGAGTTCCTCGAACTTTATCAGTAATAGGCTCATCCATATCATCGCCATCAACGAGAACATTATAAAATGCCGTGATTGAGCCTTTATCGCTGGTTCCAGCCCTTTCTAGCAATTTCGGAATCAAGTCAAATACGCTTGGAGGATAACCTCGCTGAGCCGGAGCCTCTCCAGTAGAAAGACCTATTTCTCGCTGGGCATGGGCAAATCGAGTCATGTTGTCCATCATAAGCATGACATCTTTGCCTTGGTCACGGAAATACTCGGCCATTGCCGTGGTGACATAAGCCGCACGCAAACGGCAGATTGAAGGTGTATCGCTGGTAGCCACGACGACTACAGAGCGCTTCATGCCCTCTTCCCCCAAATCTCGCTCGATAAAATCATTTACCTCTCGGTTTCGTTCACCAATAAGACCAATAACATTGATATCCGCATTTGTGTTTCGGGCAATCATTGAAAGGAGAGTTGATTTTCCCACGCCTGAACCTGCAAAGATTCCAAGACGCTGCCCCTTTCCACAAGTCAAAAGAGAATCGATACAGCGCACACCCGTGACAATTCTTCGGTCAATAGGACGCCGCTTCATAGGATCAGCAGGAGAAGCAATAACAGGATAAAATTCCGTCGTCTCAAGGGGACCTTTTCCGTCAATAGGGGTACCAGTCGCATCAATTACACGCCCCAAAAGTTTTTTACCCACAGGAACCTGAAGAATATGACCGCTTGCAATAACTTCACAGCCGATTTCAATTCCCGTTGTATCTCCGTAAGGCATGAGTTTTACGGTCTTTCCCTCAAAACTCGTAACCTCGGCAAGAACTTCCTTACCCGTAGAGGCAATTTTTATCGTACAGATTTCACCAATAACAGAACGGGGGCCGTTACTTTCAATAACAAGCCCTTTTACAGCGGTGACATGTCCTGTATAGAGAATCGTTTCAGTCTGTTTGATTGTATTTAAGTATTTGTTAAAAAAAGACTCCATTTCCCCACCCGTCTTTTTTATTAACCTTCACTTACTGCAAGCGGTTCGTTTTTCTGGATTGTCTTGACAGGCGAGATTTCGAGAATCGCCGTTTCAAGTTCAGAAAGTTGACTCTGAATCTTAGCATCGATTGCGCCAAAGTCCGTCTCAACCACACAGCCGCCTTTATCAACAGAAGAATCTTCAAGAACCGTAATTCCCTGCACATTCTCAACCTGTTTTATGAAGTCCTGTATATGCTCCGTGGTAAGCTTAACATCTGACATATTCACGCGGACAGTAACATTTCCACGACCTTTGACTTTTTTGAGAGCCTGCAAAATATTTGCCATGACGACTGATTTCTGATTCTCAGAGATAATCTTTACAACCTTCCGAGTCATCAAAATGACAAGTTCAACAATCTGCTGCTCAGTCTCGCTCAAAATCTCCTCACGGCGAGCCATAACTCCCTCAAGAATTTTATGAGTTCGTTCAATCAAGCGCTCAACCTCGGCCTTTCCCTCGGAAAAACCTTCTTCCCGCCCCTGATTTACACCTTCTGAATAGCCACTTTTTTTGAGACTGTCCTGCTCTGATTTTGCTTCTTCAATAATTCTAGAAGCTTCTTCCTGAGCATTTTTGATTATTTCGGCAGCGTTCTGTTCCGCTTCATTTTTTACGACTTGAGCCTGATTTGTCTGCCGTTTGACTTCAGCGAAAGCGGCATCTTCAGCCTTTTTGACAATTTCATCGGCCTTTGCCTGCGCTTCTTGAAGCATCTGCTGCTTTTCCTGCTCCCACTGAGCCTTAAAAGCCTCGGCTTCACGACGCAAATCGTCAGCGGTCGGTCCTGTGTATTCAGGAACTTCCTCCTCAACGACTTCTTCTACAGGAGGCGCAAATTCATGGACAAGCTGGAGCTTGAATTCGCCCTCTTTCGGCTTTAACTGACCAGGTTGAAATAATGTCTGCTGAAATAAATTTCTTGCCATGATTATGTCCCCGTTTTATGATTAAACGACAAGCTCGTCTTCGCCAGAGCGCGCGATAACGATTTCGCCCGCATCTTCCAAACGACGGATTGTCGAAACGATTTTTTGCTGTGCTTCTTCGACATCCTTCAAACGAACCGGTCCCATGAATTCCATATCTTCCTTCAACATACTTGCCGCACGCTTTGACATGTTGCGGAAAATCTTGTCCTGAACTTCGGTGTCCACAGATTTGAGTGCCTTTGAAAGCTCCTGAGTATCGACTTCGCGGAGAACCTTCTGAATAGCACGGTCGTCCAGCATGACGATATCTTCGAAGACGAACATTCGCTTTTTGATTTCCTCTGCCAAATCTGGATCTTCCTCTTCAAGAGATTCGATGATGGCCTTTTCAGAAGAACGATCGACAAGGTTGAGAATTTCGACGATAGACTCGACACCACCTGCGGCAGTGTAGTCTTCGCTGGAAAGTGTAGAAAGTTTCTTTTCAAGAACTCGCTCGACCTCACGAAGAACATCCGGTGAAGTTCGGTCCATAGTTGCAAGTCGCTTTGAAACTTCCGGCTGAATCTCCGGCGGCAAGTTCTGCAAGATGACAGCCGCTTTTCCAGGTTCCAAATAAGCCAGAATCAAGGCGATTGTCTGAGGATATTCCTGCTGGATAAAGTTGAGCAAGTGGGCAGGATCCGTTCGGCGGATAAAATCGAAAGGACGAACCTGCAGGCTCGATGTAAGCCGGTTGATAATGTCGATTGCCTTCTGGCTTCCCAAAGATTTTTCAAGCAATTCGCGGGCATAGTCAATACCACCGGTGGTGATAAAGTTCTGTGCCGACATAAGTTCCTGGAATTCTTCAAGAACCTGATCTTTAAAGTCAGAATCGACTGTTTCCAAACGCGCAATTTCAAATGTTAAAGTCTCAACCTCATCCTCACGAAGATGTTTCATGATTTCTGAAGAAACATCAGAACCAAGGGAAACAAGGAAGATTGCGGCCTTCTGACGACCAGTGAGGTTTTTATAATCTTTTGCCCCGCCCTTTTTACCATGAGCGGCAGCTGGTTTTGCGTCAGCCATTTTCTACTCCTCCATCATCCAAGTTCTGATGAGCATTGCCACATCCTCAGGATGCTCTTTTGCCATAGCGATTGCATTCTCTTGAAGTTCGGCTCGTTTGCGTTCCTCGACAGACATAGTAACTTCCATGCCTTCCTGTTTTGCGTCCCAGAGAGCCTTCTCCCGCTCTGCCTGCTGACGGCGGAGAAGTTCTTCTTCACGAAGACGACGGCGACGCTCAAGCTCACGGCTAATCATTCTGAATACGATAAATGCGATAAGAATGATAACCACACCGATTAAGACAAGCATAATCGTTTTTCGGGTTTGCTGAGCACGGATAATCGCAGAATCTTCCAAATCCTGCTCATTCTGACGGTTAAATTTAATATTCGTTACGACGACACGGTAATTGCGGCTGGCATCGTAACCAATTGCCCCCTGCAAGTAATTAGCTGTTTGTTCCAGTTCATCAGCAGAAAGCGGACTGTAAATTCGCAAAATATGACCAAGGGCGAAACGATATTTTATCTGATCTTCCCAATCAGGGTATCGCTCTTTTAATGACTCAAGATTTTTCTCGGTGACGAAAACAGGATTTCCCGAACCGTCAGTGATTTTTTCCCAGTTGCCGTCAATGTTTACAGAAACCGTGATTCGGTCTACGGCAGGCATACGCTCTTCGGTGCGATGCTCGACATTCACCACATTGTTCTGGACAACGCCGGTTTCGGTTGATTTTCCGATAACATTTGACATGTCACTATAAGCAGGCGGATTCTGACCTTCAACACCGGCTGGTCCCTCTGGATTGTAGCCAGTACCAGTCCATTCTTTAGTAACAGTCTGAGTTGAAATCGGAAGATAATCACGCTTTTCAGTTGTATCGTAAGGTTTTGACGGATCTTGCTCCGTAATCATGATTGGAGTATGGATTGTCTTATCGCTTGAAACCTTCGATGTATCCATATCGACATTGACATCCAGATCACGAACTCTGTCTTCACCGTAAATGCTTTGCAATGAACCAATAACTTTAGCTCGCTTTTCACTGGCAAGTTTAAGCTTGAATTTTTCAGTTCGTTCAATAAGACTCAGACGATCCATTTCTGCCATGCCAGCAAAATCATTAAGAGTATCGCCTGCGGTATTTAAAATTACAATATTGTCTTCGGTAAGACCAGAAACAGAACGAAGTATGAGCCGCTGGATTCCTTGAATACGCTTACGGTCATTTTCAATAACCGAGCCATTTTTAAAACGCAGAGTGACAGAAGCGGACGCAGGAACTCTCTGACTTTCAAAAAGAGAATTTTGCCCAGGGGTAATAACGACATCAGCACTTGCTATATCATCAAGAGATTCAATATGCTGTTTAACCTGATTGGTAACACGACGCAAATCATTTTTCTGACGCTCAAAGTCCGTTGTAGACCAATTCGTGACATCAAGCATCTGGCTAAACACATCAACGCGCGTTGGAACCAAATCCTCCGCAATAAGAATGGCCTTTGCGCGGCGAGCCGTTCCCTCGTCATCAACATAAATCATACCATTCGTAGAATTGATTGTATATTTTATATTTTCTTGATCGAGTCGGAACGCAATATCATCTCTTGCGGCTTGATCCGTAATCGGCGTGTTAAAAAGCGCAATGGTAGTCGGCTTTGATGATCCGCGGAAGACAAGAACTAAAACGACAATAACCGCGACTACAATACCCGCGGCGATTGCTTTTTGAACGGGCTTCCATGAAGCCCACGAAGATTTTAACTTGGCAGTCGTATTTTTAAGCCAGTCGTTCATCTACCCCTCCCGTGAACGAACAACAATATATTATAATATCACACTTTCCGAATTCTGGAAAGCAGATTATAAATCTATGCTAAGCCTAAGTCCTTTCAGAACTTAAACTACCTGTTAGTAGAAAGCTCATTCCAGCCAGTGACAAGACGGTCAATGACAGTCTGGGCAAGGCTCAATGACATCTGGGCTTTTGCCATTGCAGTGGTCACATCATGAATATCGACAGAATCAGGGTCAGTGATAAGCTGCTCCTGAACGCGAGACACATCAAGCTGCTGGCTGTTCATTGAAGAAACGGCGTTAACAAGATATGACTCAAAAGAGCCCATAGTCTTTTCATTCTGAATTTGATTTGAATTTTCCTGACCGAGAATAGAAAGCTTTGCGCTTCCCACATGAGCCGGATTCGTGCGTGTCATCTGAATCTGAGACAAGCTTGGCATTGTAACATTCATAAATTTCCACCCATTAGAATTTTATAGCAAAAAATTCATTATGACAAGATGTCATAATGAATTATCATTAACTGCGACCGATTTCCAGTGCGCTTGAGAACATATCTTTTGCGCCCTGAATGACCGTTGAATTTGCCTCGTAAGCCCGGCTTGCAGAAATCAAATCCACCATTTCGTTTACGATGTTTACATTTGGATACTCGACATAGCCTTTGTTCGGTCCCGACTGAATGGCGTCAGGGTTCGTCGGATCATAAACCAGGCGTCCCTGCTCCGTGCTTTTTACGATTTCACGAACACGAACACCCTTTCCCGGTCCGTTATCCTGATCCGCTGAAACGAATGGGCTTCTCCAAGTGGGATGACTTGAAGCAATCGGCTCAATAATAACAGAAGATTTTTTAAAGGCTCCGCCTTCCGGGGTTCGTGTGGTGCTGGCATTGGCGATGTTGTTAGAAATAACATCAGTGCGGAGACGCTCAACGCTCATTCCCGTAGCAGCAATATTAATCGATGTAAACATTCCCATAATTCAATCTCCTATCCGTGGATTATCTCTTCATTGCCGTTTTGACCTGGCTGAATTCGAAATTCTCCAGCTGAGCCAAGAGGCGGTAGTTGAGCTGAATTTTCATGATGTTCATGGCCTCAAGTTCAGGATCCACATTGTTTCCGTTGGCATTGGCTGTGGTCGTCCAGTCAGTTACACGGCGTGGCTCGACAGAACGCCAATCATAAGGCTCATCAAGCTGGATATGTCTCTCATCCGTGCGGGTAAGCTGGAAGCGATGATCAGCGTCCTTCTCTGAATCAAAGGCACGCTTAAGCTCGCTCTCAAAATTCACTTCCTGACGCTTGTAATTCGGAACTTCCGCATTTGCAATATTGTTTGCGGAAACCTGATAGCGAAGTGAATTAACATCCATCGCACGAGATAACAAATCAACTGACCGTGTAAAAGTATTCATACTATGAATATCGGAATTTGAAATGAGAAGTTAAGGAAAAAGAAAATGAGAAATTAAGCGTTTTTTGACGCGGATAGGCGCAGATACACGCGGATTTTACCTGTTAAATCGCTTTAAAAAATCCTGCAGGCGTTCTGTCTTTGGATTGTTAATCAGTTCTTTTGGCTCACCCTGCTCCACGATTAGGCCGTCTGCCATAAAGATGATTTTGTCGGAAATGTCGCGGGCAAAGGCCATTTCGTGGGTTACGACAATCATGGTCATTTTTTCAAGGGCAAGTTTTTTTATAACCGCAAGGATTTCGCCTGTCAATTCCGGGTCAAGGGCACTGGTCGGTTCGTCAAACAAAAGGACTTTTGGCTTTAAGGCAAGGCTTCGGGCGATTGAGACCCGCTGCTGCTGGCCGCCGGAAAGTTCGCAAGGATAGGCATTTTCTTTTTCACTAAGCCCCACATCCGCCAGTAATTTTCGGGCAATTTCAAGGGCTTCTTTCTTCGGAGTTTTCAGCACGTGAATCTGCGCATCGATGATATTCTGAAGAACGCTCATGTGTGGGAAAAGATTGAAATTCTGGAAGACAAAGCCCAGATTCAGACCGATTTTGCGAAGATCTTTTTGAGAAGCATAAAGGCCATTTGTGACAATCGGACTTCCGCAAACATAAATAGAACCATCGTCAATCGTCTCAAGCTGGGCGATACAGCGGAGCATGGTGGATTTTCCGCTTCCGCTAGGGCCGATGATTCCCAGAATCTCCCCCTCTTCTACATCAAAGGAAATGTCTTTTAAGACTTGAACGCCGTCTGAGAAAGTTTTTTTTATATTCTGAACGCTGATAATTGCCATAAAATGCCCCTAGAATCAATTTCTGCTATTTATAATAATCCAGCTTTTTCTCAAGCAGAATAAAACCAGAGGAAACCACCCAGTTCATGACAAAATAAAAAAGCCCCGCAATCAGAATCGGCGTAGTTGAAAAAAGCCGGCTGGAAGTTGTCTGGGCAGTGCGGAAAAGTTCGGCAATACCCAAAACTGAAACCAAAGCAGTATCTTTTACCAGTGTAATCATTTCATTTCCCATGGCAGGAATGATTCTCTTAACAACCTGAGGAAGCAGGATCCTAAAGAAAGTCTGCATTTTCGTGTAGCCCAAGACTTTCGCAGCCTCATACTGACCTTTCGGAATGGACTGAATCCCGCCACGGTAAATTTCTGCAAAATAGCAGGCATAATTCACCGACAAAGCAATAATTGCCGCCACAAAACGATCGAAAGAAAATTTAAAAAGATAGGCTGGAAAAAAATAAACCGCAATCAGCTGCAAAATAAGGGGCGTCCCACGAATTATAAGAAGAAAAGCATTAAAAAGATAGGAAAGCGGCTTGAACCGAGCCATTCTTCCGGCCGCCAGAGGAAAGCCCAATGGTACAGAAAAAATAAGCGTGAGAAAAAATACTTCAACAGAGACCACAGAAGCCGAAAGCATAGGAAGAATTATTTTAGTCATATAACAAAAACTTTCAGACGCAGATACACGCGGATAGACGCAGATAAATAAAAACATCCGCGTTCATCTGCGTCAAAATTTATTTTCCAATAATAGAAATATCTGAGCCGAACCACTTTTCGCTGATTTTTGCTACTGTGCCGTCGGCTGCCATTTCTTCAAGGGCTTTCTGGACTTTGTCACGGAGCTCGGTATTGTCCTTTTTGAAGGCGATTCCGTACTGCTCTGGTGAAAGGGAATCAGAAAGAATTACAAAAGGTTTTCCAGTCACTTTAAGGCTGTACTCGGCCACAACACTATCCATGGCAACTCCGTCAAGACCGCCAATTTCCAAATCATTAAGTGCCATAATATTGTCAGAGAAATCAACAATTTGTTTAAGACTCTGCTTAAAACTCGGAACAGAATCAACTGCATCAGCAGCACTAGAGCCAGCCTGAACACCGAGAATTTTACCAGTCATATCAGCCAAAGATTTAATTCCGCTGTCCGCGCGAACGATTACAACCTGAGCATTGTTCAGATAAGGCTTTGTAAAGGCAAGAACCTCAAGACGCTCAGGAGTGATTGAAAGACCGTTCCAGATACAGTCAATTTTGCCCGTATTAAGTTCCTGCTCTTTTGCAGACCAAGAAATTGGCTGGGCGCGGAATTTAAGTCCCAAACGATTTGCGACTTCTTTTGCCAAATCAATGTCATAACCTACGATTTCGTTAGCGTCATCACGGAAGCCCATAGGCGGGAAAGAATCATCAAGACCAAGCACGAATTCATTGTTAGCCTTCGAGCATGAAGCCAAGCCCATAACCAAGAGAGAGGCAAAAGCTCCCATCAAAACTTTTGTTAATTTCATAAGTTTCTCCTATATTTTTATCCACAGATTCACACAGATTAGCACCGATTACAAACATACCGAATCTGTGAAAATCTGTGCCTATCTGTGGATTTATTTAAAACTCTTTGCAAAACCCACGAAGCGTTTCAATCTGCTTGTCGATTGCGCCGGGACCGCCGAGAGTTTTTCGGCCTTCCATGCAGGCTTTTGGCTTTATGCAGTCGAATATGTCTTCTTCAAAAAGCGGGGAAATCTTTTTCATGTCCTCGATTTTCAAATCCTCGATGGCTGAAAGTCCTGAATCAATGGCAAGGCGAACGCATTTTGCCGAAACGCCGTGAGCCAAGCGGAAAGGAAGCCCCTTTCGCACAAGATAATCTGCCACATCGGTAGCATTGGCAAAACCGCCGAAGCAACTTTCTTCCATTTTGGGAAGATTCCATTCCGCGCTTGCAATCATGGCCTCAAAGACAATTACATTGCCCTGAACCGTGTCCAAAGCCTCAAAAAGAGGTGCCTTGTCTTCCTGCATGTCCCGGTCATAAGCCAAGGGCAAGCCCTTCATCATAACCAAAAGATTGATTAAGTCTCCGTAAACCTTTCCAGTGCGGCCGCGAATCAGCTCGGCGAAGTCCGGGTTCTTTTTCTGCGGCATGATTGAAGAGCCGGTAGACCATTTTTCGCTCAGATTGATAAAGCCGAATTCGGTGGTAGACCACAAGACCACTTCCTCAGCCATGCGGCTCAAATGCTGCTGCAAAATCGCAAAGTCAGAAGTGAATTCGATGCAGTAGTCACGGTCAGAGACAGAATCAAGGGAATTGTAAGTCGCTCCCTCAAAGCCCAGCTCCTTTGCCACTGCTTCCCGGTCAAGGGGCAAGGTGCTTCCCATTAAGGCGCCGCTTCCCAAAGGAGAAAGGGAAACCCGCTTCAATGAATCCGAAAGACGCTCCACATCACGCATGAGCATAAAAGCCCAGGCACAGAGATGCTGGGCAAGGCTTCCCGGCTGGGCGTGCTGCATGTGAGTGTAGCCCGTCAAAAGGGAATTTTTGTGTTTTGAGGCAATTTCCGTAAGGGTTTTAATGAGGGAAACAATCGCCTTCTGCAAATCAGGAATGACCCGGCGGAGATAAAGCCGCTCGTCAAGGGCAATCTGGTCGTTTCGGCTGCGTCCCGTGTGAAGTTTGCGGCCAGGGTCTCCGATTCGGTCAGTCAAAGTGGCTTCGATAAAAGAGTGAATATCCTCGGCTGAATAGTCGATTGAAAGAGCGCCAGAAGACAAATCCTTTTCTATAGAAGAAAGCCCTTCCTGAATGGCCTTGTTCTCCTCGGCCGAAATAACTCCCTGTTTTGCCAGCATAGATGCGTGAGCCATTGAACCGCGAATGTCATCCAAAGCCATTCGCTCGTCAACATGAATCGAAGTCTCAAATTCAACGGCGGCCGCATCAGGTCCTTCGGCAAAGCGTCCGTGCCAGAGAGCGGCATGATTGTTATCGGTAATCGTTCCGTGAGGAGTGTTTTTTGTTTCCATAGAATGTAAGTATAGCAAAATTCAATTTTTTTATAAACCACAGATTGCACAGATTCACACCGATTAAAGCAAATTTTAACAAGGTCTGTCTGTAAGAATCTATATTTCCTCATAAAGAATCAATTCTGGATAAAATGCCCGAAGAATCTCAAAATGCCTGTCGTGAGTCCAAAGCGGAACATCGTATTTTATGGCGGTAAAAGCAATCATCGCATCAGAAAAAGGAATCGTGTAGCCGTTTTTTCGCAAATTCTGGAGCATAAAGCCCACACCGTCAAAATCATAGTCGTCATTGGGGAGATTACTAAAAGATGCGAAAATTTTTAACATATCATCGATTTCAGAATTTGATTTTGCTCCATGAAGAAATTCAGAGCGAACAACTCCGCAAATAGCATACTTTTCTTTTGAGAGTTCAAGTTCTTTTAGTTTTGCGGAATTCTTCCAAAAGTCAATAAGCACATTAGTATCAAAAAGTATTGTTTTTTGCATATCAACCAAGCCTCCTAAGTTCCCAGACCGAATTCTCATCAATATCAATAGTTCCAACTTCCCTTATAGTGTCCGCAAGATTTCTTGTCGGTGGTATAGGTTCAGGCACATTTTCACGGATTTTTCGGATAAAAGCCTTGCGTTTTTCTTCTTCTTCCTTGCTTTGGAAAACAGAGACTGCTCTGTTGGAGAGCTCCATCATTTTGTCGTATTCTTCGACCGTAATAATTACGCATTCCGGCTCATTATTCTTGACGATGACACGGATCCCGTCATTTTTGACTTCTTCGATGATTTTTCCAGCCTCACCCTTGTTGAAACGGCTGATTGGAACGAAAGCGTGAATCATTTTTCGTGCTGTCATTGAATCATATTTCGGCAATCCCATAAAAACCTCCGTACATATATATCGATATATTAAATGATATATTCAGCGGATATATATGTCAATGTTTTTATAAGAAAACTAGGATACAACTTCCGCCAGCGTATCACTCTCTCCGGTCTTTTCACCGTCATTGAGGGGACGCAGGATTTTCACACGGATTTCACTTCCAGCCACAGGAAGATTCGAGTCTTTTGTAGAAAAATTCAACTGACAGTGCAAGAAATTCTCCGTGACGGCATGAACTACAAGGCGGTCTTTGAAAACTTTAGCTCGGTGTACGCTCTCACAGACGGCAGGAAGGATTTTTCCCACAAAGGAATTGATATAATCCGTTTTTGACTTCTTGTTGAATTTCTCAAGGCGGGCAATCCTGGTATCGGTCACATAATTCGGAACCATGGGGCGCATTTTGAAGGCCTCAGTTCCGGGCCGGGGACTAAAGGGAAAGGCGTGAACAAAAGTAAATCCGCAGTCAGAAAGCATTTTCATCGTAAGGTTAAAATCTTCATCGCTCTCACCGGGGAAGCCGGCGATAATGTCACAGGCGAGGAAGGGATTTTTCTTGGCTTTTTTGAGCAGTTCCGTTGCCCGGTAAACAGCCTCAATCTTGTAGGGCCGCTTCATTTTAGATAGAACAGAGTCACTTCCGCTCTGGACAGAAATATGAAAATAAGGACAAACCCGATTGTTCTCAAAAAGAGAGCTCAAGTTTTCGTCCACGATTTCAGGATAAAGGCTTGAAATGCGGATTTTGATTTTTTCGGTCTGGGCAAGAATCAGCTCAAGAAGCCCGGCGAATCGCACCCGCTTTCCTTCGTATTCACTCAAATACTGGCCGATGTTCACCGTAGTGATGACGACTTCACTCTGCCCCGCTTTTTCAAGGGCCTTTACCCGCTCCAGAACTTCACTCGCGGCAAGGGAAACTGACTTTCCCCTGGCAAGGCGAATGCGGCAATAAGTGCAGACGCAGTTGCATCCGTCCTGAATTTTGAGGGAAGAGCGGGAATGATTGATGAAAGTGTCCGTGGAAAGGCGGAAGGGAGAAGTAATCACATTCTGAATTGAAGAGGCGTTTTCTTTATCAAAGAATTTCTGGATTTCAGCGGAAATAAAATTTCCGTCCGCCGAAGGATTTTCTTCCAGAAGATTTTTTAGGAGATCGGGAAGGTCTGCAAGAGAACCTTTGTGCTGTCCGCCCAGAACGCAGATTCTCTTATCAATTGCAAGCAAGTCGCTTTGATTAAGCTGGGCATAGCATCCGGTGACGGCAACAGCGCAGTTCGGGCAGGTTTTAAGCAGCATACGGATAATTCGGCGCGCTTTCTGCTCGGCCTTTGCCGTAACAGTGCATGTATTTACCACGCAGAGGACAGTCTTTTCGTCGGAAGATTTTGCCGTAAAAGGCTCCATGGTGACAGGAAAGCCCGCATCACTAAAAAAACGAGCTGCCCCTTCACTCTCAACTTGATTCAAGCGGCAGCCCAGTGTCTCAAAATGGATACTTCTATTTAATTCACTCATAAAATTTATCGCAATCTTGCAGTAACACGTTCCTTTCCGCGGGCAGCATCTGCATTTGAGGCTTTTAATTCCAAAGCTTTGTTGTAAGCGTCAAGGGCAGAGGCATAGCTACCAGCCATTTCTCTGGCATAGCCACAGCGAGTCCACCAAACATCAACGAGCGGCTCCGTGTAAACAGACATAGTCATAGAAATGTCAGCATGCTGATACTTTCCCTGACGAATGTAAATTTCACCCATATAATAGTAGGCATTTCCGATTCTGGCAGCATTTGAGGGAGCGTTAGCAATGTAAGTTCTAAACATTTCAAGGGCTTCGTTGTTCTTTCCCTGATAATACTTTGCCTCGGCAAGGATTTCCATTAAGCGGACATCTCCAGGAGCGACTTTTCGAGCCTCTGTCGCCCGCACTTCGCCTTCAGCATACTGGCGATTTCGCACAAGCGACCAGCAGAGAACGCAGTAAGAATCGATATTTTTGGGATTTGCCGCAATTTCCTGCTCACAAATCTTGATAGCATCAGCATAATTACCGTTTCGGTAAAGGACAAGGGCATCTGGTTTAGACTGAGCAAAAATCCCTGTTAAGAAAAATAAAAAAGCAAAAACAAAAGCAAACTTTTTCATATAATCACCTATTTTCCTGTCATTGTACATTTGCCGGAGAAATGCGCACCCGGCTCAAGCACAACTTCTTTTGAAATGATGTCGCCGTTTACCGAACCGGATGCCGTCACAAAAACCACATCTTTTGCCATAATATTACCGTCAACTTTTCCACGGACAAGAACTCGCTGAGCGTTGATTCCTGCCGTAACAACAGCATTTGTGTCAACAACCAAATCACTCGTTGCGTCAATTTCACCAGTGACAATTCCGCGAATCATGAAAGGCTTAGCAAATCGAATCGTTCCACGGAAAGCAATATCAGGTGCGAGAATGGTATCGAAATCTTCTTCTTCAAGATCAAAAAAATCAGAATCTTTTGCATCGAACATATTGCTATACTCTACTATCTAAATGATTTTTTTTCAATTAGAACCACATGCGAATTCCTGCAGAACAAGGAAAGTTCACAGGACGAAAAATCAATGAACAATCTTTATCGATTTTTTTTACTCCGAAATATGGATTCCATACAGTCTGAGCAAAAAATTCAAGCCGTCGGTTAAGGCAGAAAAAATCCACTCCAGCCCCGAAACGACAGCCCGTCGCAAGCTCCCGCTTCTCATCCTCAAAGCGAATTCCCCCGCTAATACCCCACAAAACAAAATAGTCAAGTTGAGATGATAAAGACTCATTTATGAACCAATTATCTGCAAAAACCGTCATTACAGATTGATTAAAATGCGCATTAAAAAAAACGACCCATGGAGAAAGGTCGCTGCGAGCCGTAAAAGACACAAAAGAATGCTGGGTCGTAGAAAGACTATATGAAAGACTAGAGCCTATTCCCGCATGAGACTTGGAACTGGCAAAAGAAAACATTGCGGAAAAAGAAAAAACAAGAAAGAAAAAAAATATTTTTGTTTTCATCTTCCGTTATTATACAAAAAAAAGAAAGTATGTAAAAGCAAAAATCAATCAATTCTTTTGTATGTGACCCCGTCAATTACAAGCTCTTCGTTTTTTACTTTATAGGAAAGTGAATATTCATCGGAACCAATTGAAGGATCTTTTGCAAAGAAATCGATATAAGGAATCTGCTCACCACCATTTTCTCCTACATAGAGCGTCAAAAAGTTAATAAATTGATTTTTCTGAAAATACTCGCCGTCAAAAACCAGATTTTTATTGAAATACTGAGAAAAATATTGTTTTGCCTCGTCAGCGTTTTCTTTAGAGTCAGTAAGATCCACATGATCGACGACTTGCTCCACGGACTTTGTGAAAACTCCGCCTTCAGAAAAAGCAAGCGTTGTTTTTTGCTTTGTGTACAAATAAGCAAGTACAGGCGCATCAGAATTACCAGCTGCCAAATCAGATTTTAAAGTAACAGTTGACTCTCATTTTCCTATGAGACTTGGAAGAGACTTTGAATTACAAGATAAAATTAGAACAGAAAGAAATAAAACAAGAAAAAAAACAGAAACTTTTTTCATATTTAAATTGCTTATAATATTTTGGAAATTAAAAAGGAAATAAAAAAAGCCTACTCAGGATTTTACCCTTTCGGCTTTATATCAATTGTATAGTTGTTTATTCAAAAACAAGCCCATTTGCTCCCGTTCTGCCTCCCTTTTAAGAAAAGATAAGGCCTCCAGAACCGGCTTTCACGCTGATTTTACAGTCCTCGCCGAATTTTCCGCCCAAAATCTCCTTTGCCAGGGGATTTTCCACATAGGTCTGAACGGCCCGCTTTACAGGACGCGCTCCAAAGGCCGGGTCATAGCCCACATCGCTCAAAAAGTCGATGGCCGACTGGTCAAATTTCAAAGTGATTCTTCGGTCAGCAAGACGGGCTTTCACCCTCTCAAGCTGATTACGCACGATTCCGCCGATGCAGTCTTTTGAAAGTCGGCCGAACATGACGATTTCATCGATTCGGTTGAGGAATTCCGGGCGGAAGGTCTGCTTTAAAAGGACATCCACCGCAGGACGGGCTGCCACAAGTTTTTCCTGAGTGTCAGCGTCCAGAATCAAATCGCTTCCCAGATTGCTGGTCATGATGATGATTGTGTTCTTAAAGTCCACTACTCTGCCCTGACCGTCGGTAAGGCGGCCGTCATCAAGCACCTGCAAAAGCACATTGAAGACATCGGGGTGAGCCTTTTCAACCTCATCGAAGAGAATGACGCTGTAGGGGCGGCGGCGGACAGCCTCCGTAAGCTGGCCTCCCTCATCGTAGCCCACATATCCCGGAGGAGCACCGATAAGGCGGGTCACGGAGAATTTTTCCATGTATTCCGACATATCGATTCGGGTCAGAGCCTTTTCGTCATTGAAGAGGAAGTCGGCCAGAGTCTTTGCAAGCTCCGTCTTTCCCACTCCTGTCGGGCCTATGAACATAAAGCTTCCCAGCGGGCGGTTGGGATCGTTAAGACCTGCCCTGTTTCGGCGGATTGCGTCGCTCACCACGGAAACAGCCTCGTCCTGTCCGATTACCCTCTTGTGCAGGACGCTTTCAAGCTGAACATACTTCTGCTTTTCGCTCGTGAGCATTTTTGCAATAGGGATTCCAGTCCAGGCACTTACCACGCGGGCAATGTCCTCTTCGGTGACTTCCTGCCTTAAAAGGGAATCAGAAACGCCATTGTCTTCTTTATTATGCCGCTCTTCATCGGCTTTCTGAGCCTCTGCCAGTTCTTTTTCAAGGGAAGGGATTTTTCCGTATTTCAATTCCGCCGCCTTGTTGAAGTCGCCCTCGCGGGTGTATTTTTCTTCCTCAAAGCGGGCCTGCTCCAGATCCTCCTTGAGTTTCCGGCTTTTGTCGATTTCAGCCTTTTCGTTCTGCCACTGTAACTTCATGGCGTCCCGGCTTGAAGTGACTTCGGAAAGTTCTTTTTCAAGTTTCTGCAATCTCTCTTTTGAGGCGGCGTCGTCTTCCTTAGAAAGAGACTGTTTTTCAATCTGAAGCTGAAGAATTTTTCGCTCCAGCTGGTCAAGCTCCGTAGGCTCGCTTTCAATTTCCATTTTCAGGCGGCTGGCCGCCTCATCCACAAGGTCAATGGCCTTATCCGGCAAGAAACGGTTTGTAATGTAGCGGTTTGAGAGAGTGGCGGCGGCAACAAGGGCCTCATCATTGATTTTAACTCCGTGATGAATCTCGTATTTGTCCCGCAATCCGCGCAGAATGGCGATTGTGTCCTCAACATTCGGCTCGGCACAGTAAACCTGCTGGAAACGACGCTCCAATGCCGCGTCTTTTTCGATATATTTGCGGTATTCGTTAAGGGTCGTAGCTCCGATAACATGAAGCTCACCGCGGGAAAGGGCCGGCTTTAGCAAATTACTTGCGTCCATGCTGCCTTCACTGGCCCCGGCACCCACAATCGTGTGAAGCTCATCGATAAAGAGGATAATCTGCCCCTCACTTTTGGCGACTTCGGTGATTACAGCCTTTAATCGCTCCTCAAACTCGCCGCGGAATTTTGCCCCGGCCACAAGGCTTCCCATATCAAGAGAAAGAAGCCGCTTGTTTTTAAGGCTTTCAGGAACATCTCCCGAAGCGATTCGGCGGGCAAGCCCCTCAACAATCGCCGTTTTTCCTACGCCTGGCTCGCCAATTAAGACAGGATTGTTCTTTGTGCGGCGGACGAGAACCTGCATTACACGGCGAATTTCTTCGTCACGGCCGATTACAGGGTCGATTTTGTCCTGACGGGCGCGGGCCGTCAAATCAGTGCAATATTTTTCAAGAGACTGCATTTTGCTTTCAGGGTCGTTTGTGTCTACTTTCTGGTTTCCGCGAACGGCTTTTAAGGCCTCAAGGATTGTCTCTTTAGTGATTCCGTACTGTCTCAAAAGCTCGCCGGTGCGGCCGTCACTCTGAGCCATCGCAAGTAAGATATGCTCCACCGAAAGAAACTGGTCTTTTAAAGCCGCCATTTCCTTTTCGGCCTTGGCAAGGACTTTCTGAGCCTCGCCTGAAAGCTGCATCTGCACGTTGCCGGTGACTTTGGGGTAAGTATTTAAAAGATTTCTCGCCGCCTCAAGAAGGGCTTCCTTCTGAAGGCCGATTCGCTCCACGATTGGAGAAGTGATTCCGTCTTTTTGCTCCAGCATTGCCACCAAAAGATGGGGTAAGCCGATTTCGCTGTGGTCATTTTGCTGGGCAAGTGCGCTTGCCTCCTGCAAAATGTCCTGTGTTTTTAATGTAAACTGCTCATAATTCATAGTGTTCTCCTTGCGAAAGTACGGAAAAATCACAGATTTTTCCGAGACTCTCCTAAAGGTTTGCTTTTTTTATTTCACTTGAAAGATAATAAAGAACCTGCGAATTCGGCAAGAAAAAAGCGACAGGACAAAAAAAACCGCTCCGAATGGAGCGGCTTCGTAAAAGCCAGAAAATCCTACTTAGAGTAGAACTCAACTACCATCTGGTCGTTGATCTGAACTGGGATTTCTGAACGCTGTGGAAGACGAGCGAGCTTACCAGTGAAGTTGTCATCATCACGCTCAAGGTAATCAAGCTTAGCCCTGTTATTTGAAAGATAGGTTGATTTGAACTGCTCACTTTTGCGCATTTTCTCAACCAAAGAAATTGTTGAGCCAACTTTTACAGCGTATGAAGGAATATTTACGACATTTCCATCAACTTCAATGTGCTTGTGGCTTACCATCTGGCGAGCCATGCGGATTGAAGAAGCAAAGCCCAAGCGGTAAACAAGGTTATCAAGGCGTGTCTCAAGTGCGACCAAGAGAGCCGTACCTGTCATCTCCTTTGATCGAGCAGCTTTTTCGAAATATCGGCGAAGCTGTTTTTCGAGGATGTTGTAGTAAGCCTTAACCTTCTGTTTTTCTACCAAGTGCAAAGCATAATCAGAAGATTTCTTTGTTTTTTTGAAAGCTGGTGCGCCAGCTCTGTCCAATGCCTTTGGGTGTCCACAAACATTGACACCAAGTCGTCTACATTCCTTAAAACGAGGATTGCGTCGTGTAGCCATTTATATGCTCCTAAAAATGTAACCAAGGCAGATTCCACAAGCCGCGAGGAATCAGGTGCTTGATTTTTCAAAGTCACTGACTAGAGGGAAGCTAATCAGTAGACAAATATAATATCAGTTTTTACAAGTTGAATCAATACATGAAAATCAAATTTCAAGTTCTTTTATAGTCTTACATAAAAATTGACAAAATCACATTTTAGATAGAAAATAATATTACATTTCTTAAGCCAAGGGGATTCTATGACTGCAAAAAAAACTATCTCACTGCTTATCTCAACCACACTTCTCTTTACATTCTTTTCATGCAATAAAAAATCCGCGACAACACAAGAAAAAGAAATCACCCTCGTAATGGCAGAAGTCAATCCTCCAGAAACACTCGCTGGAAAAACAGATTTAGCATTCAAAGAAAAAGTCGAGGAGCTTTCTGGCGGAAAAATCAAAATCGATTTACAATTCTCAGGAATTCTCGGAGACAACTCTACAGTCCGCAAATTAATCACACAGCCAAACAGTACAATTCATATCGCCCGCCAGTCTACGGCAGGATTCGTCGCACTGGGCTGCAAAAGTTATGCACTTCTTTCCATCCCGTTTACATTCTCAAGCAGAGAGCACTTTTGGAAATTCGCACAATCGAAAACCGCAAAAAAACTTCTTCAGGAACCACGGGAAAGAGGCCTGAATTGTATCGGTCTCTTCTACGGGGAAGAAGGATTCAGACATCTCTTCTCAACTAAAAAAATCAACGGTGTCAAAGATTTGGAAGGGCTAACGATGAGAGTCACAAACGATGCCGCTTTACAGGCAATCGCAAAAAATCTCAAGATGAATCAAACTCAAATCAACTTCGCAGACCTTTACGGCGCACTTACCACAGGGCAGGTAGATGTTGCCGACCAGCCTCTTTCAAACTATCTTGCAAACCATTTTGATGAAGTCGCAAAAAACATCATACTTGACGGTCACCAGCTGGGAATCATGGAAACATTCATTACAACCGAAATTTGGGATTCCCTTTCAGAAAAACAACAGAATATTCTTCTTGAGTCAGGAAGATATGCAAGTGAATACTGCAGGAAGATTTCAGAAGAAGAAGAAAATAAAATTCTCAAACAAATTGAAGCCGCGGGAGTCTCAGTTGTCAAAGTAAACGATATTGGTCCATGGCAGGAGGCTCTGTCTGACTTCATAAAAGAAACTTCCTCTGGCGACATGGACTTATACAAAGAAATTCTTAGTTACGCGCACTGAAAACAATGAGAAAGAGCTCACGCTTGTAATGGCAGAAGTCAATCCTGACGGTACAATCGTTGCGGAGATGGATAAGGCTTTCAAGCAGAAAGTTGAGGAACTTTCCAGTGGCAAAATCAAAATCGACCTTCATCTCGGCGGAGCATTGGGCGATGAAGAGAATATCATGCCGATTATCAGAGGCGAGAACAGTTCAATCCACCTTATGAGGATTTCGGCTTTCAGTCTTGCAGCTCGTGGCTGTACAAAAACCTCACTTCTTGCAAATCACTTCCACGAAGTAGCCCCAAACATGATTCTTGACGGACATACATTGGGAGTAACCGAAGTCATAATCAACTCAAATGTATGGGATTCTCTTTCAAATTCTCAACAGCATATCCTTCAGGTGGCGGGAAGTTATGCTGGTGAAGTCTGCCGCAAATTCTCTCAGGAAGCAGAGGACAAGGCTAAGGCACAGCTTATAGCTGAAGGCGCGGTCTTTACAGAAGTCAACGACCTGACACCATGGAAGCAAGCATGCGAAAAAATCATCTCAGAATCATCGAAAGCAGACTCTGATTTATACCAGAAGATTCTCGACATGGCGAAATAACCCCTATTTGACAGTAAAAAAAACTCATCATATAATGAAAAATATGAAACGAACTTTTCTCATTGCTTACACACTTATTATGGGAGTTTTGCTCGGCTCATGCCAAAAAGAAAAATCTTTTTCGTTTGTCATGTCAGAGGTAAATCCCGCAGGCTCTCTTTCAGTGCGTATGGATGAGGCTTTTGTTCAAAAAGTTCAAGAATTATCAGAAGGAAGCATTACCATTCAGCTCTACACAGACGGAGTATTAGGTGACAATACTGAAGTAACGAATGTTATGCTTCAAGCTGGTAGCAAAATCGACATCGCAAGAATATCGCCAGCCACCTTATCTACAAAAAACTGTAACAAGCACATGCTTCTCGATGTTCCTTTTACCTTTTCAGGACATGAGCATTTCCAGAAGTTTGCAAAATCACCTCTCGCCGAAAAAATATTAAATGAACCATACGAAAACAAACTCGGTATAAAAGGACTTTTTTTCGCTGAGGAAGGCTTCCGCCACTTTTTCTCTACAAAAAAACTTACCTCTGTCGCTGATTTCAATGGCAAGAAAATGCGCACTGCGGGCAACTCCGTAATGCAGGGGATAATCGACGGCTTAAAAGGCATTTCCGTTACTGTAAATTTTTCAAATCTCTACACTGCACTGCAAACAGGTTCTGTAGAAATCGCAGAGCAGCCAATTGCAAATTATCTCTCAAATCATTTCAATAAAATTGCGCCCTACATGATTCTTGACGGTCATCAATTGGGAATAACTGAAGTCGTTATAACAGCGGAAGCATGGGATTCACTTTCAGAAAAACAAAAGCAAATATTTATTGAGGCAAGCCGATACGCTCAGGGTGAATGTTTCAAAATGCTTCAGGAAATCGAAAGCCAAAACAAGCTCATTCTTCAGTCCGAGGGCACCGAATTCATCGAAGTAAAAGACATTTCGGCATGGCAAACAGCATGTGCCGACATCATAAACCAATCAGTCACATCAGATGCGGGATTATATGGAGAAATCATCACTCTTGCAGACTAACCAAGAAAAAGAACCGAAACGCTCGGTCACAGGCATAAACATTCAGTTCCTCAATATTTTCTTTATAGTAATAACGGCAATTGTTTTTTGTTTTATTCTTGTTATTTCAAACACTGTAAACAATCGATTTCATGCTGTTGAAAATGCAATTGACAAATTCATTACTTGTGAACAAAGTTCTGAACTCATAAAAGAAAGCGCGAATTATCTTACAGATCAGGCTCGACTTTTTGTCGTTACGCACAAAACAGACTATGTCGAAGCCTATCTTGAAGAAATAAATATAACAAAAAGACAGCAAAAAGCTCTCGAAGAACTCGAAAAAGTCTGTTCTGAAAAAGATTTAGCCTTACAACGCCTTAAAATCGCCATGGAGCAAGGACAAAGCCTCATCACAATGGAGTTATATGCTATCCGTCTTGCCTACAAAGTAATCGGAACTGACGAAATTCCAGAACAAATTCGAGCTATTCCAATTCGGGCTCTTGACGAAAACCTTCCAAAAGAAAAATTGCAGGAATCAACGGTCAACAATCTTTTTGGAGAAGGCTATCTCATTTACAAAACCCGCATCAATGAAAATTGCCGTCTTACCATCGCCGCTATTGAACAACAGATTAAAGACGAACTCAATGTAAATTCTAATGAGCTTGGATCAAACATCAACCGCTTGCGTCTGCTTTTCCTTGCTTTGTTGATTGTAAATATCCTTTTATTCATCGCATTCGCATATCTCATTATTCTTCCGCTGGAAAAATTCAAAACTTCAATCGAGAAGGACGAACGGCTCAATGTAATTGGTTCCTTAGAATGCAAGCATCTTGCCGAAAGCTACAACGAAATCTACGAGCTTAAAGCACAAAACGAACGCTCTCTTCTCAAAAAAGCAGAGTATGATGCTCTCACAGGTATTTTGAACAGACGGGCTTTCGACCAAGTTTGCAAAAATTCATCCGAAAAAAAACAGGCTATAGCTCTTCTTCTCATTGATATGGACAACTTCAAGTACATAAACGACAATTACGGTCATGCAGGCGGAGACACGGCCCTTAAAGAACTTGCCAGAATTCTCACCGAAACTTTCCGAACCGATGACTATGTGGCTCGAATCGGTGGCGATGAGTTTGCGGCGATTCTCCCCCAATGCTCAAAATCTGCCACAAGCATAATCAAACAGAAGATTCTGAGCGTAAACGAAAAACTTGTAAATATAAAAGACAATATCAAACCTGTTTCAGTCAGTGTCGGAGTCGCTTTTTCTGACGATGGATTCACCGAAGATTTGTTCAAGCGAGCGGACAAAGCTCTTTACATCGTAAAAGAAAAAGGCAAACGAGGCTGCGAAGTTTACGAAGACAATTATGTTACAGAAGAGTGATTCACAAATTTATATAATAGGAGCGGGCTTTGCAGGTCAGATGATTGCAGAAGACTTGCTCCGCAAAAAGATTTTCGGTTCGGTCGCGGCTTTTTTAGACGACGACAAAGAAATCATCGGAAAGCAAATCGAAGGGATTCCTGTCCTGGGGCCCATTCAAGATGTGGCGAAAATCCTTCGCTGCGGACCGCTGGACGAAGCAATTATCGCAATTCCCTCTGCCCCCACCGAAAAAATCCGTGAAATTTACGAAATTCTCAAAAAGGGCGGCTTTGCCCATATCCGCATTTTGCCCAGCGTAAGCCAGATTGTAGACGGAAAGGCTCATTTGGTTCAAACCCGCGAAATCGACCCTCTGGATATTCTTGGCCGAACTCCGGTAATTATCCCCCTTCATGAAAGCCTCAATTACCTTAGGGGAAAGCGGGTTTTGATTACGGGAGCGGGCGGCTCAATCGGCTCGGAACTTTCAAGGCAGCTTTTAAGCGGCGGGGCTGAGCGATTGTATCTTTTCGGTCACGGCGAGAATTCCATCGTGCAGATTTACCGGGAACTTCATGTCTTGCAGCAGGAAGGCGTGGGAGAAAAAGCGACTGTGGTTCCCATTATCGGCGACATGAAAGACAGGGAATATGTGCGCTATATCATCAAAAAAACGCGGGCGGATGTGATTTTCCACTGCGCGGCCTACAAGCATGTTCCCATGATGGAAGAAAATCCCGTGGCGGTTATCGAAAACAATGTCTTCGGAACAAAAAATCTCCTGGATGCGGCCATTGAGTCTGGCGTTCAGAGATTCGTGCTCATTTCCACAGACAAGGCCGTAAGCCCGGTGAGCGTCTACGGAGCCAGCAAAATGCTTTCGGAAAAGCTGGTGCTTCAGTATGCGAAAAAGGCTGCAAAAAATCAGAATTTCATGTTCGTGCGTTTCGGAAATGTGCTTGGCTCGCGGGGCTCAATTCTTCCCCTCTTCCAGCAGCAGATTAAAACCGGCGGGCCCGTAACCGTCACCGACAAAAACATGGAACGATTCTTCATGACGATTCCGGAAGCCTGTTCCCTTGTTTTGGAGACCGGTGGCGTAGGCGAAAACGGCCGCTCTTATCTCCTGGATATGGGAGAGCCTCTTAAAATCATAGATCTGGCAGAGCAGATTATAAAATTTTCCGGACTTGAGCCGGGCAAAGACATCGAAATTAAAATCATCGGCGCGCGGGAGGGCGAGCGGGTCTACGAGCCTCTCTGGCTCAAAGAAGAAAATCCCCAGAAAACCGAGTACGAAAAACTCCTCGTCCTCAAAAACATTGAATTCGGGGATGAAAAACTGGACGCCCTTCTTTCAAAACTTGATCCAATCTGTCGCTTTACCGGCGACCAAGAAAAATTCCGCAACAAGGAAGAGCTTATTTCTATTTTGAGAAAAGCAGTGCCCTCTCTCGATGAATTCTACAGAACAACGAAAAAAGACGAGTCAATGAATTTGTAGGAGATTTTATGTCTGAGATTAAAGTTCCTTTTTTTAAGCCCTCTTTTGATGATGAAGAAAAAAAGGCCGTCTGCGATGTGATAGACTCAGGCTGGCTCACGACGGGCAAAGTTACCCATGATTTTGAATGTGAGTTCGCTTCTTTTGTGGGCTCAAAGCACGCGCTGGCGGTAAATTCAAACACCAGCGGAATGATTCTCGCCATGGAAGCCTGCGGAGTAAAGGCAGGAAAGGCCGTAATCACCACGCCCTACACTTTCGTCTCTACGGCGACAAGCGCAGTTCACCTTGGAGGAGATGTTTTTTTTGCCGACATCGAAAAGGATTCTTACTCAATCGATCCTGTTAAAATCGAAGAAATCCTAAAAAAAGACAGTGAGCATAAGATTTGCGCCATCGTGCCGGTTCACATCGCTGGAAATCTCTGCGACATGGAAAGAATCTGCGCCCTGGCAAAAAAATATTCTACTCCCCAAAACAAAATTTATGTGATTGAGGATGCGGCTCATTCCTTCCCCAGTAAGACCAGCCGCGGCTATGCGGGAACTTTGGGCGACATAGGTGTATTCAGTTTTTACGCAACGAAGACCATGACCACGGGCGAAGGCGGCATGATTACCACCGATGACGATGCCCTTGCAAAAAGAATGAGCCAGATGCGCCTCCACGGAATGAACAGGGACGCATGGGACCGCTACACGAACCCCAAGGCCAGCTGGGAATATGACATCATCGCGCCGGGCTTTAAGTCAAATCTGCCTGACATACTTTCAGCCATTGGCAGGGTTCAGCTTAAAAAAGCCGTCTCTTTTGACGAAAAACGCAAAAAAATCGTAAAAATTTACAATCAGGCTTTCAAAGACCTTGATTTCGTGATTCTACCGCCGGACGGTGAGGGAAACGCATGGCATCTTTACCTGCTCCACTTAGACTCATCAAAACTGGACTGCGACCGCAACGCCTTCGCCAAGGAACTCCAGGAGCAGGGAATCGGAATTTCCATGCACTTTATCGCCATTTTCAATTTCACTTACTGGCAGGAAAAATACCCTGACTTTAGGGCAGAAAATTTCCCCAACGCGGACGAGCACTCAAAAAACACGATTACCCTTCCCCTCTTCCCGGACATGAGCGAGGAGCAGGCTCAAATCGTCATCAAGGCTGTGAAAGAGGCGGGAGAAAAACACCATGTGCGCTAGGCGGAAAGTTTCCGACAAAAAAAAATTTCTCTTCTCTGATGATTTTTATTCGGATTTACCTGCAAACGATATGATTCATGCGGTCATCGTGAGGAGTCCTTTTTCTTACGGGAAGGTCACCTCAATCGATTTTGCGCCCAAAACAAAAATTCCAGAAGGCTATGAACTTTTCACTTACAAAGACATTCCTGGAAAAACTCAGGTAAATATTCTTGGAAAGGACATTCCTATTCTTTGCACTGGGACAATTGCCTACAAAGGAGAACCTCTTGCGCTTCTTGTCGGTGAGAAGAAGGAAGTTCTCGAAGAATTAAAATCTTCTATTAAAGTTCAGCTCGATAAAACAGAAATCAAGGCAAACGAATCTAAATTCAGCAATGCATATAATTCACTTTCTGTCTCACTCAAAGACGGCTCGCCCATTGAAGAAAGCCTAACATCCCTCAAAAAATCCCTTGAAGATTTTTCGAAACCAAAGGAAATAATCGCAAAACGAAAGGTCTCAATCGGAAATACAGAAGAAATTTTCGCAGACGAGGAAAAAGCTGCATTTATCGTTGAGGGAACTTGGAAGAGCCAGATTCCCTATTATGCCAATAAAGAGACAGAAGGAGCCGTCGCTCAAATAAAGGGAGGAAATCTTTACATTTCAACACCAAGCCAGTGGGTTGAGCAGACTGTCAGCACGGTGGAACAAGTTACGGCTTTTTCAAAAGACAAGATTTTCCTTACAAAAACAAAAAGTTTCGGAGAGACAACGGCTTGTCTATATCAAAACGGAATTCTCGCTTCATTGGCCGCCTTTGCCGCAGTAAAAACAGGAAAAGCCGTCAGACTTTCACTTTCCCGAACAGAACAAGAAGAAAATATCGAACGGGCAAGCGACATTTCTATCTCCCACAAAACAGCTCTCGATAAAAACGGTTTACTCACGGCAATGGAAGTTTCAATTTGCTACGACTCAGGCGCATACAATCCCTTTGCATCCTACATTCTCGACAGACTTTCACTCGCCGCTTGTGGAATTTACAACTGTAAAAATGTAAAAATCAGCGCAAAAGCCTACAAGAGCCATAATCCGCCCTCGTCGCAAATCATTTCCATGCTGGACTCTCAGGCATTTTTTGCCGTCGAAAACCAAATTCAAAAAATCGCTGAGATTACAGGATTTTCTCCAGTGGACTTACGGCAGATGAACAAAGCCGGAGGAATGCAAAAGCACACGGAGCCATTTACATTCTCATTCGGTCGTTCCAGCGATGCAATAAATGCGGTAGTTATTAGAAGTGATTTCAAACGAAAATACACGGTTTCACGGCTTGCAGAATATGGCCGTAATGAAGGCAGCGATAATTTGCCTTACGCTCCGCCCTTCAGAGGAATTGCCCTTGCCTGCGCTTTTGAGGGAAGCGGCTATTTCGGCACAGAGTTTGAAAAATCAAACATATCGATGCATCTTTCCGTAACAGAAGACAAAAAAATTCTCGTTCATGCCCTTCCGCCAAGTCTTTCAATCAAGGAAATTTGGACAAAAATCATTCAAGACTCGATTGAAATTGAAAAAAGGAACATTCTCTTTACGGGAGAAGCGGCAGAAGAATTGTCAAAAAAGAAAATTACGACAAGCTCACTGCCAGAGTCACTTGTTGGAGATGTAAGTATAAAAAGCATCCTCTTGCAAAAATGCGTGGATTCCCTAAAACGAAAAAAAATTGACGGCACGCCGTTTTCTATAAAAAAATCCCTGCCCCTTTCTCGAAAAAAAGCATGGAATCAGGCAGAATTTTCAGGCACTCCCTTTTACAATACAGCATTCGGAACCTGTACGGTTGAAGTAGAACTTGACGCCTGCACTTTCCGTGAAAAAATCCGAAAAATCTGCGTAATTATCGACGGCGGAAAAATTCTACACCCGAAAGCTGCCGAAAACATCGTACACAGGGCAATTTCTCGCTGTCTTTCTTCCCTTGTAAAAGACGAATCCCTTCGCTGCCCTTCAATCAGCGTACAATTCACCCAATCAGAAGAAGAACCAAAGCAAATCGGCGGACTCATCTACTCTATTCTTCCAGCCGCTTATGCTTCTGCGCTCTCACAGGCAATTGCTATCAGCGTAAACGAAATGCCTCTAAAAACTGATTCACTTTATGAAATCAGGGAAAGATACGAAAACTCTCGAAGACATGTTACAGGGGACGCTCAATGAAAATTCCAGTGCTTTTGAACAGTGAAAAAAAGATTCTCGACGCACAGCCAGATGAAATGCTGAGCGTTGTGCTCCGACGGGAAGGCTATATCTCAATCAAGGAAGGCTGCGGCAAAGGAAAATGCGGCTCTTGTACCGTTCTCTTAGATGACAGACCTGTTCCCAGTTGCATAATCCCCGTAGGAATCGTGAGGAATGCCTCAATCGACACTTTGGAATTTTTTATACTTACAAAAGAAGCTGATGACATCGTAGCAGGATTTAAGCAGGCAGGAATGAACATGTGCGGCTTCTGCAACAGCGCACGGATTTTTTCAACTTATGCCCTTCTCAAAAAAGTATACAGACCAACACAAGAAGATTTGGAACATGTAGCTGACTGCATAGAATGCAACTGCACAGACAAAAAGACATTTATGAACGGAATCGTGTACGCAACAGCAAACAAGCACGAGCGGGAAGGAAGGCGAAATGGCAACCTCTAAGACTTTTTTTTATGCGAAAAATCTCGCCGATGTATTCTATCAACTCAAAACGATTTCAGATTTGACGATTACAGGCGGCTGTACCTCTTTTGTGGGGAAATCTCTACCCGAAAAAACACTTTCTGTCAGGGATATTCCTGAACTAAAAATTATCGACAAACATGAGCGATATATCGACTTTGGCACTGCCGTTACTTTGGCCGAAATTGAAGAATTGGGTGAGGCAAATCTTCCTCCATGTTTGTACAAGGCAATCACGACAGTCGCTAATCCAAATGTGCGCTCCCTTGCAACATTGGGCGGCAACATCTGCGGGAAAGAATTTTTCAACACACTCTATGCCCCCCTTTTAGCTTTGGATGCCAGGCTTGAATTTCAAAACGGAAACGAAGCAATTTTTCAGAATATAAGCCGCTTTGAAAAGATTCCAGAGGGCATGCTTTTATCAAAAATTCGGCTTCCCACTGAAGAATGGGAAGTTGCGCTTTTCAGACGGCTCGGCCCCTCAAATTCTTTGAATGAGCTTTCAGCGAGCTTTGTATTTCTGGCGAATTCACAAAAAAATCAGATTTCAGACTTACGGATTTCAATGGCAGGAAGCTTTAAATTTAGGGATACGAACCTTGAAAACAAACTGATTGGAGCCCATTTGCCGCTTTCACAGACAGCAATTTCAAATTTCTTGCTTGAAGCCGAAGAATCATTCAATAACACGACAAAAGACGAAAAAATTGCCCCCATTTTAAAGAGGCAATTCTGGAATCTGATAAAATACTCCCTGGAGCAACTTACTTAATCAGCATACAGTCGCCATAAGAGAAAAAGTGATATTTTTGCTCCACGGCTTTCTGGTAAGCATTAAGAATATGTTCCCTGCCGGCAAATGCTGAGACCAGCATAATCAGGGTGCTTTCAGGCGTGTGGAAATTCGTGAACATCTGGTTGACGCACTTGAATTTGTAACCCGGATACATGAAGATATGGGTCGCGCTTGAGCCACCCTTTACGAAACCATTTTCATCGCTGGCAGATTCCAAGGTGCGGACGGAAGTTGTTCCCACGGCAAGAATCGGGCGGCCTGCTTTTTTTGCCGCATTGATTTTTTCGGCCACATCAAAGGGAATGGTGTAGACTTCCTCGTGCATTTTGTGCTCTTCGATATTCTCAGTGCGGACAGGCAAAAAAGTTCCCAAGCCCACATGAAGGGTCACAAATACCCGCTCAATGCCCTTTGCGTCAAGGCGGCGGAACATTTCTTCGGTGAAGTGAAGGCCCGCCGTCGGGCAGGCAGAGCTTCCCGTTTCCTTGGCGTAGACTGTCTGGTAGCGCTCTGAGTCCGTGTCATCGTCTTCACGGCGGATGTAAGGGGGAAGAGGAATGTGACCGTTGCGGCCAAACCAGTCATCATCAAGGCGGGAATCAAACTCAATGGTGCGGAATTCGCTTCCCTCGTCGTTTTCATGGGCGATGATTCTTCCGATTGAGCCGTCGGTAAACCGGTACTTGTTCCCGGCTTTTACTTTTTTTGCCCCTTTAACCATGGTGTGCCAGAGATTTCCTTCAGGCGTCATCTGATTGAGGAACATGAACTCGCGTTCTCTTCCTGAGACGCGCTCACGCCCCCCCTGTCCTTCAATTTCAGAAATTTTGATTCCGTAACAGCGGCTGCGGCGGACTTTTGAGTTATTGAAGACCATAAGGGTGTCAGGCGAAATCAAATCAGGCAAATCATCCATGGAAAGATGCTGAACTTCCCCAGATTCCCGATTTAAAAGCATGAGCCTGTCCTGACCGCGGATTCCGCTGGGCTTTTGCGCTATGAGTTCTTCTGGTAAGTCAAAGTAAAAGTCAGAGAGTTTCATTTAATTTTTACACCTTGAACTGGTCAATCTGCGCACCGATGTCGGAAATTGAATCGCTCATTTTGCCAGCGATTCCGCTCAGGGCAGAGCCAGTCTCGTTAATTTTTCTTGCACCGATTGCCATTTCTTCCATGCTCTGAGCCATAGACATCGATGCGTTCTGCAAGAGCTGGACTTCTTTGAGAATCATCTTGTTGCCCTCTTCCATTTCGGCAGAGGCATTGCGAACCTCAATCGTGCTGTCGTTCATATTGTGAAGGGCATCGGTAATCTGCTGGCTTCCTTCGTTCTGCTCTTCCATTGCGGCCTTAATCTGCATGACAAGGGCATCGGTTTCTTCAAGTTTGCGGGAAACACTCTCAAAGGCAAGGGCTGACTCGCCGGAAGCCGAAACGACTTCGTTGATTGATTCCTTGATGCTGGAAAGCTGGTCTCCGATTGTCTTTGACTGAGCCGTTGATGTCTCGGAAAGCTTACGGATTTCATCTGCGACGACAGCAAAGCCCTTTCCTGCCTCGCCCGCATGAGCCGCCTCGATTGCCGCGTTCATGGCAAGGAGATTTGTTTGAGAAGCGATTGCGGCAATGGCAACATTCGCCTCCTGCAGCATGTTCGACTGGCTTTCAATTTCGTTAATCCGGTCGTTCACGGCCTTCTGTTTTGTGATTCCAGACTGTGAATCAGCCCTCAATTCGTTGAATGAACGGGCCATTTTTTCCATTGAGCCGTTTACCGAAGAAATATTTCCAATCATCTCTTCGACAGCCGCGCTTGCCTGGGTGACGCCGTTTGACTGGCTCTCAATCATGCGCTCAAGGCTTTCGATATTTGAGGCAATCTCGTTGACAGCTCCTGCCGTCTGGCTGACCGACTGATTCTGTCCGTCAATCTGCCTCTTCATGCTGTCTATATTGGCGATAATCTCTGTGATGGAGCTGGCAGTGTCATCCACGCTGGCGCTCATGTCAGAGCCGACGCTGCCCAAAGTGCTGTTGGAATTCTTGACGCTGGAAATAATATTCTGAAGCTTTTCAGTGAATTTATTGAAGCCTTTGACCACATTGCCGATTTCGTCATTTGAAGTGACGGTAATTCGCTTGGTGAGGTCGGCGTTTCCGCTGGCAATATCGGTGATGGAAACTTCCACGGATTTAAGAGGCTTGAGGCTGATTGAAATAATCACCGCGCTCAAAATTGTGGCAATAGCAAGGACAATTCCGAGAACGACCAGCATTGAAACCGACATTTTGGTAATTGCGCCGAAATACTCAGAATGAGGAGCCATACAGAAAACAGCCCAGTCACAGGATTCGCCCACAGGTCTGTAAGAAGCCACCATGATTTTTTTGCGCCATGGCTCATAGAAAGACTTGTAGGTGACATTCCCGGACATGGCATCAAGGATAGCCTCTTTCATTGCTCCAGAAGTGGAATCTTTGAGAACCTGCCCCTTCTCCACATACTGGACATCGGAATCAGCAACAGTTTTTCCAGTCTTCATGTTGATTACGAAAGGATGACTGTCTTTTCCCACATAAATTTCTTTACAAAGGTCAGAAAGTGTCTCGCCGTGGAAGACAGCGCAGATAACGCCGATGACTTTTGAACGGCTGGGATTGTAAACCGGAACTGAATAGAACATGAGGAGCTTGTTGTTCACAGGGCTAATCGTAGGGTCAGAAACAAAATGCTCTCCTGCCATAGCCTTTTTAAAATACTCGCGGTCAGAAAAGTTGATTTTTACGCCGTCTCCAGTGATGCCTGTTCCTGTCTCGTCATAAAAGGCAATATTCTCGTAGTGGGCGTCAGTTTTTGTGGCACCGAAGACGATAGCCGTTTTTTCCTCGATGGAAATGCCCGGATCCTGAATGACAGACATGTTGGCAAGGACATCAAGCATGTGGAATTCCCGCTCGTTCGTCTGCTCAATTTGTGCTGCGACCTTTTCGGCCACGGTAGTGACCGTCTTTTCCACAGATTCTTCAAGACCTGCTTTTGACATGGAATATGCCATAAAGCCAAGAATGCCGTTTGAAGCAAAGACGATTAAAATAAGCAAAAGCATGAGTTTAGCCTTGAGACTGTTCAATTTCATAAAAACTCCTGATGAAAAAATTAAAGCCACTTTCTATTTTAGACCTAGAAGTCAAATAAAGCAACCAGAGATTTTGGAGATTTTAGAGATTTCTAGTCAAACAAGGAAGGCTGACTTCCGCTATCTTTTGTCTTGTAATCCAGCCCCAGATGCTCATACGCCTTAGCCGTGACGATTCTGCCCCTGGGTGTGCGCTGAATAAGGCCGCACTGAATCAAATAAGGCTCGTAATAGTCTTCTAAAGTGTCCTGTGCTTCGCCGATGGAAATTGCCAGGGTTTCCGCCCCCACTGGCCCGCCGCCGAAATTCTTGATAATCGAAAGAAGAATTTCCCGGTCATAATGCTCTAAGCCCAGGGAGTCAATCTGGAGTTTTTTAAGACCGTCCTGAGTTATTTTAAGAGTGATTCTGCCGTCACCGTAGAACTGGGCGAAATCCCTCATACGGCGGAGAACCCGGTTCGCCACGCGGGGAGTTCCCCGGCTGCTTTTTGCCATCAAGAGGGCGGCATCGTCATCGATTTTTGTGTTAAGGATAGCCGCGCTGCGCTTTATAATAGAAGCAAGTTCTTCATGAGTGTAAAAATTAAATCGCTGGATAATACCGAATCGGGTCTGGAGTGGCTTTGAGACCATGCCGGCCTTTGTCGTTGCCCCAACCAGAGTGAATTTTGGAATCGGGATGCGCACTGTGCGGGCCGCCGCTCCCTGACCGATAACCCAGTCAAGCTCAAAGTCTTCCATGGCGATGTAAAGCATTTCCTCGATGGCGGGCTTTAATCGGTGAATCTCGTCGATGAAGAAAACCGTTCCCGGAGAAATTGTTGAGAGAATGCCCGCCAGATCCTTGGGCTTATCAAGGGCAGGAGCCGAAGTAACTTTAAAATCCGCTCCCAGCTCGTGGGCGGTGATTTCGGCCAGGGTAGTTTTTCCCAAGCCCGGAGGCCCGATTAAAAAGAGATGATCCAGCGGCTCCCGGCGTTCCCTGGCGGCCTGAATGAAAACCGAAAGATTTTCTTTTATTTCTTTTTGACCCAAAAACTCGTCCAGCATTTTCGGACGAAGGGAACCGTCGGCACTGTCGTCGTCAGAAGGAAGCTCAGCGCGGACGATGTTAAGATTTGAAGAATCCGCACGGACAATGTTCAAGCTCCCCGCCGCCTGCTCCGCGATTTGAGAAAATTCGTTTATGTCAGAATCAAAATCTTTTTTCATAAAAATCTTTTTTTAAATTCCTCACGGAGAGCACAGAGGGCACAGAGTGTTTTTAGAAGTTTATTTTCCTTAAGTCATAACACTCTCTGTGTACTCCTTAGCTCTGTGAGGAATTTATTTTTACTGTGCCAATGCCACAATCGCCTTTCGGAAGAGAATTTCTTCCTTTGCGTCGCGGGTTTTGTCCTTAAAGGCCACTTCTCCGTTTTGCGGCTTCTCCTTGTTCAGTTCATCAACCAGCTTTGAGATGCACTCTTCCACATCCCGCTTGTCGTAGCCCATGTTGCTCAGGGCAGAGACCACATCAGCGTATTCTCCGCCACGGTTGACCACCACTTTGACACCCGGTAAATCCTCGTCCAAAGTGAGTTTTCCTTTGAGGGCAAGAAGCATTTTTTGCGCCGTTTTTTTGCCCAGCCCCGGAATTTTCTCAAGGGCGGCCAGGTCTCCGCTTTCAAGGCTTTGAATCAGCTGGTCCCGCTGGATTGAGCTCATGATTTTTATGGCGGATTTTGGCCCCACTCCGTCAACCTTGTTCAAATCAAAAAACAAATCCCGGTCTTTTACAGATGCGAAGCCGAAAAGATTCATGGCAGAATCAGTGTGCTGCAGCCATGTAAAAACACGGGCCTCTTCCCCCAGCTTTGGCAAATCATCCAGCGTGGTGTCGGGAACAATGATGTCCCACTCGATGCCGTTGTTTTCGAGAAAAAGCTTTTGAGGGAATTTGCCGGTAATGGTGCCGGTAAGTGAATTGAACATAAAAAAGATTATATCAAAATGCAGAGAAAAATAAAACTACAAAAAAAATGACTCCCGGTCGTAAAAACGGCTTATCGGGACCTCAGGCTCGCCTGCTACATGCGTTTTGTGCTTGTAATTATATACATTTGCCGCTTACGCGGCAGCACAAAACGAATGTCCCCGTAAGCCGTTTTACTCCCTCGCGCCATTTCCAGCTTTCAATTTTCAGCTTTCAATTTTCAGCTTTCAACTTTCAGTTTTCAACTTACTTGATTTTTCTAACGAAAGAATCTTTGAATCCGTAATCTTTGAATTTCTCACTGATAGCACCGTATTCATCGATATTTAAAGGACCAACCATAATCTGATAGCTGGTTTTTGCCGCATTCTGAACAAGAACAACAGGATACTTTGACGAATATTTGTCAACGAAATTCTTGATATTGTCTTTGTTTCCTAAAGATGCGACCTGCACATAGTAGCTTCCGCTTCGCAAGTTATTGACAGAAGGAACCACATAATTTGTCCAGTCATTTGAAACCACCGGCTTGGACTCGGCGACGACAGGAATAATTTCCTCTTCGACAGGGCTTGTTTCTTCAGCCACAAGATTTTCGCTCTCCACTGCCTCCGCTTCTTCTGCAAGTGGCGGGTTTGGATCGGCAGGAACAAGGATTATTGGTTGATATTCATCAACAGCTTCTTCAACTGGCTCAGCTTCCGCTTCTGGCTCAACCATCACAACGGCAGGCTCGGCTTCAATTCCATCAGGCAGAACTTCTTCCTCAAGCGGAATTTCTTCAGCAACGACAGGGGTTTCTTCTGGTACTTCAGCAACGACAGAGGTTTCTTCTGGTACTTCAGCAACAGGCTCAGCCTTTTCTTCAACAACTTCTTCGTAATCTGCTTCTTCTCCAGGAATAACGACGACTCTCTGTTTCTTCTCTCCATTGGGAAGCGGTGGAAGAATTTCATAAACGGTTTCAGGCTCAACTTCCTCTTCTGTATAAGATTCTTCCTCAGGATAAGCCTTTACAAATTCTTCAGGAAGGGCTTTCTCCTCTACAAGAGTTTCTTCATCAACAAAAGTTTTCTCCTCTACGGCAGGTTTTTCTTCAGCAATAACTCTTTCCTCCAAGACAGGCTCAACAGTCTCGGCAACAGGCTTTTCTTCTTCAGCAGGATATTCAGTATATACTGGTGCTGGAACAACCGCTTCTTCAAGTTCCTCTTCTGCCTCAGGCTCTTGCGGACTTACAGGCTGGACACTTTTCTCATAAGGAATTTCAGTTTTTTCAGACTCTGATTTTTCAGTCTCTGCTACAAAAGAGGCAGGTTTTTCTTCAATTTCTTCTCTTTCCTCATCAAGGGAAATATCTTCAACAACTGAACCTTCACTTAAAACAGCAGAACCGTTCGCATTTTCATCAAGGCTGCCAGAGCGTTTTGTGAGTTTTACCTGAACATTTGAATTAGCTTTTATTCGCAGTTCATCAGCCGCTTCAGGAGAAAGGAGAATTGCAACCCCTTCACTGGGATCAATAGCACCGAGAATCAGAACATCTACAGTGCTTCCTGTGGCCGGGTTCGTCACAGTCACGCTGTCTCCAGGCAGATAGCCTACCGTTCGGGCAAAAAGTCCACGAGGCATAGTTCCACTATCAGCAACTACCGCACGACCATCAAGAGAAGGACGCGCCGCGGCATAAAGCGTAGCGACAGTAAAAATCGTAAGAATAAAAAAAGTAATTTTTTTCATAGTTCCCCTCATTCCCAATTATCTTGTTCGCATCTGAGTGTTGATTTGATATGCGATGTAACCCGCAAACTGGCTCAGTCCCATTTCATTATTTGTTTTTTCAGTAGCTTTTTCAGGCTTTGCGCTTCCCTCAAAAAGCTGGATTCCCGTAGATACGGCATAAGCCTTCCACTGAACTTTTTTAATATTATCAAGCAGGAAAGCCTCAGGATTTGAAGAATCGCTGGTGTTGTAAAAAAGCTCGACGCGCACAAGGACATCCATTCCGCCTTCAAGATTTTCTCTCAATGATGCTTTGAGCGCACCACGGTTTTTTTCATCAGTATCAGAAATCCATATTGGCGAGCTTGAAACGATGTCTCCGGCATCAAAGAAATAATCAGTGATATTCTGCTCAAAAAGATACGAAGTCGCCCAAATTTTATCCTGCCCAGGATTATTCTGGATAATCTGAATCGAAAGAGACTTTGCGAAAGCCCCTGACGCGCAGAAAAAAGCGAATGTAGTCAAAAGAAATGTTTTTACCCACCTTTTCATAAAACCCCAACAGATTTTTTTCTCTGTCTTTATGAATATCGGAATCTGAGAAAAGAAGTTTAGGGAAATGAAAATCTTAGAATTGAAAGTATTCGGGAAGTTCTATTTCAAAAGTGCGTTTTTTGCCTTCGCCGCATGGAATCGTGAGTTTTGAAGAACATAATAGAAGATTTTTGATTTTCAGCGTTTTTTTTGCGATTTTGTTCAGCTTGAATTTTCCGTGCTTGTCGTCGCCGCAGATGGGAGAAGCCACGCTCGCCAGATGGATTCGGATTTGGTGCATCCGGCCAGTTCCCAGCTTGAGGTGGATTTTTGAAAATGTGAGGGGAATGAGCTTAGAGGCAATTTCTTCGGGATTTTCAGAAAAGACCGGGACTTCCCTCGTAAAGACTTCTTCAACGGTAAAATTAGTGACAGCGCTTTGTTCCCGCTCATTTTTTCCGTTTTTTCTGACCACGGAGCCTGAAATCGTGCCGGATTTTACTTTCTTTCCATTAATAAGGGGCTCGTTGAAGCAGATTGCAGTGTATTCTTTCTGGACTTGCTTTGAGGCGATAAGGTCAATCCATTTTGAGGCGGCTTTGGGATTTTTCGCTATGACCATAAGTCCGCAAGTTTCTTTGTCCAGACGGTGAACGAGATGAACTTTAAAGCCTGCCTGCTTTGAAAACTCTTCGTCCAGCGGATGGCTGATCCCCTCGCCCCCCTGCACGGCCACTCCCGCCGGCTTGTTTATCACAAAAATCTCATCGTCTTCAAAAAGAACAGGAATCTCACGCATAGGATAATAGTAGCGGAAAGAGTTTTAATGAGCAATGAGGAATGAAAAATGAGAAATTAAAATTGATAATTGCTCATTCCTAATTTATAATTCTTGTATGCGAAAAATTTTCTTTTTAATCTGTGGATTTTTTCTTTCACTTTCGGCTTTTTCTGAAATCATCACTTCTGAGAAGTTTAATTACTCCATCGATTTTCCTGAAGGCTATCAAATCGAAGACATGGAGCAGGACGAAACAACCGTTATTTTTAAGAACAAGTATCTTGATGCCCACGCACTGATTAAGGTCTGGGAAAATTCAAAATTTTCTTCCTCAATGGATGCAATCAAAGACACGCTTTCCCGCGTAAAGGCATCTTCCGACTTTTCTGAATGTGTTTGGCGCAGACAGAAATGCACTATCGCTTCTTTTGAAAGCCCCCTCTTGCTCCCGGACGGAGCGGCTCAGGGCTGGGCGGCTTGCATTCCCCTTCCTCAAAAGAAAGGCTATCTTACGATTCTTTCTTATGCGCCCAAAACTGTCTACGATGATTTGGCTCAGGTCTTGATTTCCCTTTTGGACTCAGTTTTGATTGACGCAGGCTCTTTCCGTGAGCCGGGCTTGATTACTTCGGCATTTTATCCGCGAAAAAGCCCCAAACAGATTTCCCTTACGATTGACTCCAAAAAAATCCCGACTCAAATTGACTCCGTTGACGCGGAGGCAAGTCAATTCGTTATCGACCGGGAATTTGCTGTCTTTTCTTTCTACGCTTCAAATAATCTGCCCGAAATGTTCGACGCATGGATCCGCTTTTACCGCCTTTTAGCCCGTGACTCAATGGAAAGAGTCAAAAAAGTCTCCTTCGACATTTACACGGTCTTAAAAGACGAATGTGAGAAAAAGGACGCCCAAAATCCTGACGCAGTCCTTTCCCAGCTTCTCTTGAACTGGGCGCAGGATTTCAATTACGAGCGAAAATCTTCCAGCTACGACAAGGCGGACATCGAAAGCATCCCCGCCATTCTCGAAGGCGGCTCCAGCGACTGTGACGGCCGCTCCCTCCTGCTCATGTGCATCCTGAAAAACTGTTCGATTGACAGCTGCATGTTCATCTCAGCCCAGTACAGCCACGCCCTTCTGGGAGTCTATTTTCCCGATAAGCAGGGACAGACTATCAAAGTTGATGACGGTCTTGCAGGAAAGGAATATCTCGTAGGCGAGACCACGGCAAAAGATCTCACCCTGGGCATGATGCCGGCCAGCATGACCGACAGAAAGAACTGGATGGCAGTGGAATTGCCGTAAAAAACTCTTCCCCAAACTTTCGATTTGTGATATAGTCTTTTCTACAAATCGGGCTATAGCGCAGCTGGTTAGCGTGCTTGTCTGGGGGGCAAGAGGTCTCGGATTCGAATTCCGATAGCCCGACTTAAAGCAGATTTCATATTGAAGTCTGCTTTTTTTTTTGCTATATTTATAGAACTATGTTAGACAAAGTTTTATCCGTAATTTTCGGCTCTCAGAACGAGCGCGATGTTAAAAAGTTAATTCCAATCGTAAAGGCTGTAAACGACAAAGAAGAATGGGCAAAATCCCTTGCCCCAGAGGATTTTCCAAAACAAACGCAAATTTTTAAGGAGCGTCTTTCAAAGGGCGAGACTCTTGACGATATTCTGCCGGAGGCATTCGCCCTCTGCCGTGAGGCGGCTTTCCGTGTCCGTGGCGAGCGGGCTTATGACGTCCAGCTCATGGGCTCAATCAACTTGCATCAGGGAAAAATCACCGAAATGAAGACAGGTGAAGGCAAAACCCTGGTTGCCGTCGCCCCGGCCTACCTCAACTCCTTAAGCGGGCTTGGCGTTCATGTCGTTACCGTAAACGATTACCTTGCCGAGCGCGACGCTGCCACCATGCGGCCTGTTTTCTCTTATCTTGGCGTTACGGTAGGAACAATTCTGTCTAACATGGACAATGCTGTCCGAAAAGAAAACTACAACTGCGACATCACTTACGGAACCAATAACGAATTCGGCTTTGACTACCTGCGCGACAACATGCAGATTGAGCTTTCACGAAAAGTCCAGCGTGGCTTCAACTATTGTATCGTTGACGAAATCGACTCTATCTTGATTGATGAGGCCCGAACTCCGCTCATTATTTCTGGAGCGGGCGAGGACGATACTTTCAAATTCTACGAGGTCGATAAATATGTCGATTTGTTTGAGGAAGCCGAAAAAGACCCGAAAACAGACGACTACTACGATGAAGTTGATATGACTCCCGAAGAGCGGGCTGCCCTCAAAGGCGACTATAAAATCGATGAAAAATCAAAGCGGGTTTCTTTCACTGACAAGGGCATGAACAAAATCGACTCAATCCTGCATCAGCACAATCTGATTGCTCCTGAGTCAACGGTTTTTGACGAAGAAAACTTTGAGTATGTCCACTACTTCACTCAGGCAATCCGCGCCCACAAGCTCTACAATAAAGATGACGAATATGTGGTGCGTGACGGAAAGGTTGAAATCGTCGATGAATTCACAGGCCGTATCCTTGAAGGCCGCCGCTATTCAGACGGTCTTCACCAGGCAATCGAGGCAAAAGAGCATGTAAAAATCGCCCAGAGAAACCGCACTATGGCGACAGTCACTTTCCAGAATTTCTTCCGAATGTACACAAAGCTTTCGGGCATGACCGGTACGGCGGCAACCGAGGCGGTTGAGTTCCAGAAAATCTATAAGCTTGACACTGTGGTGATTCCTACAAACCTTCCTGTAGCCCGCGTTGACGAGCAGGACGAAGTTTACCTCAACGAAGAGGACAAATGGAACGCCATCGTAAAGGAAATCCGCGAGGCTCACACTAAAGGACAGCCTGTTCTGGTGGGTACTGTTTCTGTCGAAAAATCTGAGCATCTTTCAGCCCTCCTTACCCGAAACGGAATCAAGCACGAGGTCTTGAACGCGAAGAACCATGCCCGCGAGGCTCTGATTATCGCTGAGGCAGGAGCTAAAGGAGCTGTCACAGTCGCAACAAACATGGCAGGCCGAGGTACAGACATTAAGCTTGGCGGAAGCTATGAGCAGCGGGCATTGAGCAAGGTGGGAACAGATGCAAGTCCTGAAGAATATCAGAAAGCGGTCAAGGCCGAAAAGGAAAAATGGCTCAAAGACTACGAGGAAGTAAAATCTTTGGGCGGCTTATATGTTATCGGTTCAGAGAGGCACGAATCACGACGAATCGACAACCAGCTTCGCGGTCGTTCTGGACGACAGGGTGACCCCGGACGCTCAAAATTCTTCATCTCAATGGACGATGACCTTATGCGTCTTTTCGGCGGCGAGCGGATGAAGAACATCATGACCCGAATCGGAATGGAGCCTGGCGAGCCGATTTATCACCCTTGGCTTACGAAGGGAATCGAAAAGGCTCAGAAAAAGGTCGAAGAGCGAAACTTTGAAATCCGAAAGAATTTGATTGACTACGACGATGTCTTGAACGAGCAGCGTGAATTCATTTACAAGCAGAGGGATTCAATCCTTGAAGACGAGAATTTGAGCGAGCGAATCATGACCACAGCCAAGGATTACCTTGACGAATGGTTCTTTGAATACGAAAAACAGGGAAAGAAGAGCGCACAGGCTCAGAAAGAGCTTGCCGAAAACATCAAGAACAACTTCGGCGTAATGCTGCCACCAGAAATGCTTGAAGAGCAAAAGGTTCTTTCCCTTTTGCAGAACGACATCACCGAAAAGGAAACTCTTGTCGGACACGAGCAGTTCAATATGTTCATCCGCTACCAGTACATTCAGGCAATCGACAGAAAATGGCTGGATCAGCTGGAATATCTGGACGGCTTACGGGAAGCAGTCCACCTGCGAGGCTACGGCCAGCACAATCCTCTCACCGAATACAAAATCGACGGTTTCAACCAGTTCGACGCCATGATTGAAAAAATCCGCATCGAAATTGCAGGAAGAGTCTTTAAAGTCAGGATTCAGATTAACCCGGCTCCTCAAGCCCCCCGTCAGGCAATGCAGGGAACAGCCCAGCACTCAGAAGCCCAGAGCATGAGCGATCAGGCACGGGGAGCTCAGATGGCACGCAATGCTCAGGCTGCGGCAGGCCGCACAATGGCAGGAGCCAGCACAGGCCAGAGCGTCACCGTAGTGAGAAGCGGTCCGAAAATCGGCCGCAACGATCCCTGCCCATGTGGAAGCGGTAAAAAATATAAAAACTGTCACGGACGCTAGACCGGGACAGTTTTCGTAAATCTAATGCGACCTACGGGAGCATTTTCCTTGCATGGTAGATAAAATTTAGACGCGGATTCACGCAGATACAAATCTTTCAAGTCTGCCTGCATCCGCGTTTTATTTTTGGGAGCAATTTATGTGGATTCTGAAAGACTTTATCAACGACAATATAGTTCCGCTTTTACCCTGGGCTTTACTTTTCTTAGCACTGGTAATTTTCTGCGCAGAGTTTGTCTGGACTGACCGGAAACTTCTTTCGGAACGGCAAAAAGAAGTCGTTAAGTCTTTCTTTGCCTGTGCCCTGACCGGCTTTGTTACGGTCTACTGGGCGCACAGGATTCTTCCGCCTGCAAAAGAGCCGATTCTCATAGCATGCATCATTCTTCCAGTCCTTATTTTCTTCAATAATAATTTCCTCAAAAAACATGTCATCCCCAGAGACTGGCAGGTGGTTTTGTACATTTCCCTCGTCTTTATGCCTCTCGCCGTAAAAAGCCCTTCTCTTTTGGTGACTGGCTGTGCCCTTGACTGTCTTCTCTACATGATTGCAAACCTGCGCTCTTCTTCAAAAAAGCTGGATAAAACCGTAAAGCAGGTCGATACAAAAAAAATCAAAAAATCAAAGACTCTCTACGGCGGAATTATCTTGCTTTCTTTCGCACTCGCCGTCCTCCTCACCTGTGCCTATCAAAGGCGGGCGCCCATTACCTTTATTTCGGCCATTGTCCTTTCGGCGATTGAGGCGGCTTCTTTTGTAATCTGGCACATAGCCAACGACAAGGAGAGAATTCACTACTTCACGGCCTTTGAAATTCTCTTTATGTTTGCCCCCTTCTTGTATAATCCCTTTGAGCATTTCTGGATTGGTATGGCAGTCATCATCGCTACCCTTCCCTGGAACGAATATTTTTCGGACATTCTTACGAAGAAATACAAAAAAGATAAATTCTTTCTCTTTTCTCTTGGACTTGAAATTCTCTCCCTCTCCCTTTCAGTGGGAATCATCTGCGCAAACTTTTTCTACACAGCCCTTCCCATTTATGCGATTCTGCTTGTAAACCTTGCGTCAATTATTGCACTTGCACTTTTCTATATTCTTTTTGGAACAGAAAATTACTGGGTCTACACGCTTCTGACTCTTGCCCTTGTTTTTATATCGCTTTTCTCAAGCCCCTTCGGTGAATTTTGGATTCTAGCGGCTACTCTCTGCCTTCTTCTTCCGCTGATTATTGCCGCCTTCCGGGAACATCACTGGCTTTTGATTACAGCTTTGGCCGCCCTCATGCTGGCCGTGGCATGGCTTTGTATCATGGTGCTTACAGGTCAGATGGATTTCGGCGAGATTTTCTCTCATGTGCATATTTTCGGCGCAATAACAGGAAAAGGCATGATTCAGGAAGACATTATTCCTTATGCCGTTAAACTCGGCCTTCTGCCTTCTCTCTGCATCGCTCTTCCCCTTATTACAGAGTTGGTTTTAGGCACGCTTATTTTGATAAAGAAGATACGAGGAAAGTAATCTCGTTCATAACACGCTTTTTATCGGTCGTCCAGTCTGGCGCGATAAGCGTCTTTTTAGGCGGGTCACCTGTAAGTCTGTGAATCACGCAATTTTCAGGCAGCAGGGGAAGCGTTTTTTTAAGAAGCGAAAAATATTCTTCTTTTTTAAGCGGCGTGTATTCACCATTCTCATACATTTGGGCAAGTCGGGTATTTTTCACAATATAAAGCGAAGTGATTTTGATTCCGAAAAAATCAGCAAAATTCTTCACGGAGTTTTGGAGCCCACAGAGAGTTTTGTCCACAGATTCGCACAGATTTTCACAGATTTTGTAATCATTAGTATTTACAACAAAATTCACGCTTTCAAGCATATCCGCCTCGCTTTCTCCGGGGAGGCCGAAAATCAAATGAGTCACTATGTGGATATTGGGATTTGCCGCCCTGATTCTCCTTACCGCGTCTGAATAGTCCTCATTGCTGTAGCATCTGTTAATCAGCCTTCCTGTCGCTTCGTTTGAAGTCTGTAAGCCAAGCTCAATCTGAACGAAATGATTTTTTGAAATCTCCGAGATTTTAGAAAGGATTTCTTCGCTTAGACAGTCCGGCCGGGTGGCGATTGCAAGTCCTGCCACATCCTCACATTCAAGGGCCTCCTTGTATTTTTTCGCAAAGATTTCTGCGTCTCCGTAAGTGGAAGTGAAATTCTGAAAATAGGCGATGTATTTTCCCCTGCGATTTCCGCTCCGTCCCTTCATTTTCGCTTCCACCCGCTTCTTTGCCTGCTCCACCTGCTCTTTTACAGAAAGATTTCTTTCAGCCGCAAAATCTCCGCTCCCGCTCTCGGAGCAGAAAATGCAGCCGCCATAGCCCTTTGTGCCATCACGATTTGGGCAGGTGCAACCCGCATCCAAAGAAAGTTTGTAAGTCTTACAGGAGAAAACAGATTCATAAAATTGCGAGAGAGCGAGCATGGAGACAGTATAGCAGAAAATAAAAAAAGGAGTCAGGAAGATTCAATTCCTAACTCCTCATTTCTAATTGCTAATTAGCCTATCGTTTGAGCGAAAGAACAGTCTCAAGCAATGTATCTGCTGTCTGGATTGTCTTTGCGTTTGACTGGAAACCACGCTGGGTGACAATCATGTCAGTAAACTGCTCTGTAAGGTCAACGTTTGACATTTCCAATGCACCTGCGAGGAAGGTACCACCACCTGCGATTCCGGCCGCATTGATTTTTGCCTCGCCAGAGTTGTTACTCTTTACATAAGTATTGTCACCGGCCTTTTCAAGACCATTCTGGTTAGCGAATGTTGCCATTGCCAGCTGACCGATTGTGCGGTTAGTGCCGTTTGAGTAAACGCCAGTGATTGAACCTGTTGAGTCAATCTTGAAGTTCTCAAGATAGCCCAATGTGTAGCCGTCCTGATAGAAGGCTTTTGTTGAGCTTGCTGAAGCACTCTGGGTTACGGTGTTAATCATGCTTCCGATTGTACCCAAGTTGATGTTCATTGTCTGTCGGTATGGGTTTCCGTCAGCGTCAGGGTTTGAATCCGGGACAGTGTATGAAGCCTGAAGGATGATTTCTCCGTCAGGATTTGAGTTATTTCCTGCTGAGTCAGTGACTGCGGCAAGAGTTCCGTTGTTGTCGAAAGAGACAGTGAAGGTGTTCTCAACTCCGTCAGTTGTTCCCAAGCCGACTCGTGTCTGTGTAAAGTCAGCATTATCCGGGTCAATCTGAACTGTAGCTGTCCACTGATTTGGGTTTCCCCGAACGCGAGTGAAGTTTACGTTCAAAAGGTGCTCATTACCGAATGAATCATAGATTTTGAATTCTGTGTTCCAAGTTCCTTTTGCCACATCTGCTTCTGTTGGATTCTCAGGGATTTCCGGTGTATTTTTGTTCAAGTTACATGCAAAGTTGATGTTCTGTGTTGCTTTTGCCGGGTCTTTTGAACCAACAGGAATTACCAAGTCTGTAGGGGTAGCGGCAGTCTGAACGACCATTTCTCCGTTCAGTTCGCGGGCCATCCAACCCTGAACCCGCATTCCGTTTGCAGGATTTACGAGAGTTCCGTTCTGGTCAAGAGAGAAAGCACCCGCACGAGTATAGTATGATTTCTCGCCGTTTTTCTCGATGAAGAAACCGTTACCCTGAATCGCAACATCAGTTGAAATACCTGTTGACTGCAAGTTTCCCTGAGTGAAAACAGTGTCGATTGCGGCGACTGTCATGCCGAGGCCGACTTCTTTCGGGTTAACGCCGCCTTTTTCCTCAGTCGGTTTTGAAGCGCCTGCAAGCTGCTGGCTGATCATGTCCTGAAAATTAACACGGCCCCGTTTGAAACCTGTTGTGTTTACGTTGGCAATGTTGTTGCCGATTACATCCATTCGTGTCTGATGATTCTGCAAGCCAGAAACGCCAGAATAAAGTGATCTCATCATATCGCTACCCTCTTTTTTTATTAGAAGCCGTATACAGCCTTGATTTTATTCATATCGTAGAACATACCGTTCACTTGTACCTGTGGGGTGTTACCTCGTGTGGCAGCCTCAACGACACCAGTCGTGCTCTGATCTGCGCCCAAGTCAATCTGGACAGTGCGACCAAGCATACTCTGAGCCTCGCTGGAATTAATCATCGCGGCCATTTTCTCGAAGTTGTTGCTCATGTTCGTCATCTGCTCAAGAGATGTGAACTGCGCCATTTGGGCGATGAATTCAGTGTTTTCCATCGGACTTGTCGGATCCTGATTCGTCATCTGAGCCATCAAGAGCTTCAAAAAGTCGTCTTTTCCCAATTCTCGGCTTGCGATTCTGCCTTCTCGGAGTTCAAAGTCAAGTTTTTTGTTGTAGCCGTTTACTACATTGTCAACCTTGAACTTTTCCTGTGCGCTCATCGTTGTATTGATGTTCGTTGCAGTCATTTCCATTTTTTTACCCCACATGTAGCGGTGTCGCTACATTTCAAATATCGGCATCAGATTTACTGACTTTAGCCAATTATGCCACGATATTTATGGCATAGCTTCCTTCTGAAGAAGATTCCGTCATCTCGCCAGAGGCAAGAGCGTCTGCCGTGACGAATTCGCCGTAACTCTTATGAGCAAGAATTCCAGGATTCTGCTGATTCTGCCCCTGCTCGCCAGACTGGGCGAAGCCCTGCTGATTCTGATTGTTTGAGAAATTCAGGTCAAAGCTGCCAGTCTCAAATCCGCTCTCGGTGAAGGCCTGTTTGAGCGAGGAAATGCTCTCCCGGAAAGCGTCCATGGCTTCTTTTGTCTGCACCGTAATCTGAGCTGAAAGATTTTTATCGTCAAGGTTAAGAGAAATTTTTACATTTCCCAAGCCTTCCGGCCTCAAAATCAAGTTGATTGTTCCCTGATTATTGTCTTTAAGAACGATATTTCCGGCTTTTACGAAATCAGGCGCATTTTCCTGAACCGCATTTGAAAGCATGGCCTGGAAATCAGAGCCTGCCGCTCCAGCCGCCTGTGACGAAGAAGAAGTGATATTCTCCTGGGCTTTTGCGGCAAGTTCCATAGTCATCTGAACATTATTTTCGTTCTGCTGTTGCATTGAGAGAGTGATTTCTTTCTTCTCTGCCGCTTTCTGGACGATTTTTGATGAATCTACCTTTGCAGAATTATCTTCAAAAAGACGGTGAGTTCTTAAATCATGGACAGAGAGTTTGGCTCCGCTTTTCTTTTCGTTTGAATCTTTATTTGAGGCAATTTTTTTGTCAGAATCTAAAGCCAGCTCACTTTTTACCGCCCCCCTTTGGATTTGGTCGGCATTCTCCGAAAGTGCGTCAAGGAAAAGCCGTGGATCAGAAACGGCAAGATTCTGCGCGCTCTCAAGCTTTTCTTCTTCAGACTCGCTTCCCGGAATAAATTCCGCAGCCGCATCAATGAGAGCAGAAAAATCCTCGTTGGAAATCTCCTCGCTTTCATCAATTTTTGAAGAAGACAAAAGCCATGCAAGAGTTTTATCATCGATTTTAGAATCTTTTAGATTTTCAGAGTCTAAACCAGCGACTTTTTCTGATTTTTCATCAATTCCGCTGAGTTTTTTTTCATTTTGAATCTGATTCAATCTAACGACAATAAAATTTTCTTCAGGAAACCCCTTATCCGCTGAGTCTTCTTCCGCAACTTCGGCTTTCTCATTTTCTGAAGAAGATTTTTTTGCAATTTTTTCAGATTTTTCTTTTTCCGGATTTCTCTTGTCTGCGAGTTTTTCTTCTGGCTGAGTTTTTTCACCATTCTCATCTTTTGCGACTTTTTCTGCATCGCGCTCGCTTATTTTCTCCGCAGATTTTTCATTTTCCGTATTTTTCACATCACGAGAATCAAGCTGTGCACTGCGCAAAAAATCAACAAACGACGATTTTTCTCTCTCCTGAGTCTGAGCCGGAGCAATTTGAGATAAATCACTTTGTGCCGTTTGAGTCTTTACTTGAGAAATTGAAAGGATGTTCATGGAAACCTCCACATTTTAGATGACTTCTCTTTTATCATCGGATTTTTTTAGTGAAGGTTAAGTTTTTTTTAATCGAGACTTTCTGGTTTATTTGCCATTTTTCGCTGGATTGTCGCGGCTCTTTCTGCAGGCATGTTCATAAGCCAAACCGAAGACAAAGATGTTTGTTTATTTGCGGCAGCCATTTCGTCAGCCTTGCGGAGAATATCGATAATATCCTGATCGTCATGAGAAAGAAGCTCTTCAACAGCCGTTTTTGGAGGCATACTGTTCAAATAAGACGCAATTGTTTCTATATTAGTGTTTCTGTCATCGTATTTTTTGACCTGATTATTGAAAGTCTTTTCCCGCTCGTCCTGTGATTTTTTGCGGTCTTCAAGTTCCTTGGCGATTGCTTCGTTCTGTTCCTCGACTTTTTTAATGTCGCCTTCCCGCTTGTCCAGCTCCTGAGTGCGGATATCCAAAGCCTCAATTCTTTTTGCAAAGCGGTCTTCGTCTAAATCTGCGTCCAGAGGCTTAGAATTTGTTGAAGTGAGAGAAGTCTGCGGAGCAAGTCCCACGAGTTTGTAGGCAGGCGCAAAAATCTTCTTTGCATGAATTACGCCCAAATAATCGAACCACAAAAGTCCGCCCAAAACAAGAATAATGATTAAGATAAGAAGAAAAATTGTTTTACCGATTCCACCGTTTCCACGAGCCATTTTTATCCCCTCAGAAAAAAGAACTTCGCTTTTATTATCGGTATTATATCACAAAAGTTAAGTTTGTGATATAATGCAAGGCGATGATTAACTACTGGATTCAGGAAGACAATCAGTTTGTCAAAAGCAGCAAAGAAGAACTTTCTCAATTTGAAGCAGGTCGCCGCGTTTGGATTGACGCCCGCCGTGTTTCCCAGCAGGAACTTTCCGAACTGCAATCTGAATTCAATCTTGACCCGGAGCTTTTAATGGATGTAATGGATCAGGACGAGCTTTCCCGAATCGAAAACTGGGACGATTTTGCCCT
>DFEB01000064.1 GCA_002368605.1 Treponema sp. UBA3813 | reverse complement strand
GCTACAAAAATGCCGTGTTCGAGCGGCGTTCCACAATCGTGTATGCCAAGTTCAGAAACAAATGCAAGATTTGCATTGAAGTCTCGCCACAATTCACTATAAGGCAGGCACTAGGCCCCGCAAACAGCCAGCTGAAAGGTGAAGCCCTGGATGCGTTTTCTGAATGGTGCGATAAAAAGAATATCGTCCGCACGAATGTTTTTGGAAGAATTCACATTGCGCCATAAAAATTTAACGATTCTCCTTGTGTTCACTATGTTATTGGTTAAAGAGGTGCAAAAATGAACGAGAAAAACGATGTGCTTTCACAGAATGAAATCGATGAACTTTTGGGAAAGATGGGAGATGCTGGGGAAACGGAGAAAATGTCAGGAAACAGAGTGCTTTCACAGCCACAAATTGACAAGATTTTTAATGTGAAGCCATGTGATCTTGGACGAGCAGATGTGTTCACGAATCCTCAGAAACAGGCAGTCTCTAACATAATTCAGATTCTTTACGAAAAATGCGATCCCGAAACAAATGACGAAAAAAGTGCTGAAGTTTTCTCTGATTTTTTGCATAATTTGAGGGTTGGTGCCCACCGCGGTTATAGCGAAAATGAAATTGCAACACTGGAACAAACTGTAATCAATCCGATTCTTGAAATGCTAGAGAAATCTTTCAAGGATTATGAAGAAGAACTCAATCTCTGCTCGGAACTTGTTGCAAAATATCCTCACGGAATTAAGCCGAAAGCTGTAAAACTTCCCATACCGACCATCATCAACACGCAGAACAATCCTCAGTTTATGCAGATTGTTTCGCCGAACGAAATTATAATTCTTATCTGCATTGAAACAAAAATTGGCGATGAGGAAGGCTTTATAAATATCTGCCTGCCCCGCACCTTTATTGAAAATATTTTGATTGCAAGCGGCCTGCTTTTTGGAAACTGCCCGCAAAATGATTCTGGATTTCAGAAAGGCTCAAAAGGAAACGGCTATGTTTGTCTCGGCAATTTTAATCTGAAAGACAACGACCAGCTTGAAAAAGGAAGTGTTATCGTACTAGACAGGCTTTGCGGAGAAACTGTTACTCTTCATGATGGTGTAAGCGGAAAGATTATCGCAAAAGCCGAAGTTGTTGCAGTTGATGATAAGTTTGGTGTAAGAGTAACGGAAGTTTGTAAATAGGAAAAAGGTATCTATGGCTCTCCCAGAAAATTTTGAAGGTACAAATGTAAACCATACTTTCAGCCATATTCTGATTCAAGTACAGGCGATTACAAATGATTTTGTTAATAAGCTTGATTTGTTGGATGATTATAAACGGCAGACAGAAGTAGAGCCCTTCCATCCGACTCCAGGAATCAAGATGATGTATGAGGCAAAAAAACTTCGTGTGCAGGAAATTCCAAATGAGCTCGAACACATGAAAACTCAGATTTTACGGGGAAGTCAGAAACTTTCTGACCTGCTTCCGAGCCTGCCAAAAGAGGTTGATTACAAGGCTATAAAATCAGACTGGCGTACTGATGATTTGTGGAAGATTTTGATGAAACAGGCAATCGAGATTGAAAAATCGGTGAAAGATTTAAAAGGCTCACTTTTTAATAATCCCTGGTCAAAATCTGAAACCGAAGTTATCTGTGAAAGCCTTACTGTGCTTGTAAAATCGCTTTTCTTTTGTCTAAAAGCTGTTCTTACTGATGACGATATTTCGGAAATTAGAAAAGATTTGGAAAATGGAGGACAGGATGTACTTTGTCAGAACGAGATTGACAGCCTTCTTGTCAGCTGGGATAATTTGGATATTGATCTTTCAGAACTTCCTGAAATCAGCGAAGATGAACGCTACAATGCGGCTCACGGAATAGACAGGAAACCTAATTACGGTCATGTACATGTTATGGTAGAAACTTGGCTTGCTGAAAAATATGATGAATGGTTTGACGGCTGGGCTTATGCACAGCACTACATCAAATCAATAAAAAATAAAAAAATCGCAAGCCTTACCGAAGTTCCCGATGGCCGTTATCCGTGGATTAGTCGTGCACCAGAATATCATTATGATTTTGACGGTGAGACAATAAAAGAAACTATCGAGCATTCTCATATAATAAGAGGCTTTGAGAATGAAGAATATCTGGGGCCGATTCCACCTGATATTCCGAAGGACATAGGCTGGCGAAAACACGAGATTCAAAAAGCCCTTACCATTTTAGAAACTGCGAAAAAGGACTGTATCTGTGAGTTTAAATTTATAGATGAAGAATTGCAGCGAGAGGTACAAACAAAAAGACAAGAGAATCAAGATATTGAGGTTTTACTAAAGGACTAGAAATATATGAGAAAAAACACATTCGATATTCCACAGGAAGAAATGGACAGATTCCTCAAAGCAATGAACGCTGAACGCACTGAACAGGATGCCCGCCTTGAAAAACTGATAGAATCAGAAAAGGCGAATATGAAATCGGCATAATGAGAAGCTTTTCAGACGATGAAGATTGGACAGATTGGGATAACGATGTAAAAACGCGGCTTAAAAGCGTCACAGATTTTTCTGATGTTTCTACCACCGTTGAGTTTTTGTACCCCGATGGCAGTTTCAGCCACAAACATCCCAATCCTATGGAACTGGAATTTGCCCGCGATGTTGAAGGAGCCTTACCAGAAGACACTCCAAAAACCGACTATCTTGAAGTTGCCTCTGATCTGATGAAAGGTGATGGCTCAATTGAGCTTTTACAAATGTACTGCGAAAAATACATAGAAAGCGAAGATACCCTTTCAAATGAAGATGTGCTTTCTACAGGAAATCAAATTATCGACAAGTATATAGAGGCGTTTAAAAATCTTGCGGACGGTGAAAAATGACAAACATCAAAAAACTAATACCATCAAAATCACTTCGGGAATATTTACAGAAAACAGGGCATGAATTTTCTCTTTGTGAAGAAGCCGCTTTAATTTATCAAAATCCTCTTTTGCGACAGGATGAAAGGCTTGATGCCTTAAACAAAATTGCAAAAACTCTGCGCCTGCCAGAAAATGACGGCAAGCAATTTTCAACTTACCGCAACTGCATTGACGGC
>DFEB01000037.1:33893-88506 GCA_002368605.1 Treponema sp. UBA3813 | reverse complement strand
TGGGAAGCTTGGGGCAAAAAAGAATTCGGATCTCCATCTGCTGCTTTCGGTGCCGGTATCGCAACGCTTTTCGGCGAAAAGGGAACTCCTGTTTACAACACAATCAGCGCGCTTCTTACACTCGCTGTTTCTGTATTCGCACTCACATCTTTGGACTCTGCAACCCGTTTGAGCCGATTCATGTTCTCAGAGCTTTTCCTTAAAGATGATGAGCCAACATGGAAAGACGCAAAAAGCCCTGTCCGCAAGATTCTTGCAAATCCTTTCGTTGGAACTTCATTCATGGTAATCGTCGGATGTATCTTGGGCGGCCTCTCACTTTCTCAGATTTGGGGACTCTTCGGTGCTGCAAACCAGCTTCTTGCAGGTATCGCGCTCATGGCTGTAGCTGCATGGCTTGGTGAAGTCGGAAAGAACAACAAAATGTTCTTCATCCCTATGGTATTCATGCTCGCCGCAACACTCACAAGTTTGATTCTTACAGTAATCGGAAAAATCAAATTGATTGCAGGCCTTGTCGAAGGCAACGCTGCAATGTGGGGCGACTACTTCCAGCTCTTGTTTGCAGGTAGCATGGCAATTCTTGCAGTTGTTCTCGTCGTTGAGGGTGTCAAGACATTCTCAAAACAGTGCAAAAAATAAAAAAGCCGTAATGTGGTTTATTTTCCCCCGATTTTAGGTTATAATTTTTAAATCTAATCTTTGGGGGATTTTTTATGAAAAAAACTTTTTCTTTATATGCAAGTGCGTTGCTTTTTTCTTTGTCAATTGCGGCTTGTTCTTCTACAACTAAAGCATCTGCGGCGACTACAACAAAAAACGAAAGAGTTCCTTTTGCTCGCCCGGAATCAATTTCTGCAAGTCAACTTCCTGACGGCTTTGCATCGACAAATTTTTCTAGTAAAGTTGATTTTTCTTCAGCTAAAACTGTCAGCACAAAAGAAGAACTTCGTTCTGCTCTTCGAAAGGGTGGTGTCATTTATGTGAACGGCATGATTGACATGTCTGACGGAATGTTGCCAAGTGAGGGCGGAGCTTCAAATGCCGCATTGGATGCATTCGTAAAAAAACACAGCCGATTCTCTACCTATAAAGAATATAAAGATGCCTATGCCGCTGCCTGTACGACTTCAACAAATGATGACAGCAAGGGACCGCAAAGCTCGATGTATACTACTATGCATGATTTGAACTTGACTTACCGAGATGTGATTCAGGTGGCTATTCGAAGCAATACAATCCTTATCGGTCTTACAAGTGAATCTGGATTTTCTGGAGCTACAATCAGCATTAACGGTGTTTCAAATGTAATTCTCCGAAATCTCACCATTCGCGATGCTTATGATCCTTTCCCTCATCATGAGGCAAATGATGGCTACAATGCGCAGCACGATACTGTTGCAATCCAGGGATCTAAGAATATATGGGTTGATCACTGCACATTTGCTGATACGATTAATGTTTCTCATGTCCTTACGGCTGGCAAAAATGACAAAAAATGGCAGACTTTCGATGGCTTGTGCGACATTACGAACGGAAATGACAATATTACGATTTCTTATTGCAAATTCATGAATCACGACAAAACAATGCTCATCGGTTCAAGCGATTCTGAATCAATCAAGCCAGAAAACCGTCATATCACTCTTCACCACAATTATTTTTACAACTGTGGTCAGCGATTGCCTATGGTTCGCCTCACGACCGTCCACACATACAACAATTTCTTTGAGGTTGCCAAAGACGCTCCATACAAGAGCAATTACGCTCTCGGAGTCCGATATAATGCTTTGATTCAGTCAGAAAATAACTACTACGGTTCTGGAACGAGCTATTCTTTCTCAGGTTATTCTGGAAGCAAACAAGGAACGGTCTATTCAATCGGTGATATCGATAAAACAACGAACGGCAAGAAGACTGGTCAGTACAAGGTTTCAAAATCACCTTTGTTCACCATTCCTTACACTTATGCAACGATTACCGCGGAAGAAGTTCCTGACTATGTAAAGGCAAATGCCGGAGCAGGAATGATTCCTGTAGTTCAGTAGTTCACTGAATCTTTCGATAAAACATAAATAAAAAAAGCAAAAGCCCCTATGGTGATTTACTTTTACCACAGGGGCTTTCTGATTTATGAATTTTCTTTAATTATTCAAAAGACTAGAGGTTTGGGAAATGATATGTAACGCCAAATGAAAGGTTTGTGACTTTTTTGCTCAATGTGGTCTTGTAAGTGTCCTGCAAGTAATAATCCGTGTCGAAGTATTTTGCGAACAAGCCTGAGAAGGCAAGGGTTAACTCTTCTGTCGGATAGATTTCAACGCCAGTTCCGAAACAAACGCTGTCCAAAACCGGGTTAAATGTGCTGTTAGAGCCGTCTTTTGTTCCCTGTTTTCCGTACTGAATGCCTGCGCTGTAAGAAAGCCATTTGCAGATTTTCCAGTCCGCGCCAAGGGCGATTTCCCATGAGTTCGCATAGTCTGTTTCACCAAGAATCGAATTCTGGTCGGCGAATGTGTTGAAGTAATAGTTGAAGCTTGTGCTCAGGTATAGATTTTCCAAAGCCTGCCAGCCCGCTCCAAGATTCAATGCTGCCGGAAGGTCTGTGTGGAAAGTTTTTCCGTTTTTGATATTGAATTGCTCAGCGAGATTTCCATCAACATCTGTAACCTTGTATTTTACGGAAGATTTAGACTGGTACTGAACCGCCAAATCAACGACTTCAATCGGCTGCCAGTGGATTCCGAATACGCCGCTTACGGTGTAGCCGTTTGCCTTGTAAGAGATTTCGTTACTGCCGTTTCCGACTCCAGAAAAATAGTTTGACTTGATTGACATGGTTTGCGTTCCGTGAACATAGCGCAAGCCTGCGGCAAATGAAAGATTGTCGAGGAATTTGTAGGCTCCGCCAAGCTGACCGCCGTAAGTGATTGAAGTGACTTTGAGGGAGTGGTTATTTGCGATACCTGAAGTGGCGAGTGCACTGCCTAAAAATAACATTTTTGTCGCGCTTGTTCCCTCGCTGTATTCAAGGGAGCCGCCGCCTGCATATACGCCGAAGTTGCCGAAGATTGCGAACTTGTCGTGCTTGTAGACAAAATCTGCGTCCGGGTAGAGCCAGACCGTGGTCTCGTCATTTGAGTAGAAATCCAAGGCTGCATTTCCTGTGTTCAATTCATTTCCGTACTCTTTGAAGACGAACTGGTTTCCGGCTTCAATGTGAAGACCGTTTTTCATGAACGCCGTTCCTGCGATATTGTAATATGAAGCCTCCGGACGTTTTGCCTCGGTGTTGCGGCTTGGATTTCGCAGGTAGCCTGTGCTCATGTTAGTTTTGTTCTCGACTCCGCTCGCAAAAAGTAAGACTGAACCCATCACTGCAAGAAAGGCTGATGCGGCGATTCTTTTCATTTTGACGCTCCTTAAAGTGTGTAAAATTTGTGCGATATTATTTTGACATTTTAGAGATTTTTGTCATTTAAGTCTAGTATTGCATAAATTTTACAGAACTTGTATATTCTCTAGCCATCAAAAAAATGAGGTTTTTATGAAAAAGTTTTTTTTCTTGGTCAGTTTTTCTCTTATACTATCTTCCCTTTCTGCTCAGATGAAAAACAACACTTCCATTACATTTGCCGTTACTCCCACAAACAAAGATGAAAAAGATCATGTAAAATATGACGGAGCATATACTCTCGTCGAAAGCACTCTCTCAGACGACTACACGACTCTAGGCGGGAAGCTGTATTACAGGCTCAGTTCTGCCGAAAACACTGACGAGGAATCGCAAAAATTAGATGTAAAGCGGGCCTACGCAAAAATCCGGCCCTTTGGAACGAACATTTTTGAGGCTGCAATCGGAAAACTTTATTCGTATTATCTGACCGGAGGATATTTCTCGCTTACTGAAACTTACACGGGAGCGACCCGCTGGGGCGAAAGTGGGGTAGGGGCAAAGACAGAATTCAAAGGCTTCACGCTCGGCGCGGCTCTTCCTGTCACCGAAAGCTATGTCACCTTTAAAAAAAATTGGGGTGTCAACGGAGCGATTTCCTACAATTTTGCCGAGCTTTCAAAAAATCTTCCCCTTACTCTTGGAGCAGATTTGCTTTATTCTGCGACAGGCGATGATAATGAAGATGTAAACTCTGTTTCAGAAAAAGATTTTTCAGAATGCGTCTCCCTAAACTATTCAAAAAAGAATCTGTCAATTTTTAAGAATTTTTCGTTTTTCTTTGCTTTTTCCCACAATGTCCGTCCTTATGTAGCCCACACGGTTTTAAGTCCGGTCTCTGTGGTGAGCAGCAGTAAGTCAGAGCAATATGCCCAAGTCAAACGCTCGAATCTTTTCTCTCTGGCAATCCGGCCTACAATCGGAAGCGTAAAAATCACCAGCGAGAGCGAAATCGGTCATTCAGTCGAGGGCACAATGATTCCGTTTTACTCAGCCCTGCAACTTTATTTCCCTGTGGTCGGCGCCATTGCCTTAAAGCCCATGGCAGGATATTACGCCGCCTACGACACGAGCGATTCATCAAAATCTTTTGACACCTGGGAGTTTTATCCCCGCATTCTCTTTGAATTTGAAAAATGGACGGTGACGGCAGGCTGGGACACTTTCTACAAAGAAATCACTGACGGTGAATACCGCTGGCTTTGGACTGTGCCGATTACAGCCAAATACAAGGTCGGGCGATGATGCACAAGCGCTGGTAGCCCCGAAGTAGCCGAAGGGGTGCGCCAATAAATAATTGCACAAAAAACAGCCTTGTGATAAAGTAGGTAAGATTTTAGGTGCTCGCATAACAGGAAACTGGGGGCGAGCCTAACTGGGAATTGGGTGAGAATCCCAAGCAGTGCCGCTACTGTGTGAAGAGAAGCTGAATCAAGTTCAGAATGACAGCGTTCTTCGAGTCAGACACCAGCCTGAAGTTAATAAAAAGTCTTCTTCGAGACAAAGGAGTATTTACAAATGAACAAATGTTCAAAATTGGTCGCACTTGCTCTTGGTGCAAGCGCTCTCTTCGCTTCGGTTTTCACTTCTTGTGGCAGCACAAAAGTCGCTTCAAAAGACAAGGAAATCCTGGTCGTATCTTTCGGAACAAGCTACAATTCTTCCCGTGACCTTACAATCGGCGGAATCGAAAATGCAATCGCAAAAGCCTACCCTGATTACACAGTTGCCCGTGCCTTTACCGCAGACACAATCATCAAAATCCTTAAAGAACGGGAAAATCTCGTAATCGACAATGTGGACGAAGCTCTTGCCCGCGCCGCAAACAATGGGGTCAAAACACTGGTCGTTCAGCCAACCCACTTGATGGACGGCTTTGAGTACACCGACTTGCAGAAAACCCTTTCAAAATACGAGAGCAAATTTTCTAAGGTCGTCCTCTCAAAACCACTTCTCACCACGGACGAGGATTTTTCCCGCGTAGCTGACGCAATCACAGCCAAAACAAAGAAATTCGACGACGGAAAAACTGCAATCGTCTTCATGGGACACGGAACAGAGGCTGCTTCAAACGGCGTTTACTCTAAAATGCAGGGCGTTCTTTCTTCAAAAGGATTCGCAAACTACTACATCGGCACGGTTGAGGCGACTCCATCTGTTGAAGATTTGCGAAAAGAGCTTCACAAAAAAGCAACTTACTCAAAAGTCGTTCTCCTTCCCCTCATGGTCGTTGCGGGAGATCACGCCACAAATGACATGGCAGGCGACGAGGATGATTCATGGAAATCAATCTTTAAAAAAGCCGGCTACGATGTTGAGTGCGTTCTCGAAGGCTTAGGCCAGGACGAAACAATCCAGCAGATTTATGTAGACCACGCAAAATCAGCAATCGATTCACTTTAAATAATTCCAGCTCTGTGAGGAATTTAAAAGGACACTTCCCATGCGAAAAATCTTCGTACTTGCGATTTTTATTGCTCATTGCTCATTTTTCCTTTCGCCTTTGGACGCTCAGGTTGCTTCCAGTGATGAAATGCTTGTGCCGGAGAAGGTGGGGCGGGAGACTATGATTCCTGTCTCTGCTTCCGACATCGCTGACGGAGAATATGAAGTTGAGTCTGAGTCCAGCTCTTCAATGTTCAGAATCACAAAATCCCTTCTTTCTGTAAAAGAGGGGCAGATGAGCGTTAAAATCACCATGAGCGGAAAGTCCTACACGAAATTTTTCCTGGGAAGCGCACAGGATGCTTCTGACTCGAAAGGAAAGGGGGAGATTTTAGCCCAGAGCGATGAAAATGGCGCGATTTTCTTTTCTTTCCCGATTTCAGAACTTAATTCTTCTATTAAATGTGCCGCATTCAGCTCAAAAAAAGGCAAGTGGTATGAGCGGGAAATCCTCTTTGACGCTTCAAGCCTGCCCGAAAAATCCCTTTTTGTCTCCCCGGAGCGAAATCCTTCTCCCCTTAAAGACGGCTCTTATCTCGTAAAGGTCACGCTTTCTGGTGGCAGCGGAAAGGCAAAAATCACCAGCCCTGCAAAAGTCACCGTAAAGGACGGAAAGGCAGTCGCCATAATCGAATGGTCAAGCTCCAACTATGATTACATGAAGGTCAACGGAGAGAGGTTCGATGTGGACAAAAAAATCCTGGACAAGGGCGGAAACTCAACTTTCACGATTCCGATTTACGCTTTCGACCGGGAACTTCCTCTTTACGCCGACACCCTCGCCATGAGCAAAAGCCACGAGATTTTGTATTACCTTAACTTCGATTCAAAATCCGCGAAGAAGAAATTTTTTGGCTGGTAAGTTTTTTTTAAGAGATGAGAGGAATTTAAAAATATGAATCCGCAGTTTTCTGCGTCTATCCGTGTCAGAATTTTTTTTCCTCTTCTTTGCTTTCTCTTAATTCTTTCTTCATGCACAAAATCTTCTATTAAAAATGACGCGCCCCTTGAAATCGAAGGCCTGACTTTTGAAAAGTCTCTTCCATTAAAATATGCGAAAATCTTCCGCATTGACGAATATCGCCCGATAGAATCTTCTGACAGTGACAGGGCTTTTGCTTCGAGTGGTTATCGCCTGATTACCGTGGCCGACAGTGACCGCTATCTCTTGATTCCCGCAAACGCGCCTCTTCCCAAAAATCTTCCTCCTGAAATTATCCTGATTCAATATCCCGTAAAAAAGACTTATCTTTGCGCATCTTCCGCAATGGCTCTCTGGGCTCGCCTTGATTCTTTGGACGCAATCCGCTTTTCCGCTATCCAAAAAAAAGACTGGTATATAGAAGAAGCCGCCCGCGCCATGGAAGAGAAAAAAATCCTCTACGCCGGGAAATACAATGCCCCCGATTTTGAGCTTTTGCTGAAGGAAAAGCCGTCTCTGGCCGTGGAATCCACGATGATTTATCACTCGCCCCAAATCAAAGAAAAACTTGAGTCTCTGGGAATTCCGGTTTTCGTGGATAAGTCCAGCTATGAGCCGAATCCCCTTGGCCGCATGGAATGGATTAAACTTTACGGAGCCATGCTGGGAAAGGAGAGGGAGGCTGAATCTTTCTTCCAAAAAAAGATTTCCGCCCTGACCCCAGCACTTGATTCACCGTCAGCCACACACCATGATTCACCGTCATTCCCGCACTTAGATGCGGGAATCTCCCCCAAAATCGCTTTTTTCTATATAACACCCAACGGTCTTGTGGTAATCCGTGGCAGCGACGACTACATCGTAAAAATGATTGAAATGGCCGGTGGAACTTATGCCTTTGCCTCCACGCGGAAATCCACCAGTCCCTCGGTCACGATTTCCATGGAGCAATTTTACGCCCAGTGCGCCGATGCCGACATCCTCATTTACAATTCCTCGATTGATAACAGCGTTCATTCCCTAAAGGATCTGCGCGCAAAAAGCCCCCTCTTTGCCGAATTCAAGGCAGTGCAGAGCGGCTCAGTGTGGGCGACCGGGAAATATCTCTATCAGGCTACCGACAGCATCGGCGATATGATTCTCGATTTAAAGGCGATTATCAGCGGGGAAGAGAGGCAGTTGGCATTTTTGGAGCGGGTGGAGTAGAGGGATTGCAAGTGAAAGTAAATCGAATCCCCTTAGTTTTTATCGTCTTTCTCATTTTGCTCGCGCTTTCCTCCGTGCTCTCTCTTTCCATTGGCTCGGTTCCCCTGTCTTTCGGTAAGGTCTGCTCGATTCTGGCGCGTCATGGCGGCTCGACACAGGAAGTCAACATCATCATGCAGATTCGCTTTCCCCGGCTTATCATGGCGTTTTTGCTGGGGGGAGCCCTTTCGCTTTCTGGATTTTTACTACAGACTTACTTTCAGAACCCAATTGCAGGTCCCTTCGTTCTGGGAATCTCTTCGGGAGCCAAGATGACGGTTGCCCTCGCGCTGATTTTTCTGCTCAAAAGGGGATTTGCATCATCGTCTCTTATTTTGGTCGCTTCGGCCTTTGTCGGTGCCCTTCTTTCCACGGCTTTTATTCTACTGGTAGCCCGGAAAATTTCTTCCGCCGGTTCCCTTCTGGTGGCGGGAATCATGATTGGCTATGTCACTTCGGCGGTCACGGATTTTTTGATTACCTTTGCCGAAGACGCCGATATCGTGAACTTGCACGGCTGGTCAAAGGGAAGCTTTTCTGGCTTCGGTATGGGCGACTGCGCGCTTTCTTTCGGAATCATCTTTGTGACTACAGCCCTTGTTTTTTTGCTTGCAAAACCAATTCAGGCCTTTCAGCTGGGAGAAAGTTACGCTCAGTCCATGGGAGTGAACACAAAAATCTTCCGCCCGCTTTTGATTCTCCTTTCAAGCCTGCTTTCCGCTACCGTCACGGCTTTTGCAGGCCCGGTTTCCTTCGTGGGAATCGCCGTGCCTTTTTTGGTCAAGCGGCTCCTTCTCACTTCAAAAAGTCTGGTCGTGATTCCGGCTTCATTTTTGGGCGGGGCAGTTTTCTGCATCATATCTGACCTTATCGCCCGCACAGTCCTTTCCCCGATGGAACTAAGCATAAGCACGGTCACATCAGTTTTCGGCGCGCCCGTGGTGATTTTCATGCTGGTGAACCGAAGGAAGCGGGAGAAGTGATGGCGGAGCGGTGGCCTAAAGAGGAAACTGAATGAAAAAAGTCTAGGAATGTGCTAGAATAAAAGTGATGGAAGCCCAAAATTTGATAGATATAAAAGAAAATGACCTTCTCAAAATTGACCGCACTCTGCTTGAAATTCTTCTGAAGGACAAAACGACAGGAAAAAATATCATTTGGGCAACGGACAATTATTCCAAATATGGTTTTTCTTATTCTGCTGAGAAAGAAATCAAAATAGAATTAATTACCTCACGGCATGGCGGAATTATAAAACCGCGCACAAAAAAATCAAAGGAAGAACAGCAGAAGAGAGTGAGACAAAAAGCAGAAGTCTTTACTCCAAGCTGGGTTTGCAATCTTCAGAACAATTTGGTTGATGAAGTCTGGTTGGGGCGAAAAGATGTTTTTAATATAGAAAAGGAACGCTCATGGGAAGCAACAAAAGAAAAAATTCAATTCTCAGACGAAAAAGGCAAAAGTTGGCAGGATTATGTCAATTCAAACCGGCTGGAAATTACTTGCGGTGAGGCTCCTTATCTTGCGAGCCGTTATGACACTGTTACTGGTGAATATATAGAGGTTCCAAATAGGATAGGTCTATTGGACAGAAAACTTCGTGTTGTTGCTGAGAATACTGATAGTCGCGAAGATTGGCTAAAATGGGCAATGGTTGCTGTACAAAGTTCTTATGGGTTTGAGTGGCAGGGAGATAATATTCTTATTGCACGAGAAAATCTTCTTTTTGATGTCGCAGAGCACTATGAAGCAAACTTCCATGAAAAACTTCAAACTCAGGATTTAATCGGCTTTGCCAAAGTGATTGCATGGAATATCTGGCAAATGGACGGCTTGAAGTTTGTTATACCGAATTCCTGTTGTACAAAAGAAATTGTGGAGGAAGATTTATTTGAAAGCCATGTGATTTCGAAACCATGTGAGGGCTGCAAGCTTGGTTACGGCAAAAATTCTTATTTCAAGCACAACGGAATCTATTGCAAAATCCGTGACTGGAAGGAGAATAAAACTTTACGCTTCGTAGATATTATGAAAGAGGGAGAGAAAAATGATTGAAAATATAAACCTGAATTCTCTCATTCGAGGCCGTGTTGATCCATACATCTACGCTTTTGAAACAAACACCGTTCCTAATTTTCTCAAAGTCGGTGACACTTACCGTCCTGTCGAAGTCCGTCTTGATGAGTGGCGAAAATTCTATTCTGATTTGAAAAAGAAATACGAGCATATTGCAAAAGTTGACGAGAAAACATACTTTCGCGATTATTCCGTACATGATTTTTTGATTCAGAATGGCTTCCGCCGAATTGAAAAAGATGATGTCAAAAGCGGAATTTATCTTTCAAACGAGTTTTTTATGAATGCAAAAAAGGAAAATGTTGAGGAAGCTATAAAAGACATTCAAAAATCATTTGAGAAGAAAGATAACAGGTACGCTTTTTATGATGTGGAAGATAACTTGCCTTTAGGAGATTTTGACTTTAAGCGTGATGCGGACTGGAAACCGCGAGAAAATCAGAAAGCTGTCATAGAGAATTTTTCAAATGCAGTCAAAAAAGGCCGCAACAATTTGTTGATGTTCGCAGTCATGCGTTTTGGAAAGTCTTTTACATCTCTTTGTTGTGCTAAGGCAATGAAAGCAAAACTGACTGTTGTTGTTTGCGGAAAGACAGCAGTTCGTTTGGAATGGAAAGAAAATGTTCAGCGTCCAAAAATACTAGACGGCTTTGAATTTATTGATTCAGATTCAATGTCAAGAAATCCAGCCGTCATTTCAGAAAAACTTGCAGAAGGCCATTTTGTAGTTGTTTTTCTTACCATGCAGGATTTGCTTGGAGAAGATATAAAAACTCGCCATGCCGATTTATTCAGCTTAAACAGTCAGAAAAAACTTGATTTGCTCATTATAGATGAAACTCATTTTGGAGCAAGGGCAGAAGAATTCGGAAAAGTTCTTGGTACTTCGACTACGCTCAGTAACCAAAACAATCGTACGAAACTTTCAAAGACAGAAAAATCAACTGGTTATGACGAATCTTTTGATGATCTTGAGAATCAGATAAAAGTCTTTTCTCCAAAAGTGAAGCTCCATCTTTCAGGTACTCCTTACAGAATTCTTTTGGATAACGAATTTGAAAGTGATGATATTGTCGGAATGGTTCAATACAGCGACATTATCAACGAAAAAGAAAAGTGGGATAAGGAAAATATTGAAAAAGACGAATGGGAAAATCCTTATTATGGCTTTCCACAGATGATTCGCTTTGCCTTTAATCTGAACGAATCTGCAAAAGCAAAGCTGGCAGACTTAAAAAATAACGGCTATGCCTATGATTTGGATGAACTGTTTTCTCCTGAATCAACATCAAAAGCAGACGAAAAACACAATCAGTTCAAATATAAAGATGAAGTTATAGATTTGCTCCGCGCGATTGACGGAAGCAAAGAGGATGAAAATATTTTCAGTTTCTTAAATTATGACAAAATCAAAAAAGGCTCAATGTGCCGCCATATCGTCATGGTACTTCCATATTGTGCTTCCTGTGATGCAATGGAAAATCTTTTAAAGGCTGAGCGTTTTAATAATCTGAATGATTACGAAATTATAAATATTGCAGGTTTTGATTCAGGAACAATAATGAATAAGCCTGATTATGCCGCTCGTGTCAAAGAAAAAATCGAAAAGTTTGAATCAGAAGGGAAAAAGACAATTTCTTTGACGGTAGGAAAAATGCTTACAGGCTCGACCGTCAAAGAGTGGGATACGATGATTTTCTTGCGGAATACATCTAGTCCGCAGGACTATGACCAGGCAATTTTCCGTTTGCAAAGTCAGTATATTAAGACTATAAAGAGTGAGGACGGCAAAATAATCAGGCAAGACATGAAGCCTCAGACAATTCTTGTTGATTTTGATCCTGTCAGAATGTACACATTGCAGCACAAAAAGTCTCTTATAGCAAACATAAATAAATCTGAACGAGGAAATGAAGTTCTGGACGCAAAATTAAAAAGAGAACTTGAAATTGCTCCCATCATTTTTATGAATCATTCAAAATTGGGTAGGGTAGAAGCGCAAGATATTGTCGATACAATCCGTAATTACAATGCCAATAAGAGCATGATGGATGAAACTTTCGACATAGAAATTGACCAGCGGATTTTTGAAGATGAAGCAATTCGTTCAATAATTGAAAAACAGCCGGAAGTTACGGTAAAAGGCATTAAGTTTGATGTGCCAGCTTACGGCTCAGAAGACGACGGTGATGATATTGATATTCCAGATGCACAAACGGCCGGAGATTTGGAGCCTCAAAATACAGAGAAAAAAGATAATTCTCAAAGTGAAGAAGATAACAGCAAAGCATTGGCAAGCAAGCTGCAAGGCTATTATTTTAAGCTCTTGCTTTTTGCCTTTATTTCTGAAAAAGATGAAAAGAGCGTTTCAGATATAATTCTCAATATTGAAAATGATACAGACGGAAAACGCATTGGAAAGAACCTTCAGATTAATGTAAAAGAATTAAAACTTGTTCGTGACAAAATCAATCCGCAGATTCTTTCTTATCTTGAAGATAAAATCCAAAACATCAACCAGCTTGGAAAAGAAATAAGACCGGATAAGATTGGAATAGCATTAAAGAAAATGTCACGCCTTTCTGTTTCGGAAGTAGTAACGCCGGATAATGTCGCAATGGAACTGGTGAACAATCTGCCGGATGATATTTGCGCAAGCGACAAATTCCTTGACATTGCCTCAAAGACCGGGGAATTTGCAAATGCGCTTTTACAAAGATATGGCGAAAAAATAAAGAATAATGTGTACAGCATTCCGACATCGGGCGTAACCTATGAATGTACAAGGAAGATTTACAAACTTTTAGGTCTTCCTGTAGAACATATTTATTCTGACTTTACATCGTATGATTTGATAGACACAACAAAAAATGAAGAAATTCTCAAGGAGCTTAAAGATATGAATTTTGATGCGATAATTGGTAATCCACCGTATCAGGTGATGGATGGTGGTGCACAAGCTAGTGCAAGACCAATTTATAATGATTTTGTAGATTTTTCAGAAAAAGTTGACCCGAATCTTGTATCAATCATAATGCCCTCACGATGGTATGCTGGTGGAAAAAATCTTGATGAATTCAGAAACAAAATGCTGAATGATATTCATTTGCAAGAACTTCATGATTTTTTACACCCAGAACTTCTTTTTCCTGATACAAATAATCGAGGTGGAATTTGCTATTTCTTTAGAAATAAAAATTATGACAATACGAAAAAACTTACAAGGGTTATCACGCACAACGATAAAGGAATTGAAAGCGATATAATGCGCCCTATGAAAATAGAGGGAACAGAGATTTTTATAAGAAGTGCAGTTGCGATTGAAATAATAAAAAAAATATTTTCTGAGAATAAGTCAAAATCTTTCTCTGAGTATGTGTCATCTCGTAAACCTTTTGGTTTGGACACAACTTTTGCAAAAAGTTCCCATTTCAAAGATTCAAGTGACGGACTTAAAAAACCAGTATTTTGTTATGGAAAGAATTGGAGTGTTGGATATATCGAAAATGAGCAAGTTCCAGCGCATAAAGAATGGATAAACAATTGGAAGGTGTTCACTTCACGGGCAAATAACATTGGAACAGAGTTGAATGATGATAATTTAAATGCCGTTGTAGGAAAGCCAAATACTGTTTGTACTGAATCATATCTACTTTTAGGTATTAATTTGAATCTTGATGAAACAGCTGCTAATAATATTTGCAGATATTTCAAGACAAAATTTGCAAGGTTTATGCACAGCCTTGCAAAAGCAAGCCAAGACGCAACCGCTAAAACATATCGCTTTGTTCCGCTCCAAGACTTCACCGCAACCAGCGACATTGACTGGAGCAAGTCTATTCCAGAAATAGATAAACAGTTGTATAAGAAATATGGGCTTTCAAAAGATGAAATCGAGTTTATTGAGACTAAGGTGAAGGAGATGTAAAGGATATTATGAAAGCTATATGTTATAAAAACACAAAAACAAATCTTCCTGGATGGGTAGATAATGTTCATGTAGAACAAAAATATGGTTATGCGTATGAAACTCCAACACATTATGTCCATTTTTATGGAAAAGAAAGCTTTTATATTATCTCTGTAGGTTTGACCGTTACAGAAGGTAAAGCGAAATATAAGTCTCTGGAAGATTGGGTAAAATATAGATTTGGAGCTGATGAAATTCAAGTTATGACACGTGATGTTGGACATGTACTCGAAGGAATTTGGAGACCGTCATTATATTATTGGTACGATACATGTAATGCATTGAGGATTAATGAATCTGAGCAAGTTTCACAGGAGCAAAGTATTCGTTTATTAGTACAAAAACTAGATGAATTGCTTATATATATAGAACCATCAATAGAAGGTTTGGAATGTTATAGTTATAAGACAAGAGAATTGTTAATTTTATCATGTACAGAAGTTGAAAACCAATGGAGAAGTATCCTTGTACATAATAAAATTACACCGATAAACGGAAAGGACTATACAACTAAGGATTATGCAAAATTAATTAATAAGATCTTTCTAACGGATTTTTCTATAAGACTCCGAAATAATTCATTTAGGACAAAAATAACTCCGTTTCTATTATGGAATGTTTCCAATCCTACAAAATCATTGGTGTGGTATGATGCATATAATAAAACAAAGCATGATAGATATAATTCTTTCAGCGATGCAAAACTAAAATTTATTATTGAAGCCATAGCTGCTAATATTGTTTTATATGCTATACGTTATAGTCCGTTATCTTTAATCAATAATTCTACTGTCTTTTCTGCAACTATAAATCAGATGTTCACAATTGAGATGGAGAATGTCGATATAAAATCCTTTTATATACCTGAGTTGGATACTTCAAAAATAATGACAGATGATTGTATAGTTTTTGATTCATATAGAGATAAACTTAATAAAGAATGGAAAGTAGATAATATATTATTTTAAAACAGTCGTTAGGGATTGTAGCACCGCCGAAGGCGTTCCGAAGCGTAAGCGTAGGAATGAAGCGATAGCGGAAGTGCGAAAAGCCCGACCTGCCGAAAGGCAGGGAACACCCCCAAAAAAGGAGCCCAATAATGTCCGAATCCCAGTTAGTCGAATACAAAGAATCTTGGCGTGATGAATATCTCAAATGGATTTGTGGTTTTGCAAATGCTCAGGGCGGTGTGCTTTATATTGGTATAGATGACAAAGGAAAGGCTGTTGGTGTAAGTGATGCCAAAAAGTCCTTGGAAGATTTACCAAATAAAATCCGAGATGCGCTTGGTATACTTGCGGAAGTGAATCTTAGTAAAAAGGATGGAAAGGATGTTATTGAAATAAAGGTAGAGCCGAGCCAGTTTCCTGTGAACTATAGGGGTGAGTATCATTACCGTTCTGGAAGCACGAAACAGCAGCTTAAGGGTAATGCATTGAATTCCTTTTTAATGAAGAAAATGGGGGTCAGTTGGGAAAGTGCGGTTGTAGAAAACGTAAAGCCGGAGCAGTTGCCTGACACTTCATTTGATATTTTTAGGGAACAGGCTTTAAAACACAAAAGACTTTCTGTTGATGACTTGAATCTTTCCAAGCGCGAGCTTTTGGAAAAACTTCAGCTTTTAACGGAAGACGGAAAACTTACCCGCGCTGCATATCTTTTGTTTGCAAAAGACCCGAATAAGGTTGCATTCAATTCATATATCAAGGTAGGCTATTTTGAAGACTCTGATATTCTGTATCAGGACGAGGTGAAGGGTTCTCTTTTTGAGCAGGCGGAAAAGTGCATTGATTTGATTTTTACCAAATACTTAAAGGCGACAATAACTTACGACGGAACAACCCGAATTGAAACTTTTCCATTTGCGTATGGTGCGATTCGCGAGGCCATTTATAATTCGATTGTTCACCGTGCGTATAATTACATGAATCCGACTCAGATTCGGGTTTATTATAATAAGATTGTGATTTCAAATGATGCCGCAAATGTCACCGAAGATTGGACGGAAGAAAAACTTTTCCAGAAACATAAGTCCATAAAATATAATCCGCTGATTGCAGAAGCTTTTTTTAAGGCCGGATATATTGAAACTTGGGGGCGTGGTATTCAAAAGATTTGTGATGCCTGCAAAGAAAATGAAAATCCCCTTCCTAAATATTCCATAGATAACAACGATTTTACTGTCACTTTTGAGGCTGTGGCCGGAACTGCAAAAGACGGTTTGATTTATAAGGAAAACCTTGCACCAGGCCAGAATACTTGGGATGTTGAGCATGGAAAATACATAGAAAGTTCACAGAAAAGTTCACAGAAAAGTTCACAGAAAAGTTCACAGAAAAGTTCACAGAAAATTATTGAACTTATAAAGTCTGATGGAAATATAACTACTCAGGACATGGCAGATAAACTGGGAATTTCCAGGCGTGCAGTTGCCAAGCAGATTGCAAGGTTACAGGAAAAAAATATTATCCGTCGCGTGGGCGCAGACAAAGGCGGACATTGGGAGATTATATGAAAAACAACCTTTCTCCAGCCACCTTCCCCCTAATCCTAAAAAATCTCGCCGTGGGCTACGGAAAATCTCCTCTCCATAGTGGCATTTCCCTCTCTCTGCGCGCAGGCGAAATTCTCTCGCTTATCGGGCCCAACGGCTCAGGCAAATCCACTCTCCTCAAAACGATTATCCGTCAGCTAGAACCCATTGAAGGTGCGGTTTTCCTTGATTCATCGGAGCTGAAATCCTACACGCAAAAGGAAGTGTCAAAAAAAATCTCGGTTTTGCTTACCACCAGCGTCAAGCCCGAATTGCTGACCTGTCGTGATGTGGTCGCTTCTGGCCGTTATCCCCACACCGGCTATTTTGGACTTTTGAATTCAGATGACGAAAAGGCGGTTGACGAGGCGATTTCCTTGCTTCACGCTCAGGATTTTGCCCAGAAAGACTTTATGTGCGTCAGTGACGGTCAAAAACAGCGGATAATGATTGCCCGTGCCCTCTGTCAAAACCCAAAGCTATTGGTTTTAGATGAGCCGACCAGCTACCTGGACATCAAGTGGCGGCTTGAACTCCTTGCGATTCTCAAAAATCTCGCTGGGAAAGGCGTCACGATCATCGCCTCCCTCCACGAAATCGACCTTGCCCTTAAAATCTCCAGCCGAATCCTCTGCGTCGGGAAAAAAGAAATCCGGGAACTTTCCCGAAAGGAAAAGGCGTGTAAGTCTCAGTTGAGCGCTTTGTACGAATTGGACGAAAATTTCTTCAACGAAGAAAAGGCTTACGAAGAATTGGTACAGAAATTTTGCAAGAAAAAAATCTTTGAAAAATCTCCGCAAGGATGCGGTACTGCAGCGTCAAAACAAGAATTACACGGACATAATTCTTGTTTGATGGTGCAGGGAACGATGTCTAATGCGGGGAAATCTTTTGTCGTGGCGGGCTTGTGCCGTATTTTCAAGCAGGACGGATTTTCAGTCGCGCCCTTTAAGTCCCAGAACATGGCCCTGAATTCCTTTGTCACCAACGAAGGCCTGGAAATGGGGCGGGCGCAGGTCATGCAGGCAGAAGCGGCCGGAGTAGAGCCGAGTGTCCTCATGAATCCTATTCTCCTTAAACCCACCAGCGACACGGGAAGTCAGGTCATCGTGAATGGCGAAGTGCTGGGAAACATGGCCGCAAAAGAATATTTCGCCTACAAAAAATCCCTGATTCCACACATAAAGGCCGCTTACGAAAAACTCAGCCTCCAGCATGACATAATCGTGCTTGAAGGGGCGGGTAGTCCTGCCGAAATCAACCTCAAAGAAAATGACATCGTAAACATGGGAATGGCAGAAATCGCCGACAGCCCGGTGCTTCTCGTGGCCGACATTGACCTGGGCGGAGTTTTTGCACAGCTCGTAGGAACCGTGGAACTGCTTACGCCTAACGAACGGTCGCGGGTAAAAGGCTTTATAATCAACAAATTCCGCGGGGATGAGACCATTCTTGAAAGCGGAATCAAAATGCTGGAAGAAAAAACAGGTATTCCTGTAGTCGGCTGCATCCCTTATATGAAAATTCAGCTGGACGACGAGGATTCGCTGTCTGAAAATTTGCACACTTTTACAAAATTTCAAGACGATAAAGAAAAAATTCAACTAGCGGTCGTTCGTTTGCCTCATATTTCAAACTTCACTGACTTCATTCCTCTGCAAAATTCTCCTCTGGTGAACCTCTATTATGTCTCAGAACCCAAAGACTTAGGTTCTCCCGACTGCATAATCCTTCCGGGAACAAAAAACACTCTCGCTGACTTGGACTGGCTCAAAAAATCTGGCCTTGCTTCTCTTATTCAATCCGAGGCAAAAAAAGGTACGCCAATCGCAGGAATCTGTGGCGGCTTTCAGATGCTGGGGGAAAAGATTTCGGGAAGCGAATATAATTCAGAATGTGTAATGCAGAATGCACAATTCATTGGACTTTCCTTGCTTCCTGTGGAGACAGTCTTTTCTTCGGAGAAGACACGCACCCGCGTTTCGGGAAAATTGATGATTAATGATTCTTCTGATGGTGAAATCGGTCATCCTGAATCCGATGGTTTGCGTCATTCCGAAGTTAATTCCGAATCTCTCTTTTCTGCCCTCGATTTTCTTCCTGTTTCCGGCTATGAAATCCACATGGGACGGACGCGCTTTGTTGCGGGGGCGGCTGAGTCCTTTTTGGCGCAGGTTACTGACAGCGTTTCCGGCGTGACCAAGCTTGACGGCGCGGTTAAGGGAAATGTCTTCGGCACCTACATTCACGGATTTTTTGACCAGGCGGAATTATGCCAGAAGTTTGTTGAAATCCTCGCCAGACGAAAGGGAATCGATTTTGAAAAATCCTTTTTGGCCGCAAAAGAAAAACAGGACGGGGAAGGTGAGTCACAAATTTTCAACGGATTTCCCACGATTCAGGATTTTAAGGAAAGCCAGTACAATCTTCTGGCCGACACGCTCCGCGCCCACTTGGACATGAAGAAAATCTATGAAATCATGAACGCTGGCGTTTCCGGCAAATAATCTTGGATTTCGCCCTGTCAATGATGTTTTCTTCCATAATAATATCGCCAATTTCGTCTGCCGTCACGCTGCCTGAAAACAGGTTCTTTACGCTGTCGATTTTTCCTTTTACATCCGCCTGGACTGAACTTCGCTCAAAGGCAAGGTCGCAGCCTTCCATGGTACAATTTTCCAAAACAAGATTTTTGCAGTAGCAGAAGGGCTGGGTTCCGATAATGCGGCAGTTTATGAGGGTAAGGTTTTCTGAGTACCAGCCTAAATATTCGCTTTTGACAGTGCTGTTCCGAACGGTCACATTTTTTGTGTGCCAGAACGCGTCCTTTGTGTCCAAATCCGAATCGCAGATTTCGATATTCTTGTCGTACTGAAAAGAATATTTTCCCTTCATTTTAAGATTGGTGATTTTTGCATTTTCCACCTCAAAGAAAGGATATTCCGACTCGTTGATTTCGACATTTTCGACTAAAAGATTCTTGCACTTCCAGATAAATTCTGGAGAAGAGACGCTGCTGTTTTTGAGAGTGATGCCCTCACATTCCCGCAAAGCCTTGATTCCGTTGAGTTTGCATGAGTCAATTTCTACATTTTTGTCGTACCAGAGGGCAGCCCGGCAATTTTCCGTCAGTTCGCTTCCGCTGATTTTTGCGTTTGTCACATGCCAGAAAGGATAGCGCAGGTTCATGTAGCAGTCCTTTACTTCAAAATCGCTGGCTTCTTTTAAGGCTGATTCGCCGTCAGCCGGGCCGTCAAAAGAGCAATTCTTTACCAGCGCATTTTTTATGCCATAAAGGGCGCGTTCTTCGTCAAAAGTCTGATTCTCAAAGTTCTGTTCAAAATTCATATTGTACTAAATATAATAAAATAAATGCGAATTCGGCAAATTCTTTGTTGCTCCCTGACTGTCAGTTTTTGGCTCACTTGCCACAAGAGAATTGTCGGCAGAGCATTAACAAAAAATATGCCTATTTTTCTTTATAAAATTCAAATTATGGATTATAATAAAAGTGATTTTTTAAGGAGATTTTATGATGATTCCAGTTTTTGTTGTCGTTCTTTTCATTGTCTTCGTGATGATTGTGGCAAATGTTCGTGTTGTGCCCCAATCACGGGCTTGCATTATTGAACGACTGGGTGCTTATTGTACCACATGGCAAGTGGGTTTTCATGTTAAGCTGCCTTTTATCGATCGAATTGCAAATTCTATGTCTCTCAAAGAAAAGGTCATGGATTTTCCGCCCCAGCCGGTAATCACAAAAGATAATGTTACGATTCAGATTGATACTGTAGTTTACTGTCAGGTAACGGACCCTAAGCTTTACACTTACGGAGTTGAGAATCCCAATTTCGCGCTGGAGAATCTTACTTCAACTACAATCCGAAACATCATTGGTGAACTTGAACTGGACGAAACGCTTACCAGCCGCGATGTAATCAATACAAAAATGCGCAGTATTCTTGATGAGGCTACAGACCCATGGGGAATCAAGGTCACCCGCGTCGAAGTAAAGAATATCGATCCGCCAAAGGCAATTCAGGAAGCGATGGAAAAGCAGATGCGGGCTGAGCGTGAACGCCGCGAGCAGATTCTTATTGCCGAAGGTCACAAGCAGAGCGCGATTCTTGAAGCCGAGGGTAAAAAACAGGCCATGATTCTTGAGGCCGAGGCTCAAAAAGAAGCGGCTGTCCAAAAGGCAAAGGGTGAGGCCGAGGCAATCCTTGAAGTTCAGAAGGCAACTGCTCAGGGTATTCAGATGATTAAAGAAGCTGGAGCCGACGAGTCAGTCATAAAACTCCGAAGTCTTGAGGCATTTGAGACTGCAAGCAAAGGAGCGGCTAATAAAATCATAATTCCGTCAGACATTCAGAACATGGCGGGATTTTTGACCAGTGTGAAAGAATTGGTAAAAGGAAACTAAAATGATGATGATTATTACAAGTGTAATTATTGGCATATTTTCTCTTGTATTTTTAATTTTGTTTATTGTGTTTGGAATAAAGTTAATAAATGCCGTGATTAATTGGTTAAATCGACACTAATATAGGAAAGAGTAAATGAAAAATAAAAAATACATGTCACTTCAGAGCGAGCTTTTGGTTGGAACAATCGGTTCAATGCTGATTGTCGCGATTTTTTTGAGTGTATCATACATTTTCGTTTTAAAGAATATCCTCAATGGTTGATCAGTTTGAGTCATAAGCTACATAAGGAAAGGTTATGAAAAAATTGTTGATGAAGACGGCATTCGTGCTTTCAGGAATTTTCTTGTTTTCTTCTCAGGTTTTTACCCTTGATGTTAATAAGAACGAATTGCAGTCTGCTCAGGATGCGGCCGTGCAATTTGAGAACTATGGCGGCACTCACAGAATCATAGATTCGGCTGCGGCAATTCTTGGAATAGGAACGGCACTTGGTAACGAAGTTGCAGCTGATGTTGAAAACCCTTTGTCGGTGCAGCCCAATGCAAAATACTCAGTCTATCATGTTGTTGGCGGTATCGATGAGCAGGGGCTTGATGCAGACATTCTTTTCTTGAATGCAACGGCAGGCGTTGACCATATCAACAATTTGCGCAGAATCATCACTGGTTACCTCATGGCGGCCTACGGTTATTCAATGGAAGATGCCGAGACCCTTGCAGTTTTCGTCACGGTCTACAATGCGGTTTACCGCGGCCAGCTTTCAAATTTCTCTTCAAAATACAAAAATGCAGTTCTTACATACCTAACCGAAGAGGCCGTTGGTTTGAGTACAAATTGGGAAGATTGGGCTGGCAAAACGCAGATTGTCATTCCTCTTGGTGAAATTTCAGCAGGAACTGCCTCAATCGAAACTTCTGAAATCAGTGACAACAAGGTTATCGAGGCATTGCGGGCCGAAACTGACAAAAGCGTGGAGACTCGCGAAAAACTCACCGATATAAAAGAAAAAGAAGCAGGGGATGCCAGCGAAAAGGCAAAGGCAGCTCAGAAAGAAGCAGCTCAGGCAAAAAAAGACGGTGACAAAGTAAGTGCAAGCGCAAGTGCCAAAGAGTCAGAGAAACAGCAGAAGCTCGCCGATAAAAAAGGCGAAGAAGTAAAGACTGAACGAGAGCAAATTGCAAAAGATAAGACTGAGGTTAAAAAAGAAGAAGTCGCAAAGGCAAGCCAAAGTCAGAATCAGAACTATCTTACAAGTCTTTTTATTGTTGACGAAAAGAATAAACTGTATTCGCTTATGACGGTCAACCCGGAAAACGGAAATGTTGTCAAAAAGTCATCATTAAAGCAAATCCGTGAGAAATCTATTTTCCCTGTATCAAATGTAAGTGTTCCAAAAGACGATGGAAGCAATGAGACTTTGGGAGAGGCTTTTGTGGCTGTGTGTGGCGTAAACGACAAAAAAGCGGCTGTAAAGCTTTGCCTTGTCGATTCAGTGACTTTGGAAATCAAAAAGCAGAGCGCGGAAACTCTTTCAGAAAATTCTTCTCTTGTGCAGAGTGGGGACGCTTTCTATGTGATTGTCAATGAAAATGGAAAATACTATCTTGCTTCTTACGATAAAAATCTTAATCTCAAAAAGAAGAGTGATGTTGCAATCAACGGTGCAAGCCCGCTCAACTTCTTCAGCGAGGGAATTCTTGTGACTGATGTACGCGGAAATCCTGTCTTGCTTTCACTTCCGGCCCTTACTTCTATTTGGAAGTAGATAAGGGGATTTTACATTGCAAGGAGTTTGTCGCGCTGACTTTTGACTTCAGCGACAAGCTCTGAGTAATCCGTATCGGTATTGGCACGAAGCAATTCTGTCATCTTGCTGATTGGCTCGTAAAGCGGGGTGAGGGCAAGGTTTCCGATAACGCCTTTTAAGGCATGGCAGGCTTCAAAAGCAGAGTCCAAATCTTTTGAGGCGAGAATGTCAGCCAGCTTATCAAATCGTTCGTCTTTTAAACCAAGATTTACCATTTTAATGTAAAAATCTTCTTTGTTAAGGCAGCGAGCCAGTCCTTCTTCAACATTTGCGCCGTAAGATTTAAGTGATTCAATCGTAATCATAGTTTCTCCTTTTAAACTTCGACTTAGCGTTGTTTCTGTTCTTTTTCCTTTTCTTTTGCTTTAAGTTCTTTTCGTACTTCAATGTCTTTTTCGATGAGGGCGTTAAATTCTTCGGGTGGGAGTGGTTTTGAGAAATAGTAGCCTTGAATGACATCGCATTTTGCTATTTTTAAAAGCTCCAGCTGTTCCCTCGTTTCCACACCTTCTGCGATGACGGGGACTTTAAGGAATTCGGCTATTTCGAGAATCAGCTCTACCATGCGCATTTCTTTGTTTCCGTGGGCAATATTGTTGATAAAGCCTTTGTCGAGTTTGAGAGCGTCAATGGGAAGGGTGGTCAGCATGTTGAGGGAAGAGTAGCCTGAGCCAAAGTCGTCCATTTCGATACGGAATCCTTTGTTGCGCAAATTGTTTACGATGTCGATAATCTGCTGGGAATTGTCAGTGTAGGCTGATTCCGTGATTTCAAGAAGATAATCGTGGGAAGAAATTTCGTTTTCGTTGACGATTTTACAGATATAGTCGGTCATGTCGGGGTCAGAGATGTCAACCCGGCTTACATTCACTGAAACGGGCTTTGTTATGCCGTATTTGTCACGCCATTTTTTGATTTGTTCGGCGGCCTCCTTCCAGACATAGCGGTCGAGCTTTTGAACCAGACCGTTTTCCTCAAAGAGGGGAATGAACAAATCAGGGCGGATGAAGCCCAGTTCCGGGTGAATCCAGCGGATAAGAGCCTCGGAGCTTGAGAGCAGGGGAGTGTCACCAGTGATGTTGTATTTTGGCTGGAAATAAACCCTGAATTGTTTTTCGCGGATTGCAGTGTCAAAATCTTCCAGCAAGCGGGCTGCAAACATTTCTTTTTGATGCATTTCTTCGTCGTAAATTGCGACCGCTGAGCCGTGTTTGTTTCGTAAGCCGTTGCAAGCCTGTAAAGCCCGGTCAAAGCGAGACTCAAATGGAATTTCGTGGGCTTTGTCAAAATATACGCCCATTCGGATCCGAATTTCCTGAGATTTTAGGATAGAAATGAGTTTGACCGTGATTTTTTCGATAACGCTTGTGTATTCAGCCCGGTGTTTTGTGTAAAGATAGAAAGTGTCTGCGTCGTGGCGGCAGGCAATCCCGAAGATTTCGTTGAAGATTTCTCGGATTCCATCGGCAATTTTGATAAGAACTTCGTCGCCAGTTTCGCGACCGTGAAGCTCGTTTAAAAGATGGAAGCGGCTGAAATCGATGACGATTGAGTCCATCTCGTGACTTGGATGCCGCTTATCGTATTGATGGCCGTATTCAAAGAAGAATTCCGGCGTGTAAAGGTTGGTGAGGGCATCGTTTTCGGTGGCCTGAATGATTTTATTGCCTTCAAAAAGCTGGATTGAATGCTGGACTCGCGCAAGAATGACTTCGGGAAGGTCGTAGGGTTTTGAAAGGAAGTCTGCCGCTCCCAGTTCAAGGCTTTTGACTTCGGCGGATTTTTCGCTGGTGAGTACGACAACCGGAATTTTTTTGAGTTTTGAGTCTTTGTTGATTTCGCCCAGGACTTCGTAGCCGTCCATTTCTGGCATGAGAATGTCCAAAAGGACAAGGGAAAGACCGTCGGCGTTTTGTTTGATTTGGTCTAAGGCTTCCTTTCCGTTTTTTGCATACAGTACATTGTATTTCTGTTCGATAATCGCACCAAGAAGAGCGCGGTTTACATCTTCATCGTCAACAACCAGAACGGTTCGTTTAAATTCGGTATCTCGTCGAATCATTTTTTTGTTAATTCCTTATAACAAAATATTATAAACCGTTTTTTCCAAAATGCACAGAAAAATTACGGGAAATTTTTAAAAAAATCTGAAATTTAAAACATTGTGAATTCAGAAATCCTATGGTAAAATCTTTACATATTACTCTTACCTTTTTTTAATGAATGGTGGCTGTTTATGAAAAAGATAATGATTGTTGATGACGAAAAAATTTCTCTGATGATGACGAATCATATTCTTTCTTCAGCCTATTCAACGGTATGCGCAAGTTCCGGCGAAGAGGCAATTCAGCTTTTTAAAAAAGAAAAGCCTGATATGGTTCTCTCTGATTTACGAATGCCGGGAATGTCAGGCTACGAACTTCAACAGTCACTTCAGAAAGAGTACAACGAGCAGATTCCCTTCATGTTCATGACCGCCGACACCAACGAGGAAACGGAAAGCAAGGGCTTCGAGAACGGTGCCATGGATTTTATTCACAAGCCTTTCCGTGCCGATATCCTGCTCAAACGGGTGGGGAACATTCTCCAAACTGTCGAAAAAATCCAGGGCTTAAAGCAGGCCGCCGTCATGGATCCAATGACAGGTCTCTTGAATAAATTTTCTTCTGAGGGCGAAATTGCCGAACTCTGCAAATCGGCACATGGCGTTCTCATGATGATTGATTTGGACAGCTTCAAGCTCGTTAATGACATGTACGGTCACGACATGGGCGACAAAATCCTCATTCGATTTGCCGAGATTTTAAAGGCAGTCGTTCGTCCCATTGATGTGGTTGGCCGGCTCGGTGGGGACGAATTCATCGCTTTCTGCCAGAATGTAAAAGAGGACATTGTAATCGAAAAAAAATCCCGCTTTATAAACAAGTATATTCTTGATGCCGCAAAAGAATTTATGGGCGAGGATATGACAATTCCTCTGGGAGCGTCCATTGGCTGTGTCTTTGTTCCAAATGAAGGCACTGATTTCGCTTCTTTGCATAAAAAGGCAGACAAAGCCCTCTATACGGTAAAACAAAACGGCAAGCACGGCTACATGTTCTACACCGATTTGTCCGAGGATAACCAAAAAGAAGAATCTCAGTCTGGTGATTTGAGGAATGCCATAAAAATTTTAAGTGAACGAAACAAGAATAAGGGGGCATTTTTGCTTTCTTTTGAGCATTTCCGTTCCATGTATCAGTTTTATAGCCGTCTCAAGGCAAATTATAATAATGAAGCGGCAATATTGCTTTTTATGCTTAAAGAAAAGGAACATGCCGCCGTTCCGATTGAAGATGCCGCCGATGAATTTATGGAAGTTCTGTGCTCTTCCTTGAGGCAGAGTGATTTGGTGACCAAAAACAATGCGCTCCAGTTTATTGTCATGCTCCCGGAAATTTCTAATTCAGATATTAATACCGTCACTGAAAGAATTATGCAAAACTGGAAAAACGCAGATTCTTCTGCTATGTTTTCACTTTCTTTTGAGCAGGGGATGATTGAATAAAAAATCCCCCACCTTTGGAAGATGAGGGATTGAAAGGGGGAAGAAACCTTTTGAGAAAGGTTGCCTTCCCCTTTTTTGTTTAAAAATTACATACAGGTGTAGCCGCCGTCAACCGGGAGATTTACGCCTGTGACATAGCTTGAGGCTGGGCTTGCGAGGAAGATTGCCGCACTGTCAAGCTCGCCTTCATTTCCGTAACGCTCCATTGGAATCATTGTCTTTGCGTTCTGCTGGAAGAAATCTGAGTCCAAAGTCTCTTTTGTGAGTGGAGTGTAGAAATATCCTGGACAAATTGAATTTACGGTGATTTTGTATTTTCCCCATTCAGCGGCCAAAGCTCGCGTAAGGTTTACGACACCGCCTTTTGCCGCATGGTAGGGGGCGCTGCCCGCGATTTTGTTGCCGACAAGGCCGTACATTGAAGCGATATTGATGACCCTTCCGTATTTTGCGGGAATCATTGCTTTTTTGGCGACGGCGCGGGCGACTTTGAAGGTGCCGGCAAGGTCAACATTCATCTCGCCGTTGAACTGCTCGTCGGTGATGTCTTCGGCTGGGGCGACGGCTCCTGTTCCGGCATTGTTGATAAGGATGTCGATTCTTCCGAATTTTTTCATGATTTCATCGACTGTTGCGTTTACGCGCTCTGTATCAGTGATGTCACAGGGAATTGCAAGAGTCTCAACTTTATATGTGTCGGCGATTTCTTTTGCAACTGCTTCGATTTTATCCTTCCGGCGGGCGATTGCCACGATTTTGGCACCTTGATTTGCAAGTGCTTTTGCCATCTGAACGCCAAGACCTGTAGAGCATCCTGTTACAAGGGCGACCTGTCCTTTTAAATCGAAATATGAATTCATAAATCCTCCTAAAACCTAAAATTAGCTTTAATAAATTTTATTATATCATAAGAAGGATTATAATGCAAAATGTTAGCACTGTCTAACACATTTTCTCTTCGTTCAGCATTTTTTCCACTTGGGCGCGGGTCAGGGGCTTGTTTGTGTCGTAGGCATTTTTGTTGGCCTCAATTTCCTCAAAAGTCCAGAGTTTTCCTTCTTCGTTTCTCATTCCAGGGCAGTCCTGGGCACATTCATCCCAGGTCGCCTGGTCTTTTATCATCCAAGACCAGAAAGGATAGGTGGAGCATTGGACAGGGCGGGCAGAATAGCAGGAGCAGCCATTTTCCCAGAGAATGCAGTCGTAATTCTTTTTTTCCAGAAGGGCTAGGACTTGCTCGCCGTAGTAATAATCAGCCCAGCGACAGTATTTTGATACGAATTCCGTAACGCTCATTTTGAGAAAAGTGCGCAATTCCGTTAAATCCCGCAAGGAAAGATAGACGAAGCCCGGTGAGTGGCCGCAGCAGAAAGAACACCGCTTGCAGCCGAATTTAAGGCCATTTTTGTAGAATGGTTCTGACATTATTCAGGTTTTTCTTCTTTTTTGCGTGAAAGCAGGATGTTGGTGATGATTCCCAGAATCAGGGCGCAGGCAACGGTTCGGATTTCGACTTTTCCGAATTTAACGACCATGCCACCGACGCCCGTAATCAGAATCACGCTGGCTACGAAAAGATTTGAGTTTTTGTTCAAATCGACCTGCTGGAACATCTTGAGGCCGGAAACCGCGATAAATCCGTAGAGGGCTACGCAAACGCCGCCCATGACGCATGACGGAATTGTCTCCAAAAAAGCGACGAGGGGAGTGAGCAAGCTGAATACGATACAGAGAATCGCGCAGCCCCAGATTGAGATTGTAGAGGCGTTTCTGGTGATTGCCACGCAGCCGATTGACTCGCCGTAAGTTGTGTTCGGACAGCCGCCGAAGAGGGTAGAAACGAATGTTCCAACGCCGTCGCCGAGAAGGGTGCGGGTGAGACCCGGCTCTTCAAGAAGGTTTACGCCCACGATTGCAGAAAGGTTTTTGTGGTCGGCTAGATGCTCCGCAAAGACAACGAAAGCTACGGGAACATAAGCGGCGAAAATCGTGAGAAGGTAAGTTCCCGTGACGCCTTTGAGTCCCTCGGCTCCTCCAAGAACAAAAGTGAAGCGTGGAAGGGAAAGATAGCTTGAGAATTTTGAGAAGTCAAGTTCCGTGAGGGCAGAGTAGTTGATGACGATGAGGGATGGATTGTTGGTGGCGTGGCCGATGATTGCGAAAATCGAAGCGAGGATATAGCCTGCCAGAATTCCCTGAATGAAAGGAATGAGCTTTCCGATTTTGCTTCCGTAGGTTGAGCACATCATTGTTACGAAAAGGGTGAAAAGGCCGCAGATAAGGGCAACATAGGAGCTTCCGCCCTCGATGTTGCTCTTCATCAAGTCTTGAACAGCGTTTCCTGAGAGGGAAAGACCGATGATTGCCACTGTCGGTCCGATGATGACCGGCGGCATAAGCTTGTCAATCCAAGCGATGCCACAAAATTTAACTGCAAGTGCGATAATGATGTAGACGATTCCCGCCATGAGGGAACCGATAATCAGGCCCCAGTAGCCCACTGTGATTGATGCAGCACCACCAAAGGCAGAGAACATCGAGCCGATGAAAGCGAAGGAGCTTCCCAAGAAGACAGGGCTTGCGCTTTTTGTGAAGAGAAGATAGACGAATGTTCCCACGCCGGCGCCGAAAAGGGCTGCCGAAGCCGTAAGCCCGTTACCCACGATTGCCGGAACTGCGATTGTAGCCGCCATGATTGCAAGCAGCTGCTGAATGGCAAACAAGAAGACCTTACCCAAACTTGGGCGGTCTTTGATTCCGTAAACTAATTCCATTTTTAACTCCTTATAAGTTTATCCTAAAACCGTGCGTTCGATTTCAAACATCTGGCTTCGGTAAAGGGCTGAAATGTTGTGGCCGTAATCGGCGAGAAGCTGGATGATGTTGCGGGGATGATCTTTTGTGTCGCATCCGTTGAGACGGTCGCCCGCGTCACCAAGACCTGGCATGATGTAAGCCTTTTCGTTCATGACGGGATCCATCCAGAGAGTGTAGCAGGTGAGATTAGGTAGGGCACGGGTGACCCGGATTGAGCCTTTGAGGGTGGAAATGGTGTTGAAGAAGGCGATTGAAGCCGGTTTTACTCCCTGATCCTGCAAGTATTTTACTACCGTGACCAGAGAGCCGCCAGTTGCGTTCATGGGGTCGGCGAAAATCAAGTCCTTTCCGTTCAAATCTTCGAGATTGAAGAAAGACTTGTCCAAGTCAAGGACATATTCCATGTTGCTTTCGTTTTTTGTATCGTTGCGGCTGATTTTAAAGAGAGCGAAAGGCGTGAGGTAAGAATCTGAAGAATATTCCTCGATTTCCTTTGATACAATCATGCTGGGAAGAAGGGCGCCCCTGAGCATGACGCACATGACTGTATTGTGGATTTTATGGTCGATGTCAGGGATTTTGTGAACCGCATAGTTCTGAACCGGGAAATTGACTGGTGTTTTTACGATGATATGGCCTTTTTTGTCGGTTTTTTGATTGATGTAAGCCATGCGGAAAAGCATTTCGTAGGCCCGCTGGCTGTAATACATAAATTCCTGATGGTCAGTGCGCTCGTCTCGGAGTTTTGCGATAACCCGGCTTGCCTCGGCCTGAGCCTGCTGCTCGGTTTCAAAGGAGTAGACTTTAATCCGGGGATGTTTTTTGCAGATTGCGTGCATCTCGTGGCCCATTTTGTCGTAGCCTTCGATGATTTTTTCTTTATTAACCGGATCAAAAGACTTCATGGTTTCCTTGAACATGCCGTCAAGTTTTTTGAGATCGGCCAAGTCCTCGCTTGTGAGGTAGCCGTCCAAATCTTCTGCTTTAAGAATAATTTTGTTGCTCATTCTTGCTCCTATTTTTCCAAAAGATATTTTACGATTTTTGATACATCAGTGTCGATTGAAAGCCCCTGTGCGCGAGAAAGGCAAGCCTGATATGATTTTTCGCTGGAGAAAATCTGGTTGATTTTGCGGAAAATGTCTGCGGAATGACGGATAAAAAATCCCGCGCCATTTTGAACGACGAAACGCATGTTTCCCAGTTCCTGACCATGAATGTAAGTGTTGATGATGACAGGCTTTCGGAGAGAGACGATTTCCATGACCGTAGAGGCACCCGCCTTAGATACGACTAAATCGCTCATCTTGATGAGACTGTCCATGAAATCAACGAAGCCAAATACATGGAGGTCGAGGCGGCTGTTTGCCTTTGCGAGAAGTTTGAGTGATTTTTGAAGAGCTTTGTTCCTGCCGCATACGACGGCGATTGAAAAGTCAGCCTTGTGGATTATACATTGGTTTATGATTTTAAGGGTTCCTGGAAGACCTTCGCCTCCACCTGCAAGAAGTACCAGCCTCTTGTCTTGAGGAAAGCCGTATTGTTGGCGGAGAGAGAGCATCTCATCTTTTGAGACGGGAGCACGATATTTTTTATTGAGAAGAAAAGGCATGACACGGATGTCTTTTTCGCGGACACCAGCTTGTATTCCGAAACGGCGGAAATCCTCGGAAGAAACGATATAGTCCAGCTTTCGGTTGTAAAACCATGCTTCTGGACCGGTAAATGGATCTGTGACAATGACCGTGAGATTGATCTTTTTATTTACGGAGCGAATCGCGTCTTTCATGGAAGGGGAAAGGGCAAAGTGGAAACTCACGACATCAGTGATATTGTGTTCCCGAAGTAGTTTTTTAAAGTGGGAAATTGTCTGGACTTTCATGTGGAAGCGAACCATTTTTTGGAAGAAAGGATATTCGCCAAGTCCATAAATAATCGGCCATGCGCCATGAAGATAATTGCAGGCGATTCCATAAGTTGTTTCGAGAATCCGATGCCCGATATGCTGCTTTTGAGTGAATCCGCTTTGAAGCTCAACATGGACTTCAGGAGCATATTCTGCGATTGCTTCTTTTAAAACCCTGGCTTGAGCAATATGACCGTTGCCAGTATTTAAATAAACGAACAAGAAACGCCTGTCAGAATATGATTTTTTTTGCATTCAGAAATAGCCCAATAGTGATTTCTAGTAGTATAAAATTCATTTGCGATTTTGGCAACATTGAAGTATTATTGTTTATGGAGAATTAAATGTCCTTGCTTAAATCTATGTATAAGAAAGTTGTTAGGCTCATAAAAAAAATACTTGGTTTGCAAGGTTATAGCGATTATTTTAAGCATTATTTTGATATTGACAATGCCCATTCTGGAGTAGTTATTTCCGTAATTACCATGATGCTGGAAATTTACATGATGGGCTATGTTCTTTTCCATCTTTTCACAGGTTCCAAAAGTCGCTCGATTCTTTGGATTGCCCAGCACCTCTCTTCTTACATTTTGCTTTTTTCAAGTGCTTTCATTTTGTTCAAATTCTCACGGGATTACATAAATGGCAAGCGGCTGAGTAGAATTTGGGGAAAGATAATCCGAACATCTTTTGCACTTATCTGCCTTTGTTTCGGAATTTACATTTCATATCTTGATTATCTAAAAGGTGAGCAGATTCTAACCCTCATTACAATGGAAATTTTTATTTTCGGAATCCTGCTTTGGCGACCGGCGACTTCCATTACGCTTATTACATCTTCTTTGCTTGCTTTTTATTTTCTTGTGAGTTCAAAAAGTCCAGCAAGCTATGCCACGAGAATGAACCTTTTTACGACTTGGCTTTCAATCAGCGTGACAACGATTGTTCGTTTTCAGCAGAAATTTCTTGAGGCAAAAAAGGCCGAGCATATTGAGAATGTGAACACTTATCTGGGGGAAGTCGCAATCACCGATGAAGCGACTGGCATTGGGAATATGGTTTCCTTCCGCAACAGAGTGGGGGAGATTCGCTCTGCAAGTCCGGAGGATTTCCTTTCTCGGATTTTCCTCTTCCTCAACATCAGGAATTTCTCCAGTTACAACGAAAGGCACGGTTTTGATAAAGGAAGCCAGCTTTTGAATTCTATCGCTCACACTATTAAATACACTTTTGGGGACAATCCTGTCGCGCGCTTTTCCGACGATCATTTCGTTGTCTTTGCAAAGAGGGAAGGTGAAGGTGAGAGCGCAGGTTTTCAAGAAAAACTTGATTCAATCCGTAAAAAGATTTCTGTAATTGATCCTGATGTAAAGCTTGGTCTTAAAGTAGGCTCATACATTCCGGAAGATATTGCATGTCATACTAATACAGCCTGTGATTTTGCCCGTTATGCTTGTGACAGCATCAAAAAGAAATATGATATTGATTATTGCGAATACACGACGGCCAGTGCCGAAGATTTTGCCCGCCGCCAATATGTCATCAACAATATCGATAAGGCAATAGAGAATGACTACATTCAGATTTACTATCAGCCAGTAGTGCTTTCTAAAAACAAAGAGCTTTGTGGTTTCGAGGCGCTTGCCCGATGGATTGATCCTAAATACGGATTTATGCCGCCTTATTCATTTATTCCAGTTCTTGAGGAATACCGCCAAATTCACAAACTCGACGCATACATAGTCAAAAAAGTCTGTCAGGACATACTTGAAGCGCCGGCAAAGGGAGTGCCCGTATTCCCGATTTCAATTAACTTCTCAAGGATTGACTTTGAGCTTATGGATGTAGAGCAGTTGCTTGAAGACTGTGTTGAAAAACAGAATATCGACAAAAACCTGATTCATGTTGAAGTTACGGAGAGTGCACTTTCTCAAAGCGACAAGCATTTGCAGGAAACGCTTCGAATACTTAAATCCAAAAAGTACTCACTTTGGCTTGATGATTTCGGCTCTGGTTATTCGGGCTTAAACATTCTTAAAGAATATGAATTTGATATGATGAAAATCGACATGGCATTTTTGAGGAATTTCTCTAACACGCCAAAAAGCCGTCCGATTCTCAAGAATATTGTTACGCTGGCAAATGATATCGGTATGCAGACTCTTTCAGAAGGTGTAGAAACAGAAGATGCCTTTGAATTCTTGCGGTCGATCGGATGTGAGCGTATTCAAGGCTACCTTTTCGGTAAACCTATGCCGAAAGATGAAATAATTGCAAAAATCAAAACTGGCGAATTTTTAATTACAAAAGAAAAAGGAGCAGAGTAGAGAATCCCCGGCTTAGACTAGGATAAAAGATAGAAAATAACGGCACGGGTAGACAGAATACACATTATAGAAAGTACAGTCGTGCCGTACATGAGAAGGTTCGCGCGGGAAATGTCTTTGTCTTCGATTTCCCTCGTTTTGTCGCCGATGAATTCTTTCTTTTCGACCTTGCCACCGTATACGGTATCGCCCGCAAGCCTTAGCCCCAGCGCGCCTGCCATTACGCTTTCGGTTTGGGCTGAATTGGGGCTTGCGTGCTTGTAGCGGTCTCGGATAAAAATTCTGACGGCATTTCTGAAGCTGAATCGCTTTTTTGACGGAATCAGCGAGAGAATAAAAGAGGCAAAAATCATGAAAAGTGCGGCCAATCGTGCGGGAATAAAATTCGCCATGTCGTCCAGTTTGGCGGCGAAAAAACCAAAATTAAGGTATCGCTCGTTTTTGTAGGCAATCATGGAATCCATGGTATTTATGGCTTTATAGACAAAAGCACCGGGCGAACCAAAAAGAGCCATAAAGAAAATCGGTGCCACTACTCCGTCATTGGTGCTTTCAGCCACAGTCTCCACTGCAGCCCTGGCAACGCCTTTTTCGTCCAAAATGTCCGTGTCACGGCCGACAATCATTGAAAGGTCTTTTCGGGCGGCAGGAAGGTCACAAATTTTCAACGCTTTGTAGACTTTCATGCTTTCATGGCACAAACTACGGGCCGCGATACACTGATAACAAAAAATGCTTTCTACTGTCAGAAAAAGAATCGGATGAAGGAGTCTGGAGACAAATAAAATCCCGAAAGGAAGCAAAAAAGAAGCAGAAACAAGGATTATAACGAGCAGAAATCCCTTGAAACGCTGTTTTTTTGCAGAATCCGAGGATTTATTGAGTTTTTTTTCGAGAAAAGCTATAAGACAACCCATAAAGCGCACTGGATGAGGGAAAGAATGGGGATCGCCCAGAATACAGTCCAGGAAAAATCCCGCCAAAAGGGAAAAAGCGACATGATGAGAAAGAAGAAAATCTAATGGCTGGAAATCGCTCATAGCCTCACCCCTTCTTGCGGAATTTTCTCATAAAAAACTGATTTTTCGTCAATCGTAATTTTATAGCCCTCGCCAAAATCCGGCTGCCATTCATAGAGGGATTTTCTTTCATCCGTGAAAAAGTGCGTCATAATCGCCGAAATCGGGCCTCCGTGAGTAAAAATTGCGACCGACCTTTCGTTATTCAGGATTTTTTCAAGAGAAACTAACACCCGTTCGTTCATTTGTCCCCAGTTTTCACCATTGGGACAGGGGTTACCGGAAGATTCTGTCGACCTAAGGGAAATTCTGTCTACTTCTTCACGCAGCCATTTTTGATAATCAGGATTTTCTTTCAGTTCATCGTAGGATTTCATCTCAAAATCTCCGAAATTAATTTCCTGAAAGCCCTTTTCGACAATCGCCAAATCGCTCAATTCCGGATACAAGGTTTTTAGAGTCTGGATTGTCCTCATAAGTCCGCTGGTAAAAAGCGAGCAATGAGAAATATCGGGATAAGAAAATGTCAGTTTTTTTTCCAAAAGCTCCGCCTCCCCTCTTGGAGAAAGCGGCAGGTCACTTTTTCCGCAGTACAGTTTTTTTTCATTGGCAAGGGTGCGGCCGTGCCTGAAAAGAAAAATCTCTTTTTTCATTGAATCTCCACCGCCCTACCGCAAAAGACCCGCCAGAGCTTAACATTTTCCCTGCCGGCGATTTTCTGTAGGGCAAGACCTGTCTCTTCCCGCCATTTTCGTTGGAAAGAATCTATCGGCACTACCCCGCAGAAAATGTCATCACAGATAATGATTTGAGGACATTTTGCTTTTTGGTTATTTGCACTTGCATTATTTTCGTCAAAAAAATCCGTCCGAGGCGAAAGATTGTTTTTCAGGCAATAAGCCACATAATTTTCATAGTGAGCGAGACATTTTTTTGAGAAATCCGGCATAGAATCAGGCTCGCATACAAAAATATCCTCGTCAGAAAGGGAAAATTTCCGCCTTGCCCAAGCAGTTTTCCCCTGATAAGAGCCACCAAGAATTAATGCGTAATTCATAATTTGTAATGCATGATTTTTGTCTGAATTCACGCCGTTTGGAAGTTGCGTATTCTGCATTGTGCATTCTGCATTGCCAGCTACCATTTCCACCACCTTGTCGCATTTTTGGGCTATGAAGTTTTCTGTTTCTGCCAAAATTTTTCTATATAATTCTGTCGTTTCGTCGTAGATTTTGCCGTCAGAGAAGATGCCGTCGCTCACAAAAATGACAGAATCGGACTTTTCGATTAAGGCGGAAAGGTCGGATTTGATTTTTTCGGGGAGGGATGGATTCCGAAAGTCATCCTGATTAAAAAGCTCGTTGGCAACCAAAGCCGTGAGGCTGTCAAAGAGAACTACCCTGTTCGCTTCCATATTTTTAATTGTCTCGCTGAGATTTTTGCCACATTCTATTGTCTGAAAGCCCATGTCCTTTCGGTCGGCACGATGTTTTTCGATTCGCTCCTTGTCTTCCCTGTCCTGGGGAATCATCGTAGCAAAGTAAATCGGACGGCAGCCAGTTTTTTTGGCATATTCATAGGCCAAGTCCTGTGCAAGAGAAGATTTTCCGTTTTTGCAGCCACCTGAGATGAGTATGTGCATTATGTCTCCAGCGAGGGCGTTGCGCAACGAAGTGTGGCACAGGGGGAAGGCTTTCCCCTTCGCACTTCATCCAGGTAATCGTCGTTGATTTTTGCCTGCTGGAAGGTGGCCATTTCGTTCATAATCACGCAGGCGGCATCCATAATCTCAAAGGCAAGGGGGCAGCCGCTTCCCTCACCCAGCCGCATCCGCAAATTCAGGTATGGAACTAACGAAAGTTCGGTCATCGCAAGCTTGTAACCCGCCTCTTCTGAAAGGTGGGATGGGAAAAAATAGCCAGAAGCCAAAGGACAGAGACGCGATGCGCACAAGGCCGCCACGATTGAAATGTAGCCGTCGATGACTACGGGGATTTTACAAGAGGCCGCCCCTAAAAAAACACCACACATGGCAGCCAAATCAAGGCCGCCGACCTTCTGCAGGACATCGATGGCATCGTTTTTCTTTGGCTTGTTGAGGTCGATTCCCTTTTTTATGACTTCTTTTTTATGGGCTAGCATTTCGTCTGTGATGCAGCCGCCCCGCCCGGTAATTTTTTCGGGAGAAAGGCCTGTCAGAACCGAAAGAACCACCGTGGAAGTCGTGGTATTCCCGATTCCCATTTCGCCCACGCCCAAGACTGAAACTCCGTCGGCTTTTGCATTTTTGGCGAGTTCGATTCCGATTTCAATGGCACGAAGAGCCTCGTCCCTTGTCATTGCCTCGCCATGTAAAAAAGATTTTGTGCCTGCCCTCACCTTTTTATTTATGATTTGCGGACAGTCGTAGTCATATTTGATTCCCACATCGACGACCTGAACTTCATTGCCGAAGTGCTTTGCCAGCGCGCTCATTCCAGTAAGCCCTTTGGTCATGTTGACAGCCTGAGCCAGAGTGACTGACTGGGGAGCCGAGGAAACCCCCTCTTCCGCAATTCCATTGTCCGCGCAAAGAACGATAATCCGCTTTTTTGGAAGAGAATTGTGCAATTTACCTGTGATTCCAGAAAGCCTCCTCCCTATGGCAAGAAGCTCCCCCATGCTCTCAGGCGGCATGGCAAGGCTTGACTGGTAAGAGGCAGCTTCGCTCATGGCGGCGGCGTTCAGGGGCGAGACAGAGGCGATTGTTTCGGCGAGGAGATTGGGCGAAGTTTTCATAAGGTATTATCTATTTTAAAATTCTTTTTAAATAATCTTCTTTTATTTCTTCGTTGTCAATCTCAAGACGGCGTTTTTTGGAAAGTTCAAGGAATTCCGTTTCCCTGTCGATTATCCGGCCTGAAAAAGCGTCCTTAAGATTTTCTGTGCTCACATGACCGAGATTTGTCCGTGGTGCCGGGCTTCTCTTCCTTAGAAGAATCTCAATTTTTTGGCGAAGATGATTAGCAGATTGTCGGGTCAAGCCCGACAATGACAAGATTTTTGTCATTCCCGCGCTTGACGCGGGAATCTTTACGGAGGAAAAATGACAAGCGCGATTCAATCAATGCTCGAACGCTACGAGTGCAAAAACAGCGAAGATTACAAAAACGCACTCAAAGAAATCATTCAGGAAGTCGCGCTCTGCGGTCTTTCGCGCGGGATTTTTTTCAAGGAAGCGGCGTTTTACGGCGAAACGGCTTTGCGTATTTTCTACGGACTCGACCGATTCAGTGAGGACATGGATTTTTCACTCTGCGCGCCGAATCAAAATTTTTCGCTTTCCGATTATTTTTCGTTCCTTGAAGAAGAACTTTCCGCCGCGGGATTTTCACTTTCGGTGGAGCAAAAAGTCAAATCAAAGGAAAGCGCGGTGCAGTCGGCTTTTATCAAGGGCGAGACGATTGTGCAACTTCTGAATATCGTGCCGACCGAGCCTGCGATTGCGGGCGTTCATTCGGGCGAACTGGTCAAAATCAAGTTTGAAATCGACACGAATCCGCCCGCGCTCGCCACTTATGAAACGAAATACGCGCTCCTTCCGATTCCGTTCGCCGTCAAAATGTACGATGAGCCGTCGCTTTTCGCAGGCAAACTTCACGCAATTCTGTGCCGAGCGTGGAAAAATCGGGTGAAAGGCAGGGATTTTTACGATTTGGTCTGGTATCTCTCGCGAAAAACGAAGCCGAATCTCCCGCATTTGCAAAAACGCCTCGAACAGAGCGGAAAATGGGATTCTTTCGACACGCTCACGCTCCCGATTCTCAAAGAAATGCTTTCGGAGCGCTTCAAGGAAATCGATTTTGCCGAAGCCAAGAAAGATGTGCGCCCCTTCATTCAAGACGAGCGGAAACTTGATTTGTGGAGCGCGGAATTTTTCACGGCGATTGCCGGGGGAATGTGAGATATTGCGCTTACAATCTGAACCACTTTTATCGGGCAAAGTACGATTCCGAGGAAAAGCCAAAACTGCAAGATTTTTTCGCCGTAACGAAGGCAGAGGAAGAAGTCCGCGTAATCTATCATAAATAGAAAATCCAAAACTGCAAAAGAAAGTGCGACAAGATAAAAAATTGTCTTAAGTACGGAGAAAATCCGCTTTTTGAAAAGCAGTTTGAGGACGGAACAGATGGCACAGGGAATACAAAGTATGCCGATGAATGAAAGTGCCGCATTGTCGTCTCCACCCGAAGAAAAATCCTCGGCGAAAAGTAGCGTTCCGTCGGAGTCCAAGCCCGCGACCAGTGGCACACGAGCAATGAAAAACGAAATCGAGCAGAACACGAACAATACGACAAGTTCAAGATACGCGAGGATTTTTTGAAAGCGAAACACTGTGTTTGACGAAGCAATGCGATTCATTTGTTCATGTGGTAGGCGGGAAAAATCGATTTTTTGTCGATGATTTCGCTGATTTTTTCGGAATTAGAAGCCTCACTTTTTGGAAGCGCGGAATGTAAAATGTAAGTGAAATCCATTGGAATTATTTGTCATCGTAGTGATTTTTACACTGGTAGATTCTCACGCAATCTCCGTCAATTTTGTAAATCAGCCTGTTCTTTTCGTCAATTTCGCGGCTCCACAAGCCCGAAAGATTGTCTTTGAGCGGCTCAGGATGCCCGATTCCGTCGTTTCCGTTGCGCTGTATGTCCGCAATGAGTTTATTGATTTTTTTGAGAGTTTTTTTGTCTTGCCCTTGCCAATAAATGAACTGCTCCCACGCGCTGTCTTCAAACTGAATGCTCATCTTGCCATCGCCTCCAGTTCTTCCATCGTTTTTTTGACAAAGTGCAACTTTCCTTCGTCGTCGAGGCGTTTCAGTTCTTCAAGGTGGCGGATATTTTCTTCATTATAAAAATCGTCTTTCGGCGTTTTTTTGACCGACAGATGTGCGGAAGGAGCGAGTTTGACAAGACTTTTGATTGCGTCCACGAGATTTTTGTTTGCGTTCTGAATTGTTATCGTTGAAGTCATAATTTTCTCCTTGCGAAAAGATTTGAAAATTTCCTACCAAGAATATACCACGAAATTTCGCGAAAGTAAACTTTTCTTCTTTTTTTTATCATCTTCGTGTTATAATCCTTTCTATGCTGAAAATCGAAAATGCAAGTTACAATTTCTCTGATTATTGTGATTTTTCGCTGAGTGCGAGCGGAATCACCCGCAAAAAGATTCTCGCGTTTTTGGCATTTTTCCTTGTTTGCGCCGCTTTGTTTTTTCTAAAATTGTTTTTTCCGATTGAGATTCTTGCCAAAAATGCGTTTTTTATAGACATATTTTTCTGCTTGGCGTTTTTTTCGTGCTTTTTTCAGTTTGGTATCTTTTTGTGCTAAAATCGACTTATGATTCGGCAAAAAGCATTTCAAAGCCCGAATGTATCGAACTTTCAGAGGAATATATAAAATCTTTCTCAGAATGTATGAAATTAAATCTTCCGAAAAATCTGATAAAAAGGATAATTTTCAAAAAGAATTCTGTCTACATTTTTTATTTCAATCATGCCGTTCTTTTGCTGAAAAATAATTGCGAGAACGAATCACATTGGAAAGAAATCGTTGACTTCGTGAAGCAAAATTATGTCGGCGAAAATGTCCAAGTTAAAAATATGTGAGGAAATTTATGGAATTTTGCGTAAAAAGAAGCAACACTCAAGAAGATTTTCAGAATTTATATCAGAATTTCATTTCTTCAAGAAAAAGCCTCGTCTACCTGCGTTTGATAATTCTCGTTTTTTTGTATTTTACGGCGATTCTTGGGCTGGCGACTACGATATGGCTGAAAACTGAAAAGATGCTTTTTAATTTTATTTTTATACTCGCCATTGCGATTTGGCGGACTTTGTCACTTTTAAAGAAAAATACTTCTTGGGCAAAACAAATGTACACGCTTTTTTCAAAGGATTTGCCCGAAACGACGGCGATTTTTCAAGAAGAAAAAGTGATTGTAAAGAATGAAGTTGAAGAAATCACCATGAATCCAAAAGATATTTATTCGATTTACCTCGATGATGACGCGATTTATCTGTATTTGACGAAAGTGAGTCCATTTTTTGTGGTGAAATCAAATTTTGAATCCGAAGAAAAATGGAAAGAATTCTACGATTTTGTCAAAACGAATTACTGTACGATAAAAAGAGTCCACAAGAAAAATAAAATCTCAAAAAAAGACTGTATTTTCGCCGTGATTTTGGGGTTTGCATTTTCTCTGGGGATTTTTGCTTTTTTCATAGCGGAATCGTTAAATTAGTGAGTTAGCGTTAGCGAAGGCTGGAAAGTTCCTAGATCTACTCTTTCCCGGACAAAATTTCAATCAAGCGTACATTCTCTTCATGAGTGCGAACTGCCGTTCGGTAGAAATTCTCTCTTAAGCCAGGGAAATTCCCGCAGTTACGGAGGGAAAGACCCTGTTTCAGCAGGATTTTGTCTAAATTTTCAGACAAGTTGAGGCTATTTCCAGAAAACCGAACATCTGCACGGTCAGCCTTCTGTATTTCCTTCCTTTCATCTCTGAACAAAATAAAATTCGTCTCACTGGGGAAGGTGTGAAAACCCAAGGCTTTGAGTTCTTTTGAGAGATATTCCCTTTCTTCTTTTATGAGGGCGCGCGTTTTTTCAATATATGCCTTTTCGTCCAGCGCCGCTTCCCCTGCGATTTGTGCCAGGGTCGAAACATTCCATTCCGGGCGAAGAGAGTTGATTTTTTGCAAAATTCCCTGGTTTGAGGTCACGAGATAGCCTAAACGCAAGCCCGCCATGGCGTAAATCTTGGTGAAGGCGTTAATAACGATAAGGTGGGAATTTTCTTTCGTAAATTGAAGGGCGCTTTCCTCAGTCCGCTCCGTAAAATCGATAAAACACTCATCAACGACGAGGAAAATTCCCTTTCCTTCACAGATGGCGATGATTTTTTTGAGCAGGTTTGGCTTAATCATCTGTCCGGTGGGATTATTGGGCGAGCAGAGAAAAATCATGTCGGGGGGAATTTCTTCCGACTTTCCCTGCCCGCTACGGCAAACTTCCGCCTTTCTTTCAATCGAATCCAAAATCTTCTCGTCAAAGGCAAAATCATTTTCTTCGCTTAAAAAATGCCGGTGGATTTTGCACCCCTGCGCTTTTAATGCCCGCTCGTAGCCCGAAAAAGTCGGCTCAACAATCAGGGCATTTTTGGGGGAAAGGACCTGGACCAGAAGGGAAATCAACTCGCTGGCTCCGTTTCCGCAGATGATGTTGAAAGCAGAAATAAAATCGGCTTGACGGCTTTCTTTTAGCTGCTCCGCGATTTTTTCTCTTAAACGAGTGCAATTCTGGTCGGGATATTTTTCGCACTGGTCAAGGGCGTTTTTTATAGAAGATTTTACGCTTTCGGGCAAGCCCAGAGGATTTGTGTTCACGGAAAAATCAAAGATTGTCTTTTCTTCTCCCCCGTGGTGATATTCTTCTGGCGGGATTTCGTTTTTTGTCACCCGCAAAAGATTCATGATTCTTTCATAATTTTCGCTCTTGTGGGGGAAAGTACAGTCTGTACAGCGTTTTATGATCCTGCCGTCTGCTTTTTTGATGTAGCTGGGGTTTCCAGGGCAGACTTCCCGGCCGTAAAGGGGGCAATAGCAAAAGAGGCAGTTGAATTCGTCAGAATCAAGCCCTTTATGGCAGGGAAAATATGAGCAGGCGGTGTTTTTGAAAAAGCGCGATGAGTTTTCCATATTCGTGTTATTGTCGCTCGTAAACATCTTCTCTAATATTTTTATATATGTCAATCTTTCTTACAGGATTCCAAGAACCACTCCACAATCTTTGGATTTGAGCGGTAATACAAATGAGGAAAGCCCGCCAGCATTTTTTCCGTGTGAATCATGCAATCCCAGGAGCGGGAAGAAAGTGGCTTTTTTGCCGTGAAGTCCGAGCCATTGTTCGTGCTGTCGAAATAGTGGAATTCGTGGCCGCGCACGGAAAGTTTTTCCCATCCGCCCTCTGTTTTTTCTTCGTCTTTCGATGCAAATTCTGCGTAACCGAATCTGACAAGCTTTCCTGTGTAACGGCACTCGCCTTTTATCGCGCCGCACATTTCGTAGGAGACACCGTCTTTGTCGGTCAATTTTTCCTGAAGATACATGAATCCGCCGCACTCTGCCATGACAGCGATTCCGTTTTCCACCGCCGATTTGATTGACTCACGCATGGAGCGGTTTGCCTCAAGTTCCGCTGCGTGAAGCTCAGGGTAGCCGCCCCCCAGTAAAATTCCCCCGACTCCAGAAGGAAGTGCTTTTTCGTGCAAGGGCGAAAAGTAAACCAGGTTCGCCCCAGATTCTTCCAGCAAGCGGAGATTTTCATCGTAGTAAAAGCAAAATGCCTCATCGCGAGCGACTGCCACATTAAATAAGGAATGTGAGAATTTGGATTTGGAAAAATCCTTTTTAAATACAGATTCATCTCGCGGGGATTTTAAGGGGCTCTGCCCCTTAGGAGAAGGGGTAGCGACCAACTGCGTGGGCGCGTAGGGGGAGACTTCCCCCTCACATTGCATATTGCACATTGCTAATTCAGTAAAATCTGTTGTTTCATCGAGGATTTGGGAGCTTTTTTGAATCCGGCTGTTTAAATCTTTTATTTCATCAGGCAAAAAAAGTCCCAGGTGACGGCTTTCCCAGACTAATTCTGAATCTTTAGGCAGATAGCCTATGACTTTGACTCCGTAGCCGGCAGATTCTTCTTCAATCAGAGCTTTTAAAAGCTGGAAAGAGCCTTTTGAAACCTTATTGAGGAAAATTCCTTTAATCAGGTTCCCGCCTTTTCCAAACTGAAGCCTGTCGTAGTCCAAAAATCCTTTTATCAGAGGCACAATCGAGCGGCTCATTCCCGAAGCGTCAAGGCAGAGCAAAATCGGCGTATTCGTGATTCGGGCGATGTCGTAGCTTGAGGCTTTGAGCGATTTTCCTGCAAGTCCGTCAAAAAGCCCCATTACGCCCTCGATGACAGCGAAATCTGCCGGATTTTTTTTCTTCTGTCTTTGAGATAAAATTTTTTCGGCAAAAATCGTGCGCACCTCTTCGTCATCAACAAAAAAACTGTCCAGATTTGTGCTCGGAACGCCCAAAACTTGCTCGTGGAACATGGGATCGATAAAATCAGGGCCGCACTTAAAGGAGACTGGCGACTTTCCGCGATTCTGTAAAAGACGGAGCAAGGCACAAGTGAGGGTGGTCTTTCCGCTGCCACTGGCCGGGGCGGCAATCATGAGGCGGGGAATGTTGAAAATTTGTGACTTAGACTCTGAATCAGGCTTCATTTTCATGCCCCTGATTTTCTTTTTTTTCTATTTTTCCTGAAAAACTTACAATCCACACAGGATTCATGGCTTTCATCAAATGGAAATTTCCAGCTTTTTCAGCCCGGCTTACGGAAATCTGCTTGATTTCAAGATTCTCGATATGGATTTTGCCACAGTCCGCTTCAATAAAAGAGCCTTCTTCAAGGTTTTTCAAGCAATTCTGCATCTCGGTGAGGTTTTCAAGGCTTACGAAATTGGCCACGATTCGCACGGAAGGATTTTTTTTGAGGGCGAATTGAATTATTTCGGCGAGATTCCCGCGGCTTCCCCCGATGAAAACATGGCTTGGCGGGGGTAATTCCGCGTTTTTAAGGCAGTCAGGCGCGCTCCCCTGCAGGAAAGTCACATTTTCGAGGCAGAATTTCTCTGCATTTTTTTGCGTGAGAGCGAGGGCGTCGCTGTTGGAGTCCACGGCGATGACCTGCCCTTCCACAGCGATTCTGGCGGCTTCAACCGTGATGGAGCCGGTGCCGCTTCCGATGTCGTAGACCACCGAGGATTTTGAGAGCCCCAAGTCGGCGATTGAAAGCTGGCGGACTTCTTTTTTTGTCATGGGGATTTTTTCGGCACGGATAAAGTCTTCGTCTTTGAGATTCGGGCTTTCGCTTTCGTTAAGGGCATTTTCGTTTTCGACAAGCAGGACGAAGAGAGAACTTTGAGGAGATTTTGCACCCGAACGGTCGGCAGTTTCGTTGATTTCTTGAAAATCTGACATCTCTTTTGGTTGAATCTGTATGATTTTTTCGACATTGTAAGAAAGATTTGAGCCTAAATAGCATTTTACGGACGAAATCACGCCATTTTTCAGGGCTTTTTCAATCTTTTTGCCAACCATTCTGACATCTTCGATTCCAGAAAGAATGAAAAAACAGGCGGGATTTTTACGAATCTGCTCAATCGTGTTGCATTTTGCGCCGTGCAGGGAAAACATTTTCCACTTCTGCCAGGACTTGTGCAATTTTGAGGCAAAATAAAGGGGCGAGGCAATTCCCGGCAAAAGAGAAATTTCCCAGTCTGCCCCAGCCTCTGTCATTCCTGAATTCAATGTTTCTGTCATTCCGGGCTTGACCCGGAATCTCTCACAAAAGGCCGCCGCCCCGCTGAAAAATCCCGTGTCGCCTGAAAAAACGACGGCCGCGCAAGAAAAATCAAGATGCCCGCTTAAATAAGCGAAAATTTCTTCGGCACGGTAAATCGGCTCGAAAGGAATCTTTTTTGAAGGGGCTTCCGCGTTTTCTGACGGATTCCCCTCTTCCAGAAGGATTTTCCTTGCGATTTCTAAGATTCGCTCTCCGCCAAAGATGATTTGGGCTTCTCTAAGTGCATTTTTTGCCTGCGCTGTGAGAAAATTTTCATCTCCCATGCCGAGGGCGATTAAAAATAAATGTTTTTTTGCCTTCATTACAATGATTATAGCAGAAAATTTGAATGTCGTTAATTACACTGATTTTCTTGCCCCAAGATTCTTTGCAACAATTCTTTTATTGAAGTAAATCGCTCCTCGCCTGCCGCATTTTCTGCCCGCTCGGGATTTTGAATCACCGCAATCTTCATGCCGAGCTTTTCCGCCGCTGAGATTTTCTCGAAAAATCCGCCCGCCTGTCCGCTTTCTTTTGTAAGGAGAATGCTCGCCCTGCTTTCTTTAAATTGGATTTCGTTCGTGCTTTCGGAAAACGGACCTTGCATGGCGATAATCTGCTTTTGCAAAATGCCGCACTCCGCGCACATCTGAATGCTTTCGACCGTGGGAAGAATGCGCACAAAAAGCCGCGCCTTGTCGGAAATCTGCGCCGTAAGCGAGGGAAGTTCTTTGCTTCCCGTGGTGACGAAGATTTTCCCGCCCTGCCCTTCAAGCCATTTTCCCGCCGAAACGATGTCCGAAAAAACAAAGATTTTCTGCCCTTGTAACGCCTCAGTTTCCCGAGCAAGGCGGATATAGCGGTTTTTTGTGTAATTACACGCTTTTTTTATTTCTTTTGAAACTTCCGTGGCGAAAGGATGGGTGGCATCGATTACAAAATCGTAGTGATTTTGCGAAAATTTCTCTGCCATTTCCTCATGACTCAGCCGCCCGTGCAAAACCGTGAGCCGTTCTGCTTTTGGAAGCAAGTTCGCGCCGTATTCCGTGGCAACGCTCACCGTGCAGTGAACACCGTTCTTAGAGAGAAGCAAAGCAAGCTCGCGCCCTTCCGTTGTGCCTGCGAAGATAAAGACCGTCATACAGCTATGATAGTGAAAAAAGACGGAAAATGCCAATGGAACGGGGAGCTATCCGCGGTGTTATCATCTTCACACGCCTTACCTACTGTCTCAAAAGTAAACCAAAGTCTACTTTACAGTTTTTTTACAAATCGTAATAATAACGCACAACAAAGGCGTTCCTTTTCGTTTCTAGAGCGAAAGAGAACGCCTTTTTTATTTCATTAAAAACGAGGTATCGTATGAAAAAAATTGCAGCTTTGTGTATACTGTTGCTTATGGTTGGTTCTATGGCATTCACCGCTCCAAAGAAATCTTCTTCTTCAAATCCGCCCAAATCTGATGTCGCAATCTTGGTCATCGATATGCAGAATGATTTTGTTCTGCCAGGCGCAGTTCTCTGTGTTGCTGGTGCGCAACCCACAATTCCGACGATTCAGGATTTGATAAAATATGGTCGTTCTCAAAATTGGCCAATTATTTACATCATTCGTGAACATCGTCCGACAGGCGTTGATGTAGATGCACCACGAATTCCGCTCTTTACTGACGGAAAGCCGGGCTATTGTGTGCCAGGAACAAAGGGCTGTGAAATCGTAAAAGGTCTTGAACCAGAGGAAGGAGACATCATCGTAAGCAAACGCCGAAACAGCGGATTCTTTCAGACTGAACTTGATATGATTCTTCGCCGAATGGGAGTAAAAACCGTTATTCTTTCAGGAACTCAATATCCCAACTGCGTACGCGGAACGGCGGCTGATGCCATGAGCTATGATTACAACACCGTCATTTGTACGGATGCGTGCTCTGCAAAAACAAAGGAAGTTGCAGATGCAAACATCTTTGACATGAAGAATATGGGAATTACCTGTATCCCGCTCGCAGAAGTCAAAAAGACGAAGTTCTAAGATTTTACATGCAAAAACTTAGAACTTTCGTTCAATAGACCAAATCCGCGTGATATGGCATTATTTTTGCAAGCAAAGGCGTTTCATCAATTTCGGTGGAACGCCTTTTTTCTTTGGAGGTGCGTATGGAATCATCGGAATTCAGAAAACTTTGCGAACAAGCGTGCGGCAACACCGATTCGGTGAACGAATTGCTTGCGCGGTACGGCGTGAAATTCGGCATCTACAAAAACGGCACTTTCAAAGAACAGCTTTTCCCCTTCGACATGATTCCCCGCGTGATTGAAAAGGACGAATTCGCTTTTTTGGAGTGCGGACTAAAACAGCGCGTGATGGCATTGAACTGCTTTATCAAGGACATCTACGCCGAAAAGCACATCGTGAAGGATGGCATTGTTCCCGAAGAATTCATCTACGCGGGAAGCGGCTACCTTGCCCAGTGCGAGGGCGTGACACCGCCAAAAGGCATTTACGCGCACATCTCTGGAATCGACTTGGTGCAGGGAAAAGACGGCTCTTGGTTCATTCTTGAAGACAACTTGCGGATTCCGTCGGGAGCGAGCTATCCGATGATTGCCCGCGACTTGTGCCGAAAAAGCGCGCCGAGTCTCTTCGAGCAGATTCATATAGAAGACAACCGAAACTATGCGAGCCTCTTACGAAAAACGATGGACACGGTGAACACGGGCGGGCATACGGTGATTCTCTCGCCCGGTCGCTACAACGCCGCGTATTTCGAGCATTCCTATCTCGCCGAGCAGACGGGGGTGCACCTTGCCACGGGGAGCGAGCTGACCGTCGAAAATGACCACCTCTATTTCATCGACTATTCAGGCAAAAAAGAGAAAGTCGGGGCGGTCTACCGCAGGATTTCGGACGACTTCCTTGACCCGATGAACTTCCGCGCTGACTCGGTGATTGGAATTCCGCATATCTATGACATCTACCGCAAGGGAAATGTAGCTCTTTTGAACGCTCCCGGAAACGGAGTCGCCGACGATAAGGGTATCTATTACTTCGTCCCCAAGATGATTTGCTACTATTTGGGCGAAGACCCGATTCTCCAGAACGCGCCGACCTACCTTCCCTACTACGAGAACGACATGAAGTATGTGCTAGAAAAATTCGACACGCTCGTTTTAAAAGATGTCGCCGAGGCGGGCGGTTACGGCGTGATGTTCGGAAGCAAGATGACAAAGGCGCAAAAGACGGACTTCATCGCCCTCCTCAAAGAAAATCCGCGGCGATTCATCGCGCAAGAAGTGATTGACTTCAAGGACATCGAGATTTTTGAGGACGGAAAATGTCTGCCCAGAAAGGCAGACTTACGGGCGTTCGTTCTAATGGCAGACGAGCCGATGGTTTGGAAGAGCGGGCTTACAAGATTTTCCCGCAATCCAGATTCATTCATCGTGAACTCATCGCAGGGTGGCGGATTCAAGGACACTTGGGTGACGGGAAATTAAAAACTACCATAACGGAGGTAAAAATGAAAGTTCTTTCTTGGGAAAACAGCGACAGGCTTTTTTGGCTGGGGCGGTACAGTGAGCGGGTATATTCTACCATCAAGTTTTTCTCGAACAAATTTGACTCTATGATTGACTTGAAAAACTACGAATACGCCGAATTCTGCAAAAATCAGGATATTCCGAACATCTACGCTTCAAAAGAAGACTTTACCGCGCGCTACTGCTTTTCGAGCGATGACCCGAATTCAATCTACTCGAACCTGATTCGTGCCTACGACAACGCAATAGTTCTCCGCGAGGAAATCGGGAGCGACACTCTCTGCTACATTCAGCTTGCCGTCTATGCGATGAACAAGGCTAGAGAAAGCAACGCTCCCCTGCTCGCCCTGCAAAGCGTGACCGACAATATCGTGGCATTCTGGGGCATGGTCGATGACAGCGTGGACGAATCCAATGTGCGCAGCATCGTCAAACTCGGAAAGCGGATTGAGAGAATCGACAACTACGCCCGCATGAAGATGAACGCGGGGGAAATCAAGCGGGAACTAAAAAGACTGAACATCCGACTTGCCCGCACAGGCTTAAATTACGACGCGCACAAACTCATGCACCTCAACTGGCTTTCCGAAGTCGAGCCGCTGGACTACAAGAACATTGTCGAGGAAATCGAATCGCTCGTGCTGAACGAAAGACCGAATCTCGCGCTTGTGGCAGGACTTTAATTGAAACGGCTCCGATTTCGCTACAAAATGCAGATGATTTTTGAACTCTTTGTGACCGAGCATCACTTCACGCTGCGGTGTTTTCCGTGTGATGACGCAAGGCAGAAAATAATCGAGGAGAGGTCGGAGATTTTTCCGAATTATTTTCTTAGCGAAGAGAAAGATTCCTTCGGAAACAAATGCGTGTTCGGAAAAGCCGACATTCCGCACAATTATTTTTCGGTGGAAGTGACCGGAATCGCCGAAGTTTCGCCCGAAAATCCGATTCTTTCCAGCGACGGAAAAGAATCGCTTTTTAAATATGCGACTAAACTCACCGCCTGCGGAAGGCGACTTTCAGATTTTTATGAAAAACTTTCGGGCTGTCTGAATCCTGCCCTTTCCAATTTTGAGAAAGCCGAATTCTTCATGGATTCAATCTCCCGTGTTTTCCGCTATGAAACAGGCGTGACGGGCGTTTTTACCACGGCAGAAGAAGCCTTCGCACTTACTCAGGGCGTATGTCAGGACTATGCACATATCCTCCTCGCCTTGTGCCGAAAAACAAAAATCCCCTGCCGATATGTGACTGGTATGATGATTGGCGAAGGGGCAAGCCACGCATGGGTCGAAGTTTTTGAAAACGGAGCATGGCTTTCCCTTGACCCCACCCACAAGCGCCGCACCGACGACACTTACATCGTCATTTCACGCGGCCGAGACGCGCAGGACTGCTTGATAAACCAGGGCGTGTTCCGCTGGTCAGAAAAGTGCGGGACTCAGAAGCAGGAAATTTCTGTTTTCGTGGAAGAAATTCAAGAGTCTTCGGACACGGAATAAAAGGAGCTTTATGACTGAAAAAATCATCACGATTGCAAAGGTATCTCTCCCCGTTGACGAGTCGCTCAAAATCCAAAAGCACAGAATCCTGCCGGAGGGATGGAGCGGAGAGGACGAGCGGGAATTTGAAAAAAACGGAAGGCGGATTTCTGTTGTCACGGGAATTCACGGAGACGAGCTTGAGGGGCAGTTCGTGTGTTACGAGCTTGCACAAAAAATCAGGGAAAATCCCGGCTGCCTGCATGGAATTGTTGACATCTACCCGGCGATGAATCCTTTCGGAATCGACAGCCTCACGCGCGGAATCCCGGCTTTCGACCTCGACATGAACCGAATTTTTCCCGGCAACGACTCAGGTGACATGAACGAATTCATAGCCTCAAAAATCATACGCGACCTTGAAGGCTCCTCGCTCTGCCTGGACATTCACGCCAGCAACATATTCCTCACGGAAGTTCCGCAAATCAGAATCAACACCCTTCACAAAAATACTCTCCTTCCCTATGCCATGGAATCGAATGTGGATTTCGTCTGGGTTCACGGAGCGAGCACGGTCTTAGAATCCACCTTAGCCTACTCACTGAACTCCCGCTCAGTCAAAACGCTGGTCGTGGAAATGGGTGTGGGAATGAGAATAACTCGCGAATACGGAAAGCAGCTTGTCGACGGCATTTTCTCGCTGATGAAAAAAATCGGCATCTGGTCAGGCAAAGTCGCCCCAGTCAAAAGACCTGTCGTCTCAAACGATGAGAGCGGAAAAGATGTCTGCTACCTGAACGCGCCCTGCTCAGGAATTTTCATCAAGGAAAAAAATCACGGTGCAATGGTCAAAAAAGGCGAAAAAATAGGGGAAATCATCAGTCCATTGAACGGAAAACTTCTTTCTGAAATCATGGCAGAAGAAGCGGGCTGGCTTTTTACGATACGCGAGTACCCGGTTGTGGACGAAGGCTCGCTTTTGGGAAGAATTTTAAAAGGAGAAACTCAATGACACAATCAACTCTTTATGAAATCAAATCACTCTACCGCGATAATTTCCGCGTGACGGGCTTTTCCTTCGGGCAAGGTGAAAAATCGGTCTGCGTGGTCGGCTCCATGCGGGGGAACGAATACCAGCAGATTTACGCCTGCTCCCGTCTGATTGAAAGACTTAGAATCCTCGAAGAAAAAGGCAAAATCACGAGCGGAAAGCAGATTCTCGTGATTCCCTGCGCGAACCCCTACTCGGTTAATGTGAAAAAACGTTTCTGGACAATCGACAACACTGACATCAACCGCATGTTTCCCGGCTACAACCTGGGCGAGACCACCCAGCGAATCGCCGACGGCATTTTCTCAGTTGCCAAGGAATTTTCCTACGGAATTCAGTTCGCCTCGTTCTACATGAGCGGAAATTTCGTTCCCCAGGTAAGAATGATGAAAACCGGGCACGAAAATGTGGAATTGGCAAAGCACTTCGGGCTTCCCTATGTCGTTCTGCACAATCCGCGCCCCTTCGATACGGCAACGCTCAACTACAACTGGCAGATTTGGGAAACCGATGCATTTTCGCTCTACACGACGAGTACCAGCGACATCGACAGAAAAAGCGCAGCCCAGGCGGTGGATTCGATTCTCAATTTTCTCTCAAAACAAGGCATTATCGACTACAAAGGCTGCGAGGGTTATATTTCTCGCGTAGTTGAGAGCAAGGATTTCGTGAATATCCGCTCGGAAGTGTCGGGATTTTTCGAGACTTTCGTTCATGCGGGCGACTCAGTGGAACGCGGTCAGCTCCTCGCAAAAATCACCGACCCTTACACAGCTGCTCTCAAAGAGGAAATCCGGGCGGGCGAAAACGGAATCATAGCCTTCGCCCACAGCGAAATTTTGATGTACCAGAACACGGCCGCATTCAAGCTGATTCGGGAAGAAGAATAAGGGAAAAGCCCGTAAGCCCGCCCAGCAAACCGCTCTAGAACAAGAGTCCTACTTCATGTAAATCATCGAAAGCAATTGCGAGCGGGAATTCACGCCAGCTTTGTTGAAAATGTTGTAAATGTGCTTCTTGACGGTGGAAATGCTCACATGAATCTGCTCGCTTATCTCATTATTGGAGCGGCCATCCGCAATGAGACGTAAAACATCAGCTTCTCGTTCTGAAAGTGCGAATTTCATTATTGAATGTTCGAGACAGAATCCAACAGAGTTCTGGACAGCATTTGCATTCATCAAATCTTGAATCATGTTTTCAATTCTTTTCAACTCAAGCAATATATCGTTGACAGTCTTTAATTCGTCTTGTGAGAGCATAGCCACCTCCATAAAAAAGAAAGAGCCGCCTTAGATTTTGCTCCAAAGCGGCTCCCTTGCCAAAAAAAGAAGCCTTTCCGTTCAAAATCGAAAAGGCTCCCTTGCCATTGAATAGGATTGGCAAGATTATACATCATTTTTATGTTTTTGTAAGACTTTTTAAGTTGATTTTCCTAGAACTAAAGTTGAACAAATACAAATTGACAGAATTTTTCCATGTCGATAAGATTCTCACCGTAACGAGCAAGGGAGCTGTGAAGATTCACGGCTCCTTTTTTATTTTGGAGGCAATTATGGCATGTTTTTTAGTTCCGCTCGGCGAGGCACTTGCGGTTTTAGCGGCAAAGAATTTTGGATTTAAAGAAAAACCTGTCTGGAAGGAGCGACTGTCTGCGCTGGAGCAGATGCTTTACGGCGGAAGTTTTTTGCTCGCCATTGAGCATGTTTATCACGGCGAAGTCGTGTTTTATCCACCCTTCCTCACCGCGATGAAAAATCCTGGGGATACTATAGAAATGCTCCATGAGATGGCAACGGTCGGCGTTTCAATGGCAATTGTGGTTACGGCTGTCTGGGGAATTGCCGAACTAATAGCGCATCTTATTAACAAAAAACAAGAAAAAATTACCTTGCAGGGGGCGATATAATGTGCTTGATTCTTACGATTTGTGCAGCCCTTGCTTTCAGCGGAGTTTATTTCTACCAGAAGAAGAATTCCTCTGTTTCAAAGAGTGTTTTTGCGACGATGCTCATGTTCTGGGCAGCAAGCCTCATGTGGAGCATGGACGGAGTTGCTTCGGTTCTTGAGGGCGAAGGATTTTTTGACCTCAGCGTTGAAGATTCAATTCTCGGAGCAATAATAGTTGCAAGCGGAATGCTTGTTTTCGCAGTTCTTTCTTTTATACAGAAGCGAAAAACTGCATAAACAAAATTAATAAAAAAACAAATTTAAAATAATAAAGACAATGGCGTCTGTTTTCTTGTGCTGGCAAAGAAAGCGGACGCCATTTTTTTATAAACTATGGAGGAAAAACTATGAAAAAGACAATTAACGGAATCATCACAACTGTTCTGGCGGCCGGTGCTGTTTTGGGCACACTCACCCTCTCTTCTTGCGAGAAAAAAGAAGAGTCAAAGACCGTCAAAGTCGGAATCCTTCACTCTTTGAGCGGAACAATGGCGATTTCAGAAACTTCTGTCCGCGACGCAGAGCTTTTGGCAATAAATGAAATCAATGCGGCGGGCGGCGTTCTCGGAAAGCAGATTCAAGTGATTCAGGAAGACGGCGCAAGTGAGCCTCAGATTTTTGCAGAAAGGGCAAGAAAACTGATTCAGAACGACAAAGTGGCGACAATTTTTGGCTGCTGGACAAGCGCATCGCGAAAGGCAGTAAAACCTGTCGTGGAAGAAACGGGCGCACTTTTATGGTACCCGGTTCAGTACGAAGGAATGGAAGCAAGCCCCAACATCATGTACATGGGGGCGGCTCCGAACCAGCAGGCAGTTCCGGCGGTCGAGTTCTGCGCAAGTCAGTTCGGAAAGAATATCTTTCTTGTAGGAAGTGATTATGTCTTTCCGCGAACCGCCAACAAAATCATCAAGGCTCAGCTGGCAAATATCGGTGGCTCAGTCGCTGGTGAAGAATACACTCCCATGGGTCACACTGATTTCGCAACGATTGTAAGCAAGATTCAGGCGGCAAAACCTGACTGTATCATCAACACGCTGAACGGAGACTCGAACGTAGCTTTCTTCAAGCAGCTTACCGATGCGGGAATCACTTCTTCTTCCATTCCAGTCATGTCATTTTCAATCGCTGAAGAAGAAGTCGGCGGCGTGGGAATTGAGAATCTGGAAGGTCATTATGTGGCCTGGAACTACTATCAGACCACAAAAACAGCAGAAAATACGGCTTTCGTTTCCGCTTACAAGAAAGCTTATGGAGAAAAGCGCGTGACTGACGACCCCATTGAGGCGGGCTACATCGGCGTTTACTTGTGGGCAAAGGCAGCCGAAAAAGCAGGCTCCTTTGATGTCGAGAAAATCCGTGCTGCGGCCAATGGGATTTCCTTTGATGCGCCAGAAGGCAAGGTCACGCTGGACGGAGACAACCAGCACATCTACAAGCCTGTCCGAATCGGCAAAATCAATAAGAGCGGACTTATTGATGAAGTGTGGGCGACGCCTGGTGCAGTTAAGCCTGATCCATATCTTTCAAGCTATGACTGGGCAAAAGGTTTGTAAATCACTGGCTGTATCAAAAAAAGGCTCCCAGTCGTGATAACGACTTAGCGAAACCGCAGGCTAGCCTGCTACACGCAGTTTGTGCTTGTAACTATATAC
>DFEB01000037.1:0-33836 GCA_002368605.1 Treponema sp. UBA3813 | reverse complement strand
ATACGTTTGCCGCTTACGCGGCAGCGCAAACTGAGTGTTTTCGTAAGTCGTTTCACTCCTTCGCGCCTTTTTTTGCAATATCCGTAAATTCCCAAAACCTGACATCCTTGTTTTAGAGGATTTTTTATGAATACATTTTTTACGATTTTGTTTAACGGTATTAGTCTCAGTTCGATTCTGCTTTTGGCGGCACTGGGACTTTCTATAACTTTTGGACTTATGCGCGTCATCAATATGGCTCATGGTGAGTTCATTATGATTGGCGCATACACGACCTTTCTCGTACAGAATTTTTTCACTGCCTATTTTCCGGCCAGATTTTTCGATTTTTACTATCCCCTTGCAATCGTAATGTCTTTTATAGTTGCGGCTTTATTCGGCGCAATTCTGGAGCAGCTTGTCATAAAAAGGCTTTACGGCCGGGAAACTGATTCCCTCCTTGCGACTTGGGGCGTTAGCCTTGTCTTGCAGCAGCTCGCCCGAACAATCTTCGGTGCTCCCAATGTGAACGTCAGCGCGCCTTCCGTACTCAACGGAAACTTGGAGATTGCCGGCGTAATCATGACTTACAAAAGGATTTTCATCATTTTTCTGGTCACATTCTGCCTTGTCGCCATGTATCTGCTCATGTATAAGACTTCCTACGGAAAACGCGTCCGTGCGACCATGCAGAACCGGCCCATGGCCCAATGCCTTGGAATCCGCACGAACAGAATCGACACGCTCACCTTTGCCATCGGCTCCGGACTTGCGGGAATAGCGGGTTGTGCCCTCTGTTTGCTCGGTTCGGTGGGACCTTCTCTCGGCCAGAATTATATCGTGGACACTTTTATGGTCGTCGTGCTGGGTGGCGTAGGCCGTCTTGCAGGCTCTATCGCGGGCGCAGGCCTGATCGGAATGAGCAACGCGGCGATTCAGTTCGGAACCTCGGCCAACATCGCAAAGGCAATCGTACTTTTCCTCGTAATTCTTTTTTTACAGAAGAAGCCTCAGGGCTTGTTCACCATTCATTCCAGAATTCTCGACGAGAATGGAGGCGGAGAAACGGGATTAAGCGGAATCAGCGCGAAAAAGAAAAACTTCGCCTTCGCAGTGATTGTCGCAATCATTGCCCTTATGCCTGTCTTTCTTTCGCCTTTCAGGGTTTCCCTTGTGGGGAAATTCATCACATTCGCCATCGTAGCCCTCTCTTTGGATGTGATTTGGGGTTATACGGGAATTCTAAGCCTTGGGCACGGAGTTTTCTTCGGTCTTGGCGGCTACGGCTTCGGCATGTACCTGAAACTTGTGGCAAGCGGTTCGAATCTTCCTGATTTTATGAGCTGGAGCGGCCGCACTACACTCCCCTGGTTCTGGGAATTCTATAAGACTGCCCCGACCAGCATTTTCATGATTCTCGTGATTCCAGCCCTGCTCGCCTTTGTGCTTGGTTTGCTCACCTTCACCAACAGAATCAAGGGCGTTTATTTTTCGATTCTCTCTCAGGCACTCGCCCTGGTTTTCGTCACGCTTTTTATAGGACTTCAAGGCTACACCGGCGGCACAAACGGCATTACCGAATTCACTACGCTTTTCGGTCTCCCCATTGCCCGCATAAGCACAAAATACATCTGGTACTATGTCGCGCTTTTCCTTTTAATCCTGACTTACGTTTTTTATTCCTGGGTCATGCAGACAAAATGCGGGCGGGTTCTTGTGGCAATCCGCGACGGAGAAAACAGGACTCGATTTTCAGGTTATCAGGTCGCAAATTATAAGACCTTCGTATATGTGCTGAGCGCAATCTTTACGGGAATCGCGGGCGCACTTTTCGTGCCATTTTCAGGAATTATTTCCCCGTCAGAGATGAGCATTTCAAATTCAATAGATATGGCGATTTGGGTGGCCGTAGGCGGCAGAGGCTCGCTGATTGGAGCCGTCATCGGGGCCTTTCTCGTGAACATCACAAAAACTCTTGTAAGCGAGAACTTTCCCGAAATCTGGTCATACTTTATCGGAGCTATTTTCGTCCTCGTCGTGATATTCCTGCCACGAGGACTTACCGGAATCTTCATCGATGCAAAAGAAAAAGTATTTCGCACCCTAAATCAGTTGAAAAAAGAAAAATCTGAGGAGGCAGCCGCATGAGCAAAGTGATTACACCAGTCATAGAGATTCAGGATATTTCTGTAGTTTTTGACGGATTTAAAGCCCTCAGCAATGTGACGACAAAGATAATGCCCAACAAAGTGCATTTTTTCATCGGGCCAAACGGAGCCGGGAAGACAACTCTGCTGGACATCATCTGCGGAAAAACAAAGCCTGCTTCCGGCAAGATTATTTATCATGGCGGAGTCGATGTAGGCTTGCGCAAATACACGAACATGGATGTGACAAAGATGCGTGAAGCCGATATTGCCAACGAAGGAATCGGACGGAAATTTCAGGCTCCATCAGTCTTCACGAGTCTTTCGGTATGGGAAAACATGGAAATCTCCCTTAAAGGACAGAAAACCGTGCTTTCTTCCCTGCTTTTTAAAATTTCCCGGCAGCAAAAGGAAAGAATCGAACTGATTCTTGATTTCATAAATCTCAGCGAAAAGAAGAATGAAAAGGCGGCTTTTCTCTCCCACGGACAAAAGCAATGGCTTGAAATCGGAATGCTTCTGGTGCAGGAGCCAAGCCTTCTTCTCCTTGACGAACCTGTTGCCGGAATGGGAAAGGCTGAAACCGAAAAAACGGGCGAGATTATCAGGAAAATAGCAAAACAATATGCCGTTGTCGTCGTCGAGCACGATATGGAATTCGTCCGCAAGGTGGCTGACACGGTGACGGTCATGCATGAAGGAAAAATCCTGACCGAGGGAAATGCTGATTCCGTGCTGTCAGACGAAAAAGTAAAGGCCGTTTATCTTGGCCGGGGAAAATTCCATAAAAGCGGCATCGAAGAAACAGAAGAAAATGAGCTGGCCGGTGCATAGGCCTTTTTACAGGAGGAAAAAATGCTTGAAATCAAGGATGTGAGCGCATGGTATGGGGAAAGCAGGATAATCCCCTCGCTTTCCATGAATGTTCCCGCGGGCGAGATTGTCTGTCTGGTGGGACGGAATGGTGTGGGAAAAAGCACCAGCCTAAAAAGCATAATGGGCATGGTAAAAACCACATCGGGGAGCATTCTCCTGAACGGCGAGGAAATTATCCGCAAGAAGACTTACGAGAGAGCCTCCCTGGGAATTGGCTTTGTTCCGCAAGGCCGGGAGATTTTTCCCCAGCTCACGGTGGAAGAGAATCTTGAATTAGGATTGCAGGTAAACGGCGGGAAAGGAAAAATCGGCGAAGAGATTTTTGAGCTTTTCCCGATTATTAAGACTTTTTTGAAACGGAAGGGCGGAAACCTGAGTGGCGGACAACAACAGCAGCTGGCAATCGCGCGGGCTTTGGTCTCTCACCCTAAGATTCTGATTCTTGACGAGCCGACGGAAGGAATCCAGCCTTCAATCATTGAAGACATTGCCTCTGCCATTCAGAGGGTGAACTCGAAGCTTGGAATCACGGTGCTGATTGTGGAGCAATATCTTGATTTCGTCCTTTCAGTCAGCAATCGCTATTATGTGATGGACAAAGGGGAAATCACCCTAAGCGGACTTACAAAAGATGCCGACAGCGAGCTGATTCAGTCAAAAATGTCTATCGGATAAAAGCCTTGACGCGCTCAAAACTTTTCTGTATTTCCTCCGCAGAATATGCCAGGGCGCGGAGGGCTATATCCCCCGAATCAGTTTCAGTCACTTCGCAAACAAGCCTTTCTGACTCTGATTCGGCTTTCTGGGCATAAAGAAGTTTTTCTTCAAGCCCCAAAACTTTTCTGATTTCCCATTGATTTTTTTCAAATCCGAAAAGCAAGAGACTTCCGGCATGGGTAAAGCCGCCGAAGACAGAAGGCGCCTGCAGGAAGCGTTTCCTTTCCGGATTTTTGCCGCCCTTGCTGCCCTCAAAAAAAGCATTGTCCCGGAAAATCAGCTTTTTCCCCCGCCTCACCTCAATCAGATTCTGATATAAATCAAAATCAAAAAGCTCGCCGTGAGAAATTCGCCCGCCACACAAAATGTCCTCGTAGAGAAAGCGGGAACTCTTATCCGCAAGGAAAACCTTACTTTCAGAGCGAAATCTGCTTTCCGAAAAAGGGATACAGGGAAGCGGCGAAAAAAACAGGCTGCTGTTTTTCTGTAATTGCAGGCGGATTTTCCGCTCGCCAAGTTCATTTTCCTCCATCTTGAAGATTTTCTCAAAAGACTGGCTCATTATTTCTAATTTCGCGTTTTCTTCTATTAGTATATGATATTCCTGAATGTCTCCGGCAAAGATTCCCGGCGAAGAAGTCTGCTGATACAGGAAAATTGAGCCGTCTTGATTCTGAAATGGCTTCATGATTTTAAAAGGAGAGGTGAAAAAACTGTCGCTGATAAAAGTCTTCCCGCTTTTTGAGCATGATGCCTTTAGCTCAAAACGAGAAATCTTCCCAAACTGATTTGTCATTTTGATTCCATTGAAGCGGCTAAATCAGCGAAAAAGACATTTCTGTCCAAAAAAGCAAGCACCTCGTCAATTCCCTCGCCGTTCCGAATATTCGTGAAAACAAAAGGCTTTTGCCCCCGCATTTTCCGGGAATCCCTTGCCATAACCTCAAGGCACGCGCCCACAAGGGGAGCCAAGTCGATTTTATTGATTACAAGAAGATTGCTCCTCATGATTCCAGGCCCGCCTTTTCGGGGAATTTTATCCCCTTCCGCGACATCAATTACAAAAATCGTCGCATCCACAAGCTCCGGGCTGAATGTTGCCGACAGATTGTCGCCGCCGCTCTCGATAAAAATCAGCTCTATGTCAGGGAATTTTTCCCGCAGAAAATCCACGGCCTCAAGATTCATGGAAGCGTCCTCACGAATTGCCGTATGGGGACAGCCGCCTGTCTCCACTCCCAGAATCCGCTCTTTTGGCAGCACGGAATTTTTTGCCAAAAATTCCGCATCTTCTTTCGTGTAAATGTCGTTTGTAATTACGCCGATTGAATACTTTTCAGCAAGCCGACGGGTAAGGGCCTCCACAAGGGCAGTCTTACCGGAGCCGACCGGACCTGCCACTCCGATTTTAGTAAATTTCATTTTTTCTCTTTCCTCCATTTTTTCCTTCTTTTCCTTATATTGGGCAAAGTGCCCCTAAAAATTAGCTCATGTAGAGTCTTGTGTATAAAAACTCATGCTGCATGGCGCGGATTTCACTGGCCGGGCAGGAGCGGCACAAATCTTTTTCAGAAAAATCCATGACTTTTTCCAGCAGATTCTCAAAATCCTTGAAAAGAGAGTGCAAAATCATCTGACCGTCATTCTGGCTCAAGGGAACGAGCTTTACCGCCGTCACAATCCGGGAAGAAATCTGGCTGTAGAAAAAGGCGGAAAGGCTTTCGTCCTCGCTGATTCCCTTCACTGCGCAATATGCGCCGTAGAAAACCGAAAAATGCCGGATTTCTGCCCTTAGAAGCGGATTCTCCTCATTTTCCCCTGATTTTTCCCACAGCGATACCGTTTTCAAGAATCTGAGGGCAAGTTTTTTGCTCCCCTCGCGGATTTCTCTTGCGTTTTTGCCAGAATTGTAGATTTCATCGATTTCTCTGACCTTTTCCCAATTTCCTGAGCTGGCGGCCTCCCAGGAAAGACGGGCAGGAAGAAGCTCGTTCGTGAGAAAATTAAGCGAAATCTCGGACTTTAAGAATGATTCCGCCGATTCCGCGTCAAAAATCAGCCCCTGCTGAACGAAAGTCTCCAAGCCCCATGAAAGCGTATAGCTCCCGATAGGAAATGCCGCATCGTTAATCTGGAGCAATTCAAAAAAATCAGCCTGCATGGTGGTGGGAATGTCCGACTATCGAAGAAATCTGCCGGGAAAAGTCGAGTTTTTCCGTCCGCCTTTCGATTGAAATCGAGAATCCGCAAAGGTTTTTCAAAAGCCGCTCCATTGGCTCTGTGTACAAGGTTATCAGTTCGCAGTCTGACTTTCCGGCAAAGAGCGGCGCGTGGCAGTTTCCGATTTCATAGGCAATTTTTGCCGTGGCAAGGAAGTCCCTGTCCGCCGTCTTAACGCTCAGGATTTCGCACTCGCCCACATCAGCGACAATAACCGTGCCGTCGGAGTCAATTCCCAGGACGTCGCCGGGCTTGATTCCTCTTTTCAGGATAGAATCATCCAGACGAAGGGCAATATCTCGCCCCTTTCGGGAATTTTTTCTATGCAACTTTGAATATGTCTCATGCCATTCGAATTCTACGAAATCAAAATCCTTTCCCTTGAATTGAGCGTCACTGACTTTCCCGAGAATCTTTTCGCAAATCATACAAACTCCTTAACCAAAGATAAGTGTCATATTGATAAATCAGAAGAAAAAATACCTTTGGGCAAGCGGAAGAGAAGCTGCCGCCTTGCTCGTAATCAACATTCCGTCCGCCGTCACCCGGTAATTTTCTGGATCCACATTGATTTCTGGGAGGGCATGGTTGAGCCGCATGTCTTTTTTACTGATTTTCCGGCAATTTTTTACAGGCAGGCAGATTTTTTCCAAGCCAAGCTTCTCCGGGATTTTCCCATCAATGGCTGCCTGAGACATAAAGGTTACACAGGTCAGAAATTTTGCCTTACCGTAAAAGCCGAACATATTTCTGTAGTAGACAGGCTGGCAAGTCGGAATCGAAGCATTAGAATCACCCATTTTTGAAAGAACGATTGCCCCGCCCTTTATAACCATGTCCGGCTTGGCTCCGAAAAAGGCAGGATTCCACAGAACCAAATCAGCCATTTTTCCCGCTTCAATTGAGCCAACATATTCGGAAATTCCGTGGGCAATCGCAGGATTTATCGTATATTTCGCGACATACCGCCTGACCCGAAAATTGTCGTTTTCCCCTGACTCTTCGGGAAGAGAACCCCGCTCATCTTTCATTTTGTGTGCCGTCTGCCAGGTTCTGGTGATTACTTCGCCCACCCGACCCATCGCCTGACTGTCGCTGCTCATTATGCTCAGCGCGCCCATATCGTGGAGGACATCTTCCGCCGCAATCGTTTCCGGCCGGATTCTCGAATCAGCAAATGCCACATCCTCCGGAATTTTATTGTCAAGATGATGACAGACCATAAGCATGTCCAAGTGCTCATCCAGCGTGTTCACCGTAAAGGGCATTGTGGGATTTGTTGAGGCAGGCAGAATATTGGGAAAGCCCGCCACTTTCAGAATATCAGGAGCATGGCCGCCACCAGCCCCTTCGGTGTGATAAGTGTGAATCGTGCGGCCCGCAATTGCCCGGAGCGTGTCTTCCACACAGCCGGCCTCGTTGAGGGTGTCAGTGTGAATGCAAACCTGAACGTCATATTTATCAGCGACAGTAAGAGCCGCATCGATGACAGCCGGGGTCGTGCCCCAGTCTTCGTGGATTTTCAAGCCGCAGGCTCCGGCCTTTATTTGAGAGACAAGCTCGCTGTCTTCGTTTTTATTTGAGCAATTTCCCTTTCCCAGATAACCGATATTCATGGGAAAATCTTCCGTCGCTTTTAGCATCATCTCCAGATTCCAGCTTCCCGGAGTACAGGTGGTCGCATTTGTGCCGTCTGCGGGGCCTGTGCCGCCGCCAATCATTGTGGTAATTCCGGAAGACAGAGCCGTCTCGACCTGTTCCGGCGAAATAAAGTGAATGTGCGAGTCGATTCCCCCCGCCGTTACAATCAGGCCTTCGCCCGCAAGTGCCTCCGTTCCGGCGCCCACAGTCATTCCCTCCGTTACGCCAGCCATTGTGTCCGGGTTTCCCGCCTTGCCGATTCCCGCGATTTTTCCGTCCCGAATTCCGATGTCAGCTTTGTAAATCCCAGTATAATCAAGAATTATGCAATTTGTAATCACCAAGTCCAAATCACCAGTCGCGCGATTTGAATTCACGGACTGCCCCATTCCGTCACGAAGGGTTTTGCCGCCGCCGAATTTTGCCTCGTCTCCGTACTGCGTAAAATCTTTTTCAATCTGAATCACAAGGTTTGTATCCGCGAGCCTGATTTTGTCACCTGTCGTAGGCCCGTACATCATGGCATATTTTTTTCCGTCAAGCATGTAACTCATTTTCCCGCTCCTCCTGCCGTTTTTCCACAAGTCAAATTGTTCAGCCCGTAGATTTCAGATTTTCCACCAAATGAGCAGAGACGCACGGATTTTGTCTCGCCCGGTTCAAAACGCACTGACATTCCGGAAGGAATATCCAGCCGGAAGCCAAAAGCAGCTTTTCTGTCAAAGGAAAGGAGCCGATTCACCTCAAAAAAATGAAAATGCGAGCCTACTTGTACAGGTCTGTCGCCGGTATTCGCCACTTTGATTTCGATTGTTTTTCGTCCACGGTTCAGTTCAATCGTCTCGTTGCAAGAAATAATTTCTCCGATTTTCATACAAGCTCCCGAATCGGATTATGCACAGTGACTAACTTCGTGCCGTCAGGGAAAGTCGCCTCCACCTGGACTTCATGAATCATGTCAGCCACCCCATCCATCACATCTTCTGTCGTAAGGATTTTCGCACCGTCCCGCATAAGTTCCGTCACTGATTTGCCGTCGCGGGCTTCCTCCAAAAGAGCCGAAGAAATGTAGGCAAGGGCCTCAACATAATTGAGTTTTAATCCCCGCTCTTTTCGCTGCCCGGCAAGAAAACCCGCATAGCTCAAAAGTAATTTTTCACTTTCCCGTGGAGTCAGCCTCATATTATCCTCCAAAATAAAAAAGCCGCCCTGGATTTTGCTCCAAAGCGGCTTCATTGCCAAAAAAGAAGCCTTTCCGCTGAAAACGAAAAGGCTTCTCTGCCAAAGAATAGGATACTTATATTTTACACTTTTAAAGGCTTTTTGTAAGTCTTTTATGATTTTTTCCTTTGGAACTTTAGTTCTATGTTCAATCCCCATTCGGCGACTGCCGTCTGACCTTCCGGACAGCCCGACAAACGGTTCTATTTTCGTCCTTCAAGTATGGAAAGACTTTCATCAAGGGCTGTACAGAACCAGTCAATGTCTTTCGACTGGAATACGAGCGGCGGTCTGATTTTTAAAACATTTCCGTATGTTCCGCAATTTGATGTAAGCACTTTCCGGTCGTACATCAAATCAATGAGACGAAGCGTGCCTTCTTTGTCAGGCTTTTTATTTTTTGCGTCGCTCACAAGCTCAAATCCAATGAACAAGCCTGAGCCACGGACATCGCCGACAATTTCTGAGTGACGAGACTGCACTTCTTTCAAAGCCGAGAACAATTCTGAGCCGACTTTCTTGGTGTGCGAAAGAATGTCCTCATCTTTTATGAATTTGAGGACTGCCAGAGCCGCTGCCATTGAGACAGGATTCCCCGCGAATGTATTGAAATACGGAAATTTCTCGCTGAAAGATGCAAGAATCTCCGCTTTTCCGGCTAAAGCAGAACACGGTATTCCGTTTGCCATCGGTTTTCCCATCGTCACAAGGTCGGGAACAATGCCATGCCGTGCGAACCCCCAAAAACTGTCGCCTGTCCTGCAAAAGCCTGGCTGCACTTCGTCGGCTATAAAAAGTCCTCCATTGTTGTGAACCACATCAACCGCCGCTTTTAAAAATCCTTTTGGATTCGGGTGAACACCGTCTGATGAAAAAATCGAGTCTGCGATAAAACAGGCGAGTTTGATTCCCCGTGCCTTTAACTCATCAATCGCTTTCTGAATCTGCGCGCAATACCATTCCGTGAATTCTTCCTCGTTCATTCCGCTTCTGTAAAAATCAGGAGTCGGAACAAGATATCCTCCGTTCCACAACTCCTGCTCGCCACCAAGAGCCGGGCTTACCGCACTCACGAGAAAGGTATTTCCGTGATACGCCTCTTTTGAAAGCAAAATGCCCGTTCCGCCCGTGTAATTCATGCACATACGGAGCGCAAGGTCATTTGCCTCAGAACCTGAGCACATGAACATCACCTTGTTGATTTCAGGCGGCATGAGAGAAAGCAGCTGCTCGCTGTACGCGATGATGTTTTCGTGAAGATAGCGCGTGTGCGTGTTGATTTTCTGCATCTGCTCATATACGGCTTCAACAACTGCCTTGTTTGAATGCCCTATACTCGGAATATTGTTGTACATATCGAGATATTTTGTGCCATCGGCATCCCACAGATACACGCCCTTTCCCTGCGTAAGGTGCGCGGGTTTCCTATAAAAAAGACGATAAGATTCCCCGAGAACTTTTTCCCTTCTCTCCACAAGATTTCTCGTACGCGCATCGAGCGAATCTGCATCTGAGCTTTTGAAACTGTTTGCGTCCATAATGCTTGAATCTGTTGCCATGTTGTATCTCCTTTCAAATAGAATGAGCAATAAAAAAAGCACGGAGATTTTCCGTGCTTCATTGCGTTTTTCCTGCAATCGGATTTAAGCACAATCGCAAAAAAAAATAAATGGAACAAAAGTTGCATTGATTACCAAAACCATTTTCGCTAGGATTTTCGTCAACAAAGCCAAAGGCGGTGTGAAGAACATCTTCATGCCGCCTTTTTGTTTTTGGGGGAATATATGGCATTTGAGAATATCCACATTTTTAATGATGTCGCTCAAAGTGCGCTGAAGAACTACGGGCTTGAAAACACGGACGACACAAAACTTATCGTGCTTTCTGAGAACGCGACCTATCTTGTGCGCAACAAAACAAGCGGCAAGGCTGACGGCGTGCTTCGCGTGAGCAGACCGGGATACCACGACTTGGAAGAATTGCAGTCCGAGATGAAGTGGCTCAAACAGATTAACGAGTACACGCCGCTCATCGTTGCAAATCCGATTCCAGCTCTGGACGGCACGACCGTGCAGCAAGTGAAAGGAACGGACGGAAACACCTATTTCTGCGTCATCTGCGAATTCTTGACGGGAGCGAATCCTGTTCTGGACAACGAGGAGCAGCTTGTCACGACTTTTAAATTTTTGGGCGAAACGACGGCATATCTTCACCGCCAGACAGAAATCTGGAACGGCACGAAGACACTCAAGCGAATCAACTGGGATTTTGACACGATTATCGGCAAAAACGCGGCGTGGGGCGACTGGCGCGCCTTTCCCGAAATTACGCCTGAAGCCGAAGTGCTTTTAAATGAGGTCGAAAAAATCATCGAAAAGCGGCTTTCGCGCTACGGAAAGACAAACACAAACTGGGGGCTGATTCACGCGGACTTGCGGCACACGAATCTTCTGATTGACGGCGACCAGATTAAGGTCATTGATTTTGACGACTGCGGATTCGGCTGGCACTTGCACGACCTTGCGGCGGCACTCAGTCTGATTGAGGACAAGCCCTTTGCGCCGAAACTCGTGAACGCGTGGCTCTCGGGCTACAAAAAAGTGCTTCCGTTTACCGACACGGATTTTGAGGAAATCGACACATTCATTATGATGCGCCGACTGCAATTTACGGCGTGGCTTGCAAGTCATGCCGACTCAGACCCGGCAAAAGAAGTCACCAACTGGATGGAGGGCACGATTCAGCTTGCAGAACGCTACAAACGGCTGTTCGGCTAAGGAGAAGAAAATGAAAGAACTTGAAATCATCATCAAACCTGAGCGATTGGAAAATGTAAAGCGCATCCTTGACTCTTCGGGAGCGAGGGGCGTAATGATTACCCAGATTTCCGGCTACGGTCATCAGCGGGGGCAAGGACAAGTCTACACACGCGAGGAAAATCCGGGAATCAATTTGCTTCCGAAACTGAGCGTTCGGACAGTCGTAAAGGACGAAGTCGCCGAGAAAATCATCGAAAAGGCTCTCGTCGAGCTGAACACCAGCAGCTTCGGAGACGGAAAAATCTTCGTGCGGGCAATCGAGGACGCTGTAAAAATCCGTACTTGTGAGCGCGGCGAAGAAGCATTGTAAGTAAGATACTGAGAGTTTTTCAAAAATTTTCGAAAAAGTAAAAAGGAGTTCATTATGGAAGAAAAGAACAGACTTGTTCGCGCACTTGGATTGCGTGAATCTATCGGCATGACAATCGGAACGGTCGTGGGCGTGGGGCTTTTTACCTGCGGTTCGGCACAGGTCGGCTTGGTCGGCCCGTGGATTATCGTTTTGACGGCAGTTTCGCTCTTGATTTCAATCTGGCCGTGCCTCATTTACGGCGAGATGTCGGCAGCCCTTCCCTGCGCGGGCGGCACTTACAACTACGCAAAACGCGGGCTAAACCGAGTCTGGGCGAACATCGCGGGCTGGAACTACATCATCTCGGTCATCGGCATCGGCGCGGGAGAGACGCTCGCATTCGCCAACTATTTTACGATTCTCTTTGAGCAGTTCGGCATCAATCTTTCGGTCGTTGATCCGCGAATTATCGCGATGACGCTCGTGACGATTTTTCTTGTTCTCAATCTGCTTGGAATCAAATTCTCGGGCAAGGCTCAGACGGGCTTCATCTTCTTCTTTTGGGGATGCGCAATTGCCTGGTTCTTGTATATGATTCCGCATGTGCATCTTGAATATTTCGGCGGCTTTACTATGGACAAACTTCCGCCGTTCCGTGAGCTGATGTATATTCTTGGTCTTGTGTGGTGGTGCTACACTGGCTTTGAAACTTGTTGCTCAATGGGCGCGGAGACAAAATTCCCCCAGTACACGCTCCCCCGCGCACTCAAATTGTCAGTTTTCCTCGTGTTCGTAGCAAACGCGCTCTTCCAGTGGTTTTTGGTCGCGCTTGTCTCTCCCGAAAAGTACGGGCTTCTTGCACTCGCTGACGCTCCCTATGCGGAAGGATTAAAAGCGATGGGTTTGGTCGGTTTCCCGGTCATTCTGCTCTGTATCGGCATTGCGTTCGGCGGAGACCTTTCTACCATCAATCCTGGAATCGCTGCCCCTGCCCGCTACATCTTCACGATGGCAGAAGACCACACGCTCCCCGCGATTTTCGCAAAGATTCATCCGAAGACAAAAACACCATATATTGCGCTCATCTTCGTCGGAATCGTGAATTACATTCTGATTGGAACTGGTTCAATCAACTACATCGCATCTGTTTCGCTCTTCTCGCTTGCCCTCTGCTACATGATTGGATGCGCCGCATACCTCGGTCTCAAAAAGAACTACCCCGACATGAAGCGACCATATAAGGCTCCGCACGGAACGCTCGGTTGTATCGTCACATTCGTCACCTACACTGCCCTGCTCCCGTTCGTCGAATATGCGGCAAGCATCACGGGGCTTATCGTCTGCGCCCTTGCCGCCCTCTATTACTTCATCTTCACGCGCCGGCACGAAAACAAGATTCCGTCACTTGAAGAAGAAATCGGTGAAATCGACGAGCCGACGGCAGAAGAAAAGGCAAAAATCGACCGCGAATACACAATCTGGAAATGGGGCACGATTATCGCGACGGTCATTTCCGTGGGAATCTACTTTATCCCGATGATTTTTGGCTGATAAAGGGGCTGCAAAAAAGGGGGCTTCTATGGCGAAGAACTTTGTGATTACCATTGCGCGTGGGTTCGGCTCTGACGGAAAAGAAATAGCGTTACCATTTATTATGCGCAGGGTTAAAAACTAGACTGAAAAAGTTTACCCCTATCTCTCAAACTCATATCCCCTGGGCGTGACCAGCTTTTTTCCCTGAGTCGTCTCAATCACTTTTGTCTGGGAATTTCCCACAAAGACCGTGGTGAACATGTCCAACTGGGCGTTCTGCAATTCGGATAAAGTGCTGATTTGGCATTCCTCGCCTGCCCGCCCTATGTTTTTTGCCCAGGCGCAAGGGCGGTTTTGGGGGAGATTTTTTAGCAAAATCTGACAGGCTTTGAAAAGATAGTCCTTTCTCTTATGGCTCATGGGATTGTAAAGGACGAGGCAGAAATCCGCTTGAGAAGCCGCCTCCAGCCGTTTTTCGATTTTTTTCCAGGGAGTCATTAAATCGCTGAGACTGATGACGGCAAAATCGTGAATCAGAGGGGCGCCCAGCAAGGCCGAGCCGCTTAAAGCCGCCGTAATCCCCGGCAATACATTGATTTGGACATTCTTAAATTCCTCGGAGCTGGCGGCAATCTCATAAATGAGGCCGGACAAGCCGTACACGCCCGCATCCCCTGAGCAGATGAAGACCACGTTTTTTCCTTTTGCGGCCTCTTTTAGGGCGAGGCGACAGCGTTCTTCTTCCTTTCGCATGGGAGTTGAGAGGAATTCTTTTTCTGGGAAATGGGATTTTACCAGCTGGATATAGACTTCATAGCCTATGATACAGTCACAATTTTTCAACGCTTCTGCACATTCAAGGGTCATAAGCTCGTATTTTCCAGGCCCTATTCCCGCGACGATGAGTTTTCCCTGCATCATTTAATTTTCCTCCGAATTTTTTATAAAGAATTTTTGAAATTCCTCCGGGATTTCTATATTGATTTTTTTGATTCCGATGGCAAGGGTCATGCCGTTACAAGCGCTTTTGTGAACGATGATTTCACTTGCCCCTGCCGCAAAAACCGAACGCTCGCACACATTGTCAGTGCCTGTGATTTCTGAAACGAAGGCAGATGGCGTGACTTTCTGCTGGATTTGGTTCAATTCTTGAGCGGAAAATGTTACGAAAGGGATTTTCAGCGATTCTGCAAGAGAGACAAGGGCTTTTTCATCTTTTTTAAGGTCGATTGAGGCGATTTTAGCTAACGAACGGTAGTCTATTTTGTGTTCATCAAGGCTTTCTCGGACAAATCCTTCAAGTTCTTCCGGGGATTTTCCTTTTTTGCAGCCGATTCCAAGAATCACGCATTTGGGAATCAGAGAAAGTATATCATTTTTGATATATAAGGAGATTGTAAATTGTGGTAAAGCTCCCTCGTCACTTTCAGCAGGCTGACGGCTTTCTGCGGAATGCCAGGATTCATTCAGGACTTTTGCGGCAAAATCCTTGGCTTTTTCCATGTCGTTGATTGAAAGATTGTTCCGGGCGGCAAATTCATCGATGGCAGGAAGATTGTTCACATCGCTGGCCGTGGTAAGGACAGCCTGAGCTCTCAAAAGGCCGGCGATTTTTTTCGCAAGGGAGTTTGCTCCGCCGATGTGACCTGAAAGAATGGGAATCACGAAAGAACCCTTCTCGTCTATCACGATTACAGCGGGGTCAGTACTTTTGTCGCGGATAAAGGGTGCAATAGCCCGCACGGCAATCCCCGCCGCCCCCACAAATACAAGGACATTTCCCGTCCGAAAGTGAGCTTTTACCCATTCAGAAAGTGGCACATGTATGGAAGAAAGCTCATTTTTTTGCGAAGACTTTTCCTCTGAGTCAATCTTACCGCCGAAAGACAGGCTTACTTCTTCTTCAAGCAAATCTTTAAGGCGTTTTGAGAGAGAAAATCCTTTTTTCGTAAATGAAATGATATGAATGTTCATTATCTTTCCGCCCATTTTCTCCCCGAAAGACGAATCAAAAATAGAATGCCTCGGACGCAAAGTTCCACGCTCATGGCCGCCCAAATGCCAGCAAGACCATATTTTGACCGCAATAATAAGGCCAGAGGAATCCTTACCATCCACATGGAGAAGAATTTATAGCAGCTGGGAACGAAGGTGTCGCCAGTTCCCCGCATGGCTCCGCTGGCAATGTTACTGGCTCCGTAAAAGGGTTCGCAGAAGGCTTCGATTCTCAGGATTTTTGTTCCCATAGCGATGACGGCAATTTCCGGGGAAATAAAGGCTATCATCTCGCCGGCAAAAACAAACATGAGACTGCCCGAAATCACCATAAAAATCATGCCTACAATCGTTGTGAGCCAGCCGAATCTTCTCGTCATCTCTTTTTGTCCGCTTCCGTAACACTGGCCGCAAATCGTAGTAGCAGCCGCCGCAAGTCCGTAAGTCGGCATGTAACAGAGACTTTCCGCCGTAATGGCAAAAGAATTGGCAGAAAGCGCGGTCTGCCCCAAAGGACTGACGATTTTGGTAAAAGCAACTTGGCCGCCGGTCATAATCGCCTGCTCAAAGGCTGTGGGAAGTCCGATTTTCAAGGCGTTTGAGAAATATGTTTTTTTGAAGTAGATTTTTTCGTCTTTCCTTAGATGCAGCATTTCGCTTTTAAATAAAAGGAAAATAACGAGGGGTACGGTGGTCATAAATCTTGAAATCAAAGTGGCAATGGCAGCCCCCTTCACCCCCATATTCAAAAGATAGATAAAAACATAGTTCAGAATCACATTGAGGATGCCCATAAGAATCTGCATGGCGCTGGGGATTTTCATGTTTCCCGATGACTGCAAGGCCGCTCCGGCAAGATTGTTGAACTGGATTATGGGAATGCTCAGGGCAAAAATCAGAAAATAATGGTAAGAATCCGAATAAATCTCTTCATCGCAGCCAAGCCAAATCGGGACAAATGGAGAAATAGCACAAATGACAAAAGTAAGGAAAATCGCATAAATTATGTTTACAAGAATAGACACTTTAAGAAGATTTCTAGCTTCATCTTCCTTTCCGGCCCCGATTAAATGAGAAATTTGAACCGTAAATCCCATAGCGCAGGCAAAGCAGAGTCCGTACAAAAGCCATGTTGACGAAGCCACAAGTCCGATTGCCGCCCCTTCCCGCTCACCCAAATGACCGACCATAGAAGCGTCTATGTAAGTCATAATAATTGAAGAAAGTTGCGCAAGAACGGCGGGAATGCTCAGCTCTACAATCAGGGAAAGCTGCTCTTTAAGAGAAAGTTTGTCTCCACGCCTCATTCGGGCAAGCAAAATCGATTCTTTCAAAAGAGATTCTTCCTTTTACTTTTGCTGAGCCTGACGAAATTCCGTCGTAAAACAAGGATCATAAAGTTTTGAGCGAGAATAATTCGTGTGAGAGACCACATTACCGACGATGATGAGCGCCGTTTTTGAAATCTCATTCGCTTTAGCTGACTGGGCAAGAGTGGCGACCGTGCAAAAAATGCGTTTTTCGTCAGGCCAAGTCGCCTTGTAAACGAGTGCTGCTGGCGTTTCCGGCCGAATTCCCGCTTCAAGAAGCTCAGACTGCACTCTTTCGCACATACCGGAGCTTAAAAAAAGCACCAGCGTAGCATTGTGCCGGGCAAGGGATTTAAGGCTTTCCTTTTCGGGAACGCCGGTTCTGCCTTCAAGACGGGTGATAATCACCGATTGGCTCACATCAGGAAGGGTGTACTCAAGATTGAGGCTTGACGCCGCGCCGCAAAATGAACTGACTCCGGGAACACTTTCGTAGGCGATGCCCAAGTCATCCAAAGCGTCCATCTGCTCACGGATTGCGCCGTACAAACATGGGTCTCCAGTGTGCAGGCGGACAGTCATTTTTTTGTCTTCCTCTGCCCTTTTCATCACTTCAAGGACTTCTTCAAGAGTCATTTTTGCGCTGTCATGGATTTCTGCGTCAGACTTGCAGATTGAGAGCAAATCCCTGTTCACAAGGGAGCCCGCATAAATCACCACATCTGCTTCTGAAAGTAATTTTTGAGCGCGCACGGTAATCAAATCCACCGCGCCAGGCCCTGCACCGACAAAGTAAACCATATTGATTTTAGTTTATCAGTAATTTGAAGAAATTCATAGCGGAAGACCGTGCCCCGCCTGTCTCGGCCAAAAGCCCCTGCTCGTTTGTAAAAATCACGACTTCAATTTCAATGGCGCCGCCCGCCCAGTCCGTCATATTTTTCTGAATCCGCCTTGCCACTTCCTTCATGATTTTGTCTCTAGTCTCGTGGCAGCTTTTTTCTAATCCCGATTTTCCCGCCGAATCAGAATCAAGTGAATCAAGGCTGCGAATCGCCTCTTCCGTGGAGACAGAAGCCATAAGTTCATTCTTTATAGAAGAAAAACTTTCGTCTGAAAGGAAATCTTTCGCTATGTCACAGAGGATTTCCATGCGGTGATCGCCGTATTTTGAGTGGGTGTTTTTGATTCCCCCGGCGACTTTTATCAGCTTTCCGATATGACCGCAGAAAAGTATTTTTTTGAATCCGCTCTTGGCCGCCATTTGAAGGGCATCGTAGACAAAATTGGAGCAATGCACCGCCGTTTCTAAAGAAAAACCGAATTCTCTCTGCATGAATTCGCTGCCGTAATTTCCCGGAACCAAGGGCAAAATCCCGTAGCCCTGAGCTTTTCTCACATTCATTTCCACTTGAATCGTGTCCAAAATGGCCTGCTCACTCATGGGTTCGACGATTCCGCTCGTACCGAGGATTGAGATTCCGCCGACAATGCCCAGTTTGGGATTGAAGGTCTTTTTGGCGATTTCCTCGCCATCTGGTACGCTGATTATGACAGAGATGGCCGGGATGTCGCTTGCGAGAAATCTTTCTAATTCTGACTTTACGCCATCGTAAATCATCTTGCGGGGAACACGGTTGATTGCCGCCTCGCCGGGCTTTTGGTCAAGGCCGGGCAATGTGACTCGCCCCACTCCTTTCCCGCCGTCGATTTTGATTTTCCGTTGAGAATTTGTGACTATTTTTGATTCCGCTCCATCTTCAGACTGGGAAGGAATTTTTTTCACCGTGGAGAAAATCTTGATTCCGTTGGTTACATCCGGGTCGCTGCCGCTGATTTTTTTTACTGAGCAGCTCGCTTCCTGACCAGAAAATTTTTGGTCGCTGATTTCTATGCAAACCTTGATTCCTTTGGGCGTACTTAAAATCACATAAGAAACAAGTTCCTGAGTCAAAAGCATTCTCGTTGCGGCAAGACTGGCCGCAGTGGCGCAAGTTCCCGTGGTAAAGCCGAAGTCAGGCTCAGAAATTTCTTTGAGGAGGAAGAATGATTTACTATCGTTCGTTCTTTTTGGCATTTTTCGTCGATTTTCAGCTTTTTTCTTTTGAAATTGAGTACAAAATCGCGTTGCAGATTGCCGCCGCCACCGTGCTTCCGCCTTTCCGGCCTTCGTTGACAATGTAAGGCACGCCGCTTTTCATAATCATCTTTTTTGCGGCGACCACATTCACGAATCCCACCGGCACACCTATGACTGCCACTGGCTTAAAGCCATTTTCCATGAGGGAGCAAAGCTCCACCAAAGCCGTGGGCGCGTTCCCGATGGCGAAAATAAGGGGTTTTGAAAGCTCCCTCGCCTTTTTCATGCTCACCGCCGCACGGGTAAGATTTTGCTCTTTAGCCCTGGCCGCCACATCTTCGTCTGCCATAAAACAATGGGCTTCTCCCCCAAAGCGAGAAAGCGTCTTTTTGTTAATTCCCGCAAGAGCCATATTGGTATCAGTCACGATGTCTGCTCCGCCAAGAATGGCTTTTTTTATGATTTCCAAAACATCAGGCGAGAATTTCAGGCTTTCGGCATAGTCAAAATCCGCCGTGGTATGAATTACCCGCATGATGACCGGGGCAAGCTCTTGGGGAAGCGAAATATTTTTCTCGCTCAATTCCTTTGCAATAATCGAGAAACTTGTTTTTTCGATGTCGGCTGGCGCAATGTGCTCAAATTCTTGCATGATTTATCGCTCCAAAGTTTTTCCTTAGTAGCGTTGAGCATTCAGTTTTGTATAATCATCGAAGAGGGTCAGGCATTTTTCTCTTTCAAATTCTTCCGTAGTACACTCACCGCCTTTGCTCTCAAAATTCTTATAGAATTTATCATCACGAAAACCAATTTTATCAGTGTCACTTATCCGACATCCATAAAAAACTTTTCTGATATTTGCCCAAAGAATTCCACCGAGACACATAGGGCAAGGCTCAGCCGTCGTGTACAATTCACAACCAGAAAGATCATGGCTTTTTAGATTTTTGCAGGCATCGCGTATTGCTTCCATTTCGCCATGACAGGTAGGGTCATGCTTGCTCAAAACTTGATTGTGTCCCCGCCCAACGATTTTCCCATCTTTGACAATAACCGACCCGAAAGGTCCTCCATGATTATTGTTTATTCCTTCGTATGCCTCTTTTAGGGCTTCATCCATGTAATTCATAAAAACAGTATAACATATTCCCAAAATGCATATCTAGAAGGGGAAAGCCTTACTCCCCGCCCAGCCACTTCAAGAATTTATCGTCTTTTTCAGAATCCGAGCCATCCTTAGAATGTGCGCCGCCCAATAATTTTTCAACATATTTTCCGATTATGTCATTTTCGAGATTCACAAGGTCGCCGGCTTTTTTTGAAAGGAGAGTGGTTTCTTCTGCCGTGTGGGGAATCACGCTCACGGCAAATTCACTGTCGCTCACGCTGGCAACAGTAAGGCTGATTCCGTCAATGGCGATTGAGCCTTTTTCGACGATGAGGCGCAAAATCTCCCCGCTGGCTTTGATGTGAACCCAGACGGCGTTTTCTTCGCGGACAAAGCGGGAAATCGTGCCCGTGCCGTCGATATGACCGCTTACGATGTGGCCGCCGAATCTTCCGTTGGCAGCCATTGCCCGCTCAAGATTGACTCCGCTGCCAGAGACGAGGGAGCCTAAAGAAGAGCGGCGCAAAGTTTCTGCCATGACATCAGCCGTGAATGAAGATGAAGTCATGCTTGTGACTGTGAGGCAGACTCCGTTCACTGCGATTGAGTCGCCGATTTTACTTCCTTCAAGGACTTTTCTTGCGCTGATTTCAAGGGAGCCGGACGCACCGCCCAAAGAGATTTTTTTGACCTTTCCGATTTCTTCTATTATTCCAGTAAACATAAGCCCCAATTCATAATGCTCAATGCATAATTCATATTTTTTTGTATTCTAGCAAGACATCATCGCCGAATCTTGATATTTTTTCAAGTTGGAAGTTAAATGCCTCGCTCGGAAGATTCACGCCCTCGCCGCCCACAGGAGACTTTCCTGCCCCGCCAAAAAATTTCGGAGCGACAAAGGCGTAGATTTTATTCACGATTCCTGATTTCAAGGCACTGTAATGAATCTCTGAGCCGCCTTCCACAAGCAGGCTGTCGATTCCCTTTTCGCCTAAAATTTTCATGAGCGAGGGCAAATCAACCTGAGGTTTTGGCTTTTTTTCTCTTGCGCCAGACTCTTCTGAAAGATTTACGCCCGGAACTTCCAGCACCTGAAGGCCAGAACTTTCAAGAACTGCCTTTTTTTCAATATAGATTTTCTCATCGTCTTCGCTACGGCCATCTTTGCATGAAACGATAATAGTCGGAATCTCCCCTGCTGTTTTTACGATTTTACTCAGAAGGGGGATTTTTAAGTCGCTGTCACAGATAATGCGCACTGGATTTCTGCCCACGGCCTCGCCTTTTTCGTTTGTAAGCCTGCAATTCAGCATGGGATCATCGGCAAGGACAGTTCCGATTCCGGCGAGAATTCCCGCATAACGATTACGGAGTACATGAACATAATTCCGGGAATCTTCGTTTGTAATCCATTTTGATTCGCCGGTCTTGGTGGCGATTTTTCCGTCGAGGGTCATGGCATATTTTAAGGCCAGGAAAGGAGTTTTTGTGCTTATATAATGAAAGAAAATAGGATTCAGGCAATCGCACTCATCCCGCAAAAAATCTTCTTCTACAGAAATTCCATGCTCCCTGAGATAGGCGTTTCCCTTTCCGTGAACAAGGGGATTTGGATCCCGGCTTCCCACGACCACACGGCTGATTCCCGATTCCACAAGGGCATAGGTGCAGGGAGGCTGCTTTCCAAAATGACAGCAGGGCTCCAGCGTAACATAAATCGTTGCCCCCTGAGGATTTTCGCCCCGCTCAGCGCAATTTTTGAGGGCATCCCGCTCGGCATGTAATTCGCCATAGGCACGATGAAATCCCTCACCGATAAGGCGGCCGTCTTTTACGATGACCGCGCCCACGAGAGGATTTGGATTGGTTTTGCCCTCACCGCCTTTGGCAAGCTCAATGGCCCGGCGCATGAAAGCAATATCATCTTTTTGAGAATCAGAAGCGGGTAGCATTATTTCGCCGTCGTTTCAGCAAGTTTCTTTAAAAGCTCCTCGCCGTAAACATTCGTGAATACATTCATGACACCGCTTGTAGCTCTCTGGAATGCCTTTAAATCTGGCGTCGTGATTGTCATGCCGACTTCCTTGAGTTTTGAAACATAGGAATCAGTTTGCTCTTTAACGAGTTTTCGGTCTAAGTCCTGAGCTTTTTTTGCAGCGGCAAGAATGAGAGCCTTGTCTGAATCAGAGAACATATCCCACAAATCTTTTCGGATAACAAGGGGCATGGCATCGTAGCTGTGGTTGGTAACCGCAAGATATTTCTGCTCTTCGTAGAGCTTTGAATTGTAAATGACAGGAATGGGATTTTCCTGAGAATCAAAAAGTCCGTCTCTCAGTGCTTTTTTGAGTTCGTTGAATGCGTAAGGCTTTGGAGTAGCTCCCAGGGCAGACATCGTTTCCATGACGATTTGATTTGGCGGAGTGCGGATGTTCAAGCCCTTCATGTCAGCGACAGATTTGACAGGCCTGTTAGTCGTAGTGACACAGCGGAAACCGTTATCAAAATGAGAGAGAACGACGATTCCGAATTCCTCAAGAGTTTTGTTTACTTCGGCAACCAAGTCTCCGTCCATAAAAGCCCATGCTTCGTCAAAATCTGAAAAGAGGAAGGGCATGGCAGAAATCCCCAGTTTTGTGGCATAAACGGCAAAATTTCCCGCACTAGAGACAGTCATATCGACTTTTCCGCTGATGATGCCATCGATTAATTCACCGTCACCGCCCAATTCGCCGTTGGGATGAATGTCAATCTTGATTCTGCCATTGGAATTTTTTTCGACTTCTTCTTTAAAAAGAATGGAAGCAACTCCCCGCGGGTCTTCAAGATTCGTAGAAAAGCCCAGTGAAATGGTAGCCGAAACCGCCTTTTCTGCTTCCGGCTGCTTTTCGGCAACCTGTGACGCATTTTTTTTGTTGCATGACGACAGAAGCGCGAGAACGCAGATGCCAAGCAAAGCAAATTTAATTTTACTCATAGACCGACTCCCCAGCATTTTTCATAGTGCTGTCATAAATTGCAAAATTATTTTTACCATTGTTTTTCACATGGTAGAGCGCATAATCAGCCCGCATGAACAAGTCCTTAAAAGAAGTTGCCTGTTCCGGGAATAGGGAAATTCCGATACTGGGCGTGACCTGAACCGAAGTTTCACCGTTGGAATAATATTCAGCCAAAATCGATTTGAGAGTGTTCGCCTTTTCTTCGACAATTGCATGAGGATTTTTGACCGTATTTTTGATGCAGAGGAAAACACAGAATTCGTCGCCACCGATTCGGCCAATGAAATCCTTTTCGGAAAAAACGAGGGAAAGCTTGTTGGCAGTGTCACAAATCGCCTGGTCTCCAAAAGAATGCCCCAGCCTGTCGTTAACCTGCTTGAAATTGTCCAAGTCGATGATGTAAAAAGCTCCGAAAGTTGAGGTCTTGTTTTCGCTGATGAATTTTGAAACGCTCTTTTCCATGTAGATTTTGTTGAGCAAGCCCGAAAGCAAATCCGTTTCTGCCTGGGCTTTAAGTTCCTGCTCGTGCATAACCTGAGCATTTACATTGACCACATTGCCGATGAATTTAAGAGGACTGTTTTCTTTATCGAGAATGACCGTGCCCGAAAGCCGGTACCAGACATAATCCCCGCTCCGAGAAAGAAGGCGAAGTTCCGAAGCGTAAGAGGTCTGACCAGTAGCGATAAAATCACGCAAATCATCCAGCAAGCCTTTTTCTGACTCGTGAATGCGTTCCTCAATCTTGTCAAAATCTGTAAGGGGAACCTGCTTAATATTCTCGCCGAAAACAAAATCCGTATTGCCGGTGAATTCAACCAGCTTTTTCTCAAAATCATACTCGAAGATTAAAGTCTGGCTGTTTTCTGAGTTGATTGCATAGCGGGAGTTGTCCTTTTCGACCCTGGCTTTTTGAACGAGGATACGGCTTAAGAAAATCATAATGCATGTAAAAACAAAAAGCATGACAACGATGAGCATAATCGTAATTCGGGTGATTTTGTATTCCTGTGAAAGAATGTAATCTGCCGTAACCGTAGAAAGAACATACCAATCATTTACACCGACCGGAGTGTAAACGACGATACGGCTGGCACTCCCCACCGAGAATTCAAAAATTCCCGTGCGATTCGATTGCATCTCATTGTAAATTGAACTCAACTCTGAAACAGGGAGAGCCTTGTTGTTTTTGAAAAATTCAAACCAGTTTTCGACAAAGCAAAGATGATTGGGACTGTTCGTGCCGATAAGAATCAAGCCGTCCTTGTCGCTGATGATTGAATACCCTTGACCACCGAAAGTGTCCACAGAAAAGATGTTGCTCAAAACTGAATAAGAGAATGTGCCAGTAATGACACCCACGACTTTTTCGTTCTGAAAAATCGGAACCGCCAGCGTGAGAACCGGCTCGCCGTCCTCATCAATCGATATATTAGAAGAAATTTGCGCCAGGCCCCGCATAGCCTTCTTGAAATAATCCTTCATAAGAATATTGCCCGAAGACTGACCATCATAATTTACCGTCATGCCGCTCGTATTGGCGACGGCGATTCGTTTGAATTCACCCACGCCCTTTGTCGCCATAATCGTGGCTTTTACGGTATTGTAATCGTTCATGTCGATTTCCTGAAAATAGCGGGCCTGAGACTCAAGCATGAAAAGCTGGTCATTGAGTTTGACCTGAAAAGTACCTGCGTACAAAAAAGCTGTTTCTTTAAGGAAGTTGGTTGAACTTTCCGAGACAGTGCGGCTGACCGAGCGCTCAAAATGAATGAAAGAAAAAATAGTAATGAAAGCGAGAAGAACTGCGAATACTATATAGAAGGAAATCTTTCGTGTTGCTCGTAATCCCATACCATGGCTCCCAACGATTATATATTTTTTTAATTATAGCATACTTTTTTTATAAAGAAAGAAAATTTTTCATTGTTTTTTTTACTTCTCTCTGCTAATTTTCCCTTGACATACACGATGTTTTTCTGATACAGTTTTATACAACATCAGCACTGTCTGCGGGGTTAGCTCAGTTGGTTAGAGCATCACGTTGACATCGTGGGGGTCAGTAGTTCGAGTCTACTATTCCGCAAAGAGTGCTGATGTTTTTTATTTTAAAGCATCTCGCTCATCCTTCCATTTTTCTATTTTTTCTTCTATTCTTACGCGCTCATTTTCATAGTCTTCGATTTGGCGGGTCAGTTCCTCTTCCCTTTCAAAATCCGTGGTCACAAGCTTTTCGCGATTGGCTTCTTCTATCAAAGATTCCAGTTCCGCCCGGCGTTTTTTCATTTCCGTGATTTCTTTGGGAGGCCGGCCGCCCTTCTTGCCGTTTTCCTGACTTGCCGCGACTTTTGCCCTGCTGGTGGATTTTCCGTTGTAAGAATAAAGGGATCCAATCCAAAAGCGCAGGGATTTTAAATGCTGGCTCATCTCAAATTCAATGTTCTCAAGATGACGGATTTCTTCGGCTCGCTCGCTTTCTGAAATTTCGCTCCCCTCCTTTGACTTTGCCAGCTCTTTTATAATTGAAATCTGATTCTGCAAGTCCTCAAGGGAGGCAATGGCTTTGTAAATCTGCTGAGTTTTCTTTGACATGAATTCAGTATAACCCAAGACTTTCGGTTTCTGCAAGAAATATTTTCTTTGCTTTATACAGAATCCTCGGTTAAAATAGAACAGGATTTTTTATTGAAAGAGGTACGAAATGGCACAATTCTTTAAATGCAAAAAATGCGGCAAGATTCTTGAAGTCGTAAACAAGGGCTGCCCTGTGGTCGTCTGCTGTGGCGATGAAATGACAGAGCTTAAAGCAAATACCAGCGACGGAGCCACCGAAAAGCATGTTCCTGTCATCGAGCAGAACGGCGACAAAGTTACGGTAACAGTCGGCTCGGCTATTCATCCAATGGAAGCCGACCACTACATTCAGTGGATCCAAATCGAAACAGACAAGGGCGTTCAGAGAAAATACCTGAATCCCGGTCAGGAGCCAAAAGCAAGTTTCACCCTCTCTGACGAAAAACTTCTCACTGCCTACGAATTCTGCAACAAACACGGCTTGTGGAAGGCTGAGGCGTAAGGAAGAGGGGGCTGTCCAATAAGTTCAAAAAGTGTCATTTTCGGGCTTGACCCGAAAATCCATTTAATTGCAATACAAGAGATTGCCGTATCGAGCACGGCAATGACTCATACTTATTGCTCAAGCCCGACAATGCTCCGTCACATCAATTTCTGTGGCGAAGCGCAAATAATAGAGGACGCAGCGGATTTCGCTTTCGGCCAGGCCCAGCATTTGGCTTATGGCTTTACGGTAGCAGGCAAGCTGGCTGTAATAAAGTTCCGGCTCTATTTTCTGATTGGTCTTGTAATCGACGATAGTGTATTTGTATTTTGAGCCGGGCGCGTTCTGATAAACCAGGTCAATCTGACCGGTGACAATCAGCTCGTCAGCGTAATTTTCGCCTTCGATTGAGTCCTCCCCTTTGTTGGAATCGCCGTTTTCAACAAAGGATTTATCGACAAGGCTCCTGAAAGAGTATTCTGTTTTTTTCCAGCTGGCGGCAGAGGCCTCTTTATATATAGGAGAATTTTCAAATTTGGCCGCCATATCGGCACAAAGCTCGCGGATTTTTGCGATTTTTTTGTCGCGGTTTGTCTCGCCCGGCCATTTTTCCATGCCGACTTTGGGAATAAAGCTCTCATTCATGCCAATCCATTCCCGGCCGCTGATTTTAGGCTCTTTACCCAGCACCTTTCCTTCCATGTAAGCATGGGCAATCGTACCGAAATTTGTAAAGTTAAAGAGAGGAGAGACTGAAAGAGGTTCTTGTGGATTTTCCTGCTCAGACTGATGCCTGTCGTCTTCCTCACCTTCATCTTCCAAATCCAGAGTTTCCCCACCAGGCACAGTGCTGGCAACAATCAAATTAATCAAAGAATAATCCTCGCTGGCAGAGGGGGTAGCGGAAATACCCGAACGGAGAGGAAGTGACCGAGCTTGCTCAGGTCTTTTCCGCGTAGTGAGTGGTATTGGAGCGAGGGGGAGACTTCCCCCACCCAATTTCTTCAATTTGCTCGGTGAGACATAAACTTTCGGCGAGAGCTTTTCCTGCTCCACGGTGAACTTTTCTGAATCTGGCAGGCTTGCGATAAAGTCTGACTTTTCGATTTTCTCGCTTTTTTCGACTGAAATAGGGGCAAAAGATTCCCTGTCATTTACAAAATTGAAGGCCGGGTGATTCACGCCCTTTTCAGTGTTGAACTGATACAAAAGGGGAATCAAAAAGTGGTAAATGGCCTTCGGAACGGCTTTTTCGGCGGATTTTTCTTCGTCCTCGAATTCAGCATTATCGCTTCCCACGATGTAAAGTCTTTCTTCGGCGCGGGTAAAGGCGACATAGGCAAGGCGGCGCAATTCGGCACTTTCCTGCCTCTCGTTTTCTTTATGAACCGAGAACATGCAGTAATTCTGTGAGATAAGATTTTTGCGAATATCGCCGCTTTCAGAAAGTCCTTCCGCAGCCCTGTCATAGTCTTTCCATGCGGGAGTTTTCAGCAAAAATCCAAAATCCTTGTCAAAGGCGGTCGCTTCCATTCCCCCGCGGCTGGTCGCAGAAACGCCGCAAACGAAAACGACTTTGAATTCCAGACCCTTGCTTTTATGAATCGTGAGAATCTGAACCGCGTCTTCGGCATCCATGACCACATCAAGGCCGTCCAATTTTCGGTCGGAGTCTTCGTAGGATTTTACCATGTCGATGAAAGATGCGAGGCTCTCCGTTTTGTCCTCGGCAAGCCGCGCCATCTCAAAGAGAATGTCGTAAAAAGAAGCGTACATGGAGACGCTTTTGTTCCATAAAGTTTCATAGCGGTAGCCCAGCTCGTACCAGATATAAGAAATGGTTTTTGTGAGTTTTTCGCTTTTGAGCCGGATGCAAATGTCTTCGTAAATTGTCTTGAGATTGAGGATTTTTTGGGTCAAATCGGAATCGTCGGCAATGGAAGCAAGCATTTTCTCGTCAAAGGGAGATTTATATGTCTCTTCCGTGTTCACCAGAATTTTTTCAAGCTCGGCAAATGTGAGTGAGCAGAAAGGCGAACGGAGAAGTTTTGCGTAGGCATTTTTGTCTTCGGGGTAAACGCAAAGTTTGAGCAGGGCGATGATGTCGTTGATTGGACCGTCTGAGAAAAATCCCTTGTAAACCTCGGTGGAATAAGGAATTCCCGCCGCAAGAAGGATATTTTCGTAGGGCGCGGTGGGCGTGGCCGTGCGGAAAAGCAGGGCAATGTCGCTTTTGTGATATTTCTGATTGCCCTTTTCGTCTTTTTCTTCCAGCAGTTTTTTAATTTCCCTCGCAACGAAACTCGCCTCACATTCGTAGCTCTTTCGCTCAGCCTCGGTCTTTTCCCCGCTGTTTTCGGCAGAAGAATCTGCGGCAACTTTTTTATCATCGCTTTTGGGATAAAGGGCGACCGTGACTTTTTTTTGTGAGAAATCGCAATTTTCAAGCTTGAAGCCGGGCACTTCCACCCGCTTGTAATCCGCCTCATAATCTGGAATCTGCTCGCTTCCGTCCGGCCTCTGGGGAAATTTCTCTTTTGTCATAAAAATAGCCGGCAGAGAATCATTCACTTTTTCGCCGCAAGGATAATCATAGCCTCCGAAAAATGCGTTGAAAGCGCGAATCAGTTCAGGGTCAGAGCGGTAATTTGTTTTAAGCTGGATTGAAACAGGAATTGAGGCAGACAAATTCCTGAAAACCGAAACATCAGCCCCGCGGAAACGATAAATGCTCTGCTTGTCATCGCCGACAAAGAAAAGCTTGTGACTGTCCAGTCTTTGGCTCAAATCTGAATCAGAAAGCCTGGGCAGAATGTAATTGCCCTTTTCATCATATTTTTCATGAGCGTCCGAGAGAATCAAAAGAACATCGCACTGAAGGCTGTTGTCGTCCTGAAATTCGTCAATCATTATGGCATCGAATTTCTGCTGCTCGATACGGCGGATTTCTTCGTGTTCAGAAAGGCTCTCAAGGGCAAGCTGGCTCACATCGGCAAAAGAAAGGATTCCGCCCGTGCGTTTAGTCCTGTTCACATCTTCCTGAAAAGAAGCCAGATGAGCGAAGACTTTTTTTTGCAGGTCAAAGCCAGAAATTGAATTTGCAATAAGATAAAGTTTTTCAAGGAGAGAGAGAAGATTTGCCTTGAAAGTTTTGTATGCGTCATCACGGATATAAGAAAATGTGCTTGAGCAGTAGCCCGAAACGCTTTTGCAATAAGCGAAAAATTTCTCGTTAAGGAAGGATTTTGCCTTTTCTCCCCTTTCAAAAATTTCTGCATTTAAAGAAGGTTTTTCGGGATTTCCAAATTCAGCCATGTAGTCGTACAATTTAAGGAGCGTCGCGCCGGGTTTGGGAACTTTGGGCAGTAAAAGGAATGAAGCGATCTCGTCTTCGATTAGAGCCGTTATTTTCTCATAATCCTTTAAAATCCGATTTTTTTGGGCGGCAAGGCTTTTTTCAAAATCAATTGGCGTGAGAACCGTAGAAAATTTTAGAATGGAATGGGCAAAAAGCTCACTCGCAAGATTCTGAATCTGAAAAATCTGGGCGATTTCTTTTATTTCCTGGTCATCAAGATGCTCAAGGACATACTTTGTCGCCTTAAAATTAACGACTGAATTGATTTTATCGTCATCAAGGGTGAAATTCGGATTGATTCCGTAATATCGGGCGCCTTTTTTTGCGATTTCAGAAAAATAACTGTCCAGAGTCTGGATATGGCTTTTGTCAAAAGACTCAATCGCCGCCTGCGCCCTAGCCTTAATCTGGCCAAGATGCTCGAAATCAGGGGGCAAATCCTTTTTTCCTTTGACATCCTTTCCCTGAAGATGGAAGCGCAAGCCCTTGAAGATTCGCTCTTTCATCTCGTTGGCGGCTTTTTTTGTAAAAGTGAGGGTGAGAATTCTGTCGCAGGGAAGATTTTTCGCCTCAACCAAATAGGCATAGCGGCTGGCAAGAACCGTAGTCTTACCACTACCAGCCCCCGCCGAAACCACCACATTACGGGTCTCCTTGACGGCAGAAAGCTGCTCCGCATTCAAGCCGGAAGAAAGAGTTTCGAGATAAGAATCAGAAATTTCAAAAGAATCGCGTTTGCCTTCTATCATTTTGAGCAGAAAATTCTAGCGGCACCAGAAAACATTTTCCTTGCGGGGAGCGGCAGGGCGGATTGCCCCATCTGCGGCATAGCCAAGGGCTATATGACCGACACCTTCGTATTCGCCTTCAAGTCCGAGCTCTTTTAAAATCTGCTTTCCGAAATCAGAGTCGAATTCCTCTTTTGCGCGGTGAATCCAAATGCTGGAGATTCCGAGACTTTCAGCCGCCGTCATGAGATTTGCCATTACAAGAGGACCGTCGTATTTATAAGTGGGGGCATTTTTATCGACCAGAACAATCATAATGACCGGAGCACCGTAGAATGGATCGAATCCAGCTGGCTGCCCCATGATTTTTGCGTTCTCAGCGCTGATTTTGTCACGCAAAGCTTTGTTCGTAACAACGATTATCTTGCCAGACTGACTTCCATGACCGCTAGGCGCAAAAGTTCCCGCGCGAGCGATAGCCTTTAAATCCTCCTCAGAGGGCATTTTATCCGCAATGAATTTGCGGCAGCTGCGCCGGCTTTCCAAAATCTTCAATGTCTCGTTCATGATTCACCTCAGTTTTATTTTAATCGAAGTGAAAAGAAAAATCTAGGAAAATGATGCAGGGATAAAGCTGTGCTGAATGAGAGGCGTTTTCGTAAGGAAAAATCACCTCAAAAGCCCTTCAATCTTATCTAATATTAATTCATCTGCGGGCAACCATTTTACAGAACGGAGGTTTTCCGCCGTGAGCCAGGCGGCGTTCTCGTGCTCCAAAAGCTCCAGCTTTCCCGAAAGCACCCGACAGGCAAAGCACTGCATTGAAAGATGAAATGTCGGGTAGTCGTATTCAATCGTGGCGATTTTCTCTCCCACACTGATTTGAGTTGCAAGCTCCTCGCGGATTTCACGAGCAAGGGCAGCTTGGGGTGTTTCGCCAGATTCGATTTTTCCGCCGGGGAATTCCCAAAAACCACGCCATTCGCCGTATCCCCGCTGGGTGGCAAAGACGGAGCGAGTGCCTTGAGATGAGGTGCGGAAGATGAGGGCGGCGACTACGGGGAGGGATTTCATTATTCGATTACTTCCCACCAGCCATTTTTATCCGCTCCGTGACGAACAAGCAGGCCTGCTCCCTGAAGTTTTTTCATGTTATTAAAAATATTCTTTTTTGCAATGCCAACAATTTCAGAAAGTTCACCCATCGTAAGGCGGGGATTCTGTTTTATGGCATCAAGAATTTTCTGCTGATTTACATTCACCTTTACATTCACCTTTACATTCACCCTATCTTCTTTATCTGCCGGCTTTCGGTGAGATTTCAAGGCGTCAAGAATAATACCAAGCATAAAATCAACAAAAATCCCTGAATCATTGGCATCGGTGGAATCTTGAATCGCCTTGTAATATGCACTCTGATTTTCCCAAATCATGTTTTCAATAGGAAGATGGGCAAAAACAGGATTCCATTCAGCAAGAAGCCTTGACTGCCAGAAGCGCCCCATACGGCCGTTACCATCCATAAAGGGATGAATAAATTCAAACTCATAATGAAAGACAGAAGATTTTATCAGCACATGATCCTGGGAATTATTAAGCCATTCAAACAAGTCGCCAATCAAAAGCGGAACACGGTCGGCAGGAGGAGCAATATGGGCGATGCCATCTTTTCCAAGAACACCCACCGGCTCTTTTCTAAAATGACCGGGATTATCAACAAGTCCCAGAGCCATAAGACCATGAGCTTTGAGCAGGTCTTTGTAATTATATGGATTGAAGTCCATAAAGGAATCGTAGGCTGTAATTGCGTTACGAACTTCCTGAACCTCTTTTGCAGGAGCCACAACATGCTTTCCGTTGAGCAGTGCCGTTACCTGTTCTTCGCCCAGCGTGTTGCCTTCGATTGCAAGCGTGCCGTGAATGGTTTTCATGCGGTTCACCTTGCGCAGCCTGATTCCGTCTTCCGATTCCATGCGGATAACAAAGCGCTCCAAGCTTGCGGAGATTTCCGAGATAAGGTTTATTGCTTTTGCGCTGACGGTAAAGGGCGGTGTGTACATGGTGTTTTCTCCCCTAAACATCAATCACCTTGGGCGAATATCGTGATAGCACATCGTTCAAGCCATTTTTCCGTATCAAGTGGTTCAAATCTTCATTGCTAGAAATTACTCCCTCATACGGAATATTTGAAACTTCAGAACAGTTTTCAACGGTAACCATATAATAGGTCTTTGCATTTCTGGCTTTCACAGGCAATAGTGCAGACAGCCGCTCGGCCGTCATTTCGTCTATTCTGCATCGATTATAAACTTGTCTCAAAGTTCCGTGAATAAAATGCTTTCTGTCGTTTGAATAACCAATAAATTCAGAACATGAGTCTATAAATGGATGAAGCGGATAGCGTATAAACTTTTTAGATTCTTTATCATCAGCAGTTGCCCTAAAATAGAATATAAAACTTTTTTCTCCCTTTTCGCATAAAGAACAAACTGTGTCAAAATAATCCTTCCGCATAAAACCAACGAGAATATGCTTCTTGCCATCGTTAATCTGAATGATGGAATTGTCATTTTCATTGTGATACAGATAGTTTTTTGTCGGAGATTTTTGAATCAGATTAAAAATCGGCGCAGTTTCAGTTTGCGTTCCAAGATAAAAATCCCATACTTTCTGAGCCTGCAATTTTATTACCTGAACAGACGGCAGTTCATTAAAAGGCGAATGTTGGGCTGTCCAGTATGGAACCTCGCCATAATTCTGATTTTCTGCATTCTCGCTTTCCAAGGCAGGAATCAAAAAAGCGTTCGCAATTTCGCCAATCTGAAATGTGTCTATAAAAGATTTTAAAGAGGCGTTATACACATACTGTTTTACAACATCTTGAATTCCCGGATTTCCAAAAAGCTTTCCGTCCGAAACAGAAAGCAGATAATATTTTCCATCAAGAATGTACATTGCTGTATTGCCGGAATCTTCTTTTCGAAAAGTAACAATATCTGGAATCAAGTCGCCCTTATAAGAAACTTTCTGTCCGTCAATAATCCACTCAGGTATTTCTATATAATCAGCAAGGCTGCCGCTGAAATTTTCCTTCATCGGAATCAGTTCTCGTCTGGCAAGATTTTTCAACGACTCCGACTTCATGTTTTCAAACATCTCGCCACAGGCAGTTTCCCAGACAATATTAAAGGCGTTGGTTCCATAAAGGCTGAAAGATTCATCGCTTTGATTGGAAGACTGTTCTGAAACATAAGTATAAAGCGTTTTTAAAAGATTCTGCTTTCGAGTTACAAACTGATTTTTTATTTCCCTTTCAAGCCGGTATTTTATGTAATCAACATCGCCAAAATCTTCAAGAGTTTCTTCCGTCAGTTCCGCTTCTGACAAAGCAAACAAATCCAAAAGCCGCTCATTATTTAATTCCCGGGAACAGGTTGAAATTATTGCAGCATGAAGACGGCGGATAAAATCAAAATCATTCTGCGTGTTGTCATGGGTGTAAAGGTCAAGGTAATAAGGAGTATTGTTTTTTATGAAAGCAAAAGTTTCATTGATTGTCTTATCCCAGAGGATTTCCCCTTCTCCGTTAAGCTCAACAACCTCTTCCTGATTTGAATACAGGCCGTTTTCAAAATAGTCATGCAAAATATGAAGGGAAATGGCAAGGCGGTTGAACTGCCTGCTCTCTTCTTCACCATTATACAGATGAACAAGCTGCTCTTTTTGATTATATTTTTCAATCACCTTGA
>DFEB01000075.1 GCA_002368605.1 Treponema sp. UBA3813 | reverse complement strand
TAATCACTCATACTATCTATTTTAACCGTTAGATTTTCAAAGTCAAGTAAAAAAGAAAGATTATTTTAATAATATAGGATTTTTCTTTTTTATGTCCAACATTATATTATCGGCCAGATTTTAAAATTTCAGCAAGAAGACAAACTCCTTCAATCATTGCCTCGTGCTCATGGGGTGCGATTCGCTCATAAAGGGAATCAGGAGTATCATCAGGTAAAACAGGAACTTTTTTTTGAACAAGGATTTTGCCCGTGTCACAGCCAGAATCAACCAAATGAACCGTACAACCGCTCTCTTTTTCGCCAGCGGCAAGCACGGCTTCATGAACATTGTGCCCCCACATTCCGACACCGCCAAACTTTGGCAAAAGTGCTGGATGCAAATTTATGATTCTTCCGGAATATTCTTCGATAATATTGCCACCCAAAACCGACAGATAGCCGGCAAGAACAATGGCTTCGATTTTATTCATGTGACATAAGTCCAAAATCGCATCACTGATGGCAATTCTTTTTTCGTCACGGCTCGCACTCTCCGCTTTTTCTTTTCCGAGAACAGAGAAAGGACTTCGAATTTCAGCAGGAATTCCCGCCTTTTTTGCACGCTCAAGCGCATAAGCATTCTTTGTGTTTGAAACGACAAGCGCAATATTATAAGGACAATCAGAATGTTCTTTTTCGTAATCAATCAGGGCCTGCAAATTCGTGCCGCCGCCACTCACTAAAACAGCAATTTTCATTCTCCTATTATACCCCATTTATCAAATTTATAAAATACTTCGCAACTTTGTCAGAAGGACGGCCTTCGGAAAGCTTTTTAAAGACGGCCAGAGCTTTTTCCTTTTCACCATGTTCGTATAAATCAATAGCCTGGTTCCAATATTTTGCATAATTCCAGAGCCTTTCATCATCATCCTTCATATCACCAAGAATCTCAAAAGAATCGCCCAATCTCCTCGTAATATAATCATATTTTATAAAATCAAAGGCAGCTTCATTCAGAAGAACTCCGGAATTTCCCGTTTTTTTATAAGTATCCCGAATTTTTCCAGCTTTTTCCCATGAATCATCTATAATTTTAAAAAGCAACTTTCCCATCCCGCCAGAACAAGCCGTAACAAGGAAACCTGAATACAAGCCGGACTGACTTGCAATCATCTTTTTGTTATGCTCCAAAATAAAAAAAGCCGTGTACAAGTCGTCACTCATGCCATCAATTTTTGGAGAAAGCGGATATGTCCTTATCTCTTCGTTTATTCGTTCATCACATTTCTTAAGAGCAAGGGCCGCACTAACAGCATGGGAACAATGCTCTTCATCAGAAATAGGCGGGCCAAAGAAGGCGACTATTTTATCATCACGATAAGACTCAATCACTCCACCTAAAGCAATAATTTCCGCAAACACAAAGTCAAAATAATGATTCATAAGGGAAAGCAGCTGATTATCATTCAAAAGCGTACGGATTTCAGAGAAAGAGCGGATTGAGGTCGCAAGCACAGTCGCTTCATTTTTTTGGCTTTCCGAAAAAATCGAGGACGGAGCAGACATTATTTTCTTTACATTTTTTTTGGCAATTAAACCTGAAAAAAGGCTTGTCAAATTCCTTCGAGTGTGCGAATTCTCAGTAAAAATAAAAATCGAAAATATTATCGAAAGAATCAGAATGGAGCTTAAAGGAGCGAAGAAAGCAAGAAAAACACGGAGACAAACGGCAGAAAATAAAAGTGCGGACAAAAGAAGAACAAAGACAAAGAAGGAAAGGAGCAGAATAGAACTTCTTCTTTTTATCCGGTAGGCAATGAGAAGAAAGAGAAAACAAGCCGGCAAGGAAATTAAAAGTGAAAAAAACGAAGGAAGTTCCGAGACAAAATCTTCAGAAAAAATCATATTGGCAAGAATCACTGGCTCCAATGAGACAGGAAATCGCTCGTCAAAAGGAGAAGGTTCAAAATCAGCAAATGAATCGGCAGTAATCGCAAGCACGCAAAAAGCGCCATCCAATACTTTTGAAAGATTTTCGCGGGTATCGGAAAGTTCTGAAAATAATTTCCGGCAGGTCGTGAAGGAATTCTTGATAATAGCCCGCTTACCTTCATCACCTGTAGCCTCACTTAATATTTGCTCTTGATTTCCGTTCAAATAGGCATTCATAAGATGGAAAAATTTTTCTTTTAGTTTTTTTTGCTGATTATAGTCGCGGACAAAATCTTTTTCGACAGCAAGAGAGGATTCATACACAGACAGGGGACTTTCAGAATTCAACTCACCAAACAAACCTCTTTCTGCCATTATTTTTAAATAAGAATAAAACCTGTCCTCAAGACGAGAATAGCCAAGGATTTCAGAAAAAGAGACCGTCTTAAAATCCTGCCATGAAGTGGGAGGAAATTTTAAAATCACCGAACCGTCACCCGAACGGGGAATAGATATCGAATCAGGCGAAAGGCCGTTCGGAAAAGAAGGATTTTTTAAGACTATCTCAGAGGAGCTGACACCAAGACATGAAACACCAAGACTTTCAAAAATATCTGAAAAAATCATATCGGCATAATACAATCCATCTTTTTTAACAAGCAGTTGTCTTTTTTTTAAGGGAAAATCGTTTTCCAACGGAATATTTCCCGCTAAAAAAACATCTGACACAGAATTTTCGGGATATCCGAGAGGAAGCAAATCGTATGAAAGCTCTGGTGTCGTTCGGTCAAGAGGAGAATGATTTTTACCAGAAAAGACAATTTTTATATTAAAAAAAGACTTTTCGTTTTGAGGCTTAATTTCTTTTTTTTCAACAAGCGAATCAATTTTTACAAATCGACTTTTAAAACCTGAATCATAAGAAAAAGCAACTGCCCCCAATTCCCGAACACGAGAATTGCATTTTTCAACAGAAGCCGCTGGCAAAAAAGGCGATTTATTTTCCTTTACAGATGATTCATCGACAGAAACAAGGACAAGAGGAACAGGAGAAGGTTTTTCCGCCATGTATTTTTGCAAAAAAGAAAACAAATGCTTGTCGGCGGAAGTAAAAAGAAACAGAGAAGAAACTCCGACAGCCAAAATAAGAGAAAGTATAGAAAAAACTTTTTTCATGCTTTGATTGTCGGAAGTTTTTGAGGCTTATATAAGCCGTGTAGCTTCGTGGCTGCCTTTAAGGTCTTCACCCAAGTCTTTTTCGGATTTTTCGACATAGCCGATTTTGTAGGCTTTGAGAGGAGAAGCCCCGGCTTTTTCGTAAGGCTCGGTCTGGAAAGAAGCTGCCTTTTCGTTGAAGCGGGCAATGATTGCGTCTGCAGCGCTTGCCTTTACAGCGAGAATGAAGCCGATTCCCATGTTAAATGTGCCCCAAACACCCTCTGCATCAGCACCGCGCCTGATAAGCTCTTCAAAAATTGCAGGTTTTGGCCATGAATCTTTTTTGATTACAGAAACAAGATTTTTGCCCTTTGCGTACATGCGCGGAACATTTTCATAGAAACCGCCGCCTGTGATGTGAACCATGCCGTGAACGCTCTCGCCGAATGCAGAGAGGACATCCATTACAGGACGGACATAAATGCGGGTTGGAGTGAGGAGAACTTCGCCGATTGTCTTGCCAGCGAAAGGTTCGCTGAAGTCTTTGACAAGTTTGCGGACGAGAGAATAGCCGTTTGAGTGGCAGCCAGTTGAAGAAAGACCGACAAGGACATCACCCGCCTCAATCTTCTGACCTGTAATCATGTTTTCTTTTTCGCCGACGCCTACACCAAAACCAGCTAAATCATATTTGCCTTCATCGTAAAAACCAGGCATTTCAGCTGTTTCACCACCGAGGAGGGCGCAACCTGTGTCAACACAACCATCGGCAACGCCTTTGACAAGCTCGCCAGCAACTTTTGCGTCAAGTTTGCCGCATGCGACATAGTCAAGGAAGAAAGATGTCTGAACGCCTGAACAGAGGATGTCATTTACGCTCATGGCAACACAGTCGATGCCAACCGTGTCGTATTTGCCCATTTGGAAAGCGATGTCGAGTTTTGTTCCGACACCGTCAGTGCCTGAGACCATGACAGGATTTTTTAAGCCTTTGGGAATTTCAAACATTCCGTTGAAACTTCCCAAATCGCTGAGCAAGCCCGGAATGCGAGTGCGTTTTGCATGAACTTTGTATTCGTTGACGGCATTGTAACCTTCTTCAACATCAACGCCAGAATCTTTGTAATTGACAGTTGCCATTTTATTCTCCAAAAGGAATTTTAATATGTGTTGATTATAGTGAATATATAAAAATTTATCCACCGATAACAAGTGAATTACAGAGCATTACAACTCTACATCAAGGCCAGATGCCTTTGCGTCGTCGGCCAGCTTTTTGCGGAAGGCTTGGAGTTTTTCTTTGATCTCAGGATATTTGATTGAGAGAATCTGAAGGGCCAGGTATGCCGCGTTTTTTGAAGAGTTGATTCCGACAGTAGCCACCGGAATCTGAGGTGGCATCTGTACAATAGAAAGAAGTGCATCCATGCCGCCCAAGCCGTTTGATTTTCCTGGATTTACGCACTCCAGGGGAACGCCGATTACAGGAAGAGTCGTATCCCCCGCAATCACGCCGGGAAGAGCCGCCGCCAAGCCAGCTCCCGCGATAATCACCTCACAGCCGTCCTGCTCCACCTGTTTGACAGTCTCATGCAGGAGAGCGCCGGCACGGTGAGCCGAAAGAATGTATGCCTTATAATCAACGCCGAATTCTTTAAGAACATCGGCTGCCTTTTTCATTGTCTCAGTGTCTGATTTTGAACCGAAAAAAATTGCGACTTTCATATTTACCTCGTGGGAAAGAATAGCACATTTTTCTTTGCTTTTTCAAGATTTCAGACTTATACTTTAATTATGCCGATGATTTCTAACCAGATGAATGTTTTTTGTGAGATTCACTTTATTTTCCGTGAGAATTCAATTCTTTTGCAGGGGGATTCCTTGCCCGATGAGAGCGTTGTACGCAAATGCCTTGAGATGAACGTCGCAGAGGACTGGTTTGCCGAAATGGAGTACGGCTACTCCGCAATGCTTCTCGAAAAAGACACGCCGAATCCAGCCGGATGCACAGACATTCCCCTTCGTGAATTTTTCCACAAAATGAGAAGAATTGAACGGATTGACGATTATGTAAGCTTCACTGACGAAACAAAAAAAATCTCCGGGGCAGAATTGGCGGGGCTGGCAGCCAGAGCCCGCGGTTTACTCAATTTCAAGAACGACAAGAGATTCTGCGCGAAATGTGGCGCTCCACTCAAAGACGATGAATATTTCACAGCCCGCACCTGCATTCACTGCGGAAAGCAATATTTCCCGCAACTGGAACCTGCAATCATCACTCTGGTGAGCAAAGGGGACGAAATTCTACTTGCCCAGCACAAAAATCGGGGCGACGGCATGTATTCCTGCATCGCGGGCTTTGTTGAAATGGGCGAAACAATTGAAAATGCCGTAAAGCGTGAAGTCCTTGAAGAAACAGGCCTTAAAGTCAAAAATATCCGCTATGTGGGAAGTCAAGCATGGCCTTTTCCAGACCAGCTCATGCTGGCTTTTCGTGCCGAATACGAAAGCGGCGAAATCACGATTCAAGAAGACGAGTTAAAAGACGCCCAGTGGTTTAAAAGAGAAAAGCTGCCCAAAGTACCAGGACCGGGCAGCGTAGCTCACAATTTAATTAACGGTGAATTTGATTGATTAGAAATGATACTCCCAGTAAACAGGGACTGCAACTGCCCAGTTTCCATCGAATGTATCAATATCAAATTCTGCACCAACAGTGTTGCGTTCGTTAATGTCAAAGTCAAGTGCGAATGCAGCAGCATAAACATTTGCGGCTTTTTCATCTTTTCCAATAAGAGCAGCAAAGTCAGCATTTTTCTTCAAGTCAATCATGACCTTACCAGTCAAAGAAGCCGTGAGTTTCTCAGCGAGCTTAAATGAAACAGATGCTGCCGAGTAGAAATCCCAAAGATAAAAAACTTCATCGTCATCATCAAAACCAAAATTCTCGCCAAAATTGTACAATGCCTCAGCCTTAAAGCTAAAAGCGTCAGTTTCATAAGTCAGGAAACCGTTGACAAGTTTTTTATAAGAGATTCCGCCATAGAAGGTAAGATCATCAAATGCAGCCACTCCACCTTCACTCTCTGCTGTTGCAAAACCACCGCCAATAGTAAGATTCTCGGAAGCACCAAGCAATGTAGGCAAAGCCAAATAGACGCCAATCTGTCTCTCGTCATCATCGGCAACATCCTGAATTGAAACACCTAAGTTGAAATAGTCATGATTGTAAATCGCACCAAGACGGAAATCAAATTTTTCCTGCTCCGGATCGGGATCTCCTGTCTCAGCATTCGTATGGTCTTTGCTTCCGTTAAACCAGTTAATTTTGCCTGTAGATGTGTCGCCGTCAAAGTCAAAAGGAGCAGAGAAAGAAAGTCGAAGAGCATCTTTAAGAACCGTCGGCCGGAATGTTACAGTGAAACCAGAGCTTCCAATATCACCTGTAGCAATATTATCATCATAAATAGGAAGATAAGAACCATCTGCATAAATACTCGTATGCATTCCGAAAGTAACTGGATGAATTGGTCGGAATTCAATGTACCAATCATCAACTTCACCCTGAACACCAAAATGCTGCTCATCATAATCATCAACAGTTACTATTGCGGCAACCATTGCATCAACCTGCTCAGAGGTAAGCTCCACACTCATCTTCTCTTTAATGCCAGGAAAATCTTTTTCTGTTTTTGATTCTCCCTCATCATCATACTTTTTGTCAGTATGCTCAAGAACATAGTCCTCCTCATAAATTTTATTAGAGAAAGAAATTTCCGTTCCCTCTGCAAATGCAAGAGAGAATGTACTTGCAAATGCGACCAAAATTGAAATAATCTTTTTCATAAAGACCACCTTTTTAAAATATAAGTTAGCTAACACTAACTACTCTCTAAGTGAAAACAATTTATGCATTTTTTTAACCTTTGTCAACTGTTTTTTGTAACTTTTTGCCCTTTTTCGCATTTCATGCCGTTTTTGTGATTTTTCCGAAAATCGTTCCATTTTTCTCTAATATTCTATATAATCTTCTCATGTCTAAAATCTATTTTACCCGCCACGGCGAGACTTTCACCAACACAAAAAAGCTGGTCTGCGGAGCGCGGGAAGTTGCCCTCACCGAAAACGGCCACGAGCAGGCAATCAAGCTTGGAAATGAAATCAAAGCAAAAATCGAAAGGGGCGAAGTAAAAATCGATAAAATCTTCTATTCTCCTCTCTCCAGGGCAAAAAACACAGCCCTTCACATTTCAGAGATTACGGGAATTCCGGCGGAGGAAGAGCCTCTTTTAATCGAGAGGAATTTCGGCATTTACGAGGACACGAACCGGGAAACTCCTGAATTCCGCGCCTCCCTCACGACATTCGCCATGTCTTACGGCCGGGATTTGGGCGGCGAGTCTTACATGAAAACAGCCCAGAGAATCTACAATCTGCTGGACAAGCTCACGGAAGAAACCAAACGCACGGGAAAGACATTTCTCCTGGTGGCCCACAACGGACTTTCCCGCGTGGTGAATTCCTATTTCTGCGACATGACCAACGAAGAATTCGGCGCCTTCGGAATCACGAACTGCCAATTGCTGGAATATGAGTTTTAGAATAAAATAACAAGAAAAGGAGTTAAAAATGAAAGGATTTGAAATCGGGCAGGAAGTTGAGACTACGGTCGTTCAGATTTCCTCTGACACGGTTTTTATTGATTTGGGATTGAAGAGCGAGGGTTTTGTCGATAAGGCAGAATTCATCGACGCTGACGGAAACTGCACCGTAAAAGAAGGAGACAAAATCAAAGTCTACTTTGTCTCATCAAACCGGGATGAGCTGCACTTCACCACCCGCTTGAAGGGCGAAAATGCCGACACGAACGTTCTTGAAAGCGCATTCAACTCAGGCCTTCCGGTTGAAGGTCATGTCGAAAAAGAAATCAAGGGCGGATTTGAGGTCAAAATCGGCACGGCCAGAGCATTCTGTCCATACAGCCAGATGGGCTACAAAAACCGCCTTGAACCGGCCGAGTATGTGGGCCGCAGCATGACTTTCATCATCACGGAATTCAAGAACGAGGGAAAGAACATCATCGTCTCTAACCGCAAGGTGGAGGAAGAAGCCGAGGTTTCAAAAGTCAACTCTCTTTCAGAAAAACTCACGGTGGGCTCGGTGGTCAAGGGAAAGGTCAAGTCAATCCAGAGCTACGGTGCCTTCATCGATTTGAACGGATTCCAGGCCCTGCTCCCAATTTCAGAAATTTCTCATGCTCGAATAAATGATGTTTCTGATGTTTTGAGCGAAGGTCAGGAAATTGAAGCCAAAATCATCAAGGCTGAATGGAACACAGCCAAGCCTGACCGCTCAAAAGTCTCTTTAAGCATGAAAGAGCTTGAAAAAGACCCCTGGGACGAAGTTTCTTCTATAAATGTCGGCGACAAATTCACGGGAAAAATCCAGCGAATCGCGGCTTTCGGCTTGTTCGTAAACTTGAAGCCGGGAATTGACGGTCTCGTGCATGTAAGCCTTCTCCGCGACGTGAACGACAAGACCAACCTGAGCAAGAAATTCAAGGTCGGCGACGCAATGGAAGTGGTCGTTCAGAAAATCGACGCCCAAGAAAAGCGAATCAGCCTTGCCCCTGCAGGTGAAAGCGACGAAGAGGAAGACGATGCCGCAGACTACCTGAAAAAGCAGGACTCTTCCGACGACGGCGACACATACAATCCTTTCGCAGCGCTTTTGAAGAAATAAATCAACTAGATAGAGCAAAAAAAACGGCTCCCAGTCGTGATAACGGCTTATCGAAACTGCAGGCTAGCCTGCTACACGCGTTTTGTGCCTGTAACTATATACGTTTGCCGCTTACGCGGCAGCACAAAACGCGTGTTTTCGTATGTGCATCTGCGTTAATCCGCGTCTAATTACACTTTAAACTCATCCAGCCCGCCCAAGTCCAGGGTGCTGAAAAGGTCGTCGATTGTTTCCCGGCGGCGGATTTCTTTTACAGAGCCGTCTTCCCGGAGCAAAAGCTCGCCGCAGCGCAATTTTCCGTTGTAGTTAAAGCCCATTGCCCGGCCGTGAGCGCCTGCGTCATGGATAATCACCAGGTCGCCCATGTCGATTTTTGGCAGTTCCCGCTGGACGGCGAATTTATCGCAGTTTTCGCACAAACTTCCCACCACATCGTAAACATGGTCTTTTGGAGCGTTTTCTTTGCCTGAGACGGTGACTTCGTGGTAGGCGCCGTACATGCCCGGTCGCATCAAGTCTGCCATGCAGGAATCAAGGCCAATGTACTCCCGGTAAATGTGCTTTTCGTGAATCGCCTTTGCAACGAGCCAGCCGTAAGGGCCTGTAATCGGGCGGCCACATTCCCAGTAAATTTCAAGGGGATCAAGGCCTGCGGGAACTACAACGCGGTCATACTCAGCGCGGATTCCACGGGCAACCTCATCGTAATCCACAGGCTTCTGGTCAGGCTTGTAAGGAATTCCAAGTCCGCCGCCCAAGTCCACGAATTCGATTCGCACGCCAAGTTTTTCCTTTACTTCCGCCGCAAGCTCAAAGACAAGTTTTGCCGTATCAACAAAGAAGTTTGGATTCAGCTCGTTTGAGGCTACCATTGTGTGAAGGCCGAAGTGCTTTACCCCCTCTTCCTTGCAGATTTTGTAGGCTTCGAACATCTGTTCCCTGGTAAGGCCGTATTTCGCTTCCTCAGGCTTTCCGATGATGGAATTGCATCCGTGCTTCAGAGGCCCCGGATTGTAGCGGAAGCAGATTGTGTCAGGCAACTTTCCGCCCAAGGCTTCTTTTAAGAAAGGAATGTGGGTGATGTCGTCAAGGTTGATGATGTTTCCGTTAGCAAAGGCGTATTTATACTCGCTGGCAGGAGTTTCGTTTGAAGTGAACATGACATGCTTGGCCTTAATTCCGCTCATTGAAGAAAGCATGAGCTCTGGAAGGCTTGAGCAGTCCGCGCCGCAGCCCTCGCTTGCAAGAACCTTCAATATATATGGGTTGGGGCAGGCCTTTACGGCATAATACTCGCGGAAAGCCGGGAAAATAGAAAAAGCCTTGGT
>DFEB01000006.1 GCA_002368605.1 Treponema sp. UBA3813 | reverse complement strand
CTGAAAAGGGCGTTTAGTTAGACAAATGGTAATTTGTATCACTACGCGGCCAATAATCCGGTACGCTATATAGACCCTGACGGAAGAGTCTTTAATATCATCGCAGCGGGGGCCGGTGCCATTATAGGAGCTGGAGTTGGAGCCGTAACGACAGCTCTTGCAGGCGGTTCAAAAAAAGATATAGTAGCAGCGGCGATAGGTGGAGCTGCTGGCGGTGCATTGGCAGGATTTACCTGCGGAGCTTCTCTTGCTGTTACAGCAGCTGTTGGTGGAGTAGCTGTAATTGGAGGCGCTACTGTAGCCGCAGGTACTGATGTTGCCATAAATGCATATCAGGGCAACAATCTATTAGACGGTGTTGATAAAGCCGCTTTGGGCGGCGGGATTGGAGGCGGCGTTGGTTATGTTGCGGGAGTTGCCATTGGTTCAACCGTTTTACAAACCAAAACTCCAGATAAATTTCAACAAACATTAAATACCGTAAAAGAAACAGGAAATCCTCCTAATGGATATAAAGGTGGTAGAACTTTTCAAAATCGTGGTGGTGATGGTTATCAGACATTGCCAAAAACAGATTCTAATGGAAATCCAATAAACTATAAAGAATGGGATGTGAACCCACATATTCAAGGACAAAATCGAGGAGCAGAAAGGTTAGTAACAGGTTCGGATGGTTCTGCATGGAAAACCACAGACCATTACAAAACATTTACACAAATGGAGTAAAATATGTTGAAATTTATAAATACAACGGAATTTAAAACTATCATAAAAACAAATTCAGCAAATTTATTTATCCTTGAAGGAAAGAATATGAAAACAAGAAGTGATTTGTTTTCTGAAATAGCAAAAATATTACACTTTCCAAATTACTTTGGAAATAATTGGAATGCCCTTGATGATTGTCTTCAGGACTTGGATTGGATACATTCTAATTCCATAATAATTATAATCAGAGATTTTGATAAAATTTTGTTAGAAGACAATACGAAAGAAAAGAATATTTTTCTTGATTGTGTAAAAGCTGCTAATGATTTTTGGGAAGATGGACAAGAAAAAAAAGTGGATTTTTATATTCAAAATTAAAGATTATCCCCATACCCCACATCTAGTGTTTTCCGTCCATCTGAAAACGCTAGTCTTTACTCCTACAAATGACAATTTGTAGGAGTAAATATTTCGCCAGAAAACTTGATTTATTTCGCCATTTTGTTTATTCTGCTGAGAGGGGATTCTGACATGGAAGAAAGCGAACAGGTTGAATTTAAGAAAACCACATCAGAAATAAATGAAGGAATGATTTCAATTTCCAGCATATTGAACAAACATAAAAGCGGAGTTCTTTATTTTGGACTTAAAAATGATGGGGCTCCTTATAAATTTAAAATTACAGATTCTACTTTAAGAGATGTTTCTCGAAAGATTTATGAGAGCATTAGGCCGCAGATTTTCCCGACTATCATTAAAGAAAGAATCAGCGGCATTGATGTCATAAAAGTTTCTTTTTCTGGAGTTGATACGCCATATTCTGCCTTCGGGAAATATTATATGCGCACTTTTGACGAAGACAGGGAGCTTACGCCTTCTGAGCTGCGCAAGCTGATGATTTCAAGAGAATATGAGGAAAACTGGGAAATCAGGGGTTCAAATGAAACTGTAAAAGATGTCGATGAGTTGGCTTTGCAGAGATTCTACAAAGATGCGACGGAATCAGGGCGGTTGCCGGAAATTGATTTTAATTCGGGCCATATTCTTAACATGTTGAATTTGACAAGCAAAAATAGACTTAACAATGCCGGAAAAATGCTGTTTTCCAAAAATAAGCCAATAATCTTAAAAACAATAGTGTTTGCGACAAGTCAACGTGAAACTATTTTGGATTTGAACAAAATCAATGGCAATATTTTTGAGCTTGTAGAGGAATCCATGAAATTTATAATCAAGAATATCCGCTGGAGAGTTGAAAGTCAGGGAAAAACTCTTGAGCGCAAGGAAATTCCTGAAGTGCCGCTTGATGCTTTGAGGGAAGCAATTGTAAACAGCTTTGCCCACGCAAGGTACGATGGCAATGTAGAGCATGAAATAGATATTTATTCAGACAGAATTTCAATTATCAATCCAGGCGCGTTTGCGAATGAGTTTTTACCCGAGGATTTCTACAAGAAAGATTTGAAATCATATTTACGAAATGAGATTATTGCAAATGTCCTTTATATGCGAAAAGACATTGAAACTGCCGGTTACGGATTGAAAAAGATTTACCGATTATGCAAAGAGGCCGGAGTCACTGTAAATTACATAAACAATGAAAATGACTTTACTTTTGAATTTTCCCGCAAAGACAGGAATGGCGAGATAAATGGCGAAATAAACGGCGGAATAAATATTGAAATTACAGAAAACGAAGAAAAGGTTTTAAATATTCTCAGAAGTAATAAAAAAATCGTAAAAACCGACCTCGTGAAAAGCTCAAACTTGTCGAGCAGAACTCTGGATCGTGTTATTGCGTCATTGAAGGCAAAAGGACTTTTGAAAAGACTTGGAGCAAATAAAAATGGCTCATGGGAGGTTATAAAATAAGTCTGTCATTTTGTAGGAAAAAGAACCTTTAAATCATAAAAAATCGGGAGAATTCGTGCTTAAAATTCAGAATTCTTCCGAAATTTAAAAAACAAAACACAGAATTTCTGTTTTTCCGTGGTATAATAAAGCCAAAGGAGGCTGAAAAGGGCGCTTTAGTCCTACAAATGGCAATTTGTATCACTACGCAGGGAATAATCCTGTACGCTATATAGACCCGGATGGAAGAAATAGTAAAGACACTAAAAAACTTAATGAGAATATACAGAAGATTCTTGATGGTGTAGAAAAATGGACACCTGGAACTTTTGTTCCAAGACATTATAATAAAGGTGTCTTATCAAAAGAAACCTATGATTTTTTGGGAGGAATAAATTCTGAAAAAGGAAGACCTGATTTTTGGTTTGCTTGTGCAGGTGGAGCAATCTGTTTTAGGAATACATGGGTTTCTCCTAAATTAAATCCAAATCCATACTCTATAGCAAGAGATTTAGCTAAATCTGGTAAAATTAATTTCTATAAGGATGAAAAAGGAAATCGTATAACAGATCCCAAGGTCCTTGGCCCGATGTTAAAACCTGGTGATGTTATAAGTTTTATTTCAGATAATCCAAATGATCAATGGCACACGGCAACAGTTTTATCTAATGATCCTGAAAAGGAGGAATTAATTTATATGGAATATCATGGAGTTGGAGAATCGGAAAGAGTTGAAGTTTGGAAAATTACAAAATATGAATTTACTAGATACTCTGATGAGACATTGTATGGAGGTGGAGGATGGCAGTAAGAAAATTGTATATTATCGTAATATTATTATTATTTCAGATATCAGCTTTTGCAAAAGAAATAATAAACAACTATGAAAATCAATATAACCAGTTTGTAAAAAAAATGAATGAATATAAACCCTTACTGGAAAAACTAGAAGAATATAATCAAATTTGTGAGTATTTTACAAGAATTGAATATCTTCATAATAATTGTAGTTGTTCTAGTGAAGAAAAAGAAGTTTATTATATTGATACTGAATCTAAAGAAAAACTTAGGATCAATATTTATAATAAAAACGAGTCACTAAAAGGAGCTTATGGCTTACATGCGACGTCTCGTTTTTTTTACTACCTGGATGAAAATGTATTATTTGGTGTCTATATTTTTGATAGTAAGGATGCTGATTTATTAATCACGGTTGAAAATACAAAGGAAAGAAAAATTATAAAATATCTAATATTAAATAATAAAAATGATATTAAAAGAGAAGTGATTTCATACTGATATTTTGAATTACACCCCACATCTAGCGTTTTCACTCCTTCTGAAAACGCTAGGTTTTACTCCTACAAATGCCAATTTGTAGGAACAAGGCTTAAAATGCGCAGAATTTCGGAAGAATTCCTGCTTAAAAGTCAGAATTCTTCCGAAATTTAAAAAACAGAACACAGAATTTCTGTTTTTCCGTGGTATAATAAAGCCAAAGGAGGCTGAAAAGGGCGTTTCGTTAGACAAATGGCAATTTGTACCACTACGCCGCCAACAACCCTGTCAAGTATACAGACCCAGACGGAAGAAGTTCTCTCTATTTCTATTTTTGGGGATTTGTAAAATCAATTTCAACAGGGAAAGATAAATTCTCTGCAAGCTGTCTGCAATATGCAAACGCTTCAAGAGCATCTCCGGCAAAAGTGGATATGGATTCCTTGATAGGGAATTTAAATAAAACTCCATACGGGACTGAATCAACTTCAAATGAAAGAAAAATTTCTGAAAGAAACTCAAACAGCTCGTACAGACATATCATTTTAGAAAAACATCCACTAGACAATTTGGCAACGGCATTGCCAAAGCAATCGGATGCTACACTCGAGGATATACCAAGTGATGGTATTCCATCGAGGGCAGAGTCTGTTGGCAATGCAGCAATTCTTGGATTGAGTGTCAGTGCAAAACTTTTCCGAGGTGTTTCTGATGTCAAACTTAATTATACGGTAACTAATGGAAAAGTTACTAATTGGTCTGTAACAGTAACAGGTCTTAATTATAAAGATGAAGTTATAAATCAAGTCTTATCAAAAGACGAAGCGTTGGACTTATTAAATGCAAACAAGGAGAATGTAAAATACTATGACAATAATGCATTGGAAAATCTTAATAATTCTTTATAGTATGGTTATTTGCGTTTTCATCAGTTGTAAAAAGACAGAAGTGTATTGGAACGACTTGCGCGAAAACAAGGAAAAAGTAGAATTCACACTGACTTTCGCAAATGCTGAAAACGATGCCTATAAAAATATAAAATTCAAAACCAACTCAACAGAAACGATTCACCTTCCCGAAGGATATGATTTGAATGAATTTGAAAGTTCTTCAAATATGTGCGTTCAGATACTCCAAAATGCCGATAACACGAAAATTGAATTTTTTATAACCGATGCCGAACCTCTGCAAGAATTAGGCTATAATACAGTTCTAAAAGAAAAAGAAGGCGTTTATTGTTACTATGTTAGTTTTGCGAACAAAGAAAAAAATTTGATTTGTACGCTGTTTTCAAAAGACAATAAGTTCTCCGCTGATGTGGAAAATTTGAACACCAACAACGAAACAAACATTCAGCACTATCTGTCTGAATTAGGAGATGTCGACATCGGGTATTATTACGAAATTGAAGAGGGATATGTATCTTCTTTTACACCTAGTTATGGATACTTTATTGAGAGCAAAATCTCAGAGTATTTGCTCCAAGTTCCAGCCCTTTCCACGGGGCGCATTCTTCCGATTATCAAAAAAGATGCCGTGACGAAATCGTCTTAGTTTGTCTGTATAGCCTTTTCAACCCCGCCGTGTATAGCGGAATTTTCGTCTCTTGTTACTCCTACAAATGCCAATTTGTAGGAACAACTTATAATTCAACCCCCACATAAACGCTGTTTTTCTCCCAGAAAAATGGCCGTCTCAAAAAAATGCTCTTCCGCCACATCAGAAAACTTCTCCCTTAAATCGCAAAGATTTTCCAAAAGTTCGTCTCTTGTCTCGCCTGTCACAATAACCTCGCAATATCCCTGCTCCCGAATCTGCCTAGCCGCCCGGTTCTCAATCTGGTTCACGAAAGCGGTGTAGGGCAGTGCCTTCAGTTCCAAAAGCCTCTCTTCTGGCATAATGGGAAATTTTATGTTCACGGTGGGCTTAAATTGAAAACCAAATCTCCGTGAACTCTGTGCGTTCTGTGAGGAAGTCATTAAATATTCAAAGATTACTTCGCTCAAAGGTTGCCCTGCACTGGCCGCATAGGTTGTGCTCATGCCTGAAAGCCTGGGGTTTATTTCAATCACGAACCATTTTTTTCCATTAAAAACCAAGTCAACCTGGGCAATTCCGTCCAGCTTCAAGGCCTTTGCCATCTTTAAAAGCATCTTGCGTAATTCCGAAAGCTTGTATTTTTCGTTTTGAACAAGATTTTCTTCCAGAAAGGGGCCAATTTTCACACTCTGCTTGGGGCTTGTAATTCCGTACTGATTCACGCTGAACAAAAAAGGCGGGAGAATCTTGTAGTCGCCTTCGCCGCTTTTTCCATAAATCTCGCAGCCGAACTGGTCTCCGCTAATCATTTCTTCTATTATTCTGTCGGAAGTTGTCTTTTTTGAGCGAAGAATACCCAAAGCCTCTTCAAAATTATTCACCACATCCGCACCGAAAGAGCTTAATCCCGTGGTGTCTTTTATAATCACCGGGAATTTGAGTCTCTTGATTTGATGGAAAATTGCGTCACGGTAGACATTGCTCTTTAATTCCCGCCTGTTTCCACCGTTGATGTAAAGTTCGTGGTGCATGTACACGGCTTTTGCGCAATTCACGCCGATTTTTTCTAAAAATTCGTGGGTTCGCCACTTGTCAAAACAGATTAAGGCTGTCTCGACGGAATGACAGATTGTTCGGATTCCCATTTGCCTCAAAAAATCTGCCACCATTGCGTCTTTTACCGTAAGCCAGTCGTAGGGGGTGACATAAAAAGAGAGGGCAATGGCCAAATCCGGCTTTAAATCCGCAAGTTCCTCGGCGATTTTCTTTTCTGAATCGTTCTGAATAAGATGATATTGAATTTTCTCGGATTTTTGCGCGATTTCGTTTCCAATCAAGTCAAGCATAAACATTCCTGGAAGCTGGCTTGCGATAATAAACTCATGCTCAGGGTGCTTTTCTGCGAGAAAATCCCATTGCCCGGCCCATGAAGGAAGCGTTTTTGAAAAAATATGTTCGCCGTCGTAGAGACTTGAACTTGTGGAATAAAAAAGAATGCGCATAAAGTCAAAATATCATATTTCTCTTGTTGTGAAAATCCGCCTTTCTTTAAAATAGAATTGGATTTTTTCAAAAAATGGCTTATACTGATAAGGATATGGATAAGTTTTTGCTCGACAAAATAGAAGCTAAATTCGATTCTCTTACTGGCGTTTATGAACGCTTTGCTATCGAAAATTTTGCTCGAATCCTCATAAAAGAACAGCATCCTTTTGCCCTCATGTTGATTGATGGTGATAATTTTAAGAATGTGAATGACGGCTACGGACACAGTGTCGGTGATATGGTAATTCAGATTATAGCCCAAAGAATCAAGGACGGTGTTGGAAAAAAAGGTTTCGTTGGTCGTTTTGGTGGCGATGAGTTCATCCTTCTTATTCCTGATATTGTAGAATACGATGAAATTTGGCAGGTCTGCCGTGAAATTCATGCTCAGTTTGGGAATTTTTCTGTTCCCGATTATCCTGCAATTTTTATTACTATAACGACCGGGCTTTCTCGTTTCTCTATTGATGGATCTTCTTACGAGGAACTTTTCGAGAAAGCTGATAAGGCTCTCTATCGAGGAAAGCAAAAAGGCAGAAGCTGCTTCATCATTTACCTTGACTCAAAGCATAAAGACATCAAAATCCACTCTAGTGACGGGCCTTCGTCAAATTCAATGCAGCAGCACAACACGATTTTCAGCCTGCTTGCAAAGTCTAATGATTTACGGCAGTCCGTTCCATATCTCCTGCAATTTTTTACAACAACCCTCATGATTGACCATGTTTGTATTCAAGGCAGAAAATCAATGATTTTTTCTGAGGTTTATTCCCTTTCTCGTACAAAAGAATTTGAGTATATCGACAATGCCCTTGTTTCCCTCAATGTAAACAATTCCACATCAATCTTCTACATAAACGATGTAAATAAACTTGCCGCCAGCAATCAAAACACTCTCTTGAATATCTGCAAAAAGCAGAATATTTTCTCGATCCTCTTTGTCGAAATTTCTTATGGCGGCACTGTCTACGGCTATCTTCGGGCGGACACAACCGCAACAAACCGAATCTGGCAGAATTCTGACATGGACTTGCTTTTAACGGCTGCAAAGGCGATCGGAATGGCTCTTCATTTTCAGGGGAAAACTCTTGAAGAATTGAAATAAGTGCCATAAATTGATAAAATAGTCCATTATGAAAATCAACGGCTCACAGATTGTTATTGAGTGTCTCGTCGAACAGGGCGTAGACACAGTTTTCGGCTATCCTGGCGGAAACATCCTCAACATTTACGACGCACTTTACAAGAATTCAGACCGAATCAATCATATTCTCACTGCCCATGAACAGGCAGCGGCTCACGCGGCAGACGGTTATGCCCGCACTACAGGCAAAGTCGGTGTCTGTATGGCAACGAGCGGTCCTGGAGCTACAAATCTGGTTACTGGAATCGCCACTGCCTACATGGATTCAGTTCCGGTCGTGGCAATCACCTGTAATGTCGGCACTCCGCTTCTCGGAAAAGACACTTTCCAGGAAATCGATATCACGGGCGTCACGCTTCCAATCACCAAGCACAATTTCATCGTTAAAGATGTAAAAGATTTGGCAAAGACTTTCCGTGAGGCCTTTATCATCGCAAAATCAGGCAGGCCGGGGCCTGTCCTCATCGACATTCCAAAAGATGTCACCGCAAAAGAATGTGAATTCGAGCCTCTCAAAAAAGGCGACACAGGGCTTGAAGAGCTTGTCTCGGAAAATTCAAATTTCTCCCGCGTCGTCCGCGTTGCAAAGCCAACAGACGAAGAAATCAAACATGCGGCCGAAATTATCAATAAGTCAGAGCGGCCTGTAATTTATGCAGGCGGTGGCGTTAAAATTTCTGGAGCCGAAAAAGAACTCCTTGAATTCGCCGAAAAAGCCCAGATTCCAGTGGCGGAAAGCCTTATGGGCCGTGATGTTTTCCCGGCAAGCCATCCCCTCTGTACATGGATGGTGGGTATGCACGGAACGAGGGCCAGCAATATGGCCGTTACTGAAAGTGATTTGGTTCTTGCCCTTGGCTCACGCTTTTCTGACCGCGTAATCGGTGACCCAAAAGTTTTCGCCGCAAACGCAACAGTTCTTCATATCGATATTGACCCTGCCGAAATCAACAAGAATATTCCTGCTCAGGAGCAGCTTGTAGGCGATGTAAAAGATATTTTGACACGGCTTTTGCCTCTCATCGAAAAAAGAGACCACAAAGACTGGCTCAAAAAAGTTGATGAATGGAAAAAGGAAGTTCCTGCCTGCTATTCAGAAGTCAAAAAAGACTCAATCAATCCAAAATTCATGCTTGAAACCGTACACAAATACGCCGGAGATGATGCCTACATCACGACAGAGGTCGGCCAGCACCAGATGTGGACTGCTCAGTTCTATCCCTTCGGAAAGCCACGCCGCTTCGTTACTTCTGGCGGATTGGGAACCATGGGCTTTGGAACAGGGGCCGCAATGGGAATTCAGGTGGGGCATCCTAATGCCCGCGTCGTTCACATTGCAGGTGACGGCTCTTTCCGCATGAACTGCAACGAACTCTGCACCATTGCCCGCTACGGTCTTCCAATCGTCATCGTTCTGGTAAACAACGGCACTTTGGGTAATGTCCGCGTGTGGCAAAAGCTTTTTTACGAAAAACGCTACAGCCACACTACGCTTGATTTTGGCCCTGATTGGGAAAAACTCGCCGCCGCTTACGGAGTAGGCTACTACAAGGCGGGCAACAACAACGAATTCGACAGGGAATTCAAAAAAGCCTTTGAAAGTCACAAGCCTTGTATCGTTGACGCCAAAGTTGACATCGACGAAATGATTCTCCCGATGGCAATCCCCGGAAAACCCATCGACGATCAGATGATGAGCTGGGACAATTAAAATTAGGAATTAGGAATTCTGGTTCCGCAAAAAAAAAGCCCGGTTTTACGAAAATCTTTCGTATCGCCGGGCATTTTCTTTTTATATCTGCGTTTATCCGCGTCATCCGCGTCTAAATTCACGGGAGGGCAAGGCAATGTCCCGTCCCGCAATTATAAATTATGCATTAAAAACTAGTCGAGGGCGTGTCCTGCTGAACCGAGGACATCAACGCACTTGTGCATGTACATCTTTTTAAGCTCTTCACGGGCAGGACCGAGGTACTGGCGCGGGTCGAAGTCACCGGGATGCTCTGCGAAATGCTTTCGGATAGCCGCCGTCATTGCCAAGCGGCCGTCTGAGTCGATGTTGATTTTGCAGACAGCTGATTTTGCCGCCTTTCGGAGCTGCTCTTCAGGAATTCCTACTGAGTCAGGAATCTTTCCGCCGTACTGCTCGATGATTTTTACATATTCTACTGGAACTGATGATGAGCCGTGGAGAACGATCGGGAAGCCTGGGAGTTTCTTTTCGATTGCCTCAAGAACATCGAATGCCAGTGGTGGAGGAATAAGAACGCCGTCAGCAGTGCGAGTACACTGTTCAGGAGTGAATTTACAGCGACCGTGGCTTGTTCCGATTGAGATTGCCAAAGAATCACAGCCTGTTTTTGAAGTGAAGTCGATTACTTCCTCTGGCTTTGTGTATTTTGATTCTTCTGCAGAGACATCGTCCTCAACGCCGCCGAGAACGCCAAGCTCAGCCTCGACGGTTACATCGTATTTGTGAGCGTATTCCACGACTTTTTTTGTGAGCTCAACATTCTCGTCGTAGGGAAGGGCAGAGCCGTCAATCATGACAGAAGAGAAACCGTTGTCGATACAGTCTTTGCAGACCTCGAAATTTGGGCCGTGGTCAAGGTGAAGTACGATTGGAATGTCGCAACCCAACTCATGGGCATATTCTACTGCACCGCGAGCCATGTTGCGAAGGATGTTCGGGTTAGCGTAAGCGCGCGCGCCTTTTGAAACCTGAAGAATAACTGGTGATTTAGCCTCGACGCAAGCCATGATGATTGCCTGCATCTGTTCCATGTTGTTGAAGTTGAAAGCCGGGATTGCGTATCCGCCTTTCATTGCCTTTGCGAACATATCTTTTGTGTTCACGAGGCCAATTTCTTTGTAAGAAGTCATATCCTATAATTCTCCTATAAAAATGATTTCAAATTATATCTATTATAGTAAGTCGAAAATGGCAGAAAATCAAGAAATATGTTAAATTCATCTGAAAATAATTTATTTCTCAGAAAGGGGAAAAAAAGTCACGGAAATTGTGAGAAAAAAAGAAAAATCCTCTTTCAAATTATTTGACAAAGATGTATGCTAGAAATATAATTGTATATGATTTTGTGAGCTTTTTAAAAAGTTCTGCCGATATTAATAAAAATATGGTGTCTTATAAAAAGAACACAAATAAAGAAAAAGGAGTTTTGAATGAAAAAGGGCGTAGTAGTCTTTACTGGTTTTGCATTCTTGCTTGCCTTATCAGTTCCAGCAGTTGCACAACCAAGCTCAAAGGCCGTAGAAACAAGAATCATTGATAATTTTGACAATGTCGGTTCTCAGGATTATCAGGTGCCTGGCAAAACGGTCAATAGCACGGAAGCACATAATTGGACATGGGCAGTTCAGGCAAGTCATTATATTGATTCAGAAAAGGGATTCCCCAAGTTGGAATATTTTGAAGGACAGCCGAATTCTCTCAAATTGTTCAATAAAGAAGGTGATTCACCAAAAGTTCTCGGTGTAAAAACAAGCTATCTCCGTAAGGGTGAAAACTGGTTTGAGGTATATCCTGAGAGCGAAGGTAAGCCATACGAGATTCCGTTTGTTGGTACTGTTACTCAGGTTGATTTCTGGGTATGGGGTGCAAATTACCTTTACTACATTGACCTTTTGGTTCGTGATGCTGATGGTCGTGTTTATACACTTCCTGCTGGCAATCTCGCGTTCAATGGCTGGCGCAATGTAATCGTTCCGATTCCATCATATATCCGCCAGCATTCTCGCTTGCGCTCAGGTCCAACAATAATGACATTCGTAGGATTCCGTGTCCGAACTGATCCTGATGAGTATGTTGATGATTTCAATATCTTCTTTGACCAGCTCAAGTTCTCTACAAATGCATTGAGCAACATCTTCGACGGATACGAACTTAAAAATGTTGAATTCGGCGACTCAAGCTCAAGCGGAAGCACATCATCACAAGGAGAGGCTAAATAATGAAAAAGTTACTTACAGTTGCTATTGCATTGGCACTTTCTGCGGCAGTTTTTGCACAGGATAACAATCGTCAGAATGACAACGAGAGCCTTGCTTCGCCAGATCCTACTGTAATCGGAAATGATTCAGCTCGTCAGGCTCTTCGCGAAGTTTCAGTTGACCGCTATGAATTGGAAGGAAGCTGGAACGCTCATATTTCTCCTGATAACGGTGTAATCAACGCTCGTCTTTTCGATGGAAATCCTTTGGCTAAAGAACCTCTCAAAGGTGAAGAGGAAGCTGAAGATTCACGCGTACTTGGTATTAAAGTTGAATTCTTCCGCCGTGGAGTTAATTCATTTTTCATTAAATCAGCACGCCCGATTCCAATTGAAGGCGTAACAAAAACGATTTCTGTCTGGGTCGCAGGACGAAACATGGATCATCAGATGTATGTCCTCGTTCAGGATTACAACGGCAATAACTTCGAGTTGTACCTCGGTTCACTCGGCTTCTCTGGCTGGAAAAAGATGTCTGTTGCTGTTCCGCCAACTCCGGATGGAGAGCATGGAATTATCCAGTCTTCAGCTTACAATGGTGTAAAACCTGGTCTTCGTATCGTTGGATTCCGCGTTGACTGTAATCCGATGCTTGCTCGTGGTACATACTATATGTATCTTGATGATCTTCGCGCTGTTACAGACCTTTACGATCTTGAAAACCGTGATGAAGACGATATGAACGATGACTGGTAGTCGAATTTAAACAGATTCTTCTGTAAAAACCCGTTGAATTTTCAGCGGGTTTTTTTTTATGTCTTATGCTTTTATTTTTTTTTATTGCAGACTAATCAATGCTTGTAAGTCTCTTTTATAAAATGTAAAATAATTGTATATGAACTTGAATAGCTTTAGAATTAATGCTTATAAAAATACCGAAAAAACAGAATCTGCTAAGTCGGAATCCGAAAATAATATCCAGAGACCTGTTTTTGAAAAAGTGTCTGGTATCAAAAATCCAGAGCAAAATATAAATCAAGCGGAACATCATAAAACTATAAACGAAATCTTTGACAAACGCTTTTTTCCTCAGTTAAGCGACAAAAATTTTCAAGGAAATGAATCTGCTCGTGTTGCTGCTAAAGCCCTTACTTCTGGAGGTTTGATAAAAGTTCCGGAGCAACCACGGGAAAAAGACGGAAAAGAGAATATTTATCGTCGTGTCGCAAAGTTTCTTATGCTTATCGGAGTTGATGAGGCCGCAAAAATCTTGCCCCATCTCACAGAAGAGCAAACTGAAAAAATAATTCCAGAAATAGCTTCGATTCGTTATGTTGAGCCGGAAGAAGCAACAGAGATTTTAAAAGAATTCCAAGGGCTTGTAAAACAAGCGCGGGAAGAGGGGGGAGTCGATACAGCCCGTGCTATTCTTGAGAAAGCTTTCGGAACACATAAGGCCAGCGTTATACTCGAAAAAACGACCAGTAATATTTCAGGAAAGCCTTTTGAATATCTTGCTGAATCTGACAGCGACCGGGTTTCCCTTTTATTAAAAGATGAGTCTAATGCGGTGAAAGCTCTTGTTCTGTCCTATCTTAATCCTAAAATTTCTGCCCAAGTAATAAATGCCCTTGAAGTTGAGGATAAAAAAGATGTGGTCATGCGCCTTGCTAAACTCACTAAAATTTCTCCAGAAATCGTTCAGCGTGTTGATAAGGCACTTCAAGAGAAAATGAATCATCTTGCAACTTCAAAGTCGGATTCCATAGACGGAAAAAATGTTCTTGCACAAATCTTAAAGCGCATGTCTCCAGAGGCGGAAGAAGGAATCTTGAACAATCTTGCCGAGCAAGACTCTGAACTTGGTGAGGATTTGCGGGAACGGCTCTTTACAGCTGAAGATATTATCAATGCTGATGACCGTTTTATTCAAGACAAGCTGCATGATATGGATGAGGAAGAAATTGCTTATCTTATCGCTACTAAAAAAGAAGATTTCCGAGATAAGATTTTACGGAATGTGTCTGAAAACCGCCGAAAGTCGATTCTTGAAACAGAAGAGTTCCTGCATCCTATGCGAAAAAGTGATTGCGAGAAGGCGACGGCTCAGTTTTTTGCGACTTTGCGACGAGCGCATGAAGACGGAAAATTGTACATAAAAGGAAGAGATGATGAACTCTATGTCTAAGCTGAAAAAAGGCGATATCTATAAATCTTTTGAAGTCCTGAATGTTTTTGAAGTTGCTGATTATCATTCTACGGCAATTCATCTCAGACACAAAAAAACTGCTCTTGAAGTTTTCCATCTTCTTAATGATGACAGCGAGAATCTTTTCGCATTTGCATTCCGCACGCCTAACACAAAGTCAACGGGCTTGGCTCACATCATTGAGCATTCTGTTCTTTGTGGTTCTGAAAAATATCCCTTAAAAGATCCTTTTGTCACAATGTCGAACCAAAGTGTGAAGACATACCTTAATGCGATGACCTATTCAGACAAAACTGTCTATCCTGCAAGTTCGATTGCTAAGGCTGATTATTTTAATCTTATGTCAGTGTATGGGGATGCTGTATTTTTCCCCCGGCTCGACCGCGAGATTTTTATGCAGGAAGCTCATCGATTTGAGGTGGATGATAAGGGCGGGGTTTCAATTCAGGGTGTTGTCTATAATGAGATGAAGGGAAGCTATTCTTCTTTTGATTCCGTAGCGGCTGACATTTCCCTTGCAAGTCTTTTAAAAGGTTCGATTTATGAAAAGGATTCTGGAGGAGATCCTCTTGAAATTCCTGATGTCACCTACGAAGATTTTTTGAATTTCCATAAGACCTGGTATCGGCCAGACAATTGTTTTGTGTTCCTGCACGGGAATATTCCGACAGAAGAGCAACTTGATTTTTTACAGGAACAATTTCTCTCGCGCCTTGAAAAAAAATTCCCTGATATCGATGTGTCGGAAGCGGCGATTAAAAAGCGTATTTCTGATTTTCGCAAGCTGGTAACTCCGGAGAAAATTAATGAGCCATTCGTCCTTTATGCAGAGGGCCCCAGTGGAGACGGCGAGGAAAGCAACACTGTTCTGGTAAATTGGCTTTTAGGAAGGGCAGAAAATGCTCTTTCTGCCACAGAAAAGGTGGTACTCACAGGAATCTTGTGCAATCATGACGGCTCACCACTTCAAAAGGCTTTGCTAGAGTCTTCTTTAGGAGAGGATTTAGCGCCTCAAAATGGACTTTTTTCATCGATTTTTACATCAACGCTTACCCTGGGGCTTCGTGGTGTAAAAAAAGGTGATGAAAGAAAAGTTGAAAAAGTCGTGCTTGATACGATAAAAAAACTTGTTGAAGATGGTATTTCCCAAAAAGATGTCGAATCAACTCTTACAACGCTTGAATTTTCCCATCGTGAAATAAAGAGGGGGAACGGACCTTTTGCCCTTTCGCTTATGGCTCGCCCTATTTACGGCTGGCTTTACGGTGACGGCATCGAAAATCAGATTCGGCTGCGCTCTCATCTGGATGAAATCCGCGCAAAAATTGAGGAGGATTCTTCTTACCTGAAGAATTTATTTAAAAAACTTTTGCTCGAAAATAAAAGCCGTTCTCTTGTTGTTGTCGCTCCGTCAAAAAATTACACGAAAAAACGGGAAAAAGCCGAAAAGGAGCGTGTCGCTGATTTTTTAAAACACACCAGTATAGAGGAAATCAAGGCAGAAAACGATAAACTGCATTCTTTCCAGCAGAGTGATGATGATACGACTTGTCTTCCTCATCTTACGCCTGAAGATTTTATCACAGACGGAAAACCTATGATGAACAGGCCTGAGACCGAAATCGATTTTCTTGAGGGCTATGATACATCTTCTGTTCCATTTATAAAAAATGTCGAAAATACGAACGGAATCATTTATCTTGACATTGGCTTTCCTGCGGATGTGCTTTCTCCCAAAGATTATCCTCTCTTGCCAGCTTTTGCTGACTGCGTGACGGAATGCGGCTGGAAAGATCTTGATTGGGCAAAATCTGCTGAGGAATGTGCTCTTAATACTGGCGGACTCGGCGTAAATCTTCTCACAATGGAAGGCCCTGATACTGAAAACGCGCGGAAGCTTTCCCAAAAATACAATTGGATTAAGCGTGACTGGGTGATTTTCAGAATGTCGATGCTTGAGGAAAAATCCGCTGAGGCCCTTGCACTTTTGAGTGATTGTCTGACAGGAGTTGATTTTTCTGACGAGAAGCGCGTGCAGGATATTCTCACCGAAAGTAGAAATGATTTTGAAGCTTCGGTTATTCCTGACGGGCACACTTTTGTATCCAATCGCGTCTGGTGCAATCTCTCTCGGAAAAATGCCGTTGATGAAATTTGGAACGGGTTGAGTCAGTATTTTTCTATCAAAAGAATCGCTTCGGCTCCAATATCAGAAACACTTCATTCATTTAAGAGGATTTTCAAGGAAATCAAAAACGGAGGGGCTTTTATCCATGTTACAGCGGAAAATTCGGGCTTTGAGAAGATAAATTCTATGCTCCCTTCGTTTATAGATACAGTCGGTCTTTCGGCCCCAAAGAATCCTTTTGCTTGTAATGACGAAGATTTTTATGCGCTCACAAAAATTGAAGGGGAGGTTAGTGCTGATTCTGATTCCGAGCTTTTTGTCACATCTTCTCAAGTTGGTTATGCTGCCGAGTGTATTCCGGCTTCACGATATGAAGATGAAGCTAGTTTCACGGAGGAAGTCTGCACACACTGGCTTTCGAATAATCTTCTATGGGAGAAAATTCGCACGATTGGAGGTGCTTATGGTGCCTTTTGTAATGCTGAACCAATGGTCGGAGCGCTCATTTTTGCGACTTATCGTGACCCGAATCCTTTTGATTCCTGCGATGCATTTGAGCTTTGTCTTAAAGAAGCGAGCGAACTTGATTTTTCTGAAGAAGAGGTTGTTTGCGCGATAATGGGATGTTACAGTCATTTCATTCAGCCTCAGTCGCCGAAAGGCAGAGGATCAAGCGCCCTTACCCGGCTTTTGTATGGAATTTGTGATGAAGACCGAGAAAAAAAGATTCTTGGAATCTTACATTCTAATCCAGAAAACTTAAAAGCTGGATTTAAGCGGCTTTATGAATTTTCCCATGCACAAAAAACAGAGAAAATAGAGAATTTTAAGAAGAAATCAATAATTTCTGATAAAAAATCGCTTAATGAGCACGGTTTTGCTGGAAAAATTATACACCTGCCGTTATAATTAAAAAGATATCTTTTTGGAGAATCCTATGAAAAATGAAAAATTTGATACTTGTATAAAAATGATGCGACAGCTTGTTTCTGATATTCAGGGAGCTCCTCTTCCCAGTGAGGATTTGGAACCTGAATTGTATCGCATTTGGTTCGAACATGTGCAGAGTGCTGGCATTGCGTGCCTTCAGTATCTTGACGATAATTTTCCTCTCGAAAAAGAGAATATCGATAGTACGCTCAACAAGTTCCTTAAATAGGGCCTCCTAAACATTTATTCCTGCCTGCTAAAGTTTGCTCCTTAGTTTGTCGAGAATCTAAGAAGATAGAAGTTTAAAATTGAATTAAACTGTTTTGGTGGGCAGAAATATGGCAAATTCTAAAGTAAACAAGCGTTTTGACCAATATGTACTCCGCGGAAAATTGCGACAGGAAGGTTTTGAACGCTGGCGATATGTTTTTTCAGCTTTTAGTAAGGCAACCGGTCAGGAACGAAAGTTTTTTGTCGAATTATTTATCGTAAATCCTGGAATATCTCCCAAAGTTGCTGTGCTTAGTCAGAAGTCTCGGCTTGCACTTTCGGAGTCAGATTTACAGTATGCTCTTGCAGGTACAGCCTCAGCAGCTCATGCTAATGATGAGATTGCCGTTTTGCCGTCTTATGTTCTCGTTAAGGCCGGTGTGTTTGGTTCAAACGGTAAGCAGATGAATAAATTTCATGCTTCATCAATGTTTTCATTCATAAAAAATACAGAAACATTTAAAGTCGGAGACTGTCTCTTTAGATCAAACGCTTTGTCTGGTTCTGTTGTAGTTTCTTCTCAGGATTTGCGTATCCGACCAGAGCTTTTATGTAATGCGGGAGCAATGAGTTGGGAGCTGAAATTTGAACGTATAATTGAGTGTAGCCCTCTTTACAACCGGAAGCATTATTTATGGACACCGCTTGGCGTTAAGTCTGTTTTTTCCGGAACAGTGCATCTTGATGAAGAGGAATATGTTGTCCTTCCAAAATCATCAAATGGTTATATCGACAAAAGCTGGGGAATAAGCCCGAATTCTCCATATTTTCATATTTCTTCATCAAAAATGACAAGCATAATTTCTGGCAAACAGATGCTGAATTCTTGTTTCTCTCTGGAAGGCGAATTTGGTGGAAAATTATGCGCATATTTGAATTTTGAAGGTGAAAAATACACTGTTGAGAATCGAGGAATTTTCAAAAAAGACGCAATAATCCACGATTGCTCTCAAATGAGCGACAGTTCTGACGGAGACCGAGTGCATTGGACTGTAAGCATTCATAAAGGTCGCTTTGTCATTGATGTCGATTTATTCTGCAAGGGCAAAGAAATGTTTGTCCGAGATTATGAAATGCCTCAGGGAAAACGCTGCCTTTTAAAAATCCTGGGAGGTGTCGGTACTGGAGAAGTTCGTGTCTATAAAAAGATTGGAAAAAATCTTGAGTTATTGGAACATGCGAATGTTTACGACGCAATCTGCGAATTTGGACAGACCGAAGAAGTCGGAAAATAAAAAAAATATAAAAAATTAAAGGATTTGATATTGACACAAACTCGCAATTTCTATATAGTTATTCTCACATT
>DFEB01000081.1 GCA_002368605.1 Treponema sp. UBA3813 | reverse complement strand
TTCCAGCCTTCGCTCACGCTCATTGTTCCGCTCGCTTCGCTCGCTCCACAACTAAAGGGCTTTCAATCCCGGCGCAGCATTTTACCGTTTAATTTTTGCCGCAAACTGTCTGTATGCGAATTACTTCGCCTTTTCCTTCCAGAGTGACTCTTTCACCGGGAAGGAGAGCAAAAATCTCTTCTTTTTTGAAGGAAAATTCTGTTTTTAATCCGCTTTTGTCTGTGGCACGAATCCAGCCTTCTCCTTCAGAAACAAAAATAAGTTCGGCCTCTTTTGAACTTGGCGAGACTAAAAATGAGTATCCGCCTTTTAAAGGTTCTTTTTGCAATCTGAAATACTGGCACTCAAATTCCTCTCCAAGAGGCTTTATTTCCTGTCTTTTTTCATTCTTGATTACTTCAATGCCTTTTTCGATGTGAAGTTCCCTTGGCCGTCCCCAGTCATAAAGCCTGTAAGTGATGTTGCAGCTTTGCTGGACTTCCAGAAGACGCAAGCCACCACCGATAGCGTGAACTGTACCCGACGGGATAAAAATGAAATCTCCCTTTTTTACAGTGACCCGGTTCAGCAAAGACTCCAGATTTTTTTCATTAATAGCGGTTTTGATTTCTTCCTTGCTGGGATTTCCTTTGAGACCATAAACTAAACTTGCGCCATCATCGGAAGAAAGCACATACCAGCATTCGGTTTTGCCCCGGCAATTCTGACCTTCAAGGCGTTTTGCGTCTTCATCGTCAGGATGTACCTGCACCGACAGAGTATCATTTGCCTGAATTACTTTTACGAGAAGAGGATAATCTTTTACAAGTGCTTTGAACTCGCTCTGACAGCCGTCCGAGTGGGTGGAGGCAATCCAATCCTCATATCCCCAGACTTTCTCAGAGCGAATAGGATTTAGTTTGACCACAGTTTTTCAGGATAGTAGCCTGAGGCGATTTTCTTAGCGATTTCGTCTTTTACGACCTGCTTGTCTTCTGGGTAGGTCATGCCGAACCAGCTTTCATCGCTGGTAAAGACCTTGATTTTGCCTTCACCGTTTTTGATGATGTCGCTTGCCGCAACTGGGAGAAGAGCCTCTGCCTTGGGAAGGGCAAGGCTGGTCTTCTTGAAATTTTCCCAGTATTCCTCAAAGCCCTCAAAGGCTTTTGGAGAGAAACCGAATAGATTCATGCTGACAGTCTCTTTTCCGGTCATTTTGACAATCTGGCCGTTCAAGTCAGACTCGATTTCATTTCCTGAGAAATGCTCGCCTGTGTAATAGATTTTTGTGTTCTCGACGATTGATTTGAGATAGCCATTTTCAGTCTGTGCCACGCCACGGCTCACAGAACCGTTTCGGCTCATGGTGTTTCCAAGAATATAGCCAACCATAGCGTGCTCAGTGCAGTCATTATTTATTGAAGAAAGATAGCCTCCCAATGTCTCAAAAGCAGAGCGTCCGTAGTAGTCGTCCGCATTGATGACGGCAAAGGGCTCGTGAATGGCTTCTTTTGCGCAGAGAACGGCATGAATCGTGCCCCAGGGCTTTGTGCGTTCTGCCGCCGTTTTTTGCTCTGCCTCGCTCAAAAGGGCTGTGGGGGTCTGGAAAACATATTCCGCATCGAAATTGCGGGCAACACGGTCAAAAAGCCGCTCCCGGAAATCTTTTTCAATGTCTTTGCGGATAATATAAACGACTTTTCCGAATCCGCATTTTTTTGCGTCGAATGCGGCGAAATCCAAAAGACACTCGCCGTTCTTTCCTACTGCGTCAATCTGCTTAACGCCGCCATAGCGACTACCCATTCCAGCCGCCAAAACAAGTAATGTTGGTTTCATAGCTTTATCTTAAACCTTTAGCGATGTTTCTTCAAGAATTCCATAAATTCTTCTTCGCGGAGGGGCTTTGAGTAAAAATAGCCCTGCACCTGGTCGCACTTGATTTTTCGCAAGAAATCCCGCTGTTCTTTGGTCTCTACGCCTTCAAAAATCGTCTCTTTTTTGAGATTTTTGCCCAAATCGATGAGAGTCTCAATGAAGTTTTCGCTGGTTGCGTCCAGTTTGCCTTCTTTTGCGTCAGAAGCGAAGAGAAAAGAGCGGTCAAATTTAAGCACATTCACTGGAATCGTTGACAGCATGTTAAGGGAAGATTCGCCTGAGCCAAAATCGTCCATGGCCACCTTAAATCCTTCTTTTTGAAGCATAATCGTGACTTCCCGCAGGACATTTTTATCCATTGAAGAACGCTCCAAAAGCTCAACTTCAACGAGACGGGGCGGAATATCGTATTTTTTGAGCAAATTCGTAAAATCATGAACGAAGCGGTCGGGCTTGTCGTGGTTTCGGCTCATGTTCACCGAGACAGGAACCGTGGGCTCTCCTTTATCGAGGCTTTTGCGCAGGAATTTAAAAACTTCCTCGTAGACATAAAAATCAAGTTTGATGACAAAATTGTTTCGCTCAAAAAGCGGGATGAACGAATTCGGCGGCATGAATCCCAGGACAGGGCTTTGCCAGCGCACGAGGGCTTCCGCGCCCACAACTTTGTCCGTGTTTAAGTCAACCTTAGGCTGATACATGACAAAAAATTCCCTGTTTTTGAGGGCGTTTTCCATGTGAGTTTCGATAAAATTGTCTTCGTTTGAGCGTTTAAGCAGCCTTTCATCATAAATTGCGAAAGTCTGTAGGGCGTTTTCCTTGATTGAGTCCTTTGCAAAATGGGCACGGCTGATTAAAGTCTGTGCGGTGATTGAAGAATCCATCTTTTTGGGAATGTAGAAAGACAGACCGAATTTTGGCGAGATTGGCAAATTCTGCTGTTTTAGTTCTTCATCAAGTGTTTTAAGAGATTCCTTAAACACATGCATTGATTTGTGTACTGATGTGATTTTTATGAAAACATAGAAATGGTCTGCATAGCCACGACTCAAAATGCCGTCGAACGATTTTGTGGTTTCGTAGAGAATTTTTGAGAATTGAAGCAGAATTTGGTTCGCTTTTCCTTCGCCCTGATTCTGATTGATGAATTTGAAGCCACGAATGTCGCTTTCAATCATGATGAATTTCGAGTTTGAATAGCGTTTGAGCATTTTATTCGCTTCTTTTTCAAAATAGGCGCGAACCCACAAGTGCGTGACCGAATCAATGTGCGTTGAGAGAATCTGATGCCGTTCCAAAACCGAGTGAAGCCATATTTCCAAAAGGAAAATGAGCGCAAGCACGATTACGATGATTTCGAGGATGAAATTCTGATAGTCTTTTTGTTTCTTTTCGATTTTGGTGAATTCTGAAAGTGGGACGGTCATGCCAACCGTCCAAGGGGCATTTTCCATCTCCTTGTAGAAGACATAGACATCGTTTCCGTCCACATCGGTGGTCTGCATGACGGAATCAACTTTTTCGGTCTCTTTGAAGTCTTTAGGTTTTTTGACTCCTGAGTGAAAAGTCCAGTTTGTCCATGCGTTGTTGTAATGTTTGATGAATTTGCCGTTCGTGTCGCGGACGCTCATTTTTTTGTTCAGACCGATTTTTATTTCGTCGATGAATGAGCTGACTGTTTCGATTGTGCAGCCTGCGCAAAGAACCCCCGTTATGCGGTTTGTCTCGTCATATAAGGGCCGTGCGAACACAATGATTGGCTCTCCGTTATGCTTTGACTCAAGAACCCTGCTTACATAGAATTTTGTTTTGCCTTCCATGATGATTTTGAAATATGGACGGTCGGCGATGGAGTGATTTTCACCGTAAGAGTTGTAAGTGTTTCCTTTTGCATCGGAATAAATGATTTCCGTGAAAGTTATGGATAAATTTTTCTGCTCATTGGTGAGAAGTTCTTTTATGGCTTCAGGAGAAAGGGTTTTGTAAGCAAGCTTCGCATAAATGATGTCGATTTCCGATTCAAGATTTTCAAGTTTTGTTTGCAAGGCCAGCGTATAATCTTCCACCGTATCTTCGCATTGCTGGATAAAAGTGAGTTTTGCGTCGTTCTGAATCTTTTTGAGAAGGGTATTGGCCAGAATAATGTTTAATATAAGAATTAAAACGAGAGTTCCAAACAGAGCGAAGAGTCGTTCTATATTTGAATTTATGTAAAATTTTCGCCCCATTTTTTCTCCGAACCTTCATAACTTTAAATCTAAATTAAACTTATTTAAATCTTTCAAAATTCAACTATAACACATATTTTCATAAAAGCAAGAAAAATGTTAGAATGCGCTTATTATGAAGACATTTCCACTTTCACACGAAGAATTAAAAAAATTGGCGGAAAAGTTTCCCACGCCATTCTATCTTTATGACGAAAAAGCGATTCGAGAGAACATGCGCCGCTTCACCAAGG
>DFEB01000021.1 GCA_002368605.1 Treponema sp. UBA3813 | reverse complement strand
AAGGTGTTTGAGCAGATTAAAGTGTAAAAATGAAGGCTCAGTCAGGCTTTCATTTTTACTTAACATCGTAGCTGAACAAGGCAGGAAAATCCCTTTTATTTTTTGATGCGAAAATCGTAATTTTTTCAACATTTTCTGGAATAGTAAAATCAAGCTCAAAACTTCCGTTTTTTTGATTTTTAGTAAAGAACACAAATTCATTTTCTGGCAAAACAATAGCAAAATGAGAAAAAGCATTTGTCGTTATAGAAAAATGCTGCTCACTTCCTTTTTTTAGAGAGCCAGTAAATGGTGAATTTACTTGAATCTTTGAAGAATTTACATAATTTCCATGCATTTGAGGAAATCTACGAACATCTTTTCCAAATCCAGAATAATCTTCTGCCGCCTTTAACTCAAAACTTAAGACGGTTTCGTAACGAGAAGTGTTTCGCTCAAGAAGTTTTAAAATTTTTGTGTTGGCAGAATTCCTTGGATTATTGAACAAATCTTCATCAAAATAATATTTTCCGTTTTGTTCTACAAAGTAATATGCCTTTTCAAATAAATCAAATTCGTTTTTAGTGATTTTTTTCTGAGCAAGAAGATTTTGAGCCTTTGGAAATACATTTTGTTCAAAATCAGCCTTAAAAAAATACGGAGGATTATTCGTAACTCCATTGATTCTAGCACCGAGACCAACTGTGTAATTTTCTTTATCAGGAACATCAAAAGTAAATTTTTTTGTATTTCCAGAATTTTCAAACCAAACTGCCTGTTTAACAACAACCCCTGAAGAATCATTTTTTATATCGCCAGTGAGTGAAACCTTTGGATTTGAAGAAGTAAAATCAAAAGAAGTGGCTTCGATTATTTCGTTTTTATAATTTGGTGCATTTTTACCAAGTGAAAGCCCGTACTCAAAGAAAACGCCAGATATGTACGGTTCTTTTTCAAACTGCTCGTGAGAACGGATTTGTTTTTCAGGCAAAAGCTGCCATTTTTCTTCTTCGGGAAGATGTGAATAAATGAACTGAGAAGGCTTGAGATTGTACCATTGATTTGTGTAACGCTTTATAAAAGTCCGCCTTTCAACGAATCCTGCATCCCATGTTACATCGATTAACTTCCAACTGTTGCCGATTTTGATTGCATTCCATGCGTGATCACTTTCTTCTTGTAAATATCCTGGATAAAGAAAGCCTTTTGACCATCCGTAAACAATTTCGGCTTCGATATTGACGATTTTACACATGACAGCCATGAGATTTGCATAGCCTACGCAAACAGCCTTTCTCTTTTTGAGAACCGCTTCATAGCCCTGCTCGCCCGCACCTTCTTTAGTAAAAACATTGCAGTCGTAAGCAATATTATCGCAAATCCAGTCGTGAATCACTTTAACTTTGCTCGCCGTATCGCCGATTCCGTTCGTAAGAGCCTTCGTAAAATCAATGATATTTTCTTTTGGGTCGATAAAAATTTGTTCTTGCAAATTTTTGGGCAAAGAACGCACACGAGGGCTCATGCTCGCCGCAAAAAGAGAAGAAAAAGAAAGAACGAGAATTGTAAGAATCGAAAGAATTTTTTTCATAAAGGCAACTCCTCAAAAATAAATGGCAGAGTCATCTCTAAAAATTGCAATTTTTAAAGATTCCCTAAATGTTTTTAGAATTATTCAAATGTTAACATAGATTTTACTTCTATGTTCATTGTTTTCTCTCCTGTTTTTATCTGAATTGGGTAGTCCGGCTTTGGGTTTTCCGATAATTTTACTTCAATCATCTTACAACCACCGCCAACAACAAAAAAATCAACTTCCGTTTGTGCCACATCGCGATAATATACCTAAAAGCCAGCACAAAAGTCCTGTATCATTAAAATACACTTTTGGCGTTTTTACGATTCTCTTTCCTGAATTTCCCGACCATGGTTGAAGAAGCGTAATCTGTCCAAAAATTTCCAATACACTTACCCACTAAGCCACAGTCTTTGAACTGATTCCAAGACCATTTGCAAGTTCTGTCATGTCAAGTTGTTGTGCATTACGAACTGCAAGCAGCCTTATAAATTGCTCAAAAGAACGTAGACTTGTAACATTCACAAGTTGGCGATATTTCAGATATTACGGAATCAAATTTCAAATTTGCCAAATGCAACATCGCTGGTTCTAATTATGCTTGTAAACCCTAAATCCAACATTTCCTGACTCAGTGAGGCGTGTCGGAGGGCTTGCTGTCCAAATATAAAGCTTGTAATAGCCAGTTCCGCCTTCAGAAGGGTTTATGCTTGCAGCATCAAAATTGCTATCCCCCCACCACCATGCACTATTATCAGGATTTACTATTAAGAAAATTCCGTCGACGGCTCCTGAAAGCAATGAAGAACTTGCCTTTGTGTTGTTACTTTTATCTGTTTCGCTATCGAGCCATTTAAAATCATAAGTGCTATAGTCATTAGTAACATTGAATTTATATGCGTATGTGTTGCCACTTGTAATCGATAGAGTCTGATAATAAAACTTATAGTTTGTATTAGAACTAGTAGGATATTTTGGCGTATAAGTTGTGGCATTAGTCGTCGTGCTACTGTTTATGCAGGTAACTCTTATAAACACAACTCCAGCAGAAGTTTGATCTGATTGCGGGCTAATCGTTATTTTGTGGTAGCCTACATAAGAATTAGTATATTTTGAAGGAGCGAACAAGTCCTTTGTTCCGAAGCCTTCATCTGAAGTCGTTCCGTCAAATAAGTATAAACTATCGTTTGACGGTCCTTTTATCTCAAATTTACCATCCGTGCGATTCCAAATCTGCATTGGTGATGTTTTTGTAAGGTCAGAAGCATTGTGATACTCTTCAACACTTATAAGATATAGATTTGCTTTGTTTCCAACATAAAATCTAAGTGTGGTCGATTTTCCCTGCTCAACAGGAATAATTGTATCATCCGTTAAATAAACACTTTCATATTCGAGTGTTGCAATTCTATCATCCTTAAACCAATAATGACTTGCATACTTTGATTTTAACTTATCTGCATTCTCTTCGTAACCTACTAAGTTATTTATAATACTTGCACTTGAAGTTGTATCTATTGTACTATTGTTACTTCTATGCGACCAAGAAAGATGGTAATCAAAATAAACAGCATTTAAACTAGTGCAACCACTAAAAGCATAATTCCCAATTTTAGTAACACTTTCTGGAATAGTGATTGAAGAAAGACTTACACAATAATAAAAGCAGAAATTGCCAATCGAAGTTAAACTTTCAGACAAAGTAACAGAATTAAGATTAGAACAGTTTTCAAATGCATTGTTATTAAGCGTAGTAACCGCACTCGGAAGTGTTATAGTTTGCAATTTGCTTGCGCCACTAAAGCAAGAAGCTCCAATAATTGTTAAACTTGAAGGCAAAGTAATTGAAGCAAGACTTGAACAGTTTTGAAACGCACTGCCGCCAAATAGTGTAATGGTATTTGACAATGTTACTGAGGTTAAAGCCGTACAACCGTAGAAAGTTCCAACACCAAGCATTGTGATTGGCGAATTTATTGTTGCGCTTGTAAGACTTGTGCATTTCTGAAAGACACAATCTCCCAATGTTTTTACTGTTACGGGAACTTCCACTGTACGCAATGCGCTGCAATTGGCAAACGCATAACTATATATTGTATTCACATTACTTGGAATTGTTATGTTCGCAAGCGAAACACAATTATAAAAAATTCCATTCGGTAAACTTGTCACCCCCGCAGGAATCGTAACGGAGGCAAGCTTTAAACACTCTTGGAAGGCATATTTTCCCAAAGTGGTGACCGAGCTAGGAATTTCAAAGTTTTCCAAAGAATGGCAGGTTGCGAAAGCATACTCTCCAATCGATGTGGCATTTGTTGATATTGTTACGGTCTTCAAAAGACGGCATTCCTCGAAAGCATGCTCAGGAACAACGGTCACATTCGGCAATGAAATGCTAGTAACAGCAGAACATTCGTTGAATGCATATTTTCCGATGCTGTTCACAGTTGCAGGAATTGTTACGCTTTCAACTTCGGAGCAAGATGAAAGCGCGTAAGCAGGGAGAGCCGTTAAATCCGAAGACAGTGAAATAGACTTTAGGCTTATGCCCGCTTTGACAAAACAACTTTGATTTGAAGTTCCGCTCGGCGCAGACCACGTAAGCTCCGTTGCGCCGCTCAAATTCAGCTTAATGCTCCCAGAAACATGTTTCAGCCATGAGCACACCGCTTCGTATGAAGAAGAGAATGCGCCCGTGAAATTTACCGTATATTCAGGATACAAAGAGGCAATAGAACCTACATCGCTTGCGTTTCCATAAAGCGAACACAGTTTTGTATGAATTGCAGGGGTAATATTTAAAACATCGGACTCTGTGACAGTTCCCTTATATGTAACGGTTACATCATCATGGGTTGCTTGAACAGAATAAGTGCCCGCCTGATAAAATGTGCCTGTATGGCTCGTTGAATCAAAATCTATGAATTCATCAGAAGTAGACCAAACCACACCGTTTGTAAGCTCAGAGCCGTTTTTAGATAGTTTGAGTGTGGCAGAATTGAAAATTGCCTCGCTTCCAGACGCAACTGAAATCCGATACGGATTGCTGCTCGCAGGAAGAACGGTCATGGTGGCAAAAACAGTTCCATAGGTAGAATGGCTCGCCAAAATGTAATATGTTCCGGCTTTTTCACAAGCAAATTTATTGTCTGTTAATTTAACCTCTTTATTATCTGCCGAGCTTGCGTCTGCGTAATACCATGTCACTGCGCTTGTTACATCGGTATTGCCAGATACGGCTTTTAATGACACCTCATTGCCGACGGCGCAATTTTCTTCGGCGGGGAGCGTTATGCTAAACTGAGGATCGCGTTCAGACTGTACTTCAATTTTAAAATTGCACTGATAATACTCACCATCGTATTCTGCCCAAAGATAAGTTTCTCCTTCTTGTTTGCAAAGCAGATAGGCTGTCCAGCGTGTCATATAATTTGAATCCCAGCCCCAATTTGTAATGCCAGAATTAACTTTTGATCCATCATATTTCTTTAAGTAAAAGTCTGAGGCAGGATTGAACAAACTTCCAACGGCAAGTCGAGCAGCATAGTCAGTAACATACTGATAGCGATAAGTGCTGGTCTCTAGTGTAAGCGGTGCATAAGAGTCATCGCTTGTAATAGCCACGCGGTAAGTTCCCAGATTATCAGGTTTATTATCTGTTGGCCAAACAACAAACTCAAGTTGTCCAGTTATAGGAGATGTAAAAGGATAACCTTCTTTATAAGAATCATTATTTAAATACTCATAGTCCTCGCCAAAAAGTGGAGTGTAATTATGATCTGCATCGTAATAAAAAATATTAAATTCACAATCAGAAGTATATTTTCCACCATCGCGTTTACCATCAACAAAAAGTGTATATTCCTGCCCCTGCTTTGCATCGATTGTATACCAATACATATCAACCCAATCAGAGTTCTCGTTTTTTATGTAATCATGCCAGCCATTAGAAATTGCAAACAACAATTTGCCTTCAGTCCAAGCATCAACTGGAACTCCGTAATATTTTAGAGAAACATAATTACTTCCAGTTCTGCCTTTTCGCACGCAGATTTTGTAGGGAATTTCGGGATTTGTCTCGTAGCCAGGATATTCTACTTTTAAGTAAACAGTTCCGCTTGATTGTGCAGTTACAACTGCTGGCGAAGTGTACAAAGAATTGTATTTATCTTGTAAATAGTAGGATTTTTTCTCGCCTTCTAACGGGTTTTCAGAGAAGCTGGTTTTTGATGTTCCAGAATAACATTTTAAGTGATTCCAGTCTTCGTTATCAGAAAGGAAAATTGCATAAACTTGCCCTTCGACAGCCTCAAACGACCATAAGTCGCCCGTTTCTTTGTTCTCGCTTGTAATTTCGCCGTTTGACCAATTTTTTATGAAATCACCTTCCCCGCCACTTCCTTCGATATTTTTATGCTTGTCAGCAGAGCCTTTTGTATCTGTACCAAGTTCTTCTGCATAAGATTTACTCAATATCGCTTCGTTATCGTTTAAGCCTTCCGAGCAGCCTATAAAAGAAAAAACAACAAAAGCCAAAACAAAAAAATATTTCAACTTTCTCATTTTTACACCTCCATCAAAAATAGGGCATCTCGAAAAACTCGCTTTCAGCGATTTTTCGAGATTTCGACAAGTTTTAATTCTTGGAAATAAAAAGAATTAAAACTTACATTTTCAAAGTTATCTCTAAAAATTGCAATTTTTAGAGATTCCCAATATTTTTACCAAAATTTATATCCTAGACTAAGCATGTAAAAATCGCTTGCTCCTGCCCCAAAATCAACTTGAAGGCGATAAGCAAGCCCCAAAGAGAATTTTTTGATTTTTATGTCAACGCCTGGTTGGAATTGAGCCGTAAATCCTTGTGAAAGAACTCCACCACTGCGAGAATCTTCTTCATATAAAAGAGAGGCTTTGTCATAAGAATTTCGGTAATAGCCTAAACCAACCATTGTATATGGTCTAAACCAATTCCAAAGCGTTACCGTAGCCCCGCCGACTGCCTGAGCACGGATAAAATCAGTTTTTCCGATTGTTTTAGAGTTAGAATCAACTAAGGCAAGTTCATAATAGCTTTTGTTTTTAGCATCATTTATACCCATTTGATAACCAATTTGACCACCATAAAAAAAGAATTTTTTGAGACCAAACAGAGCCGTAAGATCCATGTTTACGCCTTCGTTCAAATGGTTTCCACCGTAACCAGCATCAATAAAAATCCCTGTCCTGCTCTGGTTATAATTAAGGAATTTTCGTTTGAATTCCGCTCTTTTTTCGGCTTTGATTCGAGCTTCTTCTTCGGCTATTTGTCTAAGTTCTTCTGCTCTTAAGCGTGCTTCTTCTTCTTTTCGCTCTTTTGCCCTACGGGCCAATTCTGGCTCGAGCAATTTTTTAACATCTTTTTTGTTGGAATTAAATGTATACCACCAAGAAGGACTGAATTTTCCAGGCTCTCTTTCTGCAAATTCTGTATCTGTATAAAATCTGTCGTCAGTTTTTGTAACCTTCATGTCCAGGCGGATAAATTCTGTGGAATATCTTGAAGGCACATCAAGGACTGCTTCTGATTCAAAAGTGAGTATATAATTTATGATGTTTGACTTATATGAAAAATGTTTTTGAAACAAATCGACTGCATCATCAAACGCCTTTCTTTCCGCTATGCTACCTGTTGGTAATGGAGCTTCTTTGCCTTCCATGGCTTTGTACAATTCTTTGTACGGAATAATAGTTTTAAAACTTCCGATTAAAACTCCGTCTGAATAATAATAGAATTTTACTGGCCATCCCATTTTTTTTCGGTCAAAATCCTCGACAACATATTGAAGTTCTTCGGGATTATTAACCGTCGAAACAACAAACGGCCTAAATTCAAGCTGCTCGTATTCATCGACAATTTCTGAAATAAGAACATTCATCTGTTTCTGATAAGGGACTTTTGCATCTTGCGTGAATCTTGCCATTTCATCACGAATTTCGTTTTCGGCAACATCGGCTTCCTGAACACGCTGTTTATAAGCTTCGTCAACAGGCTTTCCGTTCGACATTTCAGAATATTTGTACGGAGCGTTCATAATGCTTTGCCGTTTTTCTTTTATTTCTTTTTCGCCGTCAGCTTTTATTTGTGCAACCCGTTCATTCATTTTTGCCTGAAATTCAAGGAGTAGCTGTTTTTTATTTTCTGCAGTAGTAAAATAAGAATAAAGACTTTTTGATTCAATTTTTTTTGCACGAAGAGTTGCCGCTGCCTGTTCCGCTTCTCTTGATTCCGCTAAAAATTTGTTTTTCTGCTCTTCGCTTCGACCTTCATCGAGAGCCTTTTCGTATTCCATTCGCTCTTTGTCTTTTCTGAGTCGTTCAGCAGTTTCTTCCTGTTGTCTTTGACGAATTCTTAAATCCTCAATTTGTGCCTCAATATTTCGCTCTTGATCTGTATTCTTTGCATTTGAAGCACTTTGCTTTTTTTGCCGAAGTTCTTCCATTTGCTTGTTGATTCTTGCCAACTGAGAATTCGTGCTTTCAATTTTTTGATCGGTGTTAAGATTGTTAAAACCTACTCGCAAAGTAGTTCGATCGGTATGAGAAAGAGGAATACCCAATCGATCAGAGATAAGAATTGTAATATCATCAACAGCACCAGGGTGAGATGTTAAATTTTCTTTGGTGTATGCTTTTTGAGACACGACGGTCTCTCTTTTTCCTGTTTCCAAATCTGAAATCGTTACGGTAAGTTGAAAGCCTGAACCGCTTCGCAAAATTTTTGTATCTAGGGTAAAAAATGTGCGCGAAAATGAACCGAGTTCAGGTCCAGAATCCTCAGAATACATATTAGATTCGCTTTCACGCTTTAAAATTTCCATCGCCGATTTTGCTTCGTTTTCATCGACTGTAATTTGCATTTGAAGATATTGAGAAAAATTTGATTCAAAATTCGCCCTGATTCCTGCATTCATATTATCCCGCTCTTCTTTTCGATTAATTACCGAAGTGATCGCAGAATCATCGGGTTGTTTTATAACTATTGTCTTACCTGAATAAGACTGTCCAAAAAGTGCGATTGCCGAAAAAATCAAAAATAAAAATGGATAAATTTTCTTTTGCATTAACTACACCTTAAAAAGTTCGCCAAAATCAATTTTGAATGCACTTGCAGTCGAATCCTGCATAAAAAGTGCCGAGAAACGGATATAGAATCCTATCAACTGCGCTAAAGCGCCCGTTTCAATGAACTTTCATGCAGTCTTCTCCGTCCTCTACATTCAAAATTGACTTTTCTTGACCGTATTAATAATTTACAGAGTCTTCGATTTTGTCTAACATTCCCTAGATTTTTTTCTGAGTGTCAGTGGTAAGACCATTTGCTCCTGCGATTTCACCCAAATAAATCTTACAAATTCGTTCCCAGTTTTCTTTTGTGCTTGAAAATGCGACCCACTGAATATATTCAACAGTTTGCTCTCCATTTGCAGCCGTTGCGCGTGTTTTCTGCCAGAAACCTGCAACTTCCGTAAAACCAGAAATTTTTGCCTTTGCAGCTCTTGCGGCTCTATCAACCGCTTCTCGCTGACCTTCATCATTGATACCGCTTCCAGCTTCTGTAAGAACAGTTTGCTGTAATCCGCTTGCAAGTTGGGCTGCAACATCTGTGCGGGCAAGCGACTGAGCAACTGCCTGAGTTGCTGCATTCATTTGAACGATTTTTACGACATCACTTTCCTTAAGATTCAATGATTTTTTGACGGCTGCAAAATCATTGTTCGTCCACTGGGCAAGCCATGTCGGAGCCACTGGCCCACCAAGAGTCCTTCCCTGCCAGTCAACAACAACACTTTCTTCTGGGGTGCTTGAAACATTGTTTGAAACTTTTGTGCTTCCACAACCAGCAAGAAGGGAAATTGCTAAGGCAGCAAATGCACCTGCCAAAATTCCGTTAATTTTTTTCATCTTTTACCTCCTGATGAATAAAATTTATTTCGACTTTTTTATTGCTTAATTGCTTTCGGTAAATTCTTTGAGTTCGCGTGGGAGAGTATCTTCTATTTTTGAAGCAAGTTTTGGGTAAGATTTTTTTTGTGCACTTTCAAGAGAGAAAGCAACGGTTCGCTCTGAAATGCGCTCCTTATATGAATAGACAGTTCGTTTTTCAACGCCAGAAATTGTCAAATCTATTGAAGGAAAAACTGCAAGTGGCTCTTTTCCGTCGCTATTATGTTTGACTAAAACATTTGCTGAATAAATTCCTTTTTGAGAGACAGAAAAACCAGCATTTTTAAAAGCTTTTTCGAGAGAAGTTTTGATTATTTCGTTGTAATCACCTTCAATTTTAATGGCAATGTTTACTTGTTGTTTTTCTGATTCAATAAGAGAAGGAATTCTTGCAAGAAGATTTCTGTCCGAAGAATATTGCTTTTCTTTTGCAGGATGAATCAACCTGCCGTATTCTAGTGCGGTAAGAAAGTCCTTGCCCTTTTCTAGTGCTTTTTTGTAATAACCGATAACAAAAATCGGCTCATTTTCGCCTTGAGCTTCGTTGTAAAAACCATAAAAAGAATTTTTCGCATCTTCTATTTTTGGAACATATTGTTCCCATGCCTTGTTTCGATTTATGTAAGCAACACAATACCATTTTTTTTCTGATTTAAAATAATACGGCTCGGTAAATTCAACACCAAAAAGTGAAACTTGCGAACTTACGGCAACATCGTTTTGGATAAGCGTGCTTTCGTCAATTTCACCGCCCTTATTAATAGAACGAACTGATGTAAGAAGATTTGAATTTACACTTGTATTGATGTACCTTGCAATTTGAGAAAGTGCTTCGGTTTTTGAAAGTTCTGCTGAAGAAGAAATACCACGAGAAGAAAGATATTCAGAATCGGGAAAAGAATTTTTCCAATCAGAAGAGACCCATAAAGGAAACTCTCCTGTAGAATCAGAAGCACATGAAGAGAATAAAAACAAAATCGATAAAATAAACAACAATTTCTTAATCATAATTCTCCAGTCAAACAGAACTAAACTAGTATTTTCAAAAGTTAATACTACTTTAGTCCTATTTCAAAGATTGTATAAGACTTTCTTCGTATTGTAAAGTTTAAAATTAGTATTAAAGTAGTAATATTCCTCATGGATTTCAGAACCCGATTGCGAGACCAGATAAAATTCACAGGATTACTTGATAAGGAAGTCGCCGAAAAAGCAGGCATAACAAAACACGCTATAGACACTTATGTCGGCTCGCGTGCCTGCATGCCATCAGCAGATATTGCCGTAAGATTGGCTAAAGTTCTTGGAGTTTCGGTGGAATGGCTCGTAACAGGGGAAGATGCTTCAATTTCTCAAAATGATATACAGACTCTCATTCATTATTTTTCACGACTTAATGAACATGACAAAAAAATGATTCTTCTTTTGGCAAAAAATATGTTTGAAGACGAATAAGTTTAGTTTTCAGACTGTAATTTTTCCAGCGTTTGATTTACATTCAAAGTGGCAAGGAGCGGGCTTTCAGCTTTTCCGCCACTAATCTGTGATAATCTTTGATAATCTGCGGATTCTTTTTTAATCGCTCTAATCAAAAGATTTTTTGGTGTGGCGCTTTCCTCGATAAATTCCAGGATTTGCACGCGGTAGCCCTTGCTTTCAAGAAGCTCTGCCCGGATTGCGTCGGTGGCAAGGGCTGCGAAGCGTTCTTTTATGAGTCCGTATTTCAATAGCGGGGCGAAAGGTGAATCTTCGGGGACGGATTTGGCGGCCAGCTGGCTGTTGATTTCGTGCTGGCAGCAGGGAACGGAAAGAATTGCCTTTGCCTTGTGGCGGATTGCGTAGTCCAGGGCGTAGTCGGTGGCGGTGTCGCAGGCATGGAGGGTCACGATGATGTCGGGCTGTTTTTCCTCGCCAAAGGAAGCTATGTCTCCCACCGCAAAGGAAAGATTTTTGAGGGAGAGTTTTTGGGAGAGGGAATTGCAGTAGGCGATTACATCTTTTTTGAGGTCAAGGCCGAAAATCTGAGCGGGGATTTTTTTTACTTCGGTAAGATAATGCTGAACTGCAAAAGTGAGGTATGACTTCCCAGAGCCGAAATCAACGATGCTGAGGGGATTTTTTTCGGAGACAGGGGAATTTTCGCTTTGCCGGACTTTCGCCACATCGTCAAGGATGTCGTCCAGCATTTCAAGGAAGCGGTTAATCTGGCGGAATTTGTCATATTTTGCCTTTACGACCTTGCCCTCCGCCGTCATGATTCCCAGATGAACAAGAAAAGGAACCGGCTGACCTTCTGGAAGAAGATAATTTTTCCTGCGAGATTCTGAGACAAGCTCAGAATGACGGGTGGATTCCCCAGAGGCAGGGGATTTTCCATTTGCATCATTTTTAATTCGTGTTAATTCGTGCGATTCGTGTCTTATATTCTTACGGAGTTCCGTGATTTTGCCTTTTTTGTTGGCAAGAATCGTGATTTCCTCGGATTCTGTACGCTGGACGCAGTTTTTGAAAGTCGTACCTGCATGAGAGGCGATAAAGTCCTTTAGCTCAGACTCACTCATTTTTTTGTGAAAGACCTGTTTTTGAGTATAGAACTCAGCGAAGTAATTCTCGTTTCTGGAAGCGGCAAGTGAAGCCGTAAGCAGCTTGATTTTTACGCGGGTATATTCAGCGCCTAAGATTTCCGAGATATTTTTGACTGGTTTAGAGAAAGTTACTGATAAAAGCATATAAGTCCTTTTTAAATTTCTCACAGAGGTCACGGAGAACACAGAGAGCGAAACACTGAATAACAAGTTCTCTGTGAACTCATAAGCTCTGTGAGAAATTCTCTTTCTGCTCGAAGTTCGGGAGCCCCGCTCTACTTTGCTTAGCTTGAAGCGCAAGGGATTGTAGGGGCGCGAAGCGTTGCGGAACGAAGTGTAGCAATGTAGCGTTAGCGGAACCCCGAAAAGCCCGACGGCGTAGCCGGTGCGCCCGTGAAACAATAAAAAATGTTTCACAAGACTATATATTTTAATTTTAAAATCCGATATAGTAAATATATGGGAAAGATTTTTGTTTTTGTTAATCAGAAGGGTGGCGTTGGCAAAACAACCTCAGCTATCAATATTGGCGCTTACATGG
>DFEB01000048.1 GCA_002368605.1 Treponema sp. UBA3813 | reverse complement strand
TAAGCTCCTTGTTGTATTTTTCCTGAAAATCCTTCCAAGTGAACTGGTAGTCCTGATTTTCCGGGCGGTTATAGTAGATGTAGAATCTCCACGCGTCGGCTTTGATTCCGCTTTCTTTTGCGTCGCTTCCGAATACGCCCACGCCCTTTGACTTAGAGAATTTTCCGTCCTCGTAGTTAAGGAACTCAGTTGAAGACATGTGATAGAGCTTTGTGTAGTCCCGGCCGGTTCCGATTTCAGAGCATGGGAAGACTACGGTGTGGAATGGGATATTGTCCTTTCCGATGAACTGGAAGAGCTTGATGTCGCTTCCAGTCTTGTCGCTTGCCTCTTCGCTTTCTGAAGGAAGCCACCACTTTTTCCAGTCGAAGGATTCCTTGCCAGAGGCCTTCATTTCGTCTTCCAGCTGCTTGGTGATTGACATGTAGCCGATGGGGGCGTTGAACCACACATAGAAGACTTTGTTTTCGTAGCCGGATTTTGGAACCGGGATTCCCCACTTGAGGTCTCGTGTGATTGCTCGCTCGTTGAGGCCGTCACGAATCCAAGCCTTTGTCATCTGGATTGCGTTTGCGCTCCATTTTCCTTCGACACTAGCCTTCTCCATCCATTCTTCAAGTTTTGGAGCAATTGAAGGAAGGTCGATGTAAAGATGCTTTGTCTCGCGTACTTCAGGAGTTGAGCCGCAGGTGTGGCAGCGAGGCTGTAAAAGCTGGGTCGGGTCAAGAAGAGTGCCGCATGAGTCGCACTGGTCGCCACGGGCATCGGTAGCTCCGCATTTCGGGCAGGTGCCGTCAACATAACGGTCTGCGAGGAACATATTGCACTTAGGGCAGAAAAGCTGCTTTGAAGTGTGCTCCTTGATGAAGCCGTTTTTGTCCAGGTCGTTGAAAATGCTCTGTGTAATTTCAGTACATTCCTCGTTTGAAGTGCGTCCGAATTTGTCAAAAGCGATGTCGAACCACTCATAGATGTCCTTGTGAATCGCATAGTAGTAATCGCAAAGCTCGCGCGGAGTCTTTTTTTCCTGCAAAGCCTTTGTCTCAGTTGCAGTTCCGTATTCGTCAGTTCCGCAGACATACATTGTCTCGTATCCGCGTGAACGGCAGAATCGTGCGAAGACATCTGCACTAAGCATCTGAATCAGGTTTCCCAGATGAGGAATATTATTTACATAAGGCAAAGCCGATGTGATAAGTCGTTTTTCTTTGAGTTTAATGTTCTTCATAAGAAGAAATTATAGCGAAAAAAAGGGATTTATACAATGAAAAGAAAATTGGACACGAGAAGTCTCATCCATAGTCCCTATGCTGCAAAAAAAATCCCCTAAAAGCCAAATGCCTTTAGGGGAAAAACTCTCTTTTAGTCTACCTAGAACCTTCGTTCTTTAGACGGAAGTAATATGTCGTATTATAATTATTTCCCGATTTAAGAAGCATTTCAAGCGTTTCTCCAGGATACAATATATAGTTTATTTTTTGTCCAGCCCACGCACATTCACCGACATACCAAGTCGTAGGTCCATTTTCGTTAGCATCGCTTGGAACATCACCGATTGCGAATCCATGGTATGTATTTGTTGTGATGTCCCAGGAAATCCAATACCAAGTACCGTTCATTTTTCCAGAACTTGTATCAGACCAAGAACCTGCCATAAGCTTAAAGTTTTTGCTATCGTTCCAAGAAAGGGGGAACGGATCTAGCGTATTTCCGCCATAAGGCGCATCGCCTCCAAACACCCATACCTTTAAATCTGCGTATTTGAGCGTATTGCCATTTTCCTTTATCGAAGTCTCCTTGTAGCTAGGACCTTTATCTTCAGCTGTATCATAGGCACCATCAATTTTAAATTTCAATACTGTTCTTGTCGCATACTCATAGATAGGATCGCTCTTAACGCTGGAATCAGAAGTTTTCTCTGCGCGTGCGGCAATGGCGATTTTGAGTCCCTTCATGTCGTAGGATGCCGTGCCGCCTCCAATAGAAAACTCATTTTCGTATTTTTTATTTATCGTATTTGGGATCGTGGCATCAGTTGTTTTTGTATTATAGTACTTCGGAGATTCTTTGACCGAAACTTGACTACTGGCATTTTGATTTGTTTCATAATAAATAGTAGTTTCTGGAGTCTGGCAGTCAATCTTTACACCAGCAGAAGTCGGCATCTCTACGCTCGAAGTCGCTGTGACTCCGGAACTTGTGATAGTCTGCCCTTTTTTGTTGATTCTTATTACAGGATCTTCTATTCCCTCTGCGACTAAGTGAGGCTTGCTTGTTGTTCCGTCTGTCTCATACTCAGTGTTTTTGTTTTGACATGCATCCGTAACAGCAGCTGCAGGGATAAGGAGCTTATAAGTTGAGCCTTTTACAGGAAGCTGGTATGTGCTTCCAAGTTTAACGGTAAGGACTTTTTCATCCTCCACGCTCACTGCGCTTGAGACTATCGGAATCCTTACAATGTGTTTCTCTGCGTCTTTGAAAATCTTCGTAATTTCTGTCTTTGTGTTTTCATTCTCAAAGTTAAGAACATACTTCGTTGTTGTGTCATTTTCAAGGTAGTTGCCATTTTTTACGGCACCGTTCATGCCTTTTGTGTAGTAAGATGAAAGCTTGTTTTTGAGCTCGTTGAATTCGCTCACGCTCAGCACTGACGGAGCACGGTAGGAATCTTCGTCGTGAGTAAATACAATTTCCCCGCTCATTTTACTGATTTCACGGTCAAAGGTTATTTTTAAAACAGCATCGCTTCCCTTTCCTGTTAAGGAAACACTATTAATTTCAGGCTTTCCTGTGAGAATATAAATTTCCCGGTTGTCGGCAAATGCTTTTTCTGTTCCATCTCCTGTTACCGGAAGAGAGACATCCGCTGTTACAGTTCCTGCATCAGCTGTGATTTCAACAGAATTTACTGTCCAATCTGTTACATCGAGTTTTCCATCACTTGAATTGATGTAGTCACCTTCTTTTATTTCATATTCGAATTTGTGTTGTTTTACGCTTGTACCAGCAGTGGTGATTTGAACTTCTCTTGATGTCGTGCCATCATTTTTGTTGCCGACATTTAATGTGACTTTTGCACCGCTTGCTATTTTGACTTCTTTTCTGAAATTGATAAGTCCTTCTATGATTTTTGTGCTTGTATTTGTTGAGTATGAACCAGAAACCGTTTTTGCGGTGATTTTGCTTAAGAGTTCGCCTTTATCAATCGTAACTGTTTGGACGGTCGCATTTGGGGAAACATTTCCCGCTTTGTCTGTCTGACGGGCCGTTACATTGTAAGTTCCGTTGTTTGTAAGAGAAATTTCTGTTCCCTTATAGCTCATCCAAGAAGAGCCGTTGTCGGTAGAGTATTCGATTGTTGCTCCTGTCTCACCTGTAATGCTGAAATTCGTTGCCTCAAATATTACGGGCTTGCTCCAGCCGACACTGACTTCTGGGGCGTCTGGAGCCATCGTGTCGATTACGATTTTGTTGGTCAGTGTTGTATTCGGGAGAGTCCAATTTTCAAGAGTATTTCCCGCCTCATCTTTTATGATTACGGAATCGTGCGACAGACTCTGAAGCTTTAGCTCATCCGTGTTTTGACCGTCGGCAACAGTGTATGTGAAAATCGCATTCTTTGAGCTTGCAGAAACTCCCGATGTCTTTGCGGAATTGTGCGTGAATGAAAGCTCAAGATTTGAAGCATTTTCAATAGATACGCTTTCAGAGAAAGTCAGCATAAGAAGAATTGATGCGCCTTCTTTATAATAACCGGAACTTGAGAGTGCAGTCACCGACTCAATTTTCGGCGCTTCCGTATCGATGGTGATGTTTCGCGTATTGCCGATTCTATTTCCTGCCGCAGGAAGAGAAACTTCTATTGTTTCTTCAGTCGAAGAATCTTTCCATACCGCTCCGTTCTTTTTTATTGCCGTGACATCGAGTTTTTCAACACTCGTGTCGCTTTCACCTACGGTATATTTATATACATGCTTTGAAGTACCACTTCCTGAATTATAAATCGCCTCTCCGCCGTTGTTTAGCGTGAGTGTCGGTGGATTTGCTCCTTGACTTAGAGTAGTTGCTTTTGTGAATTCAAGGGTAATGAGAATAGAATTTCCTTTAGAATAGAATCCGTCATCAGAATCTGAGCCAATGCTTTCAAGACCAGCTTCTGCGCTTTCAATGAAGACTGAACGGCTTGTGGTTTTCGTGTTTCCGGCATAGTCTTTTATGCTTGCCTGTATCAAACCGCTTGTTATCGGAAGAAGCGAATTTGAAACTTCTGCCGTCCATGTTCCGTCATTCTTTCGTGTCGCGCTGATTTCATTGTTGGCCCATGTAAGCTTGATGTCGCCTATCTTTGATTTATATGTGCTTGTCCATTTGCTTGTAGAATTGTCGCTCCATTTTCCTGAAATTGTTGCTGTATGGCTTGGTTTTATGACTGGAAGTGTCGGCGTATCGTCTCCAGTGAAACTTACATCTTTTGCGACTGTTGAACCATTTTTTAAGACGAGTTTTTCGATTGTAAGTTCTGGAACTTCAGTGTCTCCAGTGAGAGAGAATACCTGAACGGTATTGCTTCCAGAATCTTCTGCACGGAAGACAAAGTCAAGGGCATCAAGTGTCTTTGTCGTGCCGTCTATGCCGAGATTGGAGAAAATATTAAAGGTCTTTGAGAAGGTATAGACATTTCTTCCGCTTGAAGAGTCTGGACTTCCCAGCGTGATTTTGTAAATTTTATTTCCAATAGAGTCTGTATAACCCGATTCAGTCGCCTGTGCCCATGGCGCAGTCTCTGCGCTGCCGTTCATATAGGCGATTTTGTTTGCTGCATCGTCGCTTTTTGCAGGATTAAGGAAAGCGATACATAAAGAACTTACAAGCCCGTCGTCAGAGACATTTCCTTTGAATTTGATTGTGGCATCTGAATTTGCCAAAACAGAAGAACTGCTTTCTGGAGAGGTGATTTCAATTTTTGGCGGAGAAACATCAAGTGTTTTGAAATATCGCTCAAGGGTGTCTTTGTTTCCGTTCAAATCCTCAACATCTACTATAAGTTTGAAATTGCCGTTTTCTGACGGAGTTGTAACGCTCCAAGGGGCATATTTAGCGCCGTCTTCTGAGAGACCGAGTTTTCCAGAGGAGTAATTTTCAAAAACATCGCCATTTTTTTTCTGAATCGTATATGTGAGTTTTTTTATTCCGTCATCGTCCTGTGCCTGTCCTGTGAAACTTGAAGACGGATAGACTTCGTAGGCGGAACTTCCTTTATCTGTTTCATCACCGAGATATGTGATAAGCCATGGCATATCAGCTTCCGGCCACCAGATAAAATAACCGAGAATTTTTTTCTGCCATGCTCCAGAATTGCTCACGCTCGTTGAAACTACGCGGATTAAGTGTCTTCCTGTCATAAGGTCTGAATTTTTTGTCTCGCTTACCCATTCGCCTGCCGCCACCGTGAATTCCCATGAGCGGGAATTTTCTTTAATGAGTTTAGAGTAATAGACTTTCGGTTTTTCACTTTCACCCTCAAATTTTACGGTGTCACTTACTTCCTGAGCTTTCGGATTTGAGAGTTCCGGATATTTTGCTAAGTCAGTTACGATTGCCGTGTTTGCGGAAAGCTCTCCTGCGTCAAATTCAATAAGCAATTCTCTGAAGGAAATAGAATCTGACTGTCTGCCAGAAAAATATATGTCACCGTTTAGAAGCCTTGCGATAACATTTCCATCTTTGAGATTGTATGATTCTGCCTTTGTTTTTGCATCTGAGTGTGGTGTTTTAAAAAGATCAGGCTTGGTGATTGAGACATCTGGATTTTTGGTGTCAACGGTGAGCGTACATTCTACTTTAGAGTTTCTGCCTGAATTCCCGTTTGCATCTTCTGCGATAATACTAAGCTCATAGGTGTAGTCTGTTTTAGTGCTTTTTTTGTCATCGGTTTTTACAAGTACATTCCAATGCCATGTGTCTCCTGAAAGCGAGCATCCAGCCTCGGTGGAAGAAAGCTCCGTCCAGTCTGTGGTTGATGTTTTCTTTTTCCATACGCTGCCGGGAGTTACGCTATAATGTATGTCTGCGTCTTCAAAATCAATCGTGATAAGGGCGAGTTTTTCGTTATCGTATGCAGTTCCTGCCAGCGTGAATTCGTTGGCTACGGTGTCATCGTCTGAATGAGAAGTAAGCGTTACGACAGGAGCCGTAAGGTCAACGGCCTCTCCCAAGCCAGTGCTGTCTCCACATGAGAAAAACAATGCTCCTGTTAAAGTCAAAAGAGCGAGATTCGTTAATTTTTTAATTATAGAAACTTTTTTCATGTTTTTCCTCTTTTTTGTGATTATTCCCAGTTCCTCATTTTGACAGCGCGGCTGTATTCGCCAGGAATCATCCAGCCCCAATTACAACACCAGTTGTAATGACCTCCGCTACCCCAACTATGACCCGAAAACGATGAATTCACAAGAATTTCGTATGAGCACCAGTAGTAGTCGTAATGGCCTGCATCAATTTCTGGCAGTAATTTTGAATAAAGCTTTATTTCGACAGTGTAGTCTGTATATCCACTTTCTATATAGAGACCATTATTTTTTGCTTCAGCAAAGACATCATTAGAAAGCGGTGTCTCTGTTGAAAAGTTGTTATAATCTGTACACCATGCTTTTTTATCCGTGTTTTCACTGCCTTTTAAACCAAAGTTGTTATCACATTTAGTAAATTTTACGCTTAAACTTGTTGCTTCAGAAATTTCATCTGCTGTAAGGATTTGTGTTGCACCCCACCAATTAGCAGGTCGAGCCTGAATATCTTTTGTAATTGTTTTTATATAACCGTAATCATTAAAATTAATTGGCTTGGCTTCAACAAAATCTTCCCTATAGCATCTCTTGAGGTAGGGAGAGCCTAGCTGATTGTCACGGAGCGGGAACGGAGCGATATAAGGCTCGCCTGCCCAGCCGGTGGTTCCTCGGATTGAGAAGTGATTATGGCCTTCTTCTTGTGCGCCGGCTTGACCTGTGTTTCCATAGGGTGCGAAGAACTGCACGACAGTCTGGAAAACGCCTTCATAACCCGTTGCCGTCGCTCCGTTTATGCTTGCGCTTGCCTTAAAGAACTGTTTGCAGGCTTTTTGGTAGTTTCCGTTACCTCCTGCAAAGAATGTTCCTTCGCTGTAGGATTTGCTTGTGCTGATGCCTGTAATTGAAGGATTTGCTGTTTCTGAAGTCGTACTTGTACAGTCCGCTGCAGTTGGATAATCGACTGTCGCATTGCTTTCCCCTGCCTCAACCATTGATGAGCCATAGGTAACTTCAGCTCCGTCGCTTTCGCAGTCAATTCGCACACGCACATAGGCTGTCGGCTTTATCTTGTCATCGCTAATGTATGTACTTTCTTTTTGGCCGTTTGAATCAACCTGATAAACTCCGAAGCCGTAAGAATATCTGTCAACTCGGATTACCGGAGTCGCTACCCCGCTGGACCAGAAATATTCGTTAGAGCCGTTCTTGATGAGAACGACAGGCGAAGAGCCGTCGCTGATAGAGTCTCGTGCCCTCTCCCATGATGAGCTTGGATATTTGTCATAAGTGTTTTCAAATTCTGAGCCGATTGTATACTGCGTGCATGTCGTTCCATTGCACTCTTGAACTGCATCCGCAAGGATTGTGTCCCATCTTCCGTCAGCTTCGGCACCGAAGTAGTTTCCCGTTGAGTCCATGAAAGCGCCTTTTTCAATGACAAGTTCCCATTTCCTTCCGGCTGGCAAATTGCTGTCTCCGACTAAGCCATCAGGAAAATCGATTGTAACGGTTTTTCCGTTTATGCTTACATATTTTGATGTGACATCGACGATTCTCTCATGGTAATGTGCTGCCTCAAGCGTCGCCCGAATTTGGCTTCCTGTTCGTTCATTGCCAGTGTCATTCGGGGTTTTGGGGGCTGGGTTTTCTGTGTATGACGAGCCACTGCCGGTCGTGCGGAAAGTCTTTCCGATATGATGGGTGACTTCATCTTTTTCGCGGATACCAATATCGAAGTCAAGGACATATTTTGTGCTGGTATCTGGAAGACCTGTGGAGGTGTTAATGCCCTGAGTTGATTTTTTGTAAGGACCGACAAACTGGCCTGTTCCGTGATAATAAATGTTTGCGGATCCGCTTACTCCCGGATAAAGACTCTCCGAATCTTCCATGTCGATTCCCTTTTCCTGCCGTGAGAGAATTTCTTTTTGTTCGCTGGTGAGTGCCTTTGTAATCGTGCTGAATTCACTTGCCGTAAGGACAGGTGGAATTGCCCAGTTCGCTATACGGCGGATGATGATATTACCGTTTGCACGGCTGACATTTTCATTGAAGGTAAGCACGATTTTTCTGCCGTTTGAGTAGACATTTGCACTTGCTGTAGCTCCGTCCGGAGCCATTTTAACGACTTTCGGGGCAACGCCGTCACATTTAATTGAAGTTCGGTCGTAGTCATCGTCAAGTGTTTTGCTTCCCTGCTCTATTCCGTACATGTCGCTGAATCCTTCAAGGAAGACATCTCCTTTGTTTACTTTGAGAGTAAATTCGTCCGGATCCTGAACTTCATAAGCGAAGTAAACAAAATCTATTTTTTCCTGTGCTTCCGTAAGCTTGATGCCGTTTTTGTTTGAAAGATATGCCTTTCCTGAATTTTTTCCCTGTGCGTATGATTCTCCGCTGTGACCGCTTACGAGAATATATGCCGATGAAATTGAGTCCTCTTTGAAAGAGACTTTTTCGTCAAATGTTACCTTAAAGACAAGTTTCCTTCCGGCGGCATAATTTCCGTCTGGATTCACGCATTCTATATCGTAATGCGGGAATGTGCTGTTGATTTCAAGGCTGATTATGTCAGAGTAATCTGAAATATTTCCGGCATAGTCTGTTCGGCGCGCGGTGAGCTCACAAGAAGATGTGAGTTTGACTGTGTTTCCCGCACCTTCTGAGATTATGTTATCCGTTGGCCAAGAACTTCCGCCGTCCGTTGAGTATTCGGTTTTTTTGAGCTCATCATCGAGAAGAGATACATAGAAATTCGCATAGTTGGCGACTTTTCCGCCAGTAACTTTATTTCCTTTTGAGTCAGTGACATTTACCGTCGGGGTGGCTGGCTTTATTGTGTCGATTACGATATTTGCACTTTTAGAGTTTGTGCCACTGTTCAGGACAAGTTTGTTTCCTGCTGCATCGACAATGGTATTGTAAGCCGTTATGCAGTCGTTCGGGATATAATAAAGCGGTCCGTTAGGATTTTCATCTGTATCTGATGTGATTTTTTTGCTGAATGTGATAGTATTTCCGCTCTGTCCTACGAAGGGCAGTGAGACCGACTGAGAGCCGACATTAAAGACAAATGCCGGAGAACCCTGAATCTGCACTGCTTCCGAGGTTGTGATTTTTACGGATAAAGTTCTGCCCTCTTTGAGATAAGTGCTTCCGTTGTTCTGGTAATTTGCAATTTCCGAAGAATCAATGTCGGTTTCTATCGTTGCGCTGCTGATTTTTGGAGAAATTCCGTCAATCTTGATAGTTTTTTTGTTTTGAAGAAGGTTTTCAGCTGTGACGGTGGAATTTCCGTTGCTATCTACCAAGGTCGCGACAGATGATGAAAGTCCTGCAATCGGGCTTCCGCTGTCATTAACGACACAAAGTTTGTCAGAAGAATCGCCTTCATTTACCTTATAGACAAATACCAGCGTTGTTGAGCCGGAGCCTGTTTTGTAATATGCCTTGTTCGTTACGACTGAAGTGTCAGAATTATTTATTCCGGAGAGTTTTACATACATTGAGCTTGTATCAGATACGGTGACTGTGTTGTCAAAGACTGCGTTAATCAGAATTTCATCACCCATCTTACTGAGTGTTGATGACGGAGATGTTATGCTCTTTAAAAGTGGAAGCGTGCTGATTACGACCGTAAACTGGTCTTTTCCTTCGTTACCGAACAAATCCTTTGCAAAGAACTGGAATTTTGGTTTTACGCCCTTTTCTTTCCAAGCCTGAAGCGTATCCGTGGAAATAGCTTGGGACTTAAATGTTTCTGTTGCCTCATCATAGCTTCCCGTTACTCTTGCATAACCAAGTGATGAGTCGTATGTGCCAAACATTCCGTCATTTGCGTTTGAGTCTACGCGGCGAATTTCATAGGCGCTTGAATCCATTCCGATTCCGCTTGTTTTTGTACCTTTGAATTCAAGAACAAGGGCTTCGCTTGCCGAAATGATTGCCATATCTCCGCTTGGAGAAATTGGCGTAATGGTTGGATTTGATGTGTCTCCAGCGAGCCTGTATTCAGAAAAGACTCCGGTGTTTGCTCCCCTGGTCAGGCGGGCAACAAAATATTTATCACTTGCCTGTTTGTTTTCGCTCATGAAGTCGGTGAACAAGTCAACTTCAAAACTGAATGTCTGCGTTATGAAACCTGCAGTGCTTCCTGTTTTTGTGAGAGGAACTGACCAAAGAACTCCCACCTCGTTTATTTCCGTCTTTTTGAGGCTACCTGCCGTTCTGTACTTATTGTGCTTTTCGACAGTGTTCAGGCTTGAGAGGAAATCTTTTGCTATTGCTGATTTTTCTGTTGCTGTTTGGGCGATTGAATCTGGAACCCAGACGAATTCAAGATAGTCACAGCCGGAAGCATCGAGTGCCTGACCTTCGATTGTGACTTTTGCATTTGTTGAGCCTGTCATTGAGACTGCTGGTACTGAATTGTTCTTTGGCGATGTGATAAGAAGCATAGGACTTGACTCGTCAATGACATTAACTGTAATTGTTTCGTTAATTGCTTCTCCGCCGTCAGTTTCGCCTTTTTTGCCCTTGCCTTGTATTGTAAGGCTTGCTGTTTGCGGAGTTGAGGGCATTTTTACAATGAGGGTTTTTTCGCGTTCTCCGCTACTGATACTTGCAATGTCAGAACTTGTCTTTGAATTTCCGTCTTGGTCTTTATAAGCGAATGAATAGCTTGCTGAATCCAACTCATCATCGTCAAAAATCGTGATACTGATGACATCATTTACATAAGCAGTGATTGCGTTTTCTGAGATTTCCGTAGAAAGCTCATATCGGGGTTTGTCTGCCTCTGGATACCAAATGAACCATGTGTCATCGCTATTAGTTTCATCATAAGAGATTTTGTTTGCCGCCGGAGTCGTGACGATATCGCTCGCAGTGTAGCGAACCTGAAGATAATGCTTTCCCGTTTTAAGACCGTCTTTTCCACTTTTAAGGATTGCTTCGGTAATCTCATAAACAGGCGCATATACGGTGCTGTCATTGGTTTTTGAAATCTCACAGACTTGGATTCCATCCTCATCATAAATCGAGATTTTCGGCGGATTCTTGTCATCGATACCCATTGTATCATTGAAGTTTGCACTGATTGCAAATGCTACATTCTGAGCGGCGTCTATGTTCTCAGATTTGTTGAGGTCAATGGATTTCAGTTCTTCGAGAGAATGAAGGTTGTACTGTATTCCGTTGATTTTCCGGTCAATGTACCACGCATTACCAATTGGTGCTTTCTCATCAACAAAGAGGATTATTGTTTTTGAAGAGCGCGCCCCTTGATTTCCCTGAGCATCTTCTGCTATGAACTTTAGAAATGCCGTACCCTCTTTTTCGAATGTAAAGCCTAACGACCAGTTCTCACCAGAAAGACTCGCCGTCTTAAACTCTTTGAAGGATGTTTCATCTGCCCATTTAATCTGGACATGTACGCTCGTGACTTTTTTGTTGTCGCTTGCTGTTCCTGTGAAAGCTACTTCGCGGTGGCAGAAGACTCCTCCTGCAAAAGAATATGTGCTTTCATTTTCAGAACTCATGGAAACTATGGATACTTTAGGAGCAACGATATCGACTTCCTCGCCTAAGCCGACATCCATATTGCATGAAAAAAAGCAAAAAACGGAAAAAAACAAAATTATACTGAAATTACGAGCGACTTGCCCCATACTTTTATTCATAGAATCCTCAAACTTTTTTCAGATTAATTTAGTCTTATTTTAAATGGTTTTCATAAATAACTAAATATTTTTTAAGAATTTATATACTTTTTTTTGCATTTTTTTGTCACAGCCTCCTTCATAAACTCTAAAAACTCCAAAAAAAATCCCCTAAAAGCGCAATGCCTTTAGGGGAAAACTCTCTTTTAGATGAGATTTTAGTTAACAGTACACTTGAGTTTATAGTTAAATTGGAATTTGTTACCGCCGTAATCTGATGTAATCATCTCAAGGGTTTCGCCTGGATAGAGCGGATATGAACTCTTGAACTTTGTCCATCCACAGTCAGTGGCGTAGTAGATGGAAGGACCTATTCCGCTTGTGCCGAAGTCATGCACATTTCCCAGGACAAAGCCATGGTAGGCAGTGGCGTTCAAATCCCATGTAACCCAATAATAGTAACCTTGCATACTGTTTCCTGTGTGGCTTCCTTCCATAAGTTTGAAATTCGTGCTTTCGCCCCATGAAAGTGGGAATGGGTCAAGGCTGTTTCCGCCTGAAGTCGCGTCTCCGCCCTGAATCCAGATTCTAAGCTTGTCGTAAGTCAGAGTTGTGCCGTTTTCTGTCACGTCGGAAGCAACGCCATAGGCACAGTCACTTCCGTTACCGTAGACACTGATTTTCAATTTGAGGACGGTTCTAGTCGCGTATTCATAAGATTTGTCAGATTCGTAAGAATCTTTTTTAGCATAGGCTGCAATCGCATATTTCATACCTGTCGCCGTGTCATAGCTGGTAACTGCTGTTCCAAGAGTGCCTGTTAAGGTTACAGCCGTGCTTGAAGAGTAAGTTGGCAGAGAGGAAACTTTCGGTTTTGCCGTTTGTGAGACTGTAATCGTAGTGTTTACTGTTGAAGTCGCGCTTTTTGCATTAGCGTCCGTTGTTTTTGCGTAGTAAATAGTTGCTCCTGGAGTACGGCAGCTTATTTTCATATTGGCAGTTGCCGGAGTGTTTACGCTTGCCGTTGTCGTCGGCGTGCTGGCATTTGAGATAGTGATTTTCTGACTTTCCTTGTTTATTCGGATTTCAGGAGATTCAACGCCTTCTGCCACCAAATGAGGTTTTGAGCTCGTTCCGTCTGTTGTGTATTCTTCATTATTATTTTGAGCCTCGTCTGTAACCGCATTGGCTGGAATTGAAAGCGTATATGTCGCACCCTTTGTAGGAAGCGTATAAGTCGAGCCAAGCGTGACCGTAAGGACATTTTCATTTGCCTCTACGGCACTTGCAACAATAGGAATAGAGACTATATGCAAGTTCGCGGCTGTAAAATATCCGACTAAAGTAGAATCATCGATATCTTTGGTATAATCAAGCACATATTTTGTACTCGTGTCGTTCGTGAGAGTGCTGTCACTTCCCAGTGTCGCACCGTTCATTCCCTTTGAGTATGAGCTTTGTGCCGCAGTTGGAATGCTGTTGTATTCACTTGCCGTAAGCACAGCCGGAACACGGTAAGAGCTTGTGTCCTGCGTAAAGGTGATGTTTCCGCTTAGCTTTGTGATTTCCCGGTCGAAAGTAATCTTAAGGATTGCCGCACTTCCCTCTCCCGTCAAGTTTACGCTTTGGACAGTCGGCTTTCCTGTGAGAATATAAATCTCTCGGTTGTCGGTGAATGCCTTTCCGCTTCCGCTAGAGACCTTATCCTCATATTTCATGCTGACAGTACTAGAGTCTAATGTTATTTCCTCAAAACTCCATTCTGTTACATCGAGCATTCCATTGTTTTCTATTGAGTCGCCATCTTCAATTGTATATGTGAAATGGAATGTGCTTGCTTCTCCATCGCCTGACACACATTCTGTAATCGGAACTTCAAGTGTGCTTTGAGTGCCTCTCTTTACATTGAGGGTGACTTTTGCGCCTTTTGTTATTTTTACGCTCTTTCTGAAATTGATTATACCGGTGACTTCTCCGCCTTTTTGCTTTGAATATGTTCCTGAGTATGTTGTTGCGCTCAAACTTGTGAAAAGTTCTCCCTTGTCCACGGTTACGGTAATCGCCGTACTTTCATCTGAAATGTTTCCCGCCTTGTCGGTTTGCCGTGCGCTGACAGTGTACTTTCCGTTGTTAGTGAGTTTGATTGTCTCACCAGTCTTGTAATTTTGGTAGTTAGAACCGTCAAGAGTATATTCAATTGTTGTGTCTGACTCATCACTTGAAATTGTAAATGAACTTCCGCTTTCGCTTATGACGACTTGCGCGCTTCCCCATGCGGGATTGACTGTCGGAGGATTAGGTTTCTTTGTGTCGATTACAATTGCCTTGTTGAAGGTAGACTCTGGCTTCCAAGATGTAAGTTCATTTCCTGCCTCATCGGTGATAGTGACGTCATCATGTTCAATGCTGTAATATTCGAGTTTTGAAGAATTGTCGTTCTCACCTACTGTGTAAGTGAAGATGACGAATTTTGAGCCGCTTGCGCTTGCATCGGTCGTATTAAGAGAATCTTTGAAGTTAATCTTGAGCTTGTCTTTAAGCACTCCGCTTGAAGTCACTACGCTTACATCTTCGCTGAATTCCATCATTATTATGATGTCGCTATTGGCCTTGTATGCGCCTGCAGGAGTAATCGCTGTGATAGAGCTGATGGTCGGAGCTTTTGTATCAACTTTGATATTTCTTGTTTTGAGAGTTTTTGTATCTTCAGGTATTTCAACAGTGAATGTTGCTCCTGAAGCTTCTGTCCATGTCGTTCCCGCCTGATTGATTGTTTTGACAAACAGCTGCTCAGTGCTTTCGCTCTCATTTCCCTTAACCGTATATTTGAAGATATGTTTTGCAGTGTCTTTTCCGCTATCAAAGCTTGCTACACCGCCATTGTTGAGGGTAAGGCTTGGCTCGCTTCCGATCCATGTCGTGTTCTTGGTGAATTCAAGAGTTATGAGAATTTCAGAGTCTTTTTTATATGAGCCGTCGTCTGAATCAGAGCCGATTCGCTCAAGTTTCGTTGTGTTGGACTCGATGAACACGGATTTTGTAACGGCTTTTGTGTTTCCGCCGAAATCAGAGAGGCTGATTTTGATTGTTCCAGAGTCGCTTGGAACATCGCTTACACTTGCACTCCAGCTTCGGTTTGCATTCGGCGTGACGGTGACCTTATCACTTCCGTTCCAGGTGACAGAAATTTTTCCGATTTTGCTTGTATCTTTCCATGTGTCAAATGAGTTGTCGCCCCATGTTCCTGACAATGTGGCTTTTGCTCCCGACTTAATGACAGGAAGGTTTGGAATTTCATTTGTTAAATCGTAGGTAAGGCTTGTTCCGCCGTTCTCCAAAACGATTTTGTCAAATGTTAGGCTTGGGGCTGTGCTGTCGCCTGTAAGGGAAATCATTTTGACAGTCTTTGTGCCGCCTTTGTCCACGACTCTGAAAACAAAATCCTGAGCAGTGAGCGTTTTTGTTTCTCCGTCAATTCCAAGATCTTCGAAAACATCGAATGTCTTTGAGAATGAGTAGCTCTTGCCGCTGCTGTTTCCCTTAGATTTTAAGCTTGTGGTGAGGTCATAGACGATATTGCCTGAGTCGTCTTTGTTTCCGCTAGTGATGTCGTCCCAGTCTGTGTCGGTTCCGCTCATGTACTTGATTTTATTCGTTGCGTCATTTGAAAGATTTGGATTCAAATAGACAACTTTGAGCGAATCGATGTCTCCGTCATCGGCAACCAGACCTGAGAATGTGATTTTATGATTTGATGTGAGCGCAGAAGAAGCGTTCTGTGCCGAAGAAGGATCAAATTCAATTGTAGGCGGCTTGATGTCGAGTGTCTTGAAGTATTTTGTCGTTGTAGATGATGTGCCGTAAATATCCGTGACAGTGACAGAAAGGCAGTAATTTCCGTTGAGAGTCGGGGCCACAAGAGACCATGCTGAATATTTTCCGCCGACTTCAGACAGAGATAGGCTTATATTTTCTTTTTCGGCCTTCCATGTATCCTCATTGTTTTCGGTCGTTTTCTTTTTGAGCGTGTAAGTGAGGCTTTTGATTCCGTCATCGTCCTGTGCGCTTCCAGATATGTTCGAGCCTGGATAGACTTCGCTGGCATCATTTCCTTTATCGCTGTCATCACCCTGATAAACCGTTACCCAAGGCGTGTCAGCTTCCGGCCACCAGACAAAGTAGCCGACAACTTTCCGCTGCCATGCGTTTGATGGGCTAAGGCTCGTGGTAACAATTCGGATAATGTGCATTCCTGTGTCGAGACCGTTAGTTTTACCCTTTTCACTCGATGCCCATTCGCTTGCTTTTACAGTGAGGTCAACGGCTCTCAGGTCCGTGATTCCGTTTTCGTTTACTTTAAGAGTTTTTGTGTAATAGACTGTCGGTGGTAGCGCATCGCCTGTTATGGCATTCGCAATGCTTTCTGTGTCAGTGTAAGCTGTCAGGTCGTCTGCCGTATGTTTTTCCCATTCGGTCGTGCCGTTATCAAATTCAACCCGGAGTTCCTTGAAGGAAATTGCACCTCCCTGCTGAATAGAGAATGTGACATCGCCGTTCATAAGCCGTGCGAGGCTGTTACCGTCTTGAAGTTTGTAATTTGTGCTTTTTGAAGAGATATTGGCATAGTCCGTAAAAATATCAGGCTTATTAATCGTGACATTTGGATCATTTTCATCAACGATGAGAGAACAATCAACCTTTGAGTTTTTTCCAGAGTTGCCACTTGAGTCAACCGCGACTGCGCTCATCGTATATGTTGTGTCTGTAAAGCCATCCTTTTTGTCACTTGTGGTATCAATATAAATCGACCATGACCAAGTATCCCCTGATTTGATGCATTTTGCCTTTGAGTCGTCCATGGCGGTCCATACGCCACCCGTCTCTTTTGATTTTTTCTGCCATGAATTGCCGGGGGTTATTGAGTAGTGAATATCAGCGTCTTCAAAGTCTATAGCAAGGCTTCTGACAGCTTCATTGTCCCAGACCGTTCCCTTGAGCGTGAAAGTCGAAGCAACGCTGTCATTGTCGTTGTGAGAAGTGAGCGTAACGATAGGAGCCGTAAGGTCAACGGCCTCACCCAAGCCTGAGTTTTCGCCACAAGAAGCGATAAGTCCAATCAAGGCAAAAAGAGCGAGATTCGTGATTTTTTTGATAATACATACTTTTTTCATAATTCTGTTCTCCTCTTCGCCTTAGTACAGATACATTCCTGTAATAACAGAAAGAGCACCAGGTTCCATCTTGCCCTGATCACATCCATTGCTGTTCCATGTCCATCCTGTTCCAGGACTTCCTCTTCCTAGGAATGAAGACTCGACAAGCACTTCATAGCTTACCCAATAATATGGTGTTGTGGTTGTAGTTCCGTTATTCTCACGGTAAGTCGCGCGCACATAAGGCGTTCCAAGCAATCCTCCGCGAAGTGGGAAGGGTGAGATATAAGGCTCACCGCCAAAGCCTGTTGTTCCTCGGATATAGTAATTCCTGTAACCTTCACGATTCGAAGCGACTCCTTCTCCGTTAATTCCGCTTTTCTTTGGAGGGTTATAGCACACGACTGTCTGCCAGATTCCCTCAGCTCCTGTATTAGAAGATGTAAATCCAGTCCGAGTAGCTGTTGCGACAATAAACTGCTTGCAGGCTTCATTGTATTTTCCATTTCCGCCCGCGAAAATCAGGCTCACATTGCTCTTATCAGAAACGGTCTCAGTGGTATACCCAGAGAAACTTGTCAGTGATGAGGGATTTGTGGGCTCATAAAGTTCTACAAGAGGATAATTGTTGCCGTTAGGATTATATGTTTCCGTGCGAGTTGAGCTTGTTGAATATGAAGCCGTTGCCTTTGTGTATGACACAAGGGAATTTTTTGTCTCACAGTCGATACGGGTGCGCACATAGCCCGTCGGCTTCACGGCATCGGCGTAAGTCACGCCGTTTGCGATTTTCGTTCCGTTTATTGTGCTTTCCTTATCGGCGATAATGCTAGCTTTGTTTCCGCTGGAATCACTCTGATAAATTCCAAATCCGTAGCTGTAGCGGTCAACGCGGACGACAGGAGAGGCGACCTTGTCTGAGTAGAATGAGTCTTTAGTTCCGTCCTGAATAAGGACTAGAGGATTTGAGCCGTCAGTGATTAAAGCTCTTGCCCTTCCCCACGCGCCTGAATAAGTGCCATACTCACTTGAAACGCTTGTTCCGACAGTAAGCTGTTTTTTGCTTCCGTCTGACGCCTGAACTGCATCTGCTTTTGCTATCGTACCGTTTGCTTCTGCACCGAATTCGTTTCCTGTTGCATCCATGAAGGCGCCTTTTTCGATGACAAGTTCCCATTCACGGCCGTAAGGTAAATCAGCACTAGTGTCGCAGAGACCTTGGGGGAATGTAATTGTGACAGTCTTGTTGTCAGAGCCTAAAACAACGCTTGCAGATGTGACATCAAGAACTCGCTCATGGTAACCAGCCTTCTCAAGCACATCGCGGATTCCTTGTGCAGTACGCAGAGAGCCGTTTGAAGAACTGTTTGGCTCTGTTATTTTAAGCCTGCCGTTCTGGAAGGCTGTGTTTTTGTTGAAATCAGATTGAGTGTATGTCGTATATGTTTTTCCGAAATAATGCTCTTTATCTGTTTCCCAAATATCGATGTCAAAGTCAAGCACGAATTTAGTTTCCGTATCTGGAACATAGGTGTTGCTCGTACCCAGTTTTATTCCTTGCATTGATTTTTTGTAGGGTCCGACATACTGCCCTCTTCCGTGATATAAATCAAGGACAGGAACCATAGCATTTGTCAAACCGATATCTGGCTGTGCGTCCTCAAGGTAGCTTCCGTCAGAGTCTCGCATTGCAAGGTATTCTTTTCCGTCAGAGTCAAGCTCATTGCAGATTGTATTGAAGTCCGTTGCGCTCAAAACCGGTGGAAGTGGCCAGAGTTTAACCTGCCGCAATATTAAATTTCCGCTTGCCTTCTGGATTTCCTCACTGAATACGAGTTTAATTACATTGCCCTGCGCGTAAACAGAAAGTCCATCGCTTGCACTAGTTTTCGTTCCGCTTGGTGTCATGCTCACGACTTTTGGAGCTACTCCGTCACAATGGATTGCGCTTCGTGGATATGAGGCAGCAAGTTTCGAGCTTTCGTCCCATGCGATTCCGTAGCTGTCCTCAAAGCCATTGAGTTTTACTCCGTCCTGTTCGATTTTGAGAGTGAACTCATCAGGGTCTTGAACTTCGTAAACGAATGTCGCTGAGTCAATTTCTGTGTTGAGTGTTATTGTTGATTTTGAACTTCCAGTTCCTGTAAGAAGAGCTTTACCGTCGTTTGCACCAGTTCCTACGGTGTCTGTATCATAGAATTTACTCATCTGAATGTAGGCGCCTTCGCCAGTGACTTTAACCTTGTTTGCGAACTGCACTTTAAAAGTGAGCGTCTTTCCAGCCTTGTAGTTGCCGTCCGCGCTCTGGCACTCTACGGTGAAGCTTGGGAAATTTGTATTGATGTCAAGCGAAATCGGATCTGCGTAGTCAGAGATATTTCCCGCCCAATCGGTTCGGCGTGCCGTAATGGTGTATGCGCCGGCAGTATTGATTCCGTTTGTACTTCCGTCGTTTTTGTATTCATCCCAAGAACTTCCTGCATCTTTTGAGAATTCCGTAGACTTTTCATTTGCATCGCTCACGATTACAAGAACCGGCTTGTTGTATTTTGTGGAAGAAACAGTCGAGCCTGAGCTTGCGTCTTTAATCGTAACTGTTGGACTTACTGGCGGCGTCGTATCGATTCCAAAGTTTGCTTTTTTCGATACCGTGCTTGCATTTAGGGTGAGGACATTTCCAAAACTGTCTACGATTTCGGCACTGTTATTTTCTCCGCTAGTACCGTTTTTAATACACTTTGACGGAATGTAGGTGATTTCTCCTTCTGGATCAGCGTCCTCTGATGAGATTTTCTTTTGGAATGTAATGGTCTTTTCGCTGTCGTTTTTGCTTGCAAAAGGAAGGTACATTTCAGTTGAGCCGACTTTGATTATAAATTTCGGGCTTCCTTGAATCTGTACGGCTTCGCTCATTTTAATCGTTGCCGTGAGCGTTTTTCCTTCATTGAGCCATGTTACACCATTTGTGTCTTTGTTCTTTGTAGAATCTGCCGTGCTTGTAAATGTAATACTTGATACGCTTGGCGGAGTTCCGTCAATTTGGATTGTCTTGTTACTTGGTTTGATAGTTTCCGTATGAGGGTATACTGTTGAGTCAAGCGTATCCAAATGAGCGCCATTTGAAAGAGTCGTGTCACCGTTTACTACGATAGGCGTTCCTGTGGAGTTGTTGATATAGAGACAAGAAGAAGAGTCTCCTTCCTGTACAGTGTAGCTGAACTGTAATGTTGTTGAGCCAGAGCCTTCTTTGTAGAAAGCCTTGTCTCTGTTTGTCGCGCTTCCGCTGATTCCCGCAAGCTTGATGTAAGCCTTGCTGCCGTTCGCCACGCTTACCGTGTCACTGAAAGAAGCATAAATGATGATTTCATCCCCCAGCTTTCGGATTGTTGATGAGGTTGAAGAGAGTGACTTGAGCTGTGGAAGGCTTGAGAGCACGACCGTGTATTGAGCAGTTCCCTCGTTGCCGAATAAGTCCGTGGCATAGAATTGGAATTTCGGCTTGACGCCTTCATTATTACATGCGACGAGGAAGTCTTTAGAGATTGTTGCCTGATATGTTTTCATAGATGAATCGGCAATGCCTGTCTTGTATTCTCCAGAAAGCTCATAATTTTTGGCTTTCCCGCCTTCGGTATATGGGACAGGCTTGCTGTCTTCAACCTCGTCTTTGTAGCCGACAAGTTCGATTTTGTATTTGCTTGAATCCATTGCAAGACCAGAGTCTTTTTTTCCGTAGAATTCAAGGACTAGGTCAGAGCCTACTTCTTGAATCTGCATGTCCTGACTTGGAGTAATGCCCACGATAGTCGGAAGCAAATCATCAGCGGTGAGAGTGTACTCGTTGTCAGAGTATTTGCCATCTGTTCGCACAAGGCGGGCCAGGAAGTATTTGCTATTTGCTTTTTCGTTAGTGCCGTTGCAGGTGAAATCACTCATTAAGTCAAAAGTGAAGTCGAAATCTTGTTTTTTAAATCCACTTTCAATGGTTTCCGATTTGAGAGTAACGCTCCACACTTTAAGACCTGCATAATCCCCGCTTGAAATTGTTGTCGGAGAAGAATTTGCCGCCGGATACGATGTAAGGCTGTTGAGATAGTTGCTTGCCGTGGTGAGTTTGCTTGAGCTTTGGAGAGAATCTGGAACCCATACGAACAGCAGATAGTTACAGCCTGCCGTGTCATAAGACTGGCCTTTTACCGTGACAGTGGCACTAGAGTTGTCCAAAGACATAGAAACTGCCGGCGTAGTATTGTTAGATGGCTCTGAGATAAGCAGTAGCGGAGTTGAATCGTCTGTGACATTTACGGTATAGGTTTTTGTAACATTTTTGCTTGAGGAATTTTGGGTGTTACATGTGGCCGCAGCTGCCTCAACTTTAAGGGTGAGCGTTGTCGGAGTTTCAGGCATTGAGAGTGCCATTACCGTCTCCCGCTCGTTGTTTGTAGCTGTCCAGTTTTTTGTTGTAGTCGTATAGCCTGTGCCGCTCAGGGTACATTTTGCGCTGGCCAGGGCATCGTCATCGAAAATCGTGATACTGAGGGAGTCTTTTACATGCAGGTTGATTGTGCCGTCATTATTATCATTTGCCGATAAATCTGAAATGCTTATTCTTGGAATGTCGTTTTCAGGAAGCCAGATAAAGTATCCGCCGTCAATTTCTGCATTTTCAACTTCGTTTGTTGGATTTGTGACATCTGCTGAGTCATAAATGACATGGAGGAAGTGAGATGCGGCCTTTCCGTCGCTTGTGTAAGCCCCGCTTGAAAGCGCAGATTTTCCTGCAATGAGCTCTGACTTTTTTACCTCAAATACAGGCGCATATAAACTTGAGTCATCGGTTTTTTCTTTTGTAAGAATCAGATTACCCTCTTCGTCGAGAATCTTCATTTTTACGAACTGTATGCCCATTGCTTCTGTGACCGTGGCAGAAATCTTGAACTGCTCGTTTTGCGCGGCATCCTTGTTTTCGGTGGCATTGAGGTCTAGCTCTTTGAGGGTTTCAAGGTCGCGAAGATTGTACTGAATGCCGTTGATTTCGCGGTCAATGTACCATGCCGAGGCGACAGGGGCTGTCTCATCGACGAAAAGCGTGATTACGCGGGAAGATTTTGGAGAAGAGTTGTCGCTTCCATCTACCGCCAAAAAGCGGACGAAAACAGCGCCTTCTTTTGGAAAACTGATATCGGCTTTCCACTCTGTTCCAGACAGAGAGGCATTCGTAAGGTGTGAGTATGAGGTCTCGTTTGAGTATTTAGTCCAGATTTGAACGGATTCAACTTTTTTGTTGTCCGTGGCCGTTCCTTTGATGGTGATGTTCTTTTTAACAAAAATTGCACCCGTCAATTCTGTTGAGTCCAGTTCTGTCGTGGATGAAACGAGTGAGCGTACGGATATTACAGGGGCTTCAAGATCGACTTCCTCGCCTAAGCCGACATCCATGTTGCATGAAAGAAACAAAGACACAAAGAGGACGATGGAGAAAAACAGCGTAGAAAACATTTGCGGCGCGAATGATTTTTTATTCATAGACACCTCTGACTTTTTATAATTTTATTTCCTATAGGATACTTCTGTTTTTCTTATAAATAAAGTCTTTTATATGTTTTTTGCTGATTTTTTTTCCTTAATTTTTATTAAGAATTCCAAAAAGTCTAAAAAATTCGTGTTTTTGATTCGCAGAAAAAATGCATAATCCACACTGCCTTGTGCAGAAAAGCTGGCAATTGTGAATTATGCATTAAAAATTATGACTTAGTTAAAGAGGACTGCCCACAAGTTGTAGTGGGCGAAAACTGAAACTGCTACAAGTGAGACTGTAGACATAATCTTGATGAAGATGTCCATACAGGGGCCTACAGTGTCTTTGAGCGGGTCACCTACAGTGTCGCCGACTACTGCCGCATCATGAACTGCGTCATAGCCCTCGCCGCCTTTTTTGATTCCTTCAAGGCCGCCCTGCTCGATGTACTTCTTGCCGTTGTCCCAGGCTCCGCCGGAGTTTCCAGTGAACAAAGCAATCATAATCGCACAGATTGTAGAGCCAATCAAAATACCGCCGACGAAGTTTGCTCCGAACAAGAGACCGCACACAACAGGAATTACTACTGCCATGAGAGCCGGAACCTTCATCTGGCCGATTGAGCCTTTTGTTGAGATTCCGATACAGGTTTTGTAGTCAGGATCGCTGGTCCCTGCCAAAATGCCAGGATTTTCCTTGAACTGACGGCGAACTTCCTCAACCATTTTTCGTGCTGCGTTTGCGACAGCGTCAATCAACATGCCTGAGAACAAGAATGGGATTGCGCCGCCTACGATTGCACCTGCCAGAGTCATCGGCTCCATGATGTTGAGCTGCGGAACTCCGCCGGTGAGCTTTTCGCCTGGAATTGAATACATGTATGAGAGCATGAGTGAGAGGGCTGCAAGACCGCCTGAACCGATTGCAAAGCCCTTTCCGATGGCGGCGGTTGTGTTTCCCACAGCATCAAGGGTGTCGGTGATTTCGCGGACGCCTTCAGGGAGTTTAGACATCTCGGCAATACCGCCGGCATTGTCCGAAATCGGGCCGTAAGTGTCTACAGAAACAGTGAGCGAGACGAATGAGAGCATACCCATTGCGCTCATCGCAACACCGTAAAGACCTGCAAGATAGTAAGCAAGGATGATTCCAAGCCCTAGGATGATACATGGAAGCATACAAGAGTTCATACCCAGGGCAAGACCTGAAGTGATTGTAAGGGCTGAACCCTCGCGGCTTGCCTCTGCAAGGCGTTTTGTGGGATTGTAGTCAGAAGATGTGTAATATTCAGCGACGATACCGATTAAGATACCTGCTACGACACCCACTGCCCCGCCAATGAATGGAGAAGCCCAGCCGGCCTTAAAGCCGAGAGCGGCAAAATCAAGTCCCTTGTTGTTGAAAAGGAAGTATGAAAGAACGACCCCGGCAACCAGTGTGATTCCGGCACCAATCCATGTGGCCGCGTTCAGCTGCTGGTGAACTTTCTTTGATTTTGAAAGATTTTTGACCAAAAGCGAAGCAACGCCGATGATACAGGCCAAAAGACCACAAGCAGCGAAAGCAAGCGGGAATGTGTAAAGGGCGTTGAGTGAGTCAGAAGGAACGCCTACCTTTACGATGAGGTTGTATGCCAGGGCAATTGCCGCAACGATTGAAGCAACATAGCTTTCAAGAAGATCTGAGCCGAGACCTGCGACATCACCTACATTGTCGCCAACATTGTCAGCGATTGTGGCAGGGTTACGGGGATCATCCTCAGGAATGTGAGCCTCTGTTTTTCCGACCAGGTCAGCACCCATATCAGCGGCCTTTGTGTAGATTCCGCCGCCTACACGGTTGAACATTGCGACCATTGAGCAGCCCAAAGCATAACCAGAAAGAATGTTGGGGAATTTAATGATTTCGATTTTTGTGAGCCAGCATTTAGCCGTTTCAAGAGAGTCCAGCCAGCCTAAGCCCAGCCCGAATACGCAGAAAACGATTCCGAGACCCAAAAGGGCGAAACCGCCTACGCACAAGCCCATTACAGAACCGCCACGGAAAGCGACTTTTAAGGTCTGACCGATGTTCTCTGTCTTGCGGGCCTCGTTGGTTACGCGGACATTCGCGTAAGTTGCGATTTTCATGCCGATAAAGCCTGCAGAGGCAGACATACAAGAGCCGAGCAAAAGGGCTACGGCAACATACCAGTCCAAAGCGAGCCAGACGATTACGGCAACGATAAGAACGACCCAGACCAACACTTTGTATTCATACTCGATGAATGTGTTGGCTCCGACACGGATTGCAGAGGCGATTTTTGCCATCTGTTCCGTTCCTTCTTCCAGCTTTTTAACTTTAAAGAAGTTAAAAGCCGCGTATGCTAAAGCAGCAAGGGCTGCCAAAAGCAATAAACCGATGAAGTTCATTGATACTCCTTGCAGAAACTTTTTGAAAATTTTCTGACGAGAATATCTTACCACATCGGTTTATTCAAATTTTGTAAGAAAAAATGGATTTTTCTGATATTTTACAAATCTTTTCCGGTGATTTTACGCACGCACTCGTGGTAAAGTTCGCTGGTCTTTTTGACCACATCAGCCGGAACTTCCTTGATGTTGGGGTCGCCGGCAAGGTTGTGCTCTTTGAGCCAGTCGCGGATAAACTGCTTGTCGTAGCTTGCAGGGCTTGTTCCTACTTTGTATTCGGCTGCGTTCCAGAAGCGGCTTGAATCCGGAGTGAGGACTTCGTCGCCCAAAACAAGGTCGCCGTTCTCGTCAAGGCCGAACTCGAATTTCGTGTCAGCGATGATGATTCCGTTCTTTGCGGCGTGCTCGTAGCATTTCTTGTAGATTGCAAGGGCTGTCTTCTCGATTTTGCTTCCCAAATCCTTTCCAGGATAAAGCTTGTCAAGGTCTTCCTTCATATAGTCGATGGTGACATTGATGTCGTGGCCCTCTGCGGCTTTTGTCGAAGGAGTAACGATTGGCTCATCGAGTTTTTCGGCCTGCTCGTATTTTTTCGTGAATGAGTGACCGAGGAAAGGCTCGCCCTTTTTGTAGGCCTCGTACATACTTCCGAACATGTAGCCGCGGACGATGACCTCGTAAGGAATCATCTTGAGCTTTTTGACAAGAATCGTGCGTCCCTCATACTCAGGCTTCTGGAATTCAGATGGCATATCCTTCAGATTTGAAGAAATCATGTGGTTCTTGGTGATGTCCTTAGTCAAATCGAACCAGAAATTTGAGAGGGCGTTCAAGACCTTGCCCTTGTCGGTAATCATGGTCGGAAGAATCACATCGAAAGCAGAGATGCGGTCTGTGGTGACGATGACCATGCGGCCGTCTTCCAAATCATAAACTTCGCGGACTTTACCGCTGATAATCTTTTTCATTTTTAGCTCCTAATGCCTACAGTCTATTCTTATTTTTAAAGTTGAACAAGACGCGAGAAAATATTATAGTGTCTGCATTGTGTTAGTTCGTTATTCTTCAGACAGCAGGGGTAAGCCAGTTAAAAAGGCTGTTATCTATACAAAAGAAGAACATAAGATTCCGGTAAGTCAGGTTGACCCCGACGCACTTTACATTATCAGGCATTTGCGTGAATGTGGATTTGATGCCTATATAGTTGGCGGGGCTGTTCGTGACCTTATTGTAGGCAAAAAGCCCAAGGATTTTGACATCGTAACTGAGGCTACCCCTTCAAAAATCAAGAAACTCTTCCGAAATTCACGGATTATCGGAAAACGCTTCCGTCTGGTTCATGTCTTTTTCGGTCAGAAAATATTTGAGGTCTCAACTTTCCGCTCAATATGTGACGGTTCTGTGGGAAATTCCTTCGGAACTATGGACGAGGATGTCCAGCGGCGGGATTTTACCCTCAACGCCCTTTACTACGACCCCATCAAAGAACATGTCATAGACTATGTGAACGGAGTCGAGGACATAAAAAAGAAAGTGATTCACCCGGTCATTCCGCTGGACAGAATCTTTGTGGAAGACCCTGTTCGTATGCTCCGCGCGGTAAAATACAGCGCCACCACTGGTTGTAAGCTTCCCCACTCCCTCAAATCAAAAATCCGTAAGAGCGCCCACCTGCTCTCGCCTGTCTCGCCTTCCCGCCTCACTGAGGAATTGCTTAAAATCATTAATTCAGGGCATTCTTTCGAAATCGTGAGCGCGGCAATGGACGCGGATATTTTCATGTATCTTCAGCCATCTGCCTGTGCCCTCATGTACGCGGATCGCTCATACGAAAAAAAATACATGCTTCACTTAAAGGAGCTTGATTCCCTCGTTAAGACAGAGCCTGAATCCCGACTTGGAAAAAGGCTCACTTACTTGGTCTACGATTTTATCTCTTCCCTCACCGACTGGAAAAAGGAAGTCTCCACCAAGAGCGCGGCCGGCGAGCTTTACACGAAAACCTGGAACCAGTGCCGCCATTTCGTGCTTCCCATGAATCCCCAGCGAACCGAGCTTGAATACGCCATCAAAAACACCCTCACCCAGCTGGGAGTTGGCGTCAGGCTTGGGAAAAAGAAAGGTAGAAGTTAGAAAATTATTTTATCGCTTTCGCAATAATCCCTCCACCCAGAATCACATTGTCTTTGTAGAGGACTGCGCTCTGACCGGGGGCTACTGCCCTCTGCTGCTCGGCGAATGTCACGAGCCAGGGCTGGCCTTTGTAGGAGAAAGTGTCGTCCTCGCCCGGAGTGTAGCGGCTGATTTTTGCTTTTACGGGGCGGCTTGCAAGCCTTATTTTTACATCGGCTTCAAATTCCTCGCCTTCTGGTGGCTCAAGGTCTGCCGGCCAGACAAAATCGTCTGCGATGAGGGCGCTGGAATTTAAGGCATCGTTGGGGGCGAGAACCACCACATTGTTTTTCGCGTCGATTGCCTGAACATAGACCGGATAGCTTACGGCAACTCCCAGTCCCCGCCTCTGACCAATCGTATAATGCTCGATTCCCTTGTGGCGGCCAAGGACATGCCCGTCAAGGTCTATGATGTCACCGGGAACGGAAGGCTTGTCAGAAAAGAGGATGTCAAAATATTCTTCCCCGATAAAATCCTGACTTTCTTCACGGTTTGCGGCCTCAAGATTTGCTTTTTTTGCCAGCTCGAAAACCTCACTCTTTTTCATCGTGGCAAGGGGAAATCGCACCTTTTCCAAAACCCGGCTTGGAATGCGGTGAATAAAATATGTCTGGTCTTTGGTGATGTCGGCGGCGGTGGCAATCATGCAGGGGCGCTCTTCGCTTCCGAAAAGACCTTTTTTTGGCCGGACGATTTTAGCGTAGTGGCCTGTGCAGAAATAATCGTAGTCAATGCCCAGATTTTCGATTCCGTCCAAAAGGGCGCCGAATTTGATGTGGCGGTTGCACTGGATACAGGGGTTTGGGGTCCTGCCCGCCCGGTATTCTGCCTTGAAATATTCAAGGACTTTTTCTTTGTAAGTTTCCTGAACTTCAATCACATGATATTCGATTCCGTGCTCGGCGCAGAATTTCTGACATTCTTCGATATTCTCTTCTTCGCCAGGTCCATAGCAGGCTTCCCGCATCTTCTTTTCGCTTTTGATTTCGGGTAAATGACCGTCCCACAAGGACATAGTGACACCGATGACCGTGCAGCCCTTTTCCTTCAGCATGAGGGCTGTCAAAGTTGAATCCACGCCGCCGCTCATGCCGACAACAACCCTGTCGCCCGCTTTGGGCATATCTAAAACTTCGTAATCTGAAACTTCATTAATCATATTTGCCTATTGTAGCACAAGGTTGAATTAATTGAAAGATGACTTTTGTGAATGTTGTAGAAAGTCCTTTTTTTGATTATATTATTGAAATGTCTCAAATCGTACGCACAGAAAAAATGGTTGCTGGTGGGGATTGTCTTGCCCGCGTAAACGGAAAGAATGTTTTTATTCCCTACGCCCTTCCAGATGAAGAGCTTGAAATCGAAATCACAAAATCTTTCCGGGACTATGACCTTGCGAAAATCACTAAAATCCTTAAGCCATCTCCCCACCGTGTCCAGCCCTTCTGCCCTCTTTACGGCTCTTGCGGCGGCTGTAACTTGCAGCATATTGATTCTGAATACCAGATTGAGTTAAGGAAAGCGATTTTAAAAGACTCTTTTGAGCGTGAGGGAATCCAATGTCCGCCAATCGAAGTTCTTTCATCCGAAGACAAAAATTACCGTTCCCGAATCCAGCTCACCGACGGCGGCTTTAACAAAAAAATGAGCAATGAAATCATCAGTCTTGAAAGCTGCCCCATCGCCACGAAAGAAATCAACGGCTATCTAAAAAATACGGCTCAAGCTGCCCGGCCACGGGGCCGCGTTCACCTTTTCGGAGACGAGCGGGTCATAACGGAGGGCATTTTCTCGCAAAATCCTTCTGTAAGTAAGGTCATCGTTGCCCAGGAGCGGGAAAAGGCTCAAAAAGAAATCAAAGTGCAGGGAGCTTCCTCAAAGCGAAAAGAAAAGCTCCGCTTGCAGTCCAACCGCCACTTTGCGGGAACTACCCTGAATCAGAATAACCGCTGCCAAGTCAACTTGCTGGGAAAAAGCATAGCCTTTGACGTGCAGGGCTTTTTTCAGTCCAATCTTTCTGTCCTTGAAAAAACGATTTCAGAAATCACGGTCAACATGGGAGGCCGAAATCTTCTGGACATGTACTCTGGCTGTGGCACTTTCTCTGTCTTCCTTGCGGATTTATTCGACAAGGTTTGCATGGTGGAGCATAACCGGGACGCAATCGTCTTTGCCGAGGAAAATCTCCGGGGCAGGAATCACGAGAGTTTCGGGCTTTCCGGCGAGAACTGGATTAAATTCAGCGCGGAAAATTACATTGCCAACAACGGTCCTTTTGAAGCCGTGGTGATTGACCCTCCACGCTCTGGCATGGAAAAGGCTGTCTGTCAGTGGCTCTGCCGGTCAAAAATCCCCCAAATCCGCTCCGTCAGCTGCAATCCCAGCACCCACGCCCGTGACGCTCATTTCCTCGTAAAAGCAGGATACAGGCTCTCAAAGCTCTATCTCCTGGATTTTTACCCTCATACCGCTCACATTGAATCCCTGGCGAATTTCGAGTACACCGAGTAAAAAGGAATAAGTGAAAATGGAAAATGAAAAATGGAAATGGATAGGCATCTTCCTCCCAAAATCAAAAAAAAATATCATAAAGGCATTTATCCTTACATTCCTGATTTCTAATTCCTCGTTCCTCATTTTCTCGCAGAAGGCTTTGCGCACGGCAGATTTGACCACTCAGGAACCATCTTGGCAGGCTGTCATCGGCGGAGTGGCAGTTTCTCCGTGTATTGAGACTTCCTACGGAGTTGCCCTTTTGAGTGACGGCCGCCTTCTTTCTGCCTGTACCAGTGCGGGAAATGTAATCTGGCAGAGAAGCATAAAAGGACGGCCAAGTCCCTATATCTCAGCTTTCGGTGATTTTCTCTATGTTGTCACTGATTCTTCCCATTTGAGTCTTGTTAATCCCTCCGGCCTTACTCTCTGGACAGTGAATTGTCCTTTTAAAATCACGGATTTTCCTCTTGTGGGGCGGGACGGCCGGGTCTATGTCCGCGGAAAAAAGGGCATAGCTTGTTATGGCATTGACGGAAACCGAAAATGGAAGGCAGATACACCGGAGCTTGCCGCATTTCCCATTGAAATTCTTGATGATGGGAGTTTGCTTTTAGTTTTGAAGAATCCGAAAAACAATTGTTCTGTTGCCAACCGATATTCTCCTTTTGGCGTGAGACTTGAAGACATTACTTTTTCAGGCATAGTTTCAGCCCTGAAAACATGCGAGAAAGGTGTCTTGGTCTCTCTCAAAAACGGCTCACTTGGGCTTGTGACTGTCGGAGAGAATGGAGTTGCAGACTCAAAATGGGTGAATGGTTCAGGAAACACAGTGGGAGCTTTCTCAATCTGTTATTCGCCTGAGACATTAAATTCCGCTTTTTTCTTTCAGAATTCTTCCAGAACTGAGGCTGTTATCGTAAAAACTGATTCTGGAGAAATTTTAAATCGCTTTCAAGTTGGTCAGATTGCTCCTGCTGATTTTAAATTAGCCCGCTCTACTCCATCAGGTTTTTTTATAAGCGGCTCTTATTCTGCCTGTGAATTCAATGAGGAAGGTACGATTCTTTATGTTGCAAAACTTCCCCAGACCTCAAAATGGAATTCCATGTTCTATACAAATAAAAATTACATAGTCCTATGCATGAAAGACTGGACTATGAAAGCCTATCTGATGAATCAAACTACAAAATCAAAAAAAACAGCAAAATCAAAGCCGGCACAAATTTCATATATAAAAGCAAAAGCTCCGAATCCCATTGCGGATGAGTACGGTATCCGTGAGCTTTCTTTGCAAAAAATGAGTGAAATTTCCGATGCTTTCAAAAAAGGTGATTATGGTCTGCATGAAGAAGAATATCTTTCTCTTTTAAAAACAGAAGCGGATAATTACATTAAATCTTATTCAACTCAGGCTGCTTTCCAAAGTCGGACATACAATAATTTTTTTGCTGAAAATGCCGTCTATACGCAAAATCTTCTATATCTCATGGCAAAAACAGGAACAAGGGAATTTTCCCTTTATTTTGCCAGCTTATTGTCAAGCCAAATGGATTCGAGTCAGTTGCTTTCTATTGTCTCTTTTGCTGGTATTTGTGCCTATGATGAAAACGGTCAGATGCTTCAGTCTTTGGAAAATCTTGTCATGGGGAAAATTCAGCCGTCGGAAACTTTGCTCTTGAAAGCCGTTTGCGATGCGACTTATGAGATTTGCCGCTACATGGGGCGGCCTGCCCTTAACAGGCAGGGAAAGAATATTATCTCTCATCTTTTTTATCCTCAGTATGATAAGTCCGTGCGTGATTATGCCAGAGATGTCCTTACAAAAATGATTGATCTTGAGAAAAAATAATTTTCATATACCCTAATCAATTTGTGGCATTTGCCTTAAATATGTGATATACTTTTTCTGTTCTTTAAAGGAGGATTTAATGAACGCTAAAAAAGTCTTAAAAAATGTATTTTCTTGCCTTGCACTTTTTTTTGTAACAGCAGGAGTGAATGCACTTGAAGTCAATCGAAACGAGTTGCAGAGCGCAGGGGCTGCTGATACGATTGTCTTCCGAAATTATTCTGGCCCACATTCTGTAATCAATACAATTGAGCAGATTCGTCAGATTGGTTCCGGACTTGGAGAATCTGTAAAAGGAAATACCCAAAAAGCTGGAACTTTCGGTTCGTCAAACCGATATCAGGTGATTCATGCCGTCGATCCTAGCGTAAAAGAAAAGATGGACGCCGACATCATAATCATTGGAAAAGACGCCACCGTTGATCATATCACTAACTTGCGACGCATTATTTCAGCCTATCTGTCTGCGGCATACGGCTATTCAAACAAAGATGCTGATACAATCGCAACATTCGTAACTGTATACAATGCCGTTTATCGTGGTAATCTCGATTATTTCAAACCAAAATACAAAGATGTTGTTATCAACAATCTCTCATCTTCTATAGTTGGTCTGTCAACAAATTATCAGGATTGGCCTGGCAAAACTCAGATTATCATTCCTCTCTACGACTTGAATGGAGGCTTGAGCACTGTCGATACATCCCTCATTTCAGATAAAGAAGTCGTTAAATCAATGCAGGGTGAAGAAGACAAGGGAATTGATGCCCGCAAAGATATGGTAGACATCAAGGAACGCGAGGCTGACAATGCACAGGAAAAAGCCGATGACGCTCAGGCAAAGGCTGACGCAGAAAAGGCTAAACTCGCTGAGGAACAGAAAAAGCAGGCTGAAGCTGACAAAAAAGCTGCAGAAGCAAAAGCTGCCGCAGAAAAGGCAAAGGCTGATGCGGAAAAGGCAAAGGCTGATGCAGAAAAGGCAAAGGCTGATGCTGCCGCTGCTCAAAAAGCCGCTGACGATGCGAAGAAAAATGCAAAGCAGAATCCAAATGATGCCGAGGCTCAGAAAAATGCCGCTGACGCTCAGAAAGAAGCTGATCAAGCAAAGAAGGATGCTGCTTCGGCACAGAATGAAGCAACATCAGCTCAGAAAGAAGCTGATTCTGCTCAAAAAGAAGCTGCTTCGGCACAGAAAGAAGCTGATTCTCAGGCCCAAAAAACTGAGGCACAGGCAGAAAGCGCTTCTCAGGCTCAGACCTCTGCCGACAATGCTCAGAATGCCGCTGACCAGAAACGCAATGAGGCTCAGGAGGAGCGTACTTCAATTGCAAAAGATCAGCAGGAACTTATCGCTGAGTCATCAAAGAATCAAGATGAAAATGTCATGTACGGTTTAAAGAATATTGATGATGCAGGCGTTGCTTCTGGACTTGTTAAGATGAACACTCAGGATGGAACTGTTATCAAAGAGTCTCCAGTAACGGTTATTCGAGGAAGAACTGCTTACGAAGACGGTGAGAACTTTATTGCAATCGCTGGAACAAACTTCGGTAACGGTGCAGTTCGTCTCGTTCAAATTGACAAAAAGAATCTTGAAATTGCTGCTGAGAGTAAAGAGATTCTTGCAGAGACATCTGTTCTTATCGAAAAAGACGGAAGCTATTACTGTGTAATTAAGGAAGGTTCAAATCACTATATTGGTAAATACAATGGTAATGTAGAGAATCTTCTCCGTTCTACTGTAACAGTAAACGCTGCTACACCAATTACCATTACCTCTAAAGGCATCCTCGTAAACGACTCAAATGATACTCCAATCATCTTGAACCCGAAAGACCTTTCTAGCATTTCTCCGGCTTCAAGCTCTAATGGTCAGAATATCATTCAAAAGACAGTTAATTCAGCTTCAAATCTTTACAATAGCGCAAAATAATGCAAGCTGAATAAAAAGCAAAAGCCCTTCGTTTTGAGTTACTTTTCAAGGCGAAGGGCTTTTTTTTTGTTTATTTGAAAAACTTATTCTTCATTTGCTCTGTTTTCAAAGCGCGTGATTGAACTGAGGAAGAGGAGCGGAACATCGCCAATCGGACCGTTTCGCTGTTTTGCCACGATGATTTTTGCGTCCTGTACTGGCTCTGCCTCACCTTCTTCCTGCTTTTTTCTTTCCCTATGAATGAACATAACTACATCCGCATCTTGTTCGATTGAGCCTGAGCCACGGAGTTGATTTAGTGAAGGCTCATTGCCCTCTGCGTCTCGGCTTACCTGACAAAGGGCTACAATAGGAATGTTCAGCTCTCGTGCGAGGGATTTTAGAGATTTAGAAATCTCACTTACCTGTTCGTAGACAGGAGCTGCGCTGTTTTCTGTGGCAATTAAACCGATATAGTCGATGAAGATAATCTCAACTTTTTGATTTGTTCTCATGCGCCGAGCCATGGCACGCAAGTCAATAAGCTGCATGTTCGGAGTGTCCACGATGTAAAGAGGCGCATCATAGCAACGGCCAGCAGCGTCATTGATTTTCTGGAAATCGTCGAGTTTTAGCATACCTGTTCGCAGTTTTGTGCCGGCGATTCTGGCATTCTGAGACAGGAGACGCTGCCCAATCTGCACATGGGACATTTCCAAAGAGAAAAAGCCGCAGGGAATCTTTTTTGTGACGGCGATATGCTCCATCATGTTGAGGGCGAGGGCGGTTTTTCCCATTGAAGGGCGGGCACCAATAATGATAAGCTCTGCCTTTTGGAAGCCGCTGGTCATTGTGTCGAGTTTTGAGAAACCTGACGGAATGCCCGTAAAAGTGTTCTTGCTCTTGTAGTTTTTTTCAATCATGTCCACGGTGAGCGGAACGATATCGCCCATGGAATGAACGACTGTTGTCTGCTCGTTGTCGGCAAGGTCAAAAATCTTTTTTTCAGCTTCCTCAAGGATGAGTTTTGAATCCCTTGTTTCATCGAAAGCTGAGGCTTTTATTTGCTGGGAAACATCGATAAGACTTCGGCGTGTTGCGCGCTCAAAGACAATTTTTGCATAATATTCGATATTTGCTGCCGTCGGAACAACATCCGTAAGGGAAGCGATATAGGCCGCTCCTCCCGAAGCGTCAAGCTGACCGCTTTTTGAAAGCTCTTCCACAAGCGCCAGAGTGTCGCAAGTTTCTCCTTTTGAGAAGAGCCGCATCATTGCGCGGAAAATAACTTGATTCTGCTGAGAATAAAAATGCTCGGCCCGCAAAAGCGTTGCAATAGAACTGACCGCTCCCCAATTCAGGAGCATTGCACCCAGAGTTGCGCGTTCTGCCTCATCATTGTGAGGCGGTATCGTATCTTTCAAAACAGAATCCATGATTTTCTCCCTTCGTATGACAAAAAAGGACTGCCTAAAAAGACAGCCCTTTTTATTTTCAAAGCAGAAATTACATGAGGTAATTTCTATTTAAGTTACTCTGACTTCTCTTCAGCAGAAGCTTCTTCTGCAGGAGCAGACTCTTCTTTTGCTGCTTTTTCAGCCTTTTTAGGAGCTTCTTTTTTTGCGGAAGAATCTTCCTGTGCGATTACAGCAATTTTAACTTCTGCAGTCTGAGCTTCATAAAGGTGGATTGTACAGTGATAGTTGCCAACAGATTTGATTGTAACGCCAGGAATTTCGATTCGTTTGCGTTCAACTTCAAATCCGTTCTTAGCCAAGAATTCAGAAACTGTGAGTGATGTAACTGATCCAAAGAGTTTGCCGTTTGCAGCAGCAGGAACTTTGAGTTCGATTGCCAATGCTTCAAGTTTGTCTTTGAGGCTTGCAGCATCCTTTCGCTTCTGTTCTTTGCGTGCTTCGATTTCTTCTTTGCGAGACTCGAAGTAAGCTACAGTCTGATCATTGTATGGAACTGCATACATGTGTGGGAAAAGGAAATTGCGAGCGTATCCGTTTGCAACATTTTTAACATCACCCATTTCACCAAGGTGTTTTACATCTGTATAAAGAATAACTTTCATTTTAACAAGCTCCTCTTGTATTATTTGCGCCCCGCGTCACCAGGAGTTGGATCGTGAGGCTTAAGATTTTAGATTTACTCTGTAACGAATGGCAACAAGCAGATGTTGCGTGCGCGTTTGATAGCTACAGTGAGCTCGCGCTGGTGTTTTGCACATGTGCCTGTGATGCGGCGTGGAAGAATCT
>DFEB01000051.1:47940-56609 GCA_002368605.1 Treponema sp. UBA3813 | reverse complement strand
TTTCAAAACTCGACATTTGACTTATTAGACATTCCCATTTAACTTTTTCTACTGGAAGCTCTATGGCTAAAAATTTGTTTGAAGTGGTACAAACTCTTTTTATTCCCTTTGTGCTGCTTGGTCTTGTGTGCGCGTCAACGGTGCGCTTTGATTCAGAAAAATTAAAAAAACGATTTTGGAAAGCACTTGCAATTCTGGCGATTCTCGTCCTCGCCGTCTCTTTTTTACGCGAAAAGCGTCTTATCCGCTACAATCAGATTAACAATATCAGGCTTTTAGTCGCCTCTCTTATCTTAGGACTCGGCTTCACTCTGCTGAGCTGGCTTCGCCTTCCAAGGGCAAAAACAGCCACAGCTTGCACAGGCCTTTTTTTTGTCGCCTGCCATCTATTTTACAGCATTCCCCTTGTTTTTTCCCTTCCCTTTCATTTTTTGGGAATGTACGACACTTATTTTTCTACGATGTACCTTGCAAAATGCACGGGCTATCTTTCAGGCTGGCTTATCTGTGCTTTGAGTGCACGGGCGGTCTACAAAATTCTTGTCCGTTCGTCAGAAAAGGTAAATTTCCTTGTTTTCTCCGCACTTTATCTTATAAGCGGCTTTATTTCCTTTGTCACTATTGTAGGAATCATCAACTCCTATTACAGAAGAAAGATTAAAATCCCCTCTGGACTACGAAAATCCCTGCCGCAGCTGATTACAGCCGAGAACATTATTTTCTTTCTTGCGATTCTCGTGATTATTCTTCTTGCCGTAGCTTTTTTCGTCTATCACAGGAAAATTCACGGCGAATACACAAATCCCGCTGAGCACAGAAAATTAAAGGCTTATGCGCGGAATAACCGCCGCTTGGCAGCTTTTACTCTATTTTTATGTCTTCTTGTCTGGCTTGATATGACGGTAATCAAAGGCCTTGCCAACAAAATCGTAGAACTTTCCCCTTCTGAGGAATTTCAAATCGAAGGAAATGAGATTTTCATTCCTCTGGAGCAGGTTTCTGACGGTCACCTGCACCGCTTCACCTGGACGAATGAGGCGGGCAAGGGAATCCGCTTCATCATCGTGCAGAAAAAAGGAACGAGTTTCGGCGTAGGATTTGATGCCTGCGATGTCTGCGGTGATGTAGGCTATTATGAGCGAAAGGATGAAGTCGTCTGCAACCGATGCGATGTCGTCATGAATAAGAGCACAATCGGTTTAAAGGGCGGCTGCAATCCTGTCCCGCTTTTTTCAAGAATCGAAAACGGAGGAATCATAATCCTGACCGATGATTTGCAGAAAGAGGCAGGCAGATTTAAAAACTAGGAGCAATTTTATGTTTCTGCGTATGGTAATTCGCGCGCTGGTGCGGCAATGGAAAAAAATGCTGATGATTGCCTTTACGATTGCTCTGGGTTCATCCCTTGCAACGGCGATGCTCAATGTCATGTTCGATGTGGGCGACAAGGTGAATCAGGAATTGAAGACTTACGGAGCCAATATCCGAGTCCTGCCCCAGAGCGCAAGCATTATGAGCGATATGTACGGAATCGAAAACGAATCTTTCCTCCGTGAAGATGAGCTTGGAAAACTCAAGACGATTTTCTGGGCCTTTAATATAGTTGATTTTTCACCTTATCTTGAAGGAAAGGCAGAACTTAAAGGCGGAAGTGAAATCAAAGTGACGGGAACCTGGTTCAATCATCACCTTGCCCTTCCTACAGGCGAAGAGCTGGACACAGGCATGGTCGCCATGAAAAAGTGGTGGACTGTCAAAGGCCAATGGCTTTCTGACGGCGAGAAAGAAGATGGTGAAAATCCCAAAGTCATGGTCGGCTCGGAGCTGGCAAAAAAACACGGACTGAACCTTGGAGACACGATTTCTCTTTCTACAAAAACTACAAAAGAAAAATCTTTTACTGTGGCAGGTATTTTTGACGCCGGCGGGGACGAAGACGAATACGCTTATGTCAATCTTTCTGACGCGCAAAAACTCTTTGACAAAAGCGGCCTTATTTCTTCGATTGAGGTCAGCGCCCTAACAACACCCGACAATGATCTGGCAAGAAAGGCGGCTCAGGATCCAAGTGCCTTAAACCAGATGGACTGGGACACCTGGTACTGCACGGCTTATGTCAGCTCAATCTGCTATCAGATTCAGGAAGTGATTTCAAATTCCGTGGCAAAGGCGGTAAGGCAGGTGGCGGAAAGCGAGGGGGCTATTTTGAACAAGACCCAGCTTCTCATGCTTCTGATTACGATTTTAAGCCTGATTGGCTCGGCTCTGGGAATCTCAAACCTCGTGACGGCAAGCGTCATGGAGAGGAGCAAGGAAATCGGTCTTTTAAAGGCAATAGGCGCTTATGACGGCCCGATTTCTGCCCTCATTCTCACGGAGATTCTGATTACGGCTGTAGTCGGCGGCGTTATGGGATATTTTGCAGGTCTGGCTTTCGCTCAAATCATCGGCCAGTCAGTCTTTGACTCGGCAATCGCGATAAAAGTGACGGTGATTCCTCTCGTGGCGATTTTGATTTTCGTCGTCACACTGTCAGGATCCCTTCCATCAATAAGGCTTTTGCTTTCACTTAAACCTGCGGAAGTCCTGCACGGAGGACATTAATGACCAGACAGAGAATGTATTTCAAGATGATAACAAGTTCCCTTATGAGACGGAGGTCTCGGATGCTGGTGGCTTTGCTGGCTGTGGCAATCGGCTCTACTATTTTGAGCGGACTTGTGACGATTTATTATGATGTTCCCCGGCAGATGGCTCAGGAATTCCGCTCTTACGGAGCCAACCTGCTTTTGGTTTCGCCGGACACGAATCCTTTAAAAAAAGAAAGCGTGAATCATGCCCGCTCTATCATTCCCGGCGGCAAACTGGTGGGGCTTACTCCTTTCCGCTATGAGACCGTAAAAATCAACAACCTTCCATTTATGGCGGCGGGAACAGATTTCGAGCAGGTGCAAAAGACTTCGCCTTACTGGCTGGTCTCAGGCTCCTACCCCCAAAAAGAGGATGAAGTTCTTTTGGGGCAGACGGTGGCAAGTGCTGTGGCTTTAAGCACAGGCTCAAAAGTCACCTTGAATGGCCTTGACTCCAATGGCAAGGCATTCAGCCAGACATTTACGGTTTCCGGCATCGTGCAGACCGGCGGCAGCGAAGAAGAATGCCTTTACATGAATCTGGAAAAGCTTGAATCGCTGATGAAAACTTCAGGACTTCTTGATGTGGCGGAATGTTCCGTTTCATTGAGCGGAAAAGAGCTTGAAAATCTTGCGGGAACTCTTTCCCTCAATGTGGAGGGCGTGAATCCTAAGCCTGTGAAACGGCTTGCAAAATCAGAGGGCACGGTTCTGAAAAAACTCCAGTCTCTGGTCTACATCGTCACTCTGGTCGTCTTGATTTTGACCATGGTATGTGTCGCAACAACCATGATGGCGGTGGTGGCGGAGAGACGGCAGGAAATCGGCCTTAAAAAATCGCTGGGGGCTTCAAACCAGAGCATAGTCGGCGAGTTCTTGGGCGAGGGCTTGTTTCTGGGAGCCTTGGGCGGCATTCTGGGAGTGATTTTAGGATTTGCCTTCGCCCAGGCGGTGAGCGTTAATGTCTTTGCGAGAAGCATTTCCTTCCTGCCGCTTTTGGTTCCGGTCACGATTTTGGTGAGCGTTCTGGTGACAGGACTTGCCTGCCTGCTCCCGGTGCGGAGCGCGACAGAGGTAGACCCGGCATTAGTTTTAAAAGGAGAATAATATGGCGTTACTTGAATTGAAGGATATTTCTAAAATATATTCTGGCGGGACGGTTAAGGCTTTGAATCATGTGAGCCTTTCCGTCAACGAGGGCGAATGGGTGGCGATTATGGGCCCAAGCGGCTCCGGGAAATCCACGATGATGAACATAATCGGCTGCATGGATAAGCCTTCCATGGGGCAGGTGATTTTGGACGGCAAGGACATAGCCCAGGAATCTAGTAAAAGCCTGACCCAAATCCGGCGGGACAAAATCGGCCTGATTTTCCAGCAGTTCCACTTGGTAAACTACCTCACAGCCCTGGAAAATGTCATGGTCGCCCAGTATTACCACTCCATGCCAGACGAAAAGGAAGCCATGGAAGCCCTGGAGCGGGTGGGACTGGCCGCGCGGGCAAAACACCTTCCAAGCCAGCTTTCAGGCGGTGAGCAGCAGCGGGTTTGCATCGCCCGCGCGCTCATAAATCATCCCCAGCTGATTCTTGCCGATGAGCCAACGGGAAATCTTGACGAAGCCAACGAAAACATGGTCATCGACATTTTCAAAAAACTCCATGCCGAAGGACGCACAATTATCGTCGTCACCCATGCGCCGGAAGTGGCCGCCTTTGCAGAGCGTACAATCGTTTTGGAGCACGGAAAATACGCCAGGGAAATCAAAAATGAAAAAAAGGAATCTTGACATTAACCTACCAATCAACTAGGATATTATGATTTCTTTCAAAATCAAGGAGTTTTTATGAAAAAAATATCTTTTGCTGACATCGCTTTTCTTGTTTTGTCACTTGTTTTGTGCTTGGGTTCACATTTCGCCTTTCATGCCTGCCCTGCGAAGAGCGACGGAAGCTGGATGGTCTGTCACTGGGCAGAGCGGGTGGTAACGGCTCTGTCCGCTGTTTTTGTGATTTTATCAGCGGCTCGTTTTTTCCTCGAAGCAAAGACAAAACTGGGCATTTCGATTTCATTCCTGCCTCTTGCGCTAGTGACTGCCCTTGTTCCCGGCATAATCGTAAATCTCTGCATGATGAAGGACATGAGATGCCACACGGTAATGCGCCCCAGCGTCATCGTTCTCTCGATTTTAATCTGCGCCCTTTCAGTTGTGGATATTCTTGTTCTTCAAAAAAAGAAGCAGTAGGGGAAAGTCTTCCCCTCGCGCCCACTTCGTAGGTCGCTACCCCTTCTCCTAGGGCAAAGCCCTAAAACCCCTTCTTCGGAGTCAAAATGAAATTTTCTTCGCTTCCAATAATCAATCTTCTCGGAAAAAAAGGACGCTCAGCCACCCTCTTCGTATTCGCACTGATTCTTTCTTTTTCACTCTTCGGAGGAGCCCTTATTCTCACCAGCCTTAAAAACGGACTTAAATCTCTGGAACTCAGGCTTGGCGCGGATATCATCGTCGTTCCATACGAAGCCCGCACAAAGGTGAGCGCGGACACAATCTTGAATCAGGGAAACCGCACTTATTTTTACATGAGCAATAAAAATCTGGAAAAAGTCGCCGCTATTGAGGGCGTAGAGCGGGTTTCGCCACAAATCTACATGTGCTCCATGAACGCAGGCTGCTGTTCGGTCTCCTTGCAGGTTATCGGCTTCGATCCAGAAAGTGATTTTACGATTCAGCCTTGGGTGCGCCAGTCATTCAGCGGAAAACTCGGCGACGGCGACATTTTAATTGGAAGCAAGGTGACTCTCACTGAAAGCCGAAAGCTCCGCTTCTTCGATAAGCTCTGGAACATTGCAGCCCAGCTGGAAGAAACAGGAACGGGCTTAGACAATGCTATTTTCGCCAATGTAAACACGGTTCAGTCACTAATGGCTGCGGCAGAAGAACTAGGCTACGGCTTTGTAAACGACAAATCTTCCGCCAGAAATATGATTTCCACGATTATGGTGAAAGTCGCCGATGGCTACGACATAGACAGCATCGTAAGTCAGATTCAGCGGAAAGTGCGCAAAACTCAGGCTGTCAGGACAAAATCCATGACCTCAGGCATTTCCGACAGTCTCTCAGGCTTTTCAAAAGTCACAGGATTCCTGATGCTGGTGGTCTGGATTCTCTGTCTTTTCATTCTTGTCGTTGTCTCAAGCCTTATCATCAACGAGCGCAAAAAGGAATTCGCCGTGCTCCGTGTCATGGGAGCAAGCCAGAAAAAACTTTCCCGGCTGGTGATGGCAGAAGCCTTTCTGGTGAATGCGGCAGGCTCTCTTTCAGGAGGTGTCCTTGCCCTGTTTTTTATCCTGCCCTTCCACACGCTGATAAAAAACGCCATCGGACTTCCCTTTTTGCTTCCGAAATTTCCGATTATATTGGCCCTGCTTCTTTTGAGCCTTGCGCTCTCACTTCTTTTCGGCTGCCTTTCGGCAAGCTACGCGGCCTGTAAAATCTCGAAAGTGGACACGGGAGTCATTTTGAGAGAAGGAAACTAGGAATTTGGAATGAGGAATTGATATGATACTAAAAGCAGAAAGCATCAGCAAAAAATATTATCGTCCGACAAAAAATGCCTCCCACTTTGAGGCGGTGAAGCCTCTGGATTTTTCACTTGAAGAAGGGAAAGTCACTGAAATCACAGGGCGGAGCGGTAGCGGAAAAAGCACACTGCTTTACATGCTGGCGGGACTTTTAAAGCCAAGCTCCGGGAAAGTCTTTCTTGACGGAAAAGACTTGTACTCGCTGAATGACGAAGAGCTTTCCCGGCTCCGAAACGAAAAAATCGGCGTGATTCCCCAGGGTCAGACCGGGCTTTTTGCCCTCACTGTCCTTGAAAATGTCCTTGCTCCGGCCGCAATCTACGGAGAAACGAGCTTGCTTGAAAGTCGGGCAAAAGAACTTCTTTCCCTTGTGGGAATCGCTGACCTTGCCGACGCAAAAATGACTGAGCTTTCTGGCGGCGAAATGCGGCGCATGGCCATTGCCCGCGCCCTTATCCTTGACCCAGAAATTATTTTTGCCGACGAGCCGACAGACGATTTGGACGACGAGAACACAAAAGCCGTGCTAGAGCTTTTACAAAAAACTGCAAAGAACGGAAAATCAGTTTTGCTCGTGACCCATGAAGCAAGCGCCGAGCAATATGCGGATAAAATCTACAGAATGGACGCAGGAAGTTTGTTAAATTAAACTCTAGCTAGAACAATCAATCACATTTTAGTCTTCTCAACCAAAAGGAAGCCTTCTCAATCCTATGTTAAAAAAAGGTATTGAAAGTTATCCCAGTCTAATATATATTATTTTTATCTAATTTTTTTTCAGACAATATCACAGGAGAAACAGTTGTTACCTTTGGTTTTCGCGAATGCTGGAGAAGAGCAAATCATCAAAAAAATCGGCGGAAGCGACGAAGTTAAGCGTCACCTTGAAAATCTCGGCTTTACGGTGGGAGGAAGCGTCACCATCGTAAATTCTCTTGCCGGGAACGTAATCGTAAAAGTCAAAGAATCCCGCGTTGCCATCAACGAGGACATGGCCCGCAGAATCATGGTCTGATTTTCTTTTTTGCAAATAATTTGGAGGTACTATAAATGAAGACATTGCGCGAAGCAAAAGTCGGCGAGACAGTCAAAGTCGTAAAGCTTCATGGCGAAGGTGCGGTCAAACGCCGTATCATGGACATGGGCGTTACGAAAGGCGTTGAAGTTTATGTTCGGAAAGTCGCTCCCTTAGGCGACCCCATCGAAGTCACTGTTCGTTCTTACGAGCTTTCCCTGCGAAAAGCAGATGCGGAAATGATTGAAATCGAATAGGAAGACAGGAGTAAAAAAAATGAACATAAGAATCGCATTGGCAGGAAACCCGAATGCCGGAAAAACCACGCTTTTCAACGCGCTCACCGGCTCAAATCAATTTGTAGGAAACTGGCCCGGAGTCACGGTCGAAAAAAAAGAGGGAAAATTAAAGAAGCATGACGGTGTGGTCGTAACAGACCTGCCAGGCATTTATTCCCTTTCACCATACACATTGGAAGAAGTTGTCGCCCGAAATTACCTCGTGGGCGAGCGTCCAGACGCAATCCTCAATATAGTTGATGCCACAAACCTCGAACGCAATCTCTATCTTACTACTCAGCTTGTAGAGCTTGGAATTCCTGTAGTTGTTGCCCTCAACATGATGGATCTGGTAAAAAAAGCCGGGGATAAAATCGACACGGCAGAACTTAGCCGCCAGCTGGGCTGCAAAATCGTCGAGATTTCCGCCCTCAAAGGCGACGGAATCATGGAAGCTGCAGAAGAGGCAATCAAGGCTGCCAGCGAGACAAAAACCGTGCCCCAGCACTCATTCTCTGGCCCTGTTGAGCACGCAATAGCTCACATCGAAGAGGCCGTCGTCCACTCACTGCCGGACGAGCAGCAGAGATGGTACGCCATCAAGATTTTCGAGCGTGACGATAAGGTTCTTGAAATGCTCAAAGTCGAAAAGACAACTCTTGAGCACATCGAGACCGACATCAAGGCGGCCGAAAAAGAGCTGGACGATGACGCGGAAAGCATCATCACCAACGAGCGATATATTTACATCGCAAACATTCTCAAATCAAGCTACAAAAAGGCGAATGCGGGCAAGCTCTCAAATTCAGACAAAATCGACCGCATCGTAACCAACCGCTGGCTGGGTCTCCCGATTTTCGCGGTCATCATGTTCCTTGTTTACTGGATTTCAATGGTAGGAATCGGAGCAAGCGCCACGGACTGGGCAAATGACGGTCTCTTCGGAGACGGCTGGCACTTGTTCGGAATCGGCTCGTCTGCCTATGAGGAAGCGGCCGAAGAATACGGCGACACTCCCGCAATCCTTGAGGCTATTGAGGCCGGGAAAAAATCATACATCGTAATTGACGAAGAGACCCTTGAGCCCTCTGAACCAATCGAAATCACGGAAGAAGCTGCCAGCGAGGCAAAGAAAATGGCAGAAAAATACGGCGAAGAAGGCCC
>DFEB01000051.1:14923-47816 GCA_002368605.1 Treponema sp. UBA3813 | reverse complement strand
GAAAAGGCCGGATGCGCGGAATGGCTCAGTGGCCTTATCCTTGACGGAATCGTGGCCGGCGTTGGCGCGGTTTTGGGCTTTGTTCCCCAGATGCTGGTTCTCTTCCTCCTTTTGGCCTTCCTTGAGGCCTGCGGTTACATGGCCAGAATCGCCTTCGTCCTTGACCGAATCTTCCGCAAGTTCGGACTTTCTGGAAAATCATTCATCCCTATGCTGGTGGGAACCGGCTGCGGTATTCCCGGCGTCATGGCAAGCCGCACGATTGAAAACGAGCGCGACCGCCGTATGACAATCATGACGACGACTTTCATTCCTTGCGGAGCAAAAGTTCCTTTCATCGCCATGGTCGCAGGCGCAATCTTCGCGGGCTCGGCTTGGGTTGCCACATCAGCCTACTTCATCGGTATGGCGGCAATCGTCATGTCGGGAATCATGCTCAAAAAGACAAAGATGTTCGCCGGAAACCCGGCCCCCTTCGTAATGGAGCTTCCTGCCTACCACATGCCGACTTTGGGCAACGTCCTGCGCTCAATGTGGGAGCGAGGCTGGTCATTCATCAAAAAAGCAGGAACAATCATCTTGCTTTCAACGATTGTCGTCTGGTTCCTTTCATTCTTCGGCTGGACTGAGGAAGGATTCGGAATGCTCTCTGAGGAGCAGCTTGACTCTTCAATCCTTGCTAAAATCGGAAGCTGCATCGCCTGGATTTTCGCTCCTTTAGGCTGGGGCAACTGGCAGGCTGTGGTCGCTTCGGTCACGGGATTGGTGGCAAAAGAAAACATCGTAGGAACCATGGGCATTCTCTACGGCTCAGGAGAGCTCACGGCATATCAGGCAATCGGTCAGGCTTTCAACGGAATCACCGGCTACTCATTCCTGGTCTTCAACCTGCTCTGTGCTCCGTGTTTTGCCGCAATCGGCGCAATCAAGCGAGAGATGAACAACGCGAAGTGGACTTGGTTTGCAATCGGCTACCAGTGCGGCTTCGCCTATGTAATCGCATTCCTGATTAACCAGCTGGGTAAGCTCTTCACAGGCAATGTCAATGTAATCGGCCTTATTTTCGCCCTCGCAGCCCTTGCCTGCCTCGTTTACATGCTCTTCTTCAAGAAGTACAGCGAGGCCAAGACTTTGACAACAAATGTTAATGTCGGTAAATAAGCTAAAATAAAGTCGGCCGGAGGAAGCAAAAGTTTTCTCCGGCTTTTTTTACTCCCTTTGGGAAAGGATTTTTTATGGGAAACATTATCGTAGGGCTTCTTTTACTTGCAATCGTTTCGCTTATAATTCTAAGCCTTGTAAGGAACAAAAAGAAAGGAAAACACTCATGCTCAAGCGGCTGTGCTGCCTGCGCTATGGGCGGAAAATGCCACAAGGAGGGGAAAAGCGGACTTCATGCGACTGTCCTTGAAATTGACGGCATGATGTGTCCAATGTGCGAAAGCCATATAAACGAGGCAATCCGCAACAATTTTTCCGTCAAGAGCGTCAAATCCAGCCACAAGACCGGAATCACGCAGATTGAAAGCGAGGAGCCTCTGGACGAAGAAAGAGTCCGTGCCGTCATCAAAGAGACCGGCTACACCCTTAAATCAATTCGTCGGTAATTTAACGAGAAGCTATTCCGCTTCCAAATAATTCGCTGTGACCAAGGGCAAGCGGCTTTACTTCGATTCTCTGGTCAATTTCGTTTATGACATCCTGAACATGGGTTATGATTCCCAGCATTTTACCGTCTTTCTGAAGATTTTTGAGAGCATTTATAGCTTCCGTTAAAAGCTCCCCTGAAAGAGTTCCAAATCCTTCATCCAAAAAAAGGGAATCGACCCGGACATTGCGGCTGGCAAATTCGGAAATTCCCAAGGCAAAAGAAAGACTCACCAAAAATTTTTCCCCTCCAGAAAGATTTGCGATGGAACGAGTCTGGTCAAAATAAATGTCTTGTATTTCAAATTCAAGGGAAAGAGGTGATTTTTGCACCACACGGTAACGATTCGTAATTCCAAAAAGATTTTTGTTCGCAAGATTCAAAAGTGAATTAAAAGCAAGGCTCTGAACAAAAACCGACACATCAGAGCCGTCAGCCTTGCCAATCCATTTATCCATCTGCTCCCAAGTCGAAAATTCTTCGTATAAAAGTTCAAATTCAGAGCGAATTTTCTCCGCCCTAAGGAGATTCTGCTGGTTCGTCTGTAAAAGAGACTTTGCTTCAATGAGATTTTTCTGAAACTCTTCCCGCTTGAGGGCACAATTTTCAGCCTCGGCAAGCGCTTCTTCTTTTGTCCGGCAAGATTTCGCGCCTTTTTTGTAATCAGAATAAGATTTTTCTGCATTTGAAAGCGTGACACTGACCTGACTGCCCCGTTTTTTTAAGTCTTCTGATTTTTTTACAAGCAAGTCAAATTCATTTTCTGTCATGCAGGCAGCAGAAAAAGCTTCCTCAGAAGAAAAGCCCTTTTCAGAAAGTTTTTCTTTAAATGCTTTCTCTGATTCGGATAAAACCGACTTTCGATTTTCGATTCTTTCAGAAAGCTGGGCTTTTTTTGCCTCCAGACCCGATTTTTGTGATTCAGCTATTCTTTCGGCTTTTTCTGAATTTTCAAAATCCATTCGCAAACGGGAAATGAGTTCAGTCTTTGTTTTTTCGGCCTCATCAACAGATTCTTCACCGAAAAGTTCTTTTCTTTCATTTTTAAGGCTTTCAAGCTTGGAATCGGCAATTTTTGATTCTTCACCGGTCCTTGACGCTTCTTCTTTTTGAGATTCAAGGGAATCTGAAAGGGCGCGAATTTCCGCTTCTTTTGAAGCTTTATCACTCTCAAGCGAAGAAAATTCCGCTGATTTTTTTGTCCATTGCAAGGAAAGTTCCTGTAGCTCAGAAATGAGATTTTCAAGATTTGAAAGTTCCGCCCTTTTCCCCCATGGAAACAAAAGTTCGTTTATCTGTTCAAGGTAAAGATTTATGGCATTTTTTGCATTTTTCAGATTTTCAACGGCATTTTTTTTATCATTTTTTACCGACTCCAAGTGATTTTTCAAATTCTGAATCAGGTCAAGGACTTCTTCCCGACGCGCCGAAAGAGCCGAACTTTTTTCGCCAATCGCATGGGCTTTTTCAGCGTCAATTTCGGCAATATCATGCTGCGAATGATAAGTTGAGCCACAAACAGGACAAGGCTCTCCATCAGAAAGCCGGGATTTCAGCAGGCTGGCAATAAAAAGAGCATCAGCGGAAATAAAACGGCTTATCTCTTCTTCCAAATTCCGTAATTCTTCTTCCGCAAGGGCAATTTCTTTTTCTAAGTCAGCATTTTTTTTAGAAAGCGATTTTTCGGACTCTTCAAATTCGCCAGCCTTTTTATCTTCCATGACAGCAGAATTTTTCAGTGTCTCAATTTTAGCCTTTATTTCAGAGAGTTTTTCGTCATTTTTGTGCTGCTCAAGATATTCAGAAAGAGAAAAAGCATTTTTTTCAAGAATGGAAACTTCATCTGTAAGGGCGGCGATTTTTTCTTCGCTTGATTTTTGAAGGAACAGGCTCTTTTCTTTTCGGATGGCAGCTTCTCCCGCCTTTTCAAAGGCATTCTGAATCTGAACATCAAGTTCCCTGGTTTTTTTCCAGACTACTTGCAAATCAGAAAGGGAATTCTCTTCCACAATTAATTCTGTTTTCAAGGCAGAAGATCGCTCTTTTGCCACGGAAAAATCTTTCTCGGCACGGCTCATCTGCTCATCAAGGAGAATCATTTGTTTTTCGTCGTTTTTCTGAGCATTACGGTGATTCTGGAGAATTAAAAATTCCGTCTCACAATTTTTTGCAGATTGAGCCAAAAGCAGTCTTTTTTCTTCTTCTTTGAAAGCGGCAATCTCATCTTCGACCAGGGATTTTTCATTTTGTGCCAGTGAAAGCTCTTTTTGCAAGCGTTCAAGTTCCTCAAAAAAAGCAAGCTCTTTTTGAATCTCCACGCTCTTCTGGTCATTTTCTGCAAGTTCCTTTTCAAACAAGACGGCATTTTCTTCGGCCTGACGAAGCTTGTCTTCATCAAGGATGAGTTTTTCGATTTCCTCTTTTTCGCTCTTTTTTAAATTATAATTTTTTTTGATCTCTTTGAATTTTTCCGCAATATTTTGAGCAATTTTTCTATAGCGTTCCGTTCCTGTCAGTTTTTCAAGGATTTCCGCTCTTTCACGAGCATCACTTTCCAAAAAAGCGCTGAATTCACCCTGTGCCAGCATAATCGACCGGCAAAATTGTTTGTAATCAAGCTGAATTATTTTTTGAGTTGATTTCTCAAGATTTGAGGCTGTTCCCTGATCAATGACGCAGCTTGAAGGCGCGAACAAATCCCCTAAATCAGCATTCCCGCTCTCAATTTTCGTAATTTTATAAGATGCCCTCTGAAGATTTCCATTTGCCTTCATGCCTGCCCTGTTTTGCTGGAATTCAGAGCAGAAAATTCCTTTTTTACAAGAATAGGTGACACTTGCGCGGCAAAAACCTGTTCCCCTTGTCATTATTTCGTTTCCACCCTCCCCATTGTTTATTGCCTGAAGACGAGGAGTTTTTCCGTAAAGAGCAAGGGTTATCGCGTCCAAAATCGTAGTTTTTCCGGCTCCAGTGGGACCTGAAATCACAAAAATATCATGATTTTTTGCATAATCCTCATGACTAAAATCAATGGTCCACTTACCTTTAAGAGAATTGAGGTTTTCAAGTTCAAGTTTTAAAATCCGCATCTAGGCTTCTCCGGCGATTTTCATAAACAAGGGCAGAAATTTTTCAAGGGCAGCTTTGCCTTCTTCACTTTCTGCTTCCAAACCTGACTTTGAAAGAATGAGTTCGGTAAAAACGGCCTTATCATCGAGATTTTTTATTTCGCTGGCGTCAAAATTCTCAAATCCTGAAGAAAAGAAAGACTTTTCACTCTCGGCAATTTTCCAGCTAACAACAGAAATATTTTCAGGGAGTGAGCGAATTTCTTCATCAAGATATTCCTGAGCATTCACGCCGATTTCCTTTTTGTAATACAGTTCAAGGAAAGTTTTTTTATCACCGCCTATTTTTTTTAGTCTTTCAAGTTCATTTTTTATTTCAGAAAGAGAGAGAGAAATTCGGCGATAAATAAATGTATGAGGAGACTCAATTTTTTCGACAGAGAGGGATTTTTTTTCGTCAATCGTTACGCAGAGAAAACCGTGGCTTAAATTCGCCTCGTCAAAGCCCATGACAAAGGGAGAACCTGAATATCTGACTGAAGGATTTTTTGCAACCATCGTAGCATAATGAATATGTCCGAGGGCGACATAATCAACTTTTGGAAAGACAGAAGGCGGCACTGCTCCCAAAGTTCCAAGAACATCAAGAACTTTCATGCCATCATCTGTCTTCTCGCTGGATTTTTTTTCTGAAAGCCGCCCATCCAAGTCAGAAGCATACAAGTGTCCCGTAGCAATAAGGGGAATATTTCTTCCTGCCCTGAGTTTTTCCGCTTCTGCAAAAAGGACATCATAGAGTTTTTTATAAGAAAGAGAGTATAAATCAGCGTCCTCGATTTTTTTTGATTTTTCATCAAGAAGATTTCTAAGTTCAAGCTCACGCACAAAAGGAAGAGCCATGCAAATTCCTGAAACCTCGCCTTTAGAATTTTTTAACTCAAAGCACATTTCAGAAAAGCTAAGATTTGAGATTGAGCCGACCACACGGATATTAAGGACTTCAAGAAGCTCTTTCGCACTGTCAAGAAGAGCTGAAGAATCGTGATTTCCGCCAACTATAATCACATTTTTACAAGGAGACTCCACGAGGGATGCAAGAAAAGTGTAGTAAAGACGGCGGGCTTCAAGGCTGGGATTTACCGTATCAAAAACATCTCCCGCCACGATGAGGCTTTCCGCTTCTTTTTCGACAATTTTTGTCTTTAAAAAACGGAAAAATGCCTCGTATTCTTCTTTTCGGTCGATGTCATGCATCTGATTTCCAAGATGCCAGTCCGCAGTGTGAATGAATCGCATCTTATTGCAATGGAGCAAAATAGCCGGTCTCATCACGACCGCTTCTGTTCATGATAAAAGACTCGACCTCCACCGGAAGATATTTCTGTCCGAAATCAGTCGCAAGAGCCGAATCATAAGAAAGAACATAAATGCCAGACGGAATGTTAATTATATCGTCCACGATTGAAGAAAGCCCCTCATCCCGGTAAACATAATATTCACCGCCCTCGGTATGCGAGCAAAGGAAATTGAGCTCACTATCACTCGCTCCTTGTGCCAAAAGCAAATTCGCAAATCCAATAGAGTTATTGTTTAAATATGCGTTTAAATCTGAAAGACCGTATTTGTCAAAAGCATTCTGGGTAACATGTCCGTCACCAATATAAAGAATCGCACTTTTCTTTGCCGCATTGATAAGATTGTTAGCGCACATACGAACAGCAACATCAAGGGCAACAGTAGATGAAAGAGGATTCTTCAGATTCTTAGCCTTGAAATTACTTACACCGCTGGGAGAGCCTTCATATTCGATAAGAGGAACAGCTCCTGCACTTACGATTCTGAGTGTACCACGATTTTCCATTGAAGCTGCTATTTCCTTTACAGCGCTCTCAAGACTCTCTTCGTAACGGCCTGATGATAAAGAACGGTCAATTAAGAGAGTGATGTCTGCATTTTCATTCGCATAAGCAGCACCCTCAAGCTTGTAGTTTTGGACAGCCGCCTTGTTCTCTGTAATTAAGAAATTGTTTTCTTTGAGACCGACCACACTCTGGCGGGAACGGTTCTCAACTTTCACCTCAATGGTGACATGGGGGAATGAATCCGATATTACGCGCTCAATCTGCACGAAAAGACCACCGACAACCTCCGAAAGTTTTGCCATGACATAAACTTCATTTGAAGAAAAATCCGTGACCAGAATATTTCCGTTGATGTCAGGAACTGCGCTCGTAAGTCGTGACGGTGCGTTTCCAGAAGAAAGATTTTCAAAGAGAGCGCCTGTGTCAGAATCTACAGAATAGACTTTATTTTTATCACAAACAACAAGATATCGTCCCCAGCGTTTCATTGACTCAGGCTTTTTGAATGTCTTGTTTTTGCAGAGGAGACCTAAATAGTTTCCAGAGACATCAAAACGATGCACCGCTCCCGTAAGGCAATCAGCGACATAAACAATATTCTCATAAACGGCGATTCCAGTAGGTCCTTTTAACCCGGCGAAATCGTCAGATTTCGTACCAAAGAAAAAGAGAGGCTTTCCCTCGGCATCAAAAACATCAATTCGAGAATTTCCGAAATCAGAGACATAAATGTTACCGTCTGAATCTTCCGCAAGATATTGGGGACCGACCAAAGCTCCGACCTTTGTTCCCTTTTCACCGAAAGATTTGATAAAAGTGCCTTTTGGAGAGAACATGCTCACCCTGTCACCGGCGAATTCACTAACAAGCAGGTTTCCGTTATGCAGGCGGATCACATCCATGGGGCGATCAAATCCGTTAAAATATCCGCCGTTTCGCTCAATAACAAGACCATTTAAATCAAGTTTTAAAAGCTCGTTCGTCGCATAGGAAAGAACCCACATCGTGCCGTCATTGTTGGGTAATACTGAAACAGGCTGATTGAAGACATAAATGCCCTCACTGTTCTTTCCAGAATAGCTTCCAGACTCAGTATAGCGTACAGGCTTGTCAAGGGCACCGCCAGCAAGCAAACGACGGTCACGGACAATTTCAATCCGGTTCTGGAGTAAAAGGCCGCCATATCCTTCATTTGCCGCATACTGCCAGTGCTCAAGGGCAGCTCCCTCTACGCCAGAGCGATAATAAGCCTTTCCAAGCCAATCGAGGATAATATTTTCTTCTGGAAGATATGAAAGTGATTTTTCAAATTGTAAGATTGCGTCATTGAAGGCACCACGGTAATAGGCCTGTACGCCACGACGAAATTCCTGTTCCGCAAGACCTGAAGACGCACTTCTTGCACCAATTGAAGAGCGCGCATTCGCCTCTTCGCTTTTAAAAGCCCCGCTCTGTTGGGAAAAAGCAGAAAAACCTGCCGCAAAGAGAAAAAAGGCAAAAAACTTTTTACATTTGTTCTTATAATTTATCATTCCTTATTCCTAACCGTTAATTTTTAATGTTCATGCGCAATACGAAGGTGCTCAGCAATCTCTTCATTCTGAGGAAGCTTTTCCTGAGCCTGATTGAGATACTTGAAAGCGTCTTCCATAAGTCCGAGCTTGAGATAAACCCAGCCCACAGAGTCAAGGCAAGCCGCAGAATCAGGTTGTTTGCTCAAAGCTCGCTTGCAGAATGAGAGAGCCTTGGTTAAGTCACGGTTCTCACAAGCAAGAACATAGCCCATACCGTTCAAGGCCGTGCTGTTTTCAGGCTCAATCTCTATTGCCTTTCTGTAAAATTCAAGGGATTTCTCAACATCATCCTGCTTCCATGCGACATAGGCAAGGGAAGAATAAACAGAAGCCGGCTTGTATCCAGACTCCAGAAGTTTGTTCAGCTCAAACTCGGCGAGTTTTTTGCGCCCGCTGTTCGCGTAAATCACCGCAAGCACATAGCGGCATTGCAAGACGCGGTCAAGTTCCGCACCTCCAGTAACGACCTGTTCCAAATACAAAAGCGCATCGTCATAGTGCTCCAGTTTCGCATAACACAAACCGATGTAATAGGCCAGCTCAATATTGTCGATATCATCGCTTTCTGGCAGAGAAAGGAAAAAAGCAAGAGCACCATTATAATCAGCACTCTGGTACTTTTTGATGCCCTCATGAAGAATAGTATTAGCCATACGCCCTCCCGCGAAAAGCCAATTCAGAACTTAAAATCCAGTTTTTTATTCATCTCTTTGAGCACAGGCTCAGCATAGATGAGCGAAACGGCAATTTTTCCGCTCCGTGCGATATTGTAATCAGAATCAGGCCTTCCTGAAACTGAAATGCCTTCGCTTTCACACAGCCCCGAAAATTCCTGTTCCAAATCAGAGCCGTCAAAGGAAACCTTATCGCCATAATCCCGCACGCAGCCGGAAGCAAAAAGCGCTTCTTTATAACTATCGGCGGAAGTGGCGTTGAGACTTACAAAAACATCTCCACTGCACAAAGAAATCAGCTCATCGAGATTCCTGGCGCAGAATTCAGCAAGTGGCTCAAAATTAAAGCCAGTGCGGGCATAATCCAGGAATTCGGACTCAAGGCTCACTGCAATTCCAGGAAGGCCCATAAAAACCGCCTGACGGGCCGCGGCGCAAGTCCCCGAATAAATGACATCCGTTCCCATGTTCGGCCCGGCATTGATTCCCGAAAAAACAGCATCGAAGCGGAAAGGAAAAAGGGGTGAAGTAAGGGCGGAAATCACGCAGTCGGCGGGAGTTCCTGAACAAGTATAAATATTTTCGCCTATTTTTTGATAAGAAAGCCTTTTTCCCATAGAGATTTTGCTTGAGACAGCCGAGCGGTTTGAGTCAGGAGCAAGAATGTACACATCAGCGACCTTTGAGAGCATGGAAACAAGAACCTTCAAGCCCTCGCCTTCTATGCCGTCATCATTCGTAACAAGAATCTTTTTACGCTGATTCTGGGCGAAACTAGACAAAATGCACTCCCTGAGCAGGCTCAACAATATAACTTGACGCCTTGAAACCGAAAATTTTGGTGAATTCAGAAAGTTTGTTGTTGAATTCAGGAACATCCTTTTCGTCAAGAATGGCATAGAGACAGCGTCCGAAGCCCTTTCCCGTTATGCGACCGCAATTGAAAGGATTGCGCGAATCATCATTGTTTGGGTTGATTTCGGAAAGCCGCTTTAAAATCCAGTCAATCTCCGGGCAGGAAATATCGTATTCATCCCGCATATTCTCGTGACTGTGGTTGACAGCCCTGGCGAATTTACCAAAGACCCCTTTTTCAAGACCGTCCCATGCGTCAAGGACGAACTGATGCTCTTTAATTACGCTGTTTAGTTTTTGATGAATGAATTCCGGAGCCATAGAAAGGACAAGATTGACCTCATGGGGATTTTCTTCATAAGTCCAGCCACCCCGGATATATGAGCGACGGTCTTTCAACTCACCAAGAAGAAGGGCGCTCTCTGGCTCCCGTAAAATCTCTTCGTTCCAGATGCTGACCCTCGGTACCTTTGTGTCAACCAGAACAATCTTTTTTTCCGGGAAATTAAAGGGAAGAATCTCATAGGATTTTGTTGTATGATCGGTAAGTACGATTGAATTCTTTTCGGTATGAACAGCAGTAAGAATCGCAGAAAGATAATTGTTGGATCCCAAAAATTTGATATTTCCCCTGGAAATAACCTGAATCAACTGATTCTCATCGCATTTAAAATCGTGAAGCTCACGGATAGCGTAGGCCGCGCCGACCTTTATAGCAGTGGTTATTCCGAATCCACCAGAAGGAAGGATGTCGGAATAGACAGTGAAATTCATGCCTTTAACTTCAAAGCCACCGGAAGTGAAGCCGTAAATCATTGCCTTTATTGAATTTGCCCAACGGTCTTCCTTGCGGAATTTCATCGCCGCCTGAGAAATCTTCTTTCGGTCTTTTAACTGCGGGAAATAAAAAGAAAATGCATTGTCATCACGAAAGGAAACTGCCACATACACGGGCAGATTAATGCCCATGGAAAGAGTTTTGTCCTTGAAGAACCATGAATGCTCACCGATTAAATGAAAGCGCCCCGGAGTGCAGACCACCACAGAAGGAAGCTCACCGTACTCTGACTTATGAATATCTTTTACAAGATCCATAGAATCCCCCACCGAATTGTACAATCAATTGCTTTTTTAAATGCAACTTAATAGAATAATAACACAATGTCCCGATTTTTACAAATTTTTTGTACGATTCTGTCAGCACTACTTATCGCACTAGCAATTCCAAATGAAATCCTATTTTTCGGCTCCCCGCTCATAGGTCTTTTCGCGCTTTTTCCTTTTTATATCGCACTTAGATTCACACGGTCTCTCCCAGAGACTTTTCTTCTCTGCTTTATTCACGGTGCCCTCACCCACCTGCTTTCAAGTTTCTGGCTTGGAAATTTCATGGGATTCGCAATTTTCACTCTGGGAGCCTCAGATCTCGGAACAGGTTTTTTCGAAGGATTTTTCTCATTGGGATTTTATGCACCAGTTCTTTTTACGAAAAAAACGCAGGTTCTCGAAGAAACTGCCGGCATAAAAAGCTCTTTTATTTCATTTAGAGCCCTTTGGTTCACAGCAATTTATGTAATTTGGGAATACTGCAAATCGACTGGATTTTTGGCATACCCCTGGGGTACGCTATCAATGACAGCCTACAAATGGAATTCACTCACTCAAATTGCAGACATCACGGGCGTATACGGAATCACATTCCTCTTTGCTCTTTTCTCGGCCACTCTAGGAGAAGGCACAATCCTGTTAGGGCAAGTCACAAATTCAGAAGCTGGAAAGAGGCGTTTCACATCATACCTCCAGTTAAGCTTACTGACGCTTGCACTCTTCCTCATCTCATTTACTTACGGTTTCGCACGCCTTTCACAAAAACAAGTTCCCGTAAAAACAATGAACACAATTCTCGTACAGCAAAACAGGAATCCATCACGCAGGAATGAGAGCGAAAACATCAGAAAAGCCCAGAGTCTAACACAAACCCAGCTCGACAATTTCAAAACTGAAGGAAAAAATTGCGATCTCGTCGTATGGAGCGAGGCCGTCCTATCCCAGAGATTTCCAATGGGGGAAGTCTATTACCGTCACATGCCAGCCGAAAACCCACTCATTCCCTTCATAAAACAAAATCAAACTCCATTCATCATAGGAGGACCCATTGTTTTCAACGAAGAAAAACGAGAATTCGGAAATTCAGCCCTGCTCTTTGATAAAGACGGAAATTATGCAGGCGCATACACAAAAATGCATTTGGTTCCATTCGCCGAACTCATTCCATTCCGAAATTTTGAGATTATCCAAAAAATCCTAAAAAGCATGGTCGGATTTTCATACGGCTGGACTCCAGGAAAAGAAGCGAGAACATTCACGATTCCTCTTCAAAACGGAAATGAAGTCTGCATATCGACACCAATCTGCTTTGACGATTCCGCACATGAAGTCTGCCGGGCCCTGTACAAAAACGGAAGCGAAATTTTCGTAAACATCACAAATGACTCATGGTCAAAAACAAAATCAGCGGAAATCCAGCATTTCGTCGTTGCGCATTACCGCTCAATTGAATACCGAAGTACGACAGTCCGCTCGGCAAATGCAGGATACACAGTCGTAATTGACTCAAATGGTAAGGTTCTCGCCGATCTTCCACTTTTTGAAGAAGGTGCACTTGCCTACGAAGTACCGATTTATGAAAGAAAAACAACAGTTTATGCCCTTTTCGGCAACTGGTTACCTTACACTCTCATTTTCCTTGCATTCGCCTTGCTTTTAGTCAAGATTTACAAACAGAGATTCGAACAAATAGAAGTCTCCCTTGACTTTCCAGAAAAGAGCGTTTAAGATTGTTAACAACAAAATCAATAAAGAGGTTAACAATATGAATCCAAAAAAATATGTCTTCACGGCCCTTTTCGCGGCCCTCATCTCCATCGGCTGTGTCATCGCCATTCCACTTCCAGGCGGAGTTCCAATCACCGTGCAGAATCTTTTCGCCATTCTCGCCGGGGGAATTTTAGGCTCTTTTTACGGAGGAGCGGCCGTTCTTTTGTGGATGATTATCGGTGCCGTGGGAATTCCGGTCTTTGCCAACGCCCACGGAGGTCTGGCAATCATTTTAGGCCCAACGGGAGGCTACATGTGGGGTTATGCCCTGGGTTCCCTCTTCCTCGGTCTTATGCTCAGATCCCCCAGCCTCAGCGAAAACAAAAAAGACTGGCGATTCATCCTTAAAATCGCAATTTTTGCCTTTATCGCCTATGCCATCGTCTACCTGCCCGGAATTCCATGGTTCATGCATGTCATGGCGGGCAAGGGAAAGCCCCAGACCTTCCAGTCAGCATTAAAACTCACATTCATTCCCTTCATTCCGGGAGATTTGATTAAATGGCTGATTACGATTCCCCTCACGGCAAGCCTGCGCCCAATCGCAGCAAGATATTTAGAAAATGAGGAATAATTCCTGACATCTGTGGTAAAAAATGGAATCAGCTGTAAAACTTGAACATGTATCTAAATCCTTCGCCTCTGCTTCTCCTGACGGGAAAAAAACGCCCGCCTTGCTCGACATTTCCTTTTCAGTGGAAAAAGGCAGCGTCACCATTGTAGGCGGAGCCAACGGCAGCGGAAAGAGCGTGCTCATGCTCTTGATTTCCTCTCTTATGAAGCCCTCCGCTGGAAAAATCACCGTGGTTTCAAAGCCAGGCCTTGTCTTTCAGGATGCGGCCACACAGATTCTGGGAGACACCGCAAGGGAAGATGTCTCCGTGGGCCCCAAGAATCTTAAAATGAGCAAAAAAGAGATTCCACTTCTCGTTGAAAATGCCCTCAAAAGCGTGGCCTTGCTTGAAAAAGCCGATTTTCCGGCGGAATTTCTCTCTGGCGGCGAAAAACGCCGGCTGGCAGTGGCCTCCATTCTTGCCATGAAGAGGGACATCATCATCTTTGACGAGCCTTACGCAAACCTTGACTATCCTGGCGTCGTGGATGTAAACAAGCTGATTTCTGCCCTGCACGGCGAGGGAAAGACGGTGATTCTCCTTACCCATGAACTTGAAAAATGCCTAGGGCTTGCAGACCATTTTTTGATTCTGCAAAAAGGAAGACTGGTCTTTGACGGAAGCCCCGATGAAGCCGTAAAACTTCCCCTTGAGCAATGGGCAATCCGCAACCCGATAACAAAATACGAAAGCGTAAAAGATTTAATATGGAGATAAAATTAGCATTTAGCAATGAGCAATTATGGAAAAGGCACAATTCTTTCATTATAAAACACAGGAAACTTTCCTTCATAAAGTTCCGGCCTGGATTAAGATTCTCCTCATCATCAGCCTTGCGATCCTTGCTTTTTATCTTCCGGTAAAAATCTGCCTTGTCGCCTATCCGGTTCTGATTCTTTTTTCTATGACCGCCCTTCGCTTTCACATTTCGGAAGTCTGGTCGGACGCAAAGCCCGTTATTGCCTACATTTTTTTGCTTTATTTTGCGACAATCCTCCTGAATCTTGCCAACCATTTTTCCAAAATCGTCTTCCCTGTTTCATCTTGGGAAGAAGTTTACGGCGGTCTGTCACGGGTTTTTATCCCAAATCTCACCTACCTTCCTCTTTTGGCTCATCTCGCCCTTTCCCTGGAAATCACATCGATTTTTTACCGAACGACCAGCCATGGCCAGTTCAAGGACGGCTTCGCTGCGATAGAATCTTTTATCACCCGAAAAGACGAAGCCCCCCTCTCAGACACCCTTGCCCTCGCACTCTCCTTTATTCCACGGATTTCGACTTTCTGGGCACGGCTCAACAGAGCCTGGCTTTCCCGCGGCGGAAAGGACTCGATTTTTAAGGCACTTTCCCTTTTTCCCAAGCTCTTTCATGTCGCCATGCGGGAGGGATACGAAAAATCACTTGCAATTCAGAATCGAAGTCTGTAGAATTCTCCCCATAATTTATTTCTTTTTGGAGACAGAAAATGCGATGCCCCTACTGCGGAAGCCTTGATGATAAAGTCCTAGAATCCAGAACGATGGCAAACGGTGAGTCAATCCGCCGCCGCCGTGAATGTGTCAGCTGCGGAATGCGCTTTACCAGCTACGAGCGAATCGAAGAAAAGCCCTTCATGGTCATAAAACGAGACGGCCGCCGCCAGCCCTTCGACCGGGCAAAAATCGAAAAAGGAATTGAGCGCGCCCTTGAGAAACGCCCGGTCTCATCAAGCACAAAAGAAAATATCATCAACGACATCGAAGACGCAGCCTTCATGAAGGGGAAGTCCAGCCGGGAAATTTCCACCGCCGACTTAGGTGAAATCATACTTGAGCGCCTGCACGATGTAGATAAAGTAGCCTATATCCGCTTTGCCTCGGTCTACCGAAATTTCGAGGACTTGGACGAATTCATCAGCGAAGTAAAAAAGCTCAAGAAGTCAAAAATAAGTGAAAAAAAGCCGAATTCATAAAAAATTATAATTTTTAAGGCTTCGGATACTTGACATTTTTTCATCCAGTCTATATCATAGAATAATCACTTGGGGGCATAGTCCAGCTGGTAGAACACCGGACTCATATTCCGTATGTCATAGGTTCAAGTCCTATTGCCCCTACTTTATTTTAACCCACGATTTTTTATGTCGTGGGTTCTTTTTTTTCATCTGTTGACCAAAAATTATCTTAATTATAGAATACTTTATGATTCAAGCAGAAAAATTTGATTCACCTTTTAAAGGACGCTCTCTTCTTACATGGCTTGATTACGAGCCGGAAGAGATTTTGCAAATCCTTGACTATGCTTTTTTGGTAAAAAAACAGGCTCATGCGGGTGAAATCCATCAACGCTTCTTGGGCAAAACAATAGCACTTATTTTTGAAAAACGCTCTACTCGCACTCGCTCCTCTTTTGAAACAGCTTTCGGAGAAGAAGGCGGACATCCGGTCTTCATGTCAACTCTAGACATTCAGCTTGGCGGCAAAGAGACAGTAAAAGACACTGCCCGCGTCCTCGGACGCATGTTCAGCGCAATTGAATTCCGGGGCTTCAAGCAGGCTCATGTAAAAGAACTTGCAGAATTTTCAGGCATTCCAGTCATCAACGGTCTCACCGATGATTTCCACCCAACTCAGGCTTTGGCCGACATCATGACTCTCAAAGAGAATTTCGGCAAACTCAAAGGTCTCAAGTGGGTATTCTGCGGAGACGGACGCAACAATGTTGCCCGCTCCCTTATGATTATCTCTGCAAAACTCGGCATCAATTTCGCAATCTACGCTCCCAAAGAATTGTTCCCGCCAAAAGACATTCAGGAGATTTGTGCCCCTCTCGCTGCAAAAAGTGGTGCAAAAATTGAAATTTCTGATCAAATTTCAGTTGTAAAAGGCGCAGATTGCCTTTATACTGATGTATGGGTCTCAATGGGCGAAGAATCGCTCAAAGAGGAACGCACGCGTCTGCTTACCCCCTATCAGGTAAACAAAGACTTAATGGCTGCCACTGGAAAGAGTGATACAATTTTCATGCATTGTCTTCCAGCGGTCACAGGTCAGGAAGTTACCGAAGATGTTTTCGAAAGCCCTGCAAGCAAGGTGTGGGACGAAGCCGAAAACCGCAAGCATACTATCAAGGCTATTATGCTGGCACTCATCTAGGAAAAGCACGCGAAAAGACTGCAAACAAAGTCAAAGGAGATTTATATGAAGAAATTATTCATTTTGTCAGCACTGCTCTGTGCCGGTTTTTTGTTCTCTGCTTCAGCAAAAGAAAAGGCAGACTACAAATACGAGTATCAGGAATCAACTGTAACATACCATAATGTACAGATTTACAAAATTCTTGACCATAAAGACGCTTTCATCGTTATGTATGCAAAAGGTCATCAGGATGTTGGAACCGTCACTCTTCCCAAAAAATGGTATTCAAGCGCATCTCGTGTCGATACAAAACTCAGTTTCCGAGCTCTTCCAAAAGGAATGACTCCTTACATGACTGTCATCAATCGAGAAGGATCATTCGAGCGAGTTCTTCTTACTATTCCGGTTTCCCGCGCAAACCCAGTTTGGGGAGTTGCTGACAACGGCGTAAAAGTTGAAGATGCCGATAAAGACACTCTGGAAATTGTCTACTAGCATATAATCCATTAATTTCAAAGGGCTGTTAAAAGCAGCCCTTATTTTTTTTCAATTTTCAAAACAAGGATTTCAAAAGATGCAAATTATCTCTGATGAAAAAATCGCGGAATTCAAAAATTTTCTGGAGCAACATGATTTTTTTTATGTCATAGGCCACAAAGACCCTGACGGAGACGCAATTTATAGTTGCATGGCACTTGCCGAACTACTCAAGGCAAAAAACTGTTCCTACCAACTTTTATCAGCAGGACCATTCAAGCGTCCAGAAATTCGCTCAATGGCAATTTTTTTCTCTAGTCAGATGACTTTTCTCTCTGAACCAGAACGACAAAAAACAGGTCTTATAATTCTCGATTGCTCGGAAATGTCACGGCTGGGAGAAATCGACGGTGACCTCTCGAACCTTGACACATTCATAATCGACCATCACAAAACTGCTGATGTCACAAAAAAATGTATAATCGATGCTACTTCTCCAGCTACTGCCTGTCTGGTTCAACAAATATATGAAAAAATTCTTGGCACAATTCCTAAAAAAACTGCGGAGTATCTTTTTTTCGGACTTTCTACCGATACAGGCTATTTCAGATTTCTTAACACTGACTCAGCAGAAGTTTTCCGTCAGGCAGCCCGTTTGGTCGAGTCAGGCGCAAACCCTCGAAAGACCTATGACGAAATGACTGGAGGCAAGCCCTACTCAACACGAAAACTTCTAGGAATCATGCTCGACAGAGTCGAGAGAAGGTATAACAACAAACTTGCCGTCACATACGAAACCATGGAAGATACAAAAAAATGGGGTCAGGAAGGTCGAGACTCAGACTCCCTCTATTCGCTACTGCTTTCAGTCGATGGAATCGAGGCCGTTTTATTCGTCCGTCAGGATACTGAGCTCACATGCACATGCGGCTTCCGCTCACGAGACAAAGTTGATGTAAGCGCAATAGCTCAAAAATTCGGTGGAGGTGGACACAAAAACGCAGCCGGTTTAAGCATCGATGGAAAATGCGCAGATGTTCTCGAGAAAATTTGCGCAGAATTTAAGAAAGTTCTATAAAAAAAAACTTTATTTTTATTTCAGCGTGATTGTTTTCCTCAGTCACGCTTTTTTTTATTGGATTTTATTGGATTTTATTGGATTTTATTGGATTTTATTGTTTTTCGTTGGATTTCATTGTTTTTCGTTGGTTTTTATTGTTTTTTGTTGGTTTTTATTGTTTTTTGCTGGTTTTCCGTTGGATTTAACTGGTTTTTCCGCTTTTTTTTAGTATTTTTCCCCAAAAAGCACAGGGAGGCGACTTGGCACGAATATTGCATAGAAGTCTTCTGGAGGAAATATGCAAAACATTCACATCGAAGATTTACCAGAAGCCGTAGCAAGCGGGAAACTGACAAAGGAAAAAGCATCACTGATTATTTGGGAAGAAATTTATAAAAATCCCAAAGTTTTCGGCCTATACAATTTTACAGAAGACCAAAAAAGTGATTTTCTGCTAGAGATGCACAAACATTTCGAGGAGTTATTTGAAAAATTCATACCGGGAAATATTCCCTTCAAAAATTTCATAACAGGATGTCTTTCGAATTACAAGCTACAGTTTCTCAAAAAACAAGTGCAGAAAGAAGCAGAAAGACGAAGCATAGACACTTTCTTGAGGACAAAAACAGAAGAGGACATTCAAAAATACAACAATATCATCCTAGAGGATAACTTCTCAAGTCTAAATGAAAAAAAATCCAGAACATTCTCAAAACTAGAGAAAAACAAAAGAAACTCCTATGACAAGCGTGATAAAAGAAGCGCAGAACTCACAACTCTTATTCTGATGATGAAGGCATGCAAAGATATCGATGACAACACGATTGATGCAGTAAGTTCATTTACCGAAATTGACAGAAATCTCCTTTGTGAGAAAATTCAAGAACTAAAAGAAAGCATATCGCGAAAAAATGAAACAAACCTAAAATTAATAAAAAAAAGAAACAATGCCTTTTTCTTTCACAGAAAATATATGCAGGAAATGACTTGTACGACAAACGAAAGACTTCTGGAAAGTCTCAAAGAGCGATACGAAAAACAGACTGAAAAATGGAAAGCTCATAACGAAAGACTATCAGTTCGTTCCACAAAACCTTCAAATGAAGAAATCGCAAGAATAATAGGAATAAAGCCAAGAATGGTTTCTTTTTACATAAATCACGCAAACAGGGAAAAAACTCAGGAAAAGATACACAAACTATACATGAAAGAAAGGGATAAAGAAAAAAGCGAGATTGCGGAAGAAGAGAAAAATCAGTAGGATTCTCCCATGAACAAAAAGAAATTGTACCTGGCGTCAGGAAACAAGCACAAGCAAAAGGAAATGCAGGAGCTTCTTTCTGATTTTGAAATCAGAATTCCAAGTGATGACGGAATTGAATTCGCCCCCATCGAAGACGGAAAATCTTTCTACGAGAACTCACTGATTAAGGCACGCGCCCTCTGGAATCTCGTGCATGAACCGGTCATTGCAGATGATTCCGGAATATGCGTCTCTGCATTGAAAGGAGAGCCGGGAATCTATACTTCCCGCTATGCAGGTCCGAATTTTATGCACGGAAAGCCGGACGGAAGCAAAATTTCCCAGGAAGAGCAGAACCGCTTTCTTATAGAGCAACTAAACGCCACGGGCTCGCGCGACCGCAGTTGCCACTACACTTGCGCCATGGTTCTTCTCTTGAATCCCGAAAGATTTTTCGTCGCTCAGGAGACATTTGAAGGCGAGTTAATTCCTTCAATCGAAAAACAAGCTGGCTCAGGCGGATTCGGATACGACCCGATCGTTTGGCTTCCTCAATACAAAAAAACAGTGGCAGAAATCTCCGCAGAAGAAAAAAACAAAATCTCCCACCGAGGAAAAGCCGTTCAGACAATAAAGAAGGTCTTGGAGAATCTCATTTTTTAGGACGCTTGCAGATATTTATCCCCTTGTGGCATTTTTTACGCTTCACTTTAGAAAAAAAATTTAAAAAAAATGAATTTTTTTGCTAAAGTTTCTAAAGACCATAGCCGATACTAATAAGGACAAGCTATGCTCAGAACAGCTTCGTAGAAGAATACTGAACAAGTGCGTCACGAAAAAGGAGACGGATGTAGCCTTGTAATACTGAAGTTTCCTTTTTCAAACAGGCCGAAAAGGATTTTGGTCTGAAACATATTTCCACGGAGGAAAACACTATGGTCATTAACCACAACATGTCCGCAATGTTCGCTGACAGACAGCTCGGCGTAACAGGTCTCAGTCTTTCAAAAGACATGGAGAAACTCTCTTCAGGCGAAAAAATCAACCGCGCAGGTGACGACGCTTCAGGACTCGCAGTATCTGAAAAGATGCGCAGCCAGATTCGTGGTCTCAACAAAGCCTCAGAAAACGCACAGAACGGTATCAGTTTCATTCAGGTAGCAGAAGGCTACTTGCAGGAAACAACTGACATCATGCAGCGTATCCGTGAGCTTGCTGTTCAGTCATCAAACGGAATTTATTCAGATGAAGACCGTATGCAGATTCAGGTTGAGATTTCTCAGCTCGTTGCAGAAGTTGACCGCATTGCTTCACAGGCTCAGTTCAACGGTATGAACATGCTCACAGGACGCTTCGCACAGTCTACTGGCGAGAATGCCGTTACATCATCTATGTGGTTCCACATCGGAGCTAACATGGATCAGCGTATGCAGGTATTCATCGGCACAATGACAGCAGCTGCTCTCGGCGTACGAGATGTAGCAGCAGAAGAGATTCTGAGCCTTTCAACACCAGAATTGGCAAACCGCGCAATCGGTACTATCGATGAGGCTCTCAAAAAGATCAACAAACAGCGCGCAGACCTCGGCGGCTATCAGAACCGCATGGAATACGCAGTTAAAGGTCTTGATGTTGCAGCAGAGAACCTTCAGGCTTCAGAATCACGCATCCGCGACACCGATATGGCTCAGCAGATGGTAGAATTCACTAAGAATGAAGTTCTCCAGCAGGCAGGAACTGCTATGCTCGCTCAGGCAAACACGCAGTCTCAGAATGTCTTGTCTTTGCTTCGATAGTGCATTATAATATTCTTGAAAGAGTCTTAAAGGCTCTTTCAAGAATTTGCGCGGATTTTTGCTCTACCCTCTTTATTTTCTTCAAATATCCCGCTACAATGTAATCATCAGAATTCAGGAAAACCGTGATTTTTTTCTGTTTTCTTTAAACCATTTTGATGTGGATTTAGACACATCATCAGTTCTTTGAAAATTGCTTTTCATGCTTTCTGTGACGGCGTAAGTTGATGTTGAATTCCTTTGTACAAGGCAAGGCTATTCAGTATCGTCTCCCGCTGTAAAGGTCTAAATCGCTTTCGGGGGCGCAAAAACCGAAAGACAGCCTGCACAGATTGGGACATACAACACGATGTTGTATCTGTCTTTTTTTTATCATGGAGGGCACAAATATGGTAATTAATCACAACATGAGTTCTTTGTATGCTAACCGCACATTGGGCGTTTCTAACGACCAGTTAATGGGAAACATCGAAAAACTCAGTTCAGGTCAGCGCATTAACAAAGCTGGCGACGATGCTTCAGGATTGGCAGTATCTGAGAAGATGCGCAGCCAGATCCGCGGATTGAACCAGGCTAACCGAAACATCCAGAATGGTGTTTCATTTATCCAGGCTACAGAAGGATACTTGCAGGAAACTACAGACATCCTCCAGAGAATCCGTGAGCTCGCAGTTCAGTCAGCTAACGGTATCTATTCAGACGAAGACCGTATGCAGATTCAGGTAGAAGTTTCACAGCTTGTTGCCGAAGTTGATCGCATTGCTTCACAGGCTCAGTTCAACGGAATGAACATGCTTACAGGTAGCTTCTCTCAGAATTCAGACCGCATCATGCAGTTCCAGATTGGAGCTAATGTTGACCAGAACGAACGTGTATATATCGGCACCATGACCGCTCAGTCTCTCGGCCTCAAAGGCGCTCAGGGATCAGAAGAGGGCATTGGAATCGCTACACCTGACACAGCTAACATGGCAATCGCTACTGTTGATGAAGCACTCAAAAGTGTTTCTAAACAACGTGCAGATCTTGGTGCATACCAGAACCGCTTTGAAATGGCTGCAAATGGCGTAAGTGTTGCTGCCGAGAACCTTCAGGCTGCTGAATCACGCATCCGTGACACAGACATGGCTTCTGAAATGGTTGAGTACACAAAGAACCAGATTCTTACACAGTCTGGAACAGCTATGCTCGCACAGGCAAACAGCCAGTCACAGAATGTATTGGCTTTGCTCCGCTAGTTCATAGCACACAATAAAATCGATTGTTGGATGCGATAAAAAGAGACTACTGGATGTTGTCTTTTCGCAGACACAATCGTAAGAGAAAAAGGTGCGCCCCTTTTTCTCTTTATTTCAGGAGGAAGGCCCATGAATACAATCAATTCAGTCGGGCAGAATTTGGCAATGGATGGCCACTTTTCGTATAACTCCGGAGCAGCAAAAGTTGTAAAACCAGCCGCACCAATCAAACCAGCGGATGTTCCTATGGCAGATGCTGCCCAAGTGGTACAGAACATTACAAATAATCTTGCCCAGGTCAAGGAAGATGCTAAACAACTTCAGCGGTTGTCTGATGTCGTTATGGGACGCAAAGTCCAGTTTAATGTCAATCAGGAACTCAATCAGGTTGTCGTTTCTATCGTTGACCCGTCAACAGATAAAGTCATCAAGGAGATTCCATCCCAAGACTTGCAGAAACTGAAGGTGAGAATTCGGAAGACTATCGGTCTTTTATTCGATGAAATGATTTAATTTCGTCACACCGTAATCTACTTGATTAATTTTAGTTTTCTGTAATCTGAGGGGATATTACTATGGCTGAAATTTCAATACCTGGCGTCAGTGATAAATATAAAACCAACGATTATATTGACGCACTGATGAAAAAAGAGCGTATTCCTCTCACTCGTGAGCAGGAATCGCTTGACAGGTACAAAGAACAGCAGAGCGCATGGCGTGGTGTAAACCAAAAAATGTCCGCTCTCCGCGATAGCACAAAAACACTCTACTCTTTCGAAAATCCCTTTAACAATAAAATTGCAAATTCTTCAGATGAGCGAGCAATTACCGCAGAAGCAGGGCGTGATGCGGCCGTCGAATCTATTAAAGTCGATGTCATAAAAGAAGCTACTGCAGACAGATTTTTATCCGGTGAAATCGACAAAAATGCAAAAATTCCCAAAGGTGTATACACATTTGAAATCGGCGATAAAAAAATCACGTTCAATTACAAGGGCGGAAAGCTAAGTGATTTCGTTACATCATTAAATAAGCGCGGAGCAAATACACTGAAAGCCTCTCTCGTTGGAGTAAGCAACGGAAAGTCATCTTTACTTATAGAATCACTAAAAACAGGCGAAGAAAACAGACTAGTTTTAAAAGATGATGCACTCACATTCGCACTAGACAATAAAATCGTTGAAAAAAGCAAAAAAGAAACCAGTATCTTCGGCACAAATCTTTCAGAATATGAAAATCCAATTGATGAGAAAACTCTTGTCGATTCAAAAATACCAGATGTTGAGCAGGATGGTCTTCCAGCACTCTCCAAAAACTTCATTTCTTTTGATGATGAGACTGGAAAGCTATTAGTTCCTCCCCGAAGCGGTCTCACCCTCGCTATTCCAGAAGAATATCTTTCCGTAAATTCTGAAATTTTTGAATTCAGCTATTCTACGGAACAAGTAGAAGATTTAACCGAGGAACTGAACATAAAACGCACGACCAGACCAGAACTTCCAGAAGCTGGAGTCGCGACATTCGAAACAATCACCGTTCAAAATGAACAAATAGAAACAAATCTTCCGCCAGTAGAAATCGAACCGCTTGTTCCAGTTAAAGAACATGATGATTTTTATGTTCACAATAAAAACGGCAGTGAAGTTAAAATCGACACGGCACTTTTAAAAGTTGACGAAGAGACCGGCGAAAAAACAGTTTCTCTTTCACTCAAAGACTATCCCGATATCGAAAGTATAGTCATCCGGAATCGAAACACAGGAACACAAATCGCAATATCACAATTCTCAGCATACGATGAAAAAAAGAATCTTGGATACTCACCTGTCAATCCAATTTCAGAGGCGGGAGATGCAGTATTAAAATACGAGGGAATTACAATAACCCGCCCCACAAACAAAATAGATGATGTCGTTCCTAATGTCACCCTCAATGTGCATCAGGCAACAGAAAGAACGGCAACAATTGACATTACAAGTGACAAAGAAAGTGCGAAAGATGCCCTGATTGAATTTGTCGGCCGATACAATCAGGTTTTGGCTGAAATGACGATTTTAAGTGAAAACAAGCCTGAAATCATATCAGAGCTTGACTACCTTTCCGATTCCGAAAAAGAAGAGGCAGAAGCTAAATTAGGCATGTTCCAAAATGACTTTTCTCTCACAAACGGAAAATCTTCGCTTCGTGCTATCGTTACGGCAAATTACCGATGGGCAGACGATGCCACGCTTACAATGTTAAGTCAGATAGGAATTTCCAGCAGGGCATCTGGAAGCACAGGCGGATATGTGGCAAGCCAAATGCGCGGATATCTGGAAATCGATGAGAAAAAACTCGACAGCGCACTCGACGAACACATGGACGAAATTAAAAATCTTTTCGGTTACGATTCGGACGGAGATTTAGTCGTAGATTCAGGTATCGGCTATGCAATCGACAAACAGTTAACAAGTTGGGTTCAGAGTGGTGGCATCATAGCAAGTAAAAACAGCGGAATCAACACAAAAATAAAAGCATCTGAGGCAAATATCCGCAAACTCGAAAGTCAGCTAGCTTCGAAAGAATCACAACTCAGAAATAAATATAGCCAAATGGAAGGAACGCTCAACAATCTTAATGCCCAATCAACTACTGTAAGTAATTTTGCAAATAATGGAAAACAGTAGTATAATATATGAAAGCTTGAGCTTTTCTCATAAGGATTTTATATGGAATTTTATGTAAACAACGAAAAACTTGATATTATTCTCGAAAATGAAAAAACAGTCGGGGATGTTCTTAAATCATTTGAAGAAGAATGTGCCAAAAACAATGCGACCACAATAAATATTGTTCTCAACGGGAAGAATATCGGAGCAGAAGAATTCGATTCAATTTTTGACGAACCCCTAAAAGAAGATACAAAGCTCGAACTGATTATCGTAACCCAAAGTGAAATAAAAAATTCATTCCAAAGCCAGAAGAAAGAGTGCAATGCACTTTCTGAGCAGTTGCAGAATCTTTCAGTACAGCTCCAAAGCGGTAAAGACAAAGAGGCTACAATCCTAATATCAAAACTCGCAGATTTCATTGAAAAGTTCTGTCACTCAGCAACACTTTCGGCTTTATTTCCCGAATTTTACTCAAAACTCAGCATAGACGGAAAGAGTGTAAATGACTTCTTTCAGGATTTCTCGCAAATTCTCAATGACTTTGAGCAGGCAATAGCATCAAAAGACACAGTCCTTATGGGTGATTTAGCAGAATACGAAATCAGCCCACGGCTTCAATCAATCGCAAAAACAATCGAGGAGTTATAAATATATGGGAAATCTTTCACTTTTTTTGCTTCAAACAGGCTCTCCTCTTCAAGCACGGCTTGAGGTCAACATTTTTACTGTTGTTATAATTCTTATCGCAATTATTTTTGTAATCGCATTGATTTATTTTGTATCTCGAACGATTACAAATCACCTAAACTCTCCAGCCTATATCGAAAAAAAGAAGAACCGTCCTACATCTCTGAAAGACATAAATGAGCTAAGCACGCTTTGCTCACTTGTGAAAGAAGAGCGTGATGTTCTCAGCGCTATCTGCAAGAATCACAAAACGCCAAACATCAAGTACATTGTCCGCGACTATTCAACGATAACGGCATTACTTAAAGAGCAATTCAAGACTTTTGACCGCGTAAATGATGAAGTCGGTAAAACAAATCTCTTTTCCCTTCAAAAAAAGATTTTCAAAGTTTTCCGTCAGCAGGGACTTATAAAAAACTCAAAAAATATCGCCGCAGAAACCGTATTCACGCTTACACTTGCCAAAGGATTTCACCACAAGCTAAAAATGCGCGAAAACAATTCGGAAGCAATAATTCTTGCCATTCCTCCAACTATCAAACAGGCTGAGTTACCAAAACCACTCGAAAAGGTAAATTTTATTTTCGAACTTGAAGACGGAACTCCTTATAACCTTGAGTCACGCATCGTCCGCTATCAGAAAGGAAAAGAAAACGAAGAGCAGATGGTTGTTGTACATTCTGACAAAGTTTCTCCATTGCAAAAACGCGAGCAGGAACGAGCAGAAATGAATATCGCATGTAACTTTCATTCTGTCAAAGTCGTTGTTGAGGGGGCTGGTAAAAAAGAAAAGGTTCATTATGTTCCAGCAGAAAAAACCTATGAGGGAATTCTCGAAGACATTTCCACAGGTGGCTGTCGTTTAGTCGCAACGCTGCCAATTAAAGCGGAACAGCACATATATATTGACGGTCCTCTGAACAGAAAACAGAACGATCATGCAGTCGGAACTATCGTACGAACTACAAAGCGAAGCGATGGTATATATATTCTTCACATTCGATTCCTCAAGATTGAGCCAAAAGTCGTTAACAGAATACAAGCAATGGTTTGTAAATATGACGATTAATCATCGCTTGACGGAATTTAATCTATAGGTTATTTTAAGATATGCAGGTTTTAGAACTTAATCAGATTGTACCCGATTCTAGTTACATCTACTACCGCCGTAATTACTCAGCGGTCGCAAAGTTGCAGATGCTTTCTAAAACAATTGACATAAAAATCTCTTTTACGATTGAAATGGGCCCCCTTGGTGACAAAGTCCTTTATGTTGATATAGCTCCGGGCGAAGACATCGACTACCCGCTCATTCCAGTTAAGTCTGCCCTCAAAACATATATTCTCAAAGCAGATGACGAAGGTGTTCTTCCGTGTCCATAACATTTCACACAAATTCCGCAGAAGAAACCATTGAACTGGGTAAAAAAATCGGCTCTCTTCTTCAAAAGGGCGACATCATAGCCCTGCAAGGCACGCTGGCCGCCGGCAAAACCACGATAACAAAAGGAATCGCTTCCGCTCTGGGTGTAAGCGAAGAAATCACCAGCCCGACTTTCTGTCTCATTTCCGAATACGAAGGTAAAATGCCTCTCTATCACATGGATGTCTATCGCCTTGAAGGCGGCGAGGATTTCATCAATCTGGGAGTTGAGGATTTAATCTATGGCAATGGAGTTTCCTTGATTGAGTGGAGCGAAAAAGTCATGGACGAACTCCCAAAAAAGACTATAATACTAAAACTCGAACCTGTTGAAGGCACCACGGAGCGCACCATAACGCTTGAAAACTGGCCCCACGCACAAATCTTGTAAATTGGAATAAAAATGAAAGCACTGGTAATTGACGCCGCCGCAAGCTGTATGCACATAGCGGCAAAAAATGACGATATAAAAGCCTACCTCTCCCTTGATATGGGGCAAAAGCAGTCTCAAAAGTTGCTCCCTGCCATCGACTATGCTCTCTCTCAAATTGAGCTAAAGGCTTCTGATTTGGATTACACGGCCCTCACAAGCGGCCCTGGAACTTTCACCGGGCTCAGACTCGCCTTCTCTGCCCTCAAAGCCATTGAGCTTGCCCACAATGTTCCTATTTATGGCATTCCAAGTCTTGACGCTTATACTTTTCCTTTCACTTCTTTCGATGGCCAGGTTGTGAGCGTAATTGATGCAAAAAAAGACCAGTTCTTCGCCGCTGTTTACGAAAATGGCAAAACAATTTCAGAGGCAGAGGACACAAGCGCAGAAGCAGTCGCAAAAAAACTCTCAAAAGACAAAAAAATCCTCTTGACCGGACCTGATGCAAAAATCTTTAAGGAAGAGCTTTCAAAAATCGATTCAAAGCTGAATCTTCTTGTTTATGAAAGCCAGCCAAATCCGTCAGAGTCTCTTTTTTCGATTGCCGAAGATATGATAGAGCAAAAAAAAGAGCCCCTCGCAGATTACGACGGCCCTGTATATTTACGCAAGTCTGAAGCAGAAATTAAATTGGAAATTGCAAATTAAGTTAGACGCAGATGAACACAGATAAACGCTGATAAAAATATTGGATTACATCTGTGTGAATCTGTGTGAATCTGCGTGCATCCGTGTCAAAATTTTAAGAAAGCAAATTTGCGAGCGCGTCCAGGGCTGTTGAGCCAAGAGCCGCCTCACGGTTCTGCCGCTGAATATCGTCATAAACTTCCTGACGGAAAACTTTTACGGTCTTTGGGGCGTCAACGCCGATTTTTACCTGATCGCCTGAGATTCCGATAATCTGAATCGATATATCATTTCCGATTTTGATTTTCTCATCGACTTTTCTTGACAATATAAGCATTATTTTGCCCCCTTCGCTTTGAGAGCTTTGATAATGTTGTATTTTGTCGTCCATTTCGTGTCAGCCAGAATCACCTGAAGAGCAAGATTGTTCTTTTTGTTCACAACGACCGGTCCCTGAAGGTTTGCCGTAACCGGGCCACCGTCAGCCGGAACAGTGACGATTGCCCAGACAATTACATCCGCGCTTGACTCCACATCGATTTCAAAAAGAGCCTTATCATCCACATCAAGCTCGTAATGCTCGGCGATGATAAAGGGATCTACGATAAGGAAAGCAAGGGAAGACTCATCGAGAGACTGCATCCAGTAAAAGGGCTTGTACTCCGACTCAATCAGGGCGTATTTGTGAAAATCTTCAAATCCAAGAAGTCCGTTGGGAAAGTCAATGATATTTTTCTCATCAACAGAAACAGTTCCCATTGTCTTAGTCTTTACATCCATGTTATTCTCCATGATTTTTATCGCATATAATTCAAGAGGGTTGATGAATACATCTTGCCGGCATTTGAGAGCGTGGCGTTCTGGGTGTATTCCAGCATTTTCTCGTCTGTGATGGCTTTGGTCAAATCCAGGTCACCTTCACGGCTGATTTGCCCAGTAACATTGAGGGCCACGGCAGAATTCCGGGTCATGTCGTTCTGGAGACGCTCGTACTCGCTGCCAGACTTTGCCACCCGATTCACGAGAGTGTTGACTCCAGAATCAAGGCTTGCAAGAACACGGCCACCGATTGCCTCACTGTCGCCAGCAAACATAGCGTCACGAAGGGCAATTACTGTATCAAAGAGAGAGCCGCCCGATACTTTTACAGAGTCGCCGATATTATACGGAGGATGCTGGCTCGAATCTTTAATGATTCCAAGCTCGTTAAGGGCGCTTCCAGAAACATCCTCAAGCCAAAGCTGGCGGGCATCAGTCGTGGTAAAATTAAGACCGTGAGTCACAGGGTCAAGGGAAGCCTTTACGGCAGCCCCTGAAGCATTGATTTTTGAGACAAGGGCATAGACATTATCCCCCGCCTCCACCGCGATTTTCTGGCCGTCAACGGAAATAACAGAGTCGTTCTGAGCCTGCCATTCGCGGGCATCCCGGCCTCCGAAAAGACGCTGATTCTCAGCCCAGAAGATTCGGTTTCCGGCCGTCTCCACGGTGATATATTTATTTTCATCTACTTCGATTTTATTCTGTTCGATTGAGCCGTTGTAGTGAACCGCAGAAATCAGCGGAACGGTAGAGCCTTCCACAGCCCCCATATCCACATCAAAGGCACGGATATTTGAATTCGTTCCCGCAAAAAGTGAATTTCCATCAGGAGCAACAGCATTTGCATTCTGTATAAGCTCGCCCAGCAATTCATTCACTTCAACCGCCATATTGCGCATGTCATCTTTCGTGTAGATTCCGTTTGCGCCCGTGACTGCAAGTTCCCGTACACGCTGCATGATTTCAAGGGAATTTCTCATGTAGCCCTCGCGGTAAAGGTACTGGTCGCTTAAAGTGGTGGCATTCTTTTCAAAATTATTCACGCGGGTAAGGTAAGACTGATACTTAACCAAGTGTCCTGCCGCAATAGGGTCGTCCCGGAGAGAGGAAATGCGGGACTGAGTTCCAATCTGATTGTCGATTTTGGCCCGCTTTACTTCCTGCCGTCGAAGATTGTATTGAGTCTGGTTATTGTTCAGCTGTGAACTGATTCGTGTTGGCATTTTTTAGTCTCCCATGATTTTTCTTTGACGCGGATGGACACAGATAAACGCAGATATATATTTTATAAATCCGCGTGCATCCGCGTTAATCCGCGTCTAATTTATACTCCAAGTCGATTTATTACAGTGTCGAGCATCTGGTCGATTACAGATACAAATTTTGCGGCCGCATTGTAGCCGTGCTGGAACTTGATGATTTCTGCAAGCTCTTCGTCGATGTTTACGCCGGAGATTGAATCCCGGAGATTTCTCAAATCGTCCATGATAGCGTTCTGGCTCAGCATGTTCATCTCGGCCTGCTCGCCCTTCAAGCCCACATTCGTGACAGAATTGGCAAAATAATCGTCGAAAGTGCGGTCTTTTCCAATCATCACATTTGTATTTCGGATTGAGGCGATTTCAACAGCAGCCCGTCCATCACCAATCATTGATTTTCCCTGATTTGTCGGGTAAGCCGCCGCCACGCTCAAAACATCGCCCTTAATTGCCTCATTGACAGCAATGTATCCAGCCGGATTCAAGACCGGAGCCACGGCAAAAGCGCCTCGGAGAGAGTTCACTGCGTCAGCCTGAGCGAAATCATAAGCGTTTTCTGCCCCGCTACCCTGCAAAATGCCAGAATAAGCGGTGAGGAACATTCCCGAATCTTCCACATGGCGGATAACGAAGTCAGGGTTTTCCATGTTCTGAGCCGTAGTTGCCTTCAAGACAAGGTGGTTGTCCCGGTCAAGGTAAGCCTTCACCTCACCGTCTGAGTCATTGATTCGGGCAACAACTTCCTCAATCGTGTCAGTTGCATGGTAAGGAACAGAAATAGTTCCGCTTTTTCCTGAGAAAGTCATGGTTCCTTCAAGGCCGACTTTTTCCTGGGGATTAAGCTCGTTCGTTCCCGTAAATCTGAAAATGTAAGAGTGATCGTCCACGCCGTCGCCGTTTCGGTCATAATTTCCGTTCACGCTGGTAACGAATGGATGCTGAACGAAGAAATCAAGGCCTGTCACATTGTTCATGCCGATTCCGGCCCGGTGCACATCGTTTACAAGGTCTGCAAAGTTCATAGTAACAGTATTCAAAGTCTGAACTTCGCTTCGGATATCAACATCACGGAGCTCTATCAAGGCTCCCAAAGTGCCGCCAGAAACCTGAACTGTGTTTTTCGTATCGCTCCAGATAACCCGGCTATAACCGTTGTTGTCGGTCATTGGCTCAACTTCAAACTGGCGGGCAATGTGTCCCTGAACCAGGATATTTCCCTCAAGGTGAACCATAAACTCATCGTTATCACGGATGTCCGTGGTGATATTGGCAAGCCCTGAAAGTTTTTCAACAAGCAAGTCACGGCGGTCAAGCAAATCATTTGGATTATCGCCCATGGCCTTTACCTTGACGATTTCATTGTTGATTTCGCCAATCTGCTTTGTAATTGAGTTAATCTGCTTTACGGTGGCCTCAATGTCGCCGTTAATGAGATTTCCGATTCCGCTCAAAGCCGTATATCGCTGCTGGATGCTCTCGGCCAAAGTCTCACCCCGCGTAACGACAGCCTGTCGGGCAGCCTGACTTTCCGGGTAAACAGAAAGCTCCTGCCAGCTCTGCCAGTATTTATCCATATTATTGCGGATTGAGATTTCATCAGGCTCATTGTAAACCTGCTCAATCATGGTGTAGTATTTTTCACGGGTAGTCCAGTAAGTTTCCTGATTGGTCTGAGCCACGATTCTCTGGTCAAGAAGTTCGTCACGAAGGCGGTTGATTGACTCCACAGAAGTTCCCTGACCAATCTGACCTGCCCTCTCCTCACGGGTCAAGTCCGGGCGGTAAATCGGGTCAAAAGTCTTGATCTGAACCCTCTGGCGTGAATAGCCTTCAGTGTCGGCATTCGAAATATTGTGACCGGCAGTATTAATCTGCGTAGAGTGAGCCATGAGGCTTCTTTTTCCAATCTCAATCGCTGCGAATGAATTTGCCATAATCTATTCTCCTCTGTTTTTTCCTAAATCATCTGGTTGAGAACCACACTGCGGGGTTCCGGCTTAACAATCTGTCCTTTATTTGAATAAAGGATATTCCGACGCTGGGGAATCACCGAATCAAAGACCCCCTGCAAGAACTTTCTTGTCGTAGTGATGTATTCGTTCAAAACCTTGTTCTCCACCTTTGACTTCTGAAGTTTTCCCCTCACCTCAGTCAAGACTGGAGAAATCGTCTCATCGCTCGCCATATCGATATTCTCGCTCAAAGACGTTCGTTTTTCCTCAAGCTCTACGAACTGATCGCTTAAATTCTGGAGATTCTCAATCTTTTTATTGAGCGAGTCCCAGTCTTTCTCTTTCACGCAATTATGAAGAAGCGTCTGCTGCTCCAAAATTTTATCGAGAAGCGCATTTTCTTCCTGCATCACAGAAAGGAGATTCTCTTTTTGTGCGATAATCGTATTGTTACCGGCATTTTGCCCAATATTTTCTTCAGCCATTGGTTTCCCCAATTAGATTTATTCTTTTTGATTATCGGAATTTAAGAACCGGAGTTTAGGGAAAAGTATATAAAGAAACAAGGCAAAAATTAACAATTAAATCAATTTTAAGTTTATTTAACTCAATTTCAGATATGCTGTCGATGTATTTTTTTTTGATTTTTTACGCACAGAACGATTGACATGATTTCATGTTTTTTGATATAGTATCACACATCAGTTACATGGTGCCTGTAGTTCAGTGGTAGAGCGTCAGATTGTGGATCTGATTGTCGTGGGTTCGAGCCCCATCAGGCACCCAATCTGCACGAGGCATTAGCCAAAAGCAGAAATGCGTTCGTAGCTCAACTGGATAGAGTAACGGACTTCGAATCCGTAGGTTGCACGTTCGATCCGTGTCGGACGCATACTTTTTTAACTGATAATCGGGCGACTAGCTCAGTTGGTAGA
>DFEB01000051.1:0-14866 GCA_002368605.1 Treponema sp. UBA3813 | reverse complement strand
GGCGACTAGCTCAGTTGGTAGAGCAACAGACTCTTAATCTGTGGGTCCGGGGTTCGAGCCCCCGGTCGCTCATTCCAAACTTCGGTTTGAACGAAAGTTTGAGAGAATCGGAACACGGCTTAATGCCCATGTCGGTTAACACGCGAGAGTGGTGAAATTGGCATACACGCTAGACTTAGGATCTAGTGCTTCGGCGTAAGGGTTCAAGTCCCTTCTCTCGCACTTTTTATTTTGCGGAAATAGCGCAGTGGTAGCGCGTCACCTTGCCAAGGTGGATGTCGCGGGTTCGAATCCCGTTTTCCGCTCTAACTGGGTGGTCTTGCCACTATAAACAGTTTATTGCAATAAAACAGATGCAAATTTACTTGCGGAAATAGCGCAGTGGTAGCGCGTCACCTTGCCAAGGTGGATGTCGCGGGTTCGAATCCCGTTTTCCGCTCTAAAGCGAGCGATTTAGATTTTCATCTGAATCGCTTTTTTTTATTTCAGATTTAAGGGGAAACCAGAGTGAAAGTTACCAAAGAAATCGAAAAATTGGAGCACTCAGCAGCAAAACTCACAGTTACGGTTGCAAAAAAGGATGTCGCAGACAGCTATTCAGAGACATTGGGCAAATACACAAAACATGTTCAGATTCCGGGCTTCCGAAAGGGTCATGTTCCAGCTTCAGTTCTTGAGCGCAAATATGGCGAGCAGATTAAAATGGAAGCAGCAAGCGACCTTATCGACAAATCTTTGAACGAAATTTTCTCGGACGAAAAAGAAACAGAGAATCGCCCGCTTCCTTACGCACAGCCCGTTCTCGAAAAAATGCCTGAATTTGACACTTCAAAAGATTTCGTCTACACCGTCACTTATGATGTTTTCCCGAAAGTCGAGGTAAAAGATTTCGGTGGTATCACGATTAAAGAACCACAAGTTTCTGTAGGAGAAGCAGAACTCAACGAAGAACTCAAAGGCATTCAGGAACGCAATGCAGTCGTAATCGATAAAAAAGATGATGAAAAAGCTGAAAAAGACAACATCATCACTATCTCTATCGTTGAAAAAGATGAAAAAGGCGAAGAAATCTCCGCAACAAAACGAGATGAATTCACATTTACCCTCGGAACAGCCGAGAATGTTTACAAAATTGATGATGACTTGATTGGCCTCAAAAAAGGCGAGTCAAAAGAAATCACAAAAAAATACGGCAAGGACGAAAAGGACGAATCTCTCAAAGGTCAGACAAAAAAATACTCTGTTACAGTTAAGCAGATTAAAGTCCGCAATCTTCCTGCTCTTGACGACGAACTCGCACAGGATGTCAATGAGAAGTTCAAGACTCTCGACGATCTCAAAAAGGACATCATGCGTAACCTTGAGAACGCAAAAAACAATAAAATCAATGAAATCAAAACAAATGACTTGCTCACACAGCTTATTGAAAAATACCCGTTTGAGATTCCTGCAAGCATGCTTAACGCAGAACTTGATGGTCGCTGGAGAATGATGGCTCAGCAGTTCCAGACAAGTGTCGAAGAACTTGACCGCATGATTACCGCTTCTGGCCAGAAAAAAGAAGATATGCTAAAGGAATGGACTGGAGATGCGGAGAAAATGCTCAAGAGTCGCATTATTGTTGATTCACTTTTGAAATCAAAGAACATCTCAGTTACACCGGAAGAAATCGAAGCTGAATATCAGAAAATTGCAGACGGAAACGGCATTTCTGTCGACGAAGTCAAACAGCACTATGCAGACCCGCGATCTAAGGAATATCTTATCGATGAAGCCAAAGAACAGAAACTTTACAAAGAGATTTTTGCTGAAGTCAAGGTCTCAAAGGGCGACAAAGTAGCTTTTAAAGACTTGTTTAACCGCTAGTTTTTGAATAAAGTGCGCTAGCCCGAAACAAAAAACGGAATGTTCTTAAAAACTTCGGGAACATTCCGTTTTTTTTTGATTTTTTGCATAAAATTCATTATATTTATAGAAAGGATTTAAGATGAACGAACAAATGAACAATTACATGCCAAGCGTAATCGAAAGAAGCGGAAACGGCGAACGATTCTACGATATTTATTCAAGGCTTTTAAAAGACCGCATTATTTTCGTTGACGGCGAAATCAATGATTTGAATGCGGATTTGGTTGTAGCGCAAATTCTTTTTCTCGAATCTGAAAATCCCGACAAAGATATCAGCATTTACATCAACTCACCGGGTGGAAGCGTTACGGCAGGTCTTGCAATTTACGATGCAATGCAGTATGTCAAATGCGACATTCAGACCATTTGTATCGGTCAGGCAGCCAGCATGGGCGCGATTCTTCTCGCTGGTGGCACAAAAGGAAAGAGATTTGCCCTTCCCTCTTGCAGGGTAATGATTCACCAGCCGCGGGGTGGTGTTCAGGGGCAGGAAAGCGACATCGCCGTTCAGGCAAAAGAAATCTTGCGTCTCAAAAAACTTTCTATCAAATATCTTGCAGAAAAATGCGGCAAATCAGAAGACGAAATTGCAAAAGATATGGAGCGTGACTTCTTCATGAGCGCAGACGAGGCCCTTGCTTATGGAATCGTCGATAAAGTCATGCCATCTCGTGCATCGGAGGCTAAATAATGCGTGGATTCAGAAGTGATGTTCAGTATTGTTCATTCTGTGGCAAACCCGGTGACGAAAAACGCCACCTTGTAGCAGCACCCACAAACAATATTTTCATCTGTGACAAATGTATTGCAGTTTGTGAGGGCATTGTCGCTCAAAAAGAAAAATCTGTTGATCCAATTGATATGACTGAAGTTCCTTCTCCAAAGGAATTTAAGGCTTATCTCGATGAATATGTTATCGGTCAGGATTATGCTAAAAAAGCCCTTTCCGTAGCCGTGTACAACCACTACAAGAGAATGTCAAAACTCGACACGATTAAGGCTGACGACGATGTAAAAATCGAAAAGTCGAATGTCCTTTTGATTGGACCGACAGGAAGCGGAAAGACCTTGCTCGCAAAAACTCTGGCAGAAAAACTCAAGGTTCCCTTTGCAATCGCTGACGCAACTACCCTCACAGAGGCAGGTTATGTCGGTGAAGATGTTGAAAATGTCCTTCTCAAACTCATTAACGCCGCCGACGGAAACATTCCTGCGGCAGAGCGGGGAATCATCTTCATTGACGAAATTGACAAAATCGGCCGCAAGAGCGAGAACACTTCTATTACCCGCGATGTATCGGGCGAGGGCGTTCAGCAGGCTCTCCTTAAAATCATTGAAGGCACACAGGCTTCAGTTCCACCTCAGGGCGGACGCAAGCACCCAAATCAGGAAATGCTTCAGATTGACACATCGAACATTCTCTTCATTTTGGGCGGGGCTTTCGTCGGGCTAGATAAAATCATTGAGCAGAGAATCGCTTCTCACTCCCTTGGCTTCGGCTCGAATGTAGGCACAATGGACGAGACAGAGCGCATGGAGCTTTTGAATCAGTGCACTCCGGATGATTTGGTAAAATTCGGAATCATTCCTGAGCTTATCGGCCGAATGCCAATTTCCGTAGCCCTCAAAGAGCTCACAAAGGCAGATTTGACACGAATACTCACTGAGCCGAAAAACGCAATCACAAAGCAGTTCAAGGCCTCATTTGAAATGGATGACTTGGATTTGGACTTCACGGCAGATGCCCTTGACGAAATCGCAGAGACGGCAATCAAGCAGAAGACTGGAGCCCGCGGTCTCCGCTCAATCGTCGAAAAGCTTCTCATGGATTTGATGTACGAGGCTCCAAGCATCAAGGGCAAAAAACATCTCACGGTCACAAAAGAAATTGTCCTGGGAAAAGAAAAGCCCAATTTGGAGCAGCTTCTGATTACACAGCAAACAGCCTAATTTCACGAAATACAAATCCTCGCATGTGCGGGGATTTTTTAACTATGCAGAATATCTACAACAGTATCGCAGAATTATGTTGTCTCGTTATTTCTTCCTGCACGGAGGATTTTTTTGTCAAATACAGTTGTGTATCCTCTGATGAAAAAAAAAGAATCAATCTCATTGTAGGCGAAAAGATTCCTGCTTTATTTTCAGACAAAAATTGCACAAATATCCGTCACATTAGCGAATCAGACTTAAACGATGTCTTTTTTCTAAATTTAAATGCGCTTAGTTCCGAACTCGCCCTAGAGGCAGATTATTTTGCGATTGTCGGTCTTATTCAAATTTTGGACGAAGCATTAGACTCTATTCTGCAAAAAAAAATCTCCGAGTTTCAGCAAGATGATTTTTCTGTTGTTTTAAATACAAACAGGGAATCTACAGGAATCGGTCTTTTGCCACGCTGCTCATGCGCATGGGAACGAAAGCACAGGCTGGCCCACAGCTACAACCGCATGGATAATTTTCTGTTTAACATGCTTTTAATGGAAAACTCAATCCTCGGCGAGTTGATTGACAAGCATTTTTTTCTCAAAAAAGACCTCTTTCCCAATTTTTCCACAAAGAAATCCTTAAAAATAGCCGCTACCCCACTTCGGCTGGAACGAAATTTTGAAATCCAACCATACAATGAAGACAAGGTTCAATATTTCAAAATAAAATATCATGAATGTGACTTTGACTCAGAAAATGCCCTTGTCTGGGAAAAAATCCAGCTTGCAGCAAAAAACAAGAGCGACATCATCGTCTTCCCGGAAATGCTGGGTAATCCCAAAATGGCAGATTTTATCACCAAAAAATTAAAAGCGCTGAGTGAGTCAGAACGAAAAGACATTCCCTCACTTATAATCTTGCCCTCCCACTGGGAAAAACGACGGAACACAGTCACAATCATCGACAAAAACGGCGATATCGTCTGCAGCCAGAGCAAGCAGAATCCTTTCCGCGCAGAACAGGAAGGCACAGGCTACCTTGAGGGCATTTTATCAAGCCTTGTCGTGAATATTTTCCACTTTGAGGGAATTGGCCGAATCGCAATTCTTATTTGTAAGGATTTTCTCACGACAAAATACATGGAGCAACTCATGCGCTGCTTCAAGCTCACGCTGATTATCGTGCCGTCTTTCTCAACTGGTTCCTATGATTTCCGCCAGTCTTTTGACCTTTGCGCCCATGACGACTGTAATGTAGTCTGGATAAATACCTGCGCCGCATTCGAAAAAGGCAAAGAAGCGAACTTCGAGAACATAGGCTATATCCGAAAAAGAATAAGCCGCACAGACGATGAAGCCCAAATGCTTTGCAAAATGCCGATTTGTGAGGGAGCATTCATGGGAAAGTGTGCGCACGACTGTGTTTTCTACGAGACCATCAGCGGAGTATAACATGAAATTCAAGTCAATCGAAAAAATTTGCGAAGGAAAATTCATAACAAGATACAATCTCACCTATGAAACCGCCAGCGGAAAGACAAAAATCTACGAAATGATAAGCCGGAACAAAAACATCAGTTCAGAAGAACAATTGCATGACGGTCGCGTGGATGCTGTCGTTATGATTATGCACGACAAGGCAAACGAGCAGATTCTTTTGAGCCGCGAATTCCGCATGGCAACTGGAGAATGGGTCTACAACTTTCCGGCAGGCTTAATCGACAAAGGCGAAGACGCAGCGTCAGCAGCAGAAAGGGAACTAAGGGAAGAAACCGGGCTAAAGCTTGAGCACATAGATGATATATGGCTTGAAAGCTATTCCGCTGTCGGATTCTCAAACGAAAAAAACAAAGTCATCATCGGGACTGCCAGCGGAGAAATCTTACCAAGCGACAACGAACTTGAGGAAATCGAGGCTTTCTGGTACACAAAGTCAGAAATAAGGGCCTTACTCAAAGCGGCTCGTTTTGCGGCACGCACTCAGGCTTATTGTGCACTTTGGAGTAAAAGTTAAAATTGAGATTTTCAATAAATTGAGTTATATTAGTTATTATATGAAGAATCGAAAAATTCCTGTTATCACAAAGCGTATTTCTCTTGCAGTTATAACTTCTGGATTTCTTTTGTGTTCTATCATTGCTTTCGTGGCTTATCGGGCATTTAACCAGCAATTTCGCATTCAATATGATAATAATATCCGTTCTATTTCTGAAGCGGCGCGTGAAACTCTCAACCCTGACAAATTTGAGCATTATCTTGCAACAAAAGAAAAAGACGATGATTACATAAGAGTCCAGAAAATTTTACAAGATTTTGTAAACAAATTCGACTTAAACATGATTTATGTCTCTTTTGTAGAGGCTCCGGACTATAAAAACATAACTTACATCTACAATCCCGTAAAAGAAGGCAGCCGTTTCAAAGAATTTTCTTTAGGTTATTCTGAAAACTATGTTGAGCCAGAATACAACATTTCGGCAAAAAGAGTTTTTGAAAACGGAGAGTGCATCGTACGGCATACTCTCAAAACCCGGAGTGGCTCTCACATTACAGCTATGATTCCTGTGTATGACACAAAGGGAAAAATCATCGCCGTTCTCGGAGCACAAAAATCAATCCAGCATTTTGTCAATGCAGGCAGGATGTACATGCGGATTGTCGTTTTTGTAGAGTGTTTTTTCGGAATCGCCTTCTTTATTCTCTTCACAATGTATTTCAGCAAGGCTTTCATCAAACCTCTCACGCTCATCACAAAAGAAACAGATCATTTTGCTTCTTACGGTGGAGAACCATCAGATACACTTTTGTCAATCAAAAATCATGATGAAATCGGCATTTTGGCTCATTCCGTGCATCAAATGGAATACGATGTCTGCAAGAATATTGCCGAACTCACAAATATGACTGCCGAAAAAGAACGAATCAGTACGGAACTTTCTGTCGCAGCAAAAATCCAAAGTGACATGCTCCCCAAAGAATACCCTCCCTTCCCGACGAGAAAGGATTTTGATTTATTTGCATTAATGACCCCTGCGAAAGAAGTAGGCGGAGATTTGTACGATTATCTTCTCTTGGACGAAGATCATCTCATGATTACAGTTGGAGATGTTTCTGGCAAAGGAGTACCTGCCGCACTCTTTATGGGAAAGTGTAAGGTTCTTCTCGATTTCTATGCCTATCTCAAGCTTAGTCCAGCAGAAATTTTTAACAGGGCAAACAATCAGCTATGCAAAGGAAACGACTCCGGACTTTTTGTTACCTGTTGGCTTGGAATTTTTACATTCAGTACGGGAGAACTTCATTTCGTAAACGCAGGCCACACTCATCCTATCTTATACCACGATAATAAATTCGACTATATTAAGGTCAAACCAAATATTTTTCTCGGTGGAATAGAAAATTTTAAGTATCATGAAGAGTCTATAAAACTTTCTAAAGGCGACCGAATTTTTATCTATACTGATGGCGTAACTGAGGCCACAAATCAAAACAGGGAGCTTTTTGAAGAAGAAAGGCTTTTAAGTGCAATAAAAGAAACATCTGAAATGAATGCGCCAGATACTATCAAAAGCATTCGAAACAAAATCGATGAGTTCGCAGGAGAAGTTGAACAATTCGATGATATAACTATGCTTCAATTTGAATGGAAAAATAACTAAATAAGGAGTTTTTATGACAGTTACAAAAAATCAAAACGGCTCTACAGTGATTCTCACAGTAGAAGGAAGATTGGACACGCTCACTTCCCCGCAACTTGAAAAAGAGATTGGAGAAATTACAAATGCAGATTCTCTTGAGTTTGATTTCTCAAAACTTGAGTACATTTCATCAGCTGGCTTGCGTCTTCTTCTTTCTACCCACAAAAACTATGCAAAAAAAGCTGGCATTGTAATTACAAATGTAAACGATACTGTACTTGATATTTTCGATGTAACAGGATTCAAAGACATTCTAAATATTAAATAGGGGCAATCTATGAAATCAAACATTTGTACTCTTGAAGAAGGAAATGCTTCGCTTTCGCTTTTGCTCGATGAAACTGAAAAGACTGCCGCATATTCAAATCTGGACAAGAAACAGACGGGAAGGCTTCGTCTTCTTGCAGAAGAATTAGTTGAAATGCTTCCAGAACTGCTTTCCTTCAGTAAAGGAAAATTTTGGATTGAAAGCGAAGAGAAAGTTTTTTCACTTCACACAGTTCTCACGCCAAATGAATCAATGACAGCTGAGCGTCGGGAAAAATTGCTGGCAGTTTCTTCAACAGGAAAAAATTCAGCGGCAATCGGAATAATGTCAAAAATCAAACTTGCGGCGGAATTTATGCTGATTGACTATGAAGAAAATGCAACTTACTCAACGCCTTTCTATGAAAACGGTATGATTAATCCTGTCAGCATTGGCATGGATTTGGCATGGTCACTGAACAGCTACAAGCAAAAGGCAAACACCCAAAAAGACGAAAGATGGGATGAGCTTGAAAAATCAATCATTGCGAACATTGCAGATGATGTTCTTGTCGGCGTGCAAGGCAAGAAAGTCGAAATTATTGTAAAAAAATCTTTCTGATTGAATTTATTGGCCATCCCCTTTTTTCTATGCCAGCGTAAGGAAGGCTTTGTAGGCGTTAAAGGCCTGCTCAATGTCTTCCCTGGCAGTGATTTCCCAGGGGGCGTGCATTGAAAGCACCGAAACGCCTGCGTCCAGCACATTCATTCCGTATTTTGCGGCAAGGTAGGCAATCGTTCCGCCACCCCCCTGGTCGACTTTTCCAAGCTCAGCCATCTGATACTTTACTTTTGCTCCATCAAGCAAATTTCGCAGGCGGGCGATGAATTCAGGGTTTGCGTCGCTTGCCCCGCTCTTTCCCCTGCTTCCAGTGTATTTATTGAAGACAATTCCGCCGTTAAGGAAACTTGCGTTGGCGCGGTCGAACAAATCGCCATTCATGGGGTCGTAGGCCGCGTTCACATCGCTTGAGAGCATGTTGCAGGCGGCAAGGCAGCGGCGGAGGGCAAGGTCAGAATAGCCTTCGCTCAAGCGGGCAATGACTTCGGCAAGGGCGTTCTCAAAGAAATGACTTCCCATGCCCGTAGCTCCCACAGAGCCGATTTCTTCTTTATCGACACAGAGACAGCAGTTCGTGCGGCTTCCGGCCTTGCTTTCGATTAAGGCGCGGGCTGAGGTGTAGGCGCAGCTTCGGTCGTCCTGGCCATAGCCCAAGATAAGGGAGCGGTCAAAGCCCAAATCGCGGGATTTTCCGGCTGGGACGATTTCAAGCTCGGCTGAGCCAAAATCTGCCTCTTCAATTCCGTATTTTTCTTTGAGAATAGAAAGAATTGCTTTTTTGGCAGTAATTTTATCTTTTTTATTACTTGGATTTTCGTCTTCATCTTTTGAAGGCTCTGAACTTCCGAGAATCAAGTCAAGGCTCTCACCGGGAATGAAGTCGCTGGCACTCTCTTTCATTTGTTTTTGCGCTAGATGCGGTAAAATATCAGAAATACAGAAAACAGGATCCGTTTCGCTTTCACCAATGCAGACATTGACGACAGAGCCGTCTTTTTTGCAGACGACACCATGAATAGCTAGAGGAAGGGTGACCCACTGATATTTTTTGATTCCGCCGTAATAATGGGTGTTGAGATAAACAAGAAAATCCTTTTCGTAGAGGGGATTTTGCTTAACATCAAGGCGGGGAGAATCGATGTGGGCACCGAGGATGTTCATTCCCTTTTCGATGGGCTCGCTTCCAAGTACAAAAAGTGCGATTGCCTTGTTCATCTTCTGAACATAGACCTTGTCCCCGGCTTTGAGGGAATCGCATTTGTAAGCGTCCTTAAAACCAGCTTTTTCTGCCCAGGAAATCAACTGGGCGACACATTCGCGCTCAGTCTTTCCATTATCCAAAAATGATTTGTAATCAGTAATGAGAGATTCGTTTTTCATGAGAAAAGTATAGCTCAAATCAAAAATAAAGAAAACAGCTGGATTTTAGTTTGCTATAGAACAGCATTCAAAAACTGTTTGAGCCGGGGACTCTTCGGATTATCAAAAATTTCCTCAGGGCTTCCCTCTTCTTCGATAACACCTGCATTCATAAAAAGAATCCGGCTGGCAACTTCACGGGCAAAGCCCATCTCATGGGTGACCACGATCATGGTTAAGCCCTGATTGGCAAGATCCTTCATCAGCTGGAGAACTTCCCCAACCATCTCAGGATCAAGGGCACTGGTAGGCTCGTCAAAGAGAATCACATCCGGCTTCATGGCAAGGGAGCGGACGATTGCCACACGCTGCTTCTGCCCGCCGCTTAAAGCCGATGGATAGGCATTGGCTTTGTCTGCAAGCCCGATTCTTTCAAGAAGCTCAAGGGCAAGTTTTTCGGCTTCCTCTTTCGTCTGCAATTTTAGCGTGAGCGGGGCTAAGGTAATGTTCTGCAAAATCGTAAGATGAGGGAAAAGATTAAAATGCTGGAATACCATGTTCATCTTCTGGCGGATTTTGTTGATGTCAGATTTTTTGTCGGTAACGCTCTGTCCCTCAAAAAGAATGGAAGAGCCGGGCGTAGGAATTTCAAGGCCATTAAGACAGCGCAAAAAAGTCGATTTTCCTGAGCCACTGGGGCCGATGATGACGACCTTTTCGCCTTTTTCGATTTTTGTTGAGATTCCTTTTAAGATGTGGAGTTTTCCGAATGAAATGTCCAGATTATTTACTTCTATCACTTTTTGACATCCTTTTTTCGCAGAAAGCGAAGAATTTTGTTAGCCCCACGGTGAGACAAAGATAAATGATGGCACAAGAAAGGAGAGGAATCCATGCATTGTAAGTCGCGTTACGGATATTGTCGCAGGTTTTCTGCAAATCCACGACCGCGATGAAACTGGCCACAGAAGTCTCTTTGATAAGGGTGATAAATTCACTGGTGTAAGTGGGGAGCATGGTCTTAAAGGCCTGGGGCAAAATGATTTTTACAAGAGTCTGAGACCATGAAAGGCCCAGGGAGCGGCCTGCTTCCATTTGCCCCCGGTCAACACCCAAAATTCCCGCGCGGAAAATCTCTGTACAGTAGGCGCCAGAATTGATTCCAAAGGCAATTATGGCCACCAAAAGGGCATTGCTCATTCCCAAAGGGGAGAAAACGACGAAATAGAAAATCATCAGCTGGGTTGCCATAGGAATACCGCGGATAATCGTGGTGTAGATTTCGGCAATTGCCCGCAAAGATTTTTTTTCTGAAAGCTTAAAGAGCGCGAAAATGCAGCCCAAAATTGAGCCGATAAGAATCGCACAGAAGGCAATCAAAAGAGTAGTGCCAAGACCGGCAGGAATAAGCTTCCAGCGGCCGTGGCTAATCATGACATCAAAAAAAGACTGGAACATAAAAATAAAAATTACAAAAAGTGATTACAAATCGCTTGCAGAAAGGACTCGAATCTGACCGTCAACAGGCATGAAGGCATCAAGGAGTTTCTGGTAAGAGCCGTTTTCTTTCATCGTTTGAATCGTTTTGTTGATAGAATTCAAAAGCTCTGTGTTGCCCTTTTTGACCGCAATGGCATATTCGTCAGTGAAGAAATCATCATCAACGATTTTAAGTTCTGGATTGCGGCGGACTATTTCTTTTGCAGGAAGCTCGTCAAGGATAATTGTGTCAATGGCTCCGTTTTTAAGGGCAAGAGACGCGTCGATTCCTGTTTTGAAAGATTTTACGCTTGATTTTTCGACTTCTTCAGTAGCGTAAATCTCGCCTGTGGTTCCAGACTGAACGCCGATAGACTTGCCGACCAAATCTTTTACCGTAAGGACAGAAGAGTCATCGTTACGGACGATAATAACCTGCTTTGAAGAATAATAGGCTTCGGAGAAATCGACATTCTTGCGACGCTCTTCGGTTGCGGTCATGCCGGCTGCGATAAAATCGATAGAACCTGCCTGCAAGGCTGCGATAAGACCGTCAAAGCTCATGTCAACGATTTTAAGTTCCTTGCCGTAGTCGCGGGCAATGAGATTACCGACAGTGACATCAAAACCAACGATTTCATTTCCTTCGGTATATTCAAAAGGCGGGAATGCGGCATTAGTTCCCATTTTTACGACCTTATCATTCTTTGAGCATGACGCAAAAAATAATGTGGCCAATGAAACAATAGCAAAAAGAATTTTCTTCATTTTAAAAAACCTCAAAACCCATTTTATCACGCATTGAAACTTTCCTCAACACGGCATTTTACACACAGGGCATTAGAAAAAAAGCCTTGTCAAAACGACTAAAACAAATCCAGAGTATTGTCCAAGTAAAGTTCTTCCCGAAGATGAATGTGAAATTCAGGCTTAGTCAAATAGTATAGAAGAAACTCAAGCAAAAGCGCGCTGCCCAGGGAACGGCCCTCAATCTTAAAGTTAGAAAATCCAGCCGGAAGGTAGGTTTCTTGAATGTCGCTGATGCTGATAAAAGGAGGATTTTTCATGGCCTTGGAGAAACGGTAGCCCTCCTTTCCGCCAGGAGCCTTGCAGACATGGACAGTGGCACTTTCCAATCCAAGCACTTCCCGGCTTACGCTCTTATAGCAGTTTTTTCGCTCCCTGCAGCCAGTCCAGCAGCACTCATTACAGAGAAATTCCACCTTGTCTTTTTGACTTTGACTGAGGGAGTTAAGATTTTTAAAATCCTTGTTCAGGCGGAAGTCCGGCACCACATAAGAAAAATCCTCTCGCTTCAATTCATTTCTAAAATCTTCAAAATCCGTGAGCACCTTGGTGGTGGAAGAGACAAAGTAAAAATCAGGATAAGTCGCCTTCAGATGATCCAAGAGCAAATCTGAATGAAGGATTACGCCGTTTTTCACTCCCCCGCCCTTTTCAAAAATCTCGCAAGCCAAATTGCACTTTTTGTCCGCCAGATGCTCTTTTGTAAGCTGGGAATTGCTGAAAGTGAGCCGGGAAGAAATGCCAAAAGATGAAAGAAAATCCCTCACCTCCTCCAAGCCCTTTTTTTCACAAATTCCGCTCCTTTCGATACGGCCGCCAGCCCAAATGCAGCCAGTCGGGGAACCGTAAATCGAAGCGATGTGTCCCCAGGGATAGAACCAGTCACGGTGGGCGTTGTAAAGAGGAAGGAAGATTTTGTAGAAGTCAAAAAACTCGAAGAGGCCTGGAAGATGAAAATGCGCTTCAGTCATAGTCTTCAAGCTCGCGTCGCGGGGCATTTTTATCTCACCTTGCTCATTTAAAGAACTCAACTGCCGGCACAACATCAACAATCATTCCGTCGTATGAAATCTTGTCTTTCTGATTCAAGGTCAAAAGGAGAGGCTTTACTCCGGGGAATTTTTTGCAGGTTTCTACAAGCCCCCTCACCTCACGCTCTTTGTTTTCACTGGTAAGTTCATAGCAGACTTGAACTGCATTTTCCGGCACAGAATCTTTTCCGTACAGAAAATCACATTCAAAGGCTGCTTCTGAATAATACCAAATGTTTTTCGTGCGTCGTCGAAGTTCTATAAAAACGGCATTCTCAAACATGCGTCCAAAATCTTGATTTATTGAAAGGGTCACATTCTGAACCATTCCCGTGTCAATGCAATAAACTTTTTTGGGATTTACAGTTTGAGCCTTTGCTGAATAATTGAATTTGGGTACAAAAAAGAAAAGATAGCACTGCTCAAAAAAAGAAAGATATTCAAGAATCGTAGCCGTAGTCTTTAATCCCAGCTGGGCAGAAAGTTTTGAACCGCTAATGAGATTTCCGCAGTTTGAAGCAAGATAAAGCGACAGAAGTTTTATGGAGCGGACATCTTTTATTCCATAGCGAACAACAACATCTCGCATCAATATATCTTCAAAAAGCCTCTTTAAGATTTCTGGACGATTGTAAATAAGATATTCGGGAAAGCCGCCGTATTTTAGAAAATCAGAAAAAGTTTTTACATTCTTCTTACACTTTTTTAAAAGGCAAAATTCCTCAAAACTGAAAGGAAAAAGTTCGTAATCCAGATGCCGCCCGGTAAGACGGCTTCCAAGCTCAGAACTTAAAAGAGATGCGTTTGAACCTGTCACCGTGACAAGATTCTTCTTTCTGAGCTGAGCATTTACAAAAACTTCCCAGCCTTCCACAACCTGAATCTCATCAAAATAAACTGATTTTGTGCCATCATTTGCTTTTTGAAAACGCCCGATAGCTTCTTCAAGAATCGTAAAATCAGCCGAAGAAAAGCCATAGAGGGCAGGATCGTCAAAATTCAGATAGAAGGCATTTTCGCCATCTTTCAAAAAATCCTGATTCACAAAAGTGCTTTTTCCAGAACGGCGGATTCCCGTTATAATCCGCGCAAACTGCGGTAAAGAAGGTTCGATAGCCGCAGAGATACGAGGAACAGAAAGCCTTTTATCAGAATCAAGGATTTCTTTTTTTTGCCGTTCTGATGTATTCAAGATTAATTCTATGTCTATCATAGTTTTATTGTAGTATTTAGTGACAGTAAAAGCAAGCATTTAGTGAGAGTAAAGAGATATTTTTAGTGGGAGTAAATGTTTTGTCAGAATTTAGAAAAAAGAATCTGTCAGTAACCACTCATAGACATTAGCTCTAATTCACTCTTCCTCATCAATTCTTTAAATGACGCAGGGTGAAGTTTTTCAGAGAAAATAATGCAGTTTTTGAAGGATATTCAGTTTTTAATCATTCTTTTTCGTGTGTCGATTTTAAGCTTATTTTGCAACCAACATATCCATAATTTCATCATATTTCTTAAGGAAGGCTTTCGGGAGAGGTAATCGGCTTGCAATTTTTATCCCCTGATTAATTCTTGAGGAATATGATTTTTCACATGTTCTTTATATTTTGCAAATTGTCGCCAGTCTAACAAACCAAAATGTTGCAACATTCCAAGCGCAACAGGAACGGAAACCTGAGATTGTTCGCTTATGAGGTTTAATCTTGAAGTATTTAAGTATTTTCCATACTGTTGCCCAACTTCGATAACTATATCTTGATTCAAATATTTTCCGGCACAAGAATCCGCTTGTTT
>DFEB01000080.1:4815-16840 GCA_002368605.1 Treponema sp. UBA3813 | reverse complement strand
AGCGGAAAGCACAACAACTGGTCAATGAGCACTGATGACGGCTTTAACCTTCTTGAGCCTGGCGAAACTCCGCGGGAGAATGCCCAGTTCCTTTTAATGCTCACGGCCGTGATTCAGGCCGTGGACAAGCATCAGGATTTGCTCCGTGACAGCGTTGCTTCTGCCGGAAACGATCACCGACTTGGCGCAAACGAGGCGCCTCCTGCCATTATCTCTATGTTCATCGGGGACGAATTGCAGGCTGTTTTGGACTCCATCGAGACCGGCTCTCCTTACAGCCAGAAATCTCACGAAAAAATGCAGATTGGCGTTTCTGTCCTTCCGGCGATTCCAAAAGACACCACCGACCGAAACAGAACGTCCCCCTTTGCCTTCACGGGAAACAAATTCGAGTTCCGCTCTCTGGGTTCATCTCTCTCAATTTCCGGCCCAAATGTGGTTCTCAACACGATTGTCGCCGAAACATTGGACGAATTTGCCACACGGCTTGAAAATTCAAAAGACCTGAACACAGACTTACAGGAACTCATCAAAGAAAAAATCATCGAGCATAAGAAAATCATCTTCAACGGTAACGGCTACGATGACGAATGGGTAAAGGAAGCCGAAAAACGCGGCCTTTTGAACCTTAAAACTTTGCCGGACGCAATGGAGCACTACCTTGACGCCCAGAATATCGAAATGTTCTCAAAATACGGCGTTTACAGCGAAAGCGAGATGAAGAGCCACCACGAGGTCAAACTTGAAAAATACTCGAAAGTGCTCAACATCGAAGTAAACACCATGCTGGACATGATTTACAAGGATATTTTGCCGGCAAGCTATGCCTTTATGAGCGATGTGGCAAAATCTGCCTCTAAGGTGATGGCGGTAATTCCAAGCGCAAAATGCAGCGCACAGACCAACGCCCTCAAAAAAATCACCGCGCTAGCCGACAAGCTGGACGAAAATGCTCAAAAACTGGAGAAAATTCACAACGATGCTTGTACTATCGTCGATGTGCCAAAGCAGGCGCGATTCTATGTGGACAAAGTGATTCCTCAAATGGAAGCCACCCGCAAAATCGCAGACCAGATTGAGCCAATCCTAGGCGAAAAATACAAGCCTTATCCAAGCTACAGCGATTTGCTATTCCGTGTTTAAAATACGAATGCCGAGTTTTGAATGATTGAACAAAATCAAAATATGCTCTCGGCTGGAACCTGCCAAAAAGGTCGCGGTGAACAAGTTCAAGCGACCTTTTGTCAGAACCCAGCCTACGCATATTTTGGCTTATTCAGCCAATGCAAACTCGGCATTTGCCTTTTCTAATCTTTTTTTTCTTAATTACTTTCTGCTGCTCCTGGCAAACCTATGTCTTTTCGGAAGAACATTCCCTCAAAATTTACGCCACCCAGAGCTTCGTAGGCTTTTTTCCATGCCTCGTCGAATGAATCTCCGTGAGCGGAACATGCGAGAACGCGGCCTCCGCTTGTGATGAGAGTCGGAGTTTTTGCCCGGCGGTCTTCGATTGCGCCCGCGATGAACACTTTTGCTCCCGCCGCGTCAATAACGCTGTTTGAAAGCGTGATGACTTTGCCTTTTGCATATTTGAGCGGATAGCCGCCAGAAACAGCAACCGGAGCGACCTGAAATCCGCTCTTCCACTTCATTTCAAATTTGTTGAGCGTGCCGTTTGTGATTGCCTCGCACAATTCAGAGAAATCAAAATCCATCATAGGAAGGACAGCCTGAGTCTCAGGGTCTCCCAAGCGGACATTGTATTCCAGGGCTTTCGGACCATCTTTTGTAATCATGAGACCGAAGAAAATAAAGCCCCGGTAGTCCATTTTTTCGGCGACCAGGCCTTTGAGTGTTGGTTGCAAGATATTTTTCTCAAACGCGGCCATTGTCTCTGGTGTGACATCGCTGAGGGGGCATACAGCTCCCATTCCGCCAGTGTTCGGGCCTTGCGCTCCGTCGAGAAGTCGTTTGTGGTCGCGGGCTGGCAGGAATGCCTTGATACAGGCCGTGCCCTTTGCCGCGCTTTCTTCTGTGACGCTGACTGCCGCCAAAACTGAAATCTCAACGCCCTGCAAATATTCTTCGATTACGAGCTTTTTGCCGGCCTCTCCCAAATTTGCCGTAAGTTCTTCGACTGCATTTTCGGCTTCTTCGAGAGTTTTTGCGACGACAACGCCTTTTCCTGCCGCAAGACCGTCTGCCTTGATGACGATTGGCGCGCCCTTCTGGCGGATGTATTCCAGGGCTGAGCTTTTGTCGGTGAATGTTTCTGAATCAGCACAGGCAACGCCGTATTTTTTCATGAAGATTTTAGAAAGGTCTTTTGATGCTTCGAGAGCCGCGCCCTTTGCCTTTGGACCCACCGTTGGAATCCCGGCGTTCCAGAGAGAATCAGCGATTCCTTCTGCAAGAGGATCTTCCGGGCCGATGACAGCAAAGTCAACTTTTTCGCTGAGGGCGACATTTACTGCCGCTTCATTGAGGGACAAATTCTGCAAAGCCGGATTATCTTTTGGATTGATGTTTTTGCATTTTGATTCATGAGCCGTACCGCCGTTTCCCGGTACGCAGATAACTTCTGATACGCGATTTGACTGGGCGAGCCGCCATGCGATTGTGTGTTCGCGACCGCCGCTTCCGATAACTAAAACTTTCATGCTTATATTTTACAGAATTTCAGAAAGTTTTCTAGCCACAAGAAGAGCAAAAGATACTTCATCCCGGACAAAAGAACGGCCTGGTTTGTAGAGATCATAACAAATCAGCAGGCGGGGATTACCTTTTTTGTCTTTAGCGAGAACTTCGAGAATTGAAGAGATATTTGCATTTCGGTACATGTCGTAGCGGTCGCCGTCGATTGAGCCCAAAACATTTGTGTTATTTTGATGGAAAAATCCGTATTTATTGAAAATCTGGAAGTAGTGCTTGTTGGATTTTATATATTTTCCCCGTACATCAATTGAATCAGCCCCAACGATATAGGTGACATCGAAATTTTCATCGTAAATAGTGATTTTTGAAATTTGCAGGTGTTCCCTGAGCATTTCAAGAAGTTTTTTTATGGATGCAGGTTTGTCTTTTTTGACTTTTGAGAGCAGATTGAGGATTTCAAGTTTTTTGCTGACATTTTCATCGTAGAACTGACCGCTAGAAACTCTGTCATCAACTTGTTTGTTTTCAAAGATGATTTTGTCATGAATTTCGGGTTTGTAGATGATGTAACAGTTTCGGCCACGATATTTTGCTATGTAAAGAGACTTGTCAGCGACTTGGAAAAGCTCCTCGTAATTTTTTGCGTGAAGGGGAAAGCGGGCGATGCCCATGGAGCAGGTGACCATGCTGCCAGGCTCAACATTGGTGATGTTCCATTGAATGCCCGTGCGGATATTTCGCGTGACATTGCGGATATCGTCTTCTTCGGTTAAGTCGAGGATGATGAGGAATTCGTCGCCACCGATGCGGCCCGCGATTCCCTTGCCCTTGATTGCGTCAGTGATACAGCTTGCGATTGTAACCAAAACCCGGTCGCCGAAAACATGACCGTAAGAGTCGTTGCATTCCTTGAATTTGTCGGCATCGAGAATAATGAGGGAGCAGGGGGATTTCTCTTCGTTGATTTTTTTGATTGCCATTTCCGTGATGGCTTTTTTGTTGTAGAGACCTGTAAGACCGTCCCGACTTTCGGAATAAGTGTTCATGGTCGGTTCATTGTCTTTGTTGAGATTAATTGCACCGATAATAAGGGAGCTTGATCGCGTGCTTGTTTTGAGCGTGTGAATCGTAAAAAGTTTTTTATCGGTTTGGAGAAAAGTATAATATTTATTTGAAATAAAATTACTGATATTCTCAAACATTGATTTGAGTTGGGCGACTGTATCATCATGATAGAGATTTATTTTAAAAGTTTTTGAGAAATATGCTTCAAATTCTTCTTTCGAACCTGTAAAAATTGTGGTGAGGTCTTTTGTATTTTTGAGAGTGTATTTTTTACCGTCGAAGATGAAATAGTTTGTGTCGAAATTTTGAATAAGGGCTGTTAGTTCTCGGCTTTCAAGAAGGGCTTTGTCCAACAGCTGCCTTGAATATGAGAGTTCTTCGATGATAATTCTGAAAAAATCTCCTTCTTTTGTTACAGTAAAAATACATGAAATATAGTTTTCGAAAGGTTTTATAGTTGCTATAAAACTTCGCTTTTTCTGATTACCCTTAAAATTTTCGAGGAAATATCTGAAATTTGCCGCATCGAAATCTTCAAGAATATATGAGATATTTAAATTGAAATCAGTTTTGTGTATGAGACGCAAGAATGAGCGATTACCGTCTTTGACATTCAAGTCTTTGTCGATTACAAAAGTTATATCACTTAATCTTCGCTGATTGATTGATTCCAAGTCAGACTCCGTATTTTTAAATATCAGTCCTTACATTATACCACTGTTTTCATTATTTTAAAACAAAATCTTTACAAATTTCGATTGCTTTGACGAAAAGCGAACTTCTATCCGATAATAAAAACATGGACTACTTTTTTTTATTCATTGGCGCGATTATTTTGATTTTTGCGCTTATGCTTTTTATAAAATTCAAGAAAGTGCAGGCAAAATCTGCTCCAAAAAACAATGATTTGCGTACTCAAAAAGATGAAAATGGAAAAATTGATTTCGTGCGTTGCCCCCTTTGTTCAACGCCTCTTGCCAAAAATGAAGATATGTTTTCGCGTATTTACCGCCCCATGACTACCGCTGACCAAAGAATGACCGTTCATGGCTGCCCCCATTGCTATCCCCGGCCAGAGCCGGGCGTAAAAAGAACTTGCCCTGTTTGCGGAAAAGAAGTGCCTTTAGACGGAGAGCTGATTGCCCGCCTTTTTAACCGAACCGAGGGCAAAAAACATGTACTTGTGACCGGTTGTTCAGAATGTTACAGAGGAAACCCGCACAGACGCGAGTAGAAAGCTCTAAATCTTCATTCTGCCGCGGAAACTTCTGGCCAGAGTGAGCCTGTCCGCGTATTCCAAATCTCCGCCAACTGGTAAGCCACTGGCAAGGCGGGTGACCGTAAGGCCTTCGATTTCTGACAAAAGCCGCTGGATGTAAAGAGCCGTCGTGTCGCCTTCGACAGTGGGATTTGTTGCCAAAATCACTTCCTTGACCTGACCGCCACGAACCCGCTCCAAAAGCTGGGCGATACGCAACTGGTCTGGCCCGATTCCTTCAAGGGGCGCGATAACTCCTCCCAAAACATGAAAAAGACCGGAAAATTCGTGGGCGCTTTCGATTGTGGCCACATCTTGCGGCTGCTCCACCACACAGATGACGCTCTGGTCTCGCATGGGATTTGAGCAAATCGCACAGGGATCGTTTTCTGTCCATGCGCCGCAGACTGAGCAGGCGTGAATTTTGTCCTGCAAAGTGGCGAGTTGATTTGCAAAACGGGTAATCCATGCAGAATCTGCTTTGAGAATATAATTTACCAGTCGTCCGGCTGATTTTTTGCCTATTCCTGGCAGGCGGGAAAATGAATCGGTGAGTTCGTCAATCGCTGTCATTTTTTTGCCTTAAAGACCGGGAATATTCATTCCGCCCAAAAGCGCGCCTGATTTTTCTTTGATTCGCTCCTGAACCTTGTCCATTGCGGCGTGGTGAGCGGCAACGATTAAATCCTGAAGCATCTGAACGTCCCGCGGGTCAACGGCGATAGGATCCAACTTTACGGCAGTGACTTCAAATTTGCCGTTCAGCGTGACTTGCACGATATTTCCGCCAGAAGAGCCAGTCTCGCTGATTTGAGCAAGCTCTTCTTTCATTGTGTTCATTGTGCCTTCAAGATTCTTGAGGTTTTTTACCATATCGAATGGATTCATGTTATGTTCTCCTTGTGGTTTGTTTAATCAGTTTGCTCATCCTCTTCCGAAGTTTCTTCATTGTTTTCGTTCTTGCCTTCGCTTTGTTCGGTCGATCGTTCTGCGTTTTCGGCTGTGATTTCCTGCTCGCTTTTTTTTGAGTGACCGATAACCTGACCCTTAAAAATGTCACAGAGCAGTTTTACCTGTACAGGAGCTGTTTTCTCAACAGGCGTCGTGACGATTTGATGAAGCGTGACTTCAAATTGCAGTGGTTCATTGTACAAGTCCGAAAGGAATTTTGAAATCTTCGGCTTGTGTGAGTCCAGCTGCATTTTAAGATAGCCAGAAGAGACCTGGGTTGTGACCGTGCTCCCTGTTTTAATCCAGGCTCCTGTTTGCAAAAGGGAACTCCCAAGCATTGGATCGCGCATGGAAAGTTCCTTGATTGCAAGCTCGCGGAAATCTGAGGAATTGCTGCTATGATTGGGTGCCGCTGTTTGTTCAGGCGGCACAGCTCCGCCGTAGCTAAAAGATTGCTGACTTCCTGCGTTTTCTGGCGTGGGGTCGGGAGGTGCAAAATCTTCGCTCATGCTGCCCATGTCGGTAGGAAGCGATTGCGTTGCCTGGGCCGGAGCATTTTGTGGAGCTGGCGCGAAAATGTTCCGAGGGGCGGAAGCTGGCTGAGGCATTGAGATAAATTGCCGTGGAGCCTGCGAGGCATTCTGTGTGACAGAAGGCTGTGCCTGAGCTTTCGGAGCCGACTGTGCGCCCTGGGCTGCGTTTCCCTGCATCAAGAGGGATTTTGCCTCATCGATGGCTTTTTTGACTTCGCTGGGCGAGACATACTGATTGAGCCAGCTTAATCTTGAAAAAGCCAGTTCCAGCTCATATCGGGGTGAAAGGGAATAGCGGATGTCTCGGTAAAGCTGTAAGAGGATAGAAAGGGCACGCTCAAGCTGAATCGGGTTCCAAGCCTGCAAAACAAGCTGCGAATATCGCTCGCGGGACTGTCCCAGCAAAGCTTCTTTTGTGATTCCTGCACGAATTAATAGAAGAGAACGCAAATATTCCGTGCAGTTCACGATAAACTGTTCGATTGAAACTCCGTTCTGCAAGAATTCATCGATTTTAAGAAGGGCTTCCTGAGTCTTGTTCTGGGCCGCGTCCTCAAAGACAGCGTTGAGCCGGTCAACTCCCACCAAGCCCAGCTTGTCTCTGATTTTGTCGTAAGTGATGTGGTCGCCAGAAAAAGCCGCAACTTGGTCAAAAAGAGTGTAGGCATCCCGCACGGAGCCTGTGGACTCGCGGGCAACCCAGTAAAGCGCCTCGTCATCAGCCTTGATGTTGATTTCGGCGGCGGCTTCTGCCAAAAGCTGTTTTACTCGCTCGATGGGAACGAGACGGAAATTGAATTGCTGACAGCGGGATTTAATCGTGGCTGGAACTTTCTGGAGTTCTGTAGTCGCGAAGATGAAAATACAGTATGGTGGCGGCTCTTCGATTGTCTTGAGCAAAGCATTGAAAGCCGAGGTTGAGAGCATGTGAACCTCGTCGATAATGTAAATCTTGTATCTTGAGCTTTGCGGCGGGAAGAGAACTTCGTCCTTAATCTGTCGGACATCGTTTACGGAAGTATTTGACGCACCGTCGATTTCGATTACGTCAGTGCTGGCGCCCTTTGTGATTTCGAGACATTGCTGGCACTTTCCGCAGGGAGTGGCCGTAGGTCCATTGGCACAGTTGAGCGCTTTTGCCAAAATTCGGGCGGTGGAAGTTTTTCCACAACCGCGGGGGCCTGAAAAAAGATAGGCATGAGCAATTTTCTGTGATTGAATCGAATTTTTGAGCGTTTCAGCTACAAATTCCTGACCGGCAAGAGCTTCAAAAGCTTGCGGGCGGCGACGGGTCGCAGTTACTTCGTAAGACATAAAATCATTTTAGTCGAAAAATCACCTTTACTCAATCATAGAAGAAAAAAATACATAGAAGAAAAAATCTCGACTTTTCGCTCAAATTCTACTATCTTTATAACATGGATTTTCTTGAATTTAATGATGTGACTTTTACATACCCGCCGGTAGAAGGCGATTTGGACGAAAACGGCAAGCAGATTGAGCCGAAGCCGGTTTTTGAGCATTTTTCAGCCCAGCTTCCCAAAGGATTCGTAAGTTTTGTGGGTCAGAATGGCTGCGGAAAGTCAACACTCATGCTTTTGGCAAGCGGCCGTCTCTCTCCCACTGGCGGCACAGTCTCCCTTTTGGGGCAAAATCCCGCAAATCTTCCCGAAGAAGAAAAAAATCTCCTCGCTTCGGTGATTTATCAGAACATGGAATTTGAAACCGAAGACAAAGTGAGCGAGCTTCTTTCTTATGTTTATCAGAATGGAGCCCTCAAAGGAAAGGCAAAGGCAATCCGCGACACTACAGAGGGCGGAGATTTGCTTGGCGAGGTAATCGATGTCTTTGAACTGAAGAATGTTTTGGAGCATCCCCTCACGAAATTGAGCAAGGGGGAGATTCAGCGTGTTCTGCTTGCTTTCGGAATCTTGTACGGCAGCGCATCCCTCTTCATGGATGAGCCTCTTTTTGCAATGGAAAATTACCAGAAAGAAAATGCCCTCGCTTATCTTAAAGAATTTGTCCACAAAACCGGAACGACGATTTATATCTCAATGCACGAGCTTGATTTGACCAAAAAATACGCCGACACTGTTCTGCTTTTCTATCCTGACCGCAATATGGCCCTCGGCACTCCCGAAGAAGTCCTTACCCGCGACGAGGTCGAAAAGGCTTACGGCGTTCCCTATGCCATGCTCAAAGACCACGAGAATCTGAGCCGTGAGTATTTGAATTCTCTCCACGAAAAGAAAGAAGAAAAAGCGGAGTCAAAATAATATTATTTGATGTAAATATAAGTGACGATTCCTGTGTTTGTTTTTCCTGAATTCGATGTGAAGTTAAGCGTAATGGAATCCTCGTTTTCTGAAAGTGTGCGGTAACTTTTAATAATCATTCCGTAGCCTTCAGAAAGTGATGAAATCGTATTATTTTTGAAAATAGCTGGCCCCTGATAACTTTCTTTGTAGTCAGGTGTGAGATAAGTCATAATGCTGTTGAAAAATCGGTATCGTGATCCAGAGGGAATCGTGACTGAATTGTCTCCACCCCAAAGATTGATTGCTGCCATCGGATAGTCGTAAACAAGTCCACCTTGTGAATATCTGACAGTTTGTTCTGCATCTTGATTAAATGTATATACCGTATCACCAAGGCAGGCCATAATGAATTTTCCAAAAATTTCATCGAAGTCATAGTCTGATCTGTTCAAAGCGTTCACGGCACTGACGATACAATCATTATTTGATTTAGAATTCTGCATCATCTCTCTTACAAGGGCAGCTCCTCCATACTGTCGGCAAAGCCAAGCACCAAAACCATAAGCATTTGCGTAAGAAAGTGTCGTATTATCAAAATTTCTGATACCTGTATTATAATATTGTGAGATGAATTCGCGGAGACGACCTTTCGGAGAGTCTGTGTCGCTGATTCCGAGGTATTCTTGCAGCATGTCTTCACAAAGCATAGAAAGCATTTCGTTGAAGTTCGAATCAATTGAGATTCCGTTCATTGTCTTTACACCGAAGTTAATCATGTGCTGGAATTCATGGGCGAGTGTTGAAAGGGTAAGTCCATTTTTTGTTTTTGCGAAGTAAGAGTCGATGTAGAAGTATTTGCCTTCATTTGAATTTTTAATTGTGACATTGCTGAAGGCAAGCCCGTTCATGTAATAGTCCATGCTAGAAAAGAATCCCACCGTGTTTCCGAGGCTTTTGTCGTTGAATAAATCGTAGATGACGATGTTTACTTTTGTGCCTGTGTCGCTCACTGAAGAAAGTTCTGCTTTTGAACCGTGCGTACTTGAGTAAATAAAATCTGATTCTTTTCCAAAAATATTGCGGACAAGGGGGTAGAGCGCTTTGAAATTTTCTGCATATTTTTTTGCTATGCTTTCTTTTGCAGACTTGCTTGAAATATAAGGGTCGTCATCAACAATCCACACATTGCAGATTTCGTTGAAAGCCCAGAGCGTGGCCGCTTTTTTTTCGTATTCATATTCTGTGCGTGCAGTGAAAATCTGTTTTTTTGTAATGCCGACATTGTATGAGAGTTTTGAAACTTCCCGTGGGTAATATACGCTTCTCTCTGCTGGGCCTGTGAATTCTGGGTGAAAATCATAGCCGTGATGGCAGATGATACCTTCTTTGCTTGTCTCTGATTCTTGAAAAATCTCTTCAGATTCTGTTGAAACCGCCGCTCGTTCTGAGTCTGAAGAGATGTAACGGACGAGAGAATTATCGACTTTTGCGTTTCCGGTGTTTACTTGCACATAGTAGACGGTTTTTCCGGCCAAATCTCCAGAAATCGTGAGAGATTTTGTTGATGCTTCTACTTCAAGAATCGGTTCCGAAGATGAAAAGTCAACTGAGCGTGACTGATTTGGCTCAATGTTTGAGTGAGAAATGCCATTAGATGTTGGAAAATCGGTTTCTAATTCAACGGCAAATTCACAAGCCGTGAAAAAAAAGAAAGCAAAAAGTGGAATGTAAAAAGTAATCTTCTTCATAAAAGCCCCTGTTCAAAACCACTTTTTGTTTAACTTACTTATAGGGACTTTTTGTATAACTTAAATATCGTTACTTTTTACTAAGAAAGATTATAACTCAAATCAAAAAAAAATCAAGGGCTTTTGCCTTGTATCATGGATATAACTGAGACTTTTTTAACACTATCCAATTATGTGATTTTTTTCCAATTTTTTTATAAAATATAAGTGAGAGAGTTAAAGTAAGGTCTGAATAATTATGAATATTTGTCTTTTTACCCATGAAGAAATCAAAAATCCCCTGCCCAAAAAAGACGAGCGGGCCCAGCATATCGTGAAAATCCTTCATAAAAAAGCGGGAGATTCTTTTGATGCGGGCATTATCGGCGGAGCGGCCGGGCTTGCCACGATTACGGGAATTTCCCCTGATGGCGAAATTTCATTTACCTTTGAGCCGAAATCTGCGGGCAAAAAACTCTATCCCCTCACGCTGATTATCGGTTTCCCCCGACCCATTCAGTTGCGCAGGCTTTTGCGGGATGTAGCGGGGCTTGGCGTTCAGCGCGTGATTCTTTGCGGCACAGATTTGACCGAAAAATCTTATTTGAATTCAAATGTCGTCTCTGACGGAAGCGCCTACCAGATGCTTTTGGACGGAACAGCTCAGGCTGCCAGCACCCATGTTCCCCTTCTTGAAGTTGCGGAATCGCTGGACGAGGTTTTAATTCATAATGCACAATGCATAGTGCATAATTGTTCTTTGGGGGAGAATTCTTCTTCTGAGGGTGATTTTTCTGAATGGGAGACTGCTTCGAAAATCGCTTTGGACAATCGACGCCCTTCATCTTCTCTGCATGAATTTTTGGAGCATGAGTCGGCTCACTCAGTGCTGGCGGCTATCGGAAGCGAGCGGGGCTGGACTGACCGGGAGCGTGATTTACTGGAGCGGGCGGGATTTACCCTCTGCTCAATGGGCAGCCGCATTCTCCGCACCGAGACGGCGGCAACCGTGGCAAGCTCCATCATTCTTGACGCAATGGGTTATCTTCAATAAAATATTTCACAGTTTTGCAAGTGCCTTTAATGGTCGATTAGCTCATAGGGAGCGACCCGTCAGGGGCAAAACCTGCGAGGCAGGTTTTGAGCGATTCTCGGAAAAATCTATGATTTTTTCGTGGTAGAGTATTTTTGGTGGTCAATTAACTCAGTGGTAGAGTGCTACCTTCACACGGTAGAAGTCACTGGTTCGAACCCAGTATTGACCACCAAAAATATTTGCGCTTCCGCGGTTCGAGCATAGCTCTCACCGAGACTCGCCTAAAAACTTGTCTCACAAGTTTTTTCGCCTTCGGCGACCGGCTCCCTACCTTCACACGGTAGATGTCACTAGTTCAATCCCCTTCGCGGCACAGCCGCTCGGAGACTCGCTCAAAAGTCGCCTCACGACTTTTGCCGGCTTCGCCGTCGCTCTCTAAGTATTGACCATTATGGGCTTTTTTCTTTTTTTACAAATTCTATTAAAAACAAAAAACCGCCCTCGATTGAGAGCGGTCTTCGCTGTTTTTAGGCAGCTAT
>DFEB01000080.1:0-4754 GCA_002368605.1 Treponema sp. UBA3813 | reverse complement strand
TGGCTTATCGGAGCAAGCTCAAGACTGACTGTGACTGCTGGTTTGCCTGAGCAATCATAGCTGTTCCTGCCTGCTGGAGGACCTGGTTCTTTGTGAAGTCTACCATTTCCTTAGCCATATCAGTATCGCGGATGCGTGACTCAGAAGCCTGAAGGTTTTCAGCACCGATGTCGAGTCCGACTACTGTCTTCTCAAGGCGGTTCTGGTAAGCACCGAGGTCAGCGCGCTGTTTGTTAATCTTTTTGAGAGCCTCGTCCAAAGTTCCGATTGCGCGGTTAGCTTCATCTGGTGTAGCAAGAGTCATAATCTCTTCGTTTCCAACATTGCGGAGTCCGAGAGCACCTGCTGTCATTGTTCCGATGAATGCCTGAACACGCTGATCCATATTTGCACCAACATGGAACCACATAGAAGCTGTAACTGAGTTTTCACCAGTTGAGCGAGCGAAGCGACCAGTCAAGAGGTTCATACCGTTGAACTGAGCCTGTGAAGCGATGCGGTCAACCTCAGCGATGAGAGCTGAAACTTCAACCTGAATCTGCATACGGTCTTCATCAGTGTAGATACCGTTTGATGACTGAACTGCGAGCTCACGGATACGCTGAACGATGTCAGTTGTTTCCTGCAAGTAGCCTTCAGTTGTCTGGATGAATGAGATAGCATTCTGAGCGTTCTCAGAAGCTTTGTTCATACCGCGGATCTGAGCACGCATTTTCTCAGAAACTGCAAGTCCAGAAGCGTCATCACCAGCACGGTTAATTTTCATACCTGATGAAAGTTTTTCCATGTTTTTAGTGTTGCCCAACTCTGTAAGACCTGTTGAACGCTGTGCGAACATCGCACTCATGTTGTGATTAATAACCATAGTTTATCTCCTTATATTACTATCTGGTTTTTAACGACAGGTCTTCAGTTTTGAAACCTGTTGCCTTGTGGGGGCGCCCACCCACCGGGTTTTGTGCCCTACAGTTATAGTTTCGGACTCTGAAAAATTTACTTAAGTAAAATTTTCAAAAATTTTTAATTTTTTTTAAAAATTCTGTAAGTTAAAGATTAAAAATCAATTTTTACACTTGTACATTAATGCAAAAACAGGCGGAAGCAGGAAATTGCAAAACTTGATATTTAGTCTATAATGACCTTATGATTATTTGTCCGGCACAGCCTTTTGATATTTTTTCCATCATGAATATTGAGCGTCAGTCTTTTATCCCTGCCATACAGGAAAAAAAGCGGGTTTTTGAAAAAAGACTCAAACTCATTCCCGAAGGATTTCTCGTTCTCGCTGATTCCAGTGAGGAAGTGGTCAAGAAAAACAAAGTCGCCCTGGTTTGCGGCTATCTCTGTGCCGAGCGATGGGATTCTCTGCCGGATTTTTCTGTTCTGGAAGGCTTGGGTGAAAAAGAGCGTAAATCTGCCCTTAAAAAGCTGGAAAAACGCTTTGAACTGGGTCATAATCCCTTCCATACCCACAAAACAAATGGCAATATTCTCTATATAAGTTCTTTTGCCCTCTTAAAAGAATATCGTGGCAGGGGCTTGGGTGAGAAATTTTTCATGAATTCCGTGGCGGCCCTCTGCTCGTCTCTGGGTGGAATCAAAAAAGTCCTGCTTCTCGTCGATTCTGAATGGAAAAACGCACTGAAAATCTACGAAAAGTGCGGATTCAAGACAATCGGTAGCCTGGAAAAATTCTTCCCCACGATTCAAAAAAAAGAATTCGCTGACGGGCTTGTCATGGTGGCGGAAGCTGATTCCTTCAAAAATATTGAATTTTCTTCTCATTCAAATGATTTGGGCGGAATCCAAATTTAGACGCCTCCTGGAGATTATGGTATGAATTATAAAAATCCTATTTTACTTTGCGATTATTCTGACCCGGATGTGATTCGTGTTGGAGATGATTTTTATCTTACGGCTTCAAGTTTTAATTTTGTTCCGGGGCTTCCGGTCTTGCACTCCCGCGATTTGCTTCATTGGGAACTTATAAATTATGCCTGTAAATCGATTCCCCTGCCGGGATATGAAAAAGTGCAGAACGCAAAGGGCTTGTGGGCGCCCTCTATCCGCTTTCACGAGGGATTTTTCTATATTTTCGTCGCAACTCCCGACGAGGGCATTTTCTTTACAAGAACGAGCGATTCCTATGGTGAATGGAGCGAATTACAGTGTGTCTGGAGCGGAAAAGGCTTTGAAGACCCTTGTCCTCTCTGGGAAAAAGACGAAAATGGCGTGGAACATCTTTTTGTCGTCCACGCCTATGTAAAAAGCCGGATCGGATTCAATTCAAAACTCGGTCTTTTGGAGCTTGATACAGAAAGTTTCAAGGCAATCAGCGAAGATAAAATCATTTTTGACGGGACGAGAACTCAGCCCACGATTGAAGGTCCGAAATTTTATAAAAGGAATGGATTCTACTATATTTTCGCTCCGGCGGGAGGAGTCACCACCGGCTGGCAGACAGTTTTGCGCTCAAAAAGAATCGACGGCGACTACGAAGAAAAAATCGTGCTGGCACAAGGAAAAGCCCGGACAAACGGCCCCCATCAGGGCGGCTGGGTTACGACGGCAAGCGGGCAAGACTGGTTTATTCATTTTCAGGATGCAGGCATTTTCGGTCGGATTACTCATTTGCAGCCGATGAAGTGGGTAGGTGACTGGCCGGTCATGGGAAGTGCAGTCAAGCTGAATGAGGAAAAATCACTTCTTGTTGTCGGCGAGCCTGTGGATAAATGGAAGTGCCCGGAAGTCTCTGCCGATGAAAACAGACGCGGATTGACGCAGATTAACACAGATGTGCATCAAGGCCAGGACAGAAATGGAAAAAATCCGCCAGTGTCTGAATTCCAAACCAGCGCAAATGTCGAAAAAATGTCCGGCATTGTCGCCACAAGCGACAAATCCCTCTGGCTCACGCCTTCTGTTTGTACGAAAAAAATTGATGCAAAAAAATTTTCCTATGAAAAAGAAATCCTTCTGGATGAAAAATGGCATGAAAAGGAGAGACGGGGAATCATCTTCTTGGGAAACGAATATGCTGCCATGCAGATTGAAAAATCTGGTGCGAATGAATTTAAGCTCTCTTATATTGAATCTAGTGGAAGTGAATCTGGCGATGCGGAGCGAAGTGAAAATGTTATCTGGAGCGAGGAAATTTGTACTTGCTTTGGAGACGAAGTGGCAGAAAAAAAAGTTGAACTTCCTGCTCCTGAGTGTCTTGGAGGCGGAAATCTTTCAGCATTAGCTTCAAAAGAGAGCCGTCACTCATCTGCTTCAAAATCAATCAAGTTGAAAATGAAATTTAGTGCCGCCAAAGACGGTAAATCTGGCTTAGTATGTTTTTTTGTAAAATATGGAAAAATCGCTTTTAAGTCAAAAGTCTTCTCAACTGTGAACGCTCATTGGGTTGGAGGAAGATACGGCTCCTTTTAGTTATTTCTTCCAGTAATCAGTAATATAATAAAAAACAGAAATATACTATAATGATTGCAAATCTGAAAAGCGGGGAAGAAAAATGATTACTGGCGAAATAAAAAACAAAATAGATTCAATCTGGGACGACTTTTTCAGTGCGGGTATGAGCGAATACCTTACTGTAATAGAACAGTTCTCATACCTTATGTTCATACATTCTCTTGATGAAGTTGAAAATGAAACTGAACAGTACGAAAAAATGTCAGGTGAAAAGAAGGAACATATTTTCCCTGAAGATAAACAGAAATACCGCTGGCATATTTTTAAGACCTTTGAAGAAAACGAACTCTTTAATTTGATGAATAAAGAGATTTTTCCTTTCATCAAAAAAATAAATGCAAACGAAGAAAGTGCTTTTGCTCGCTACATGAAAGATGCAGCATTCTCTATTCCTAGCCCACAGACCTTAAGAGCCGTAATTACAAAACTTGATGAACTCTTTGAAAATCCTGAAGTCCAGACCCGCGACATGCTGGGCGATATTTACGAATATGTTTTGAGCAAAATGAATTCATCCGGTCAGGTGGGAATGTTCCGCACTCCAAAACAGATACGCGACATGATGGTTCAGTTGATTCGTCCACAGCCTATGGACACAATCTGCGACCCGGCCTGCGGTACGGCGGGCTTCCTTATTTCAAGCGCGGAATTTATCCGTGACACATACGGAACAAAAATGGGCGACAAGGAATGGGAGCATTATTCAAAAGGACTTCTTACTGGTTTTGACACAGGAAGTACAATGCTCAAAATTTCCGCAATGAACCTTCTGCTCCACTCAATCCATGAGCCGCATATTGCTTATCAGGACAGTGTAAGCAAAAATAACGAAATTGAAGGTGAATTCGATATTATTCTTGCAAATCCGCCCTTTACTGGAAGCGTAAATAAATCAACAATCGCAGAAAGCCTCACCAACATCTGCGCAACAACCAAGACAGAACTTTTGTTCGTTGCCCTCTTTATCCGTATGCTTAAGAAAGGCGGCCGCTGTGCTTGTATTGTTCCTGATGGAGTTTTGTTCGGTTCATCTAATGCTCATAAAGCACTGCGCAAAGAGCTTGTAGAAAATCATCAGCTTGCGGCAGTAATCAGTATGCCAAGCGGTGTATTTAAGCCTTATGCTGGAGTAAGTACAGGTATTCTTGTTTTCACAAAAACAGGGGCTGGTGGAACAGACAATGTCTGGTTCTATGATATGAAAGCAGACGGATACTCGCTTGATGATAAACGCCAACCAATTGAAGCAAATGACATTCCAGATATCATCAAACGCTTTC
>DFEB01000071.1 GCA_002368605.1 Treponema sp. UBA3813 | reverse complement strand
ACTGGCAATCTTATATTCGAGTTGTCTAATAGAAGAAGACTGCACATTTTTTTCGTCAACAGTGATTTCGTTCAGATTTATCAAATCATCAAGAGAGCCGTCAAGCTCAACTTCCTCATCAAGGGAAAGCCCCAAAGTCTGCTTGAAACTAGCCAAATCGTTCAAGAAAGTCGTCCGCACACTCTCAACGGTCGGAATTTTGCTCTTGTAATTTACTTCCGCAGAAAGCACATCGATTTCACTCAGGCGCCCCTGATTGTATTTCGCAAGGTTGTTGTTGTACTGAGTCTTCGCAATCTCAAGATTTTTTTCTTGCAGGACAATATTTTCCTTTTCGTACAAAAGTCCGTAAAAAGCCTCGCGCACGCTGAGTTCCACGGATTTCACGGCATCATCAAAAGTCAATTTTCCAGATTCATAAGCAATTTTAGCCGCATTCATTGAAGTAAAAAGATTTCCGCTCAAAGAAACAGAAACACTTGCCGAAACACCGTAGCTGGCCGTATATTTTGATTCAGTATCACTCAAAGAATCCACAGGAATGGAAGAAGAAGCCGAAACGCTAGCAGAAGGACTCACGCTGTTCCATGAATGAGCCTTTGCCCTGGCCACCGCATCAAGAGTGATTTTCCCACGCGCAACCGAAACATTATTCTTTTTTGCCATTTCAACCGCCTCATCAACAGAAAGTGCGTTCAAAGAACAGGCGATAAAAGCAAAAACCACCGATATTATTACCTTTCGTTTCATACCTTAATAATATCGGTGATTAATTTTAGTTTCAAAAACAAAGTGTTATATAGAAAGATAAAACAAAATTTTATCTTATAGGAAATGCCCTACTTCTGCAGCAACTTGAATGTTCCCTTGATTTCATAGGCCGTTCCAATCCATTCAGCCTTCATGTTCTCAGGATTTTCAGCGTTGTATGCGACACCAAAATCATCGTTCTCGGTTGGATAAGAGCCTTTTATGAAGAATTTCTCAATCAACTCGATGTAATATTTTGCCGTATTGTCCTCCGGGCGAAGTTCACTGAGTTTTTTGAGCATTTCAAGGGCTTTTGCATAATCCCCGCTTTCAAAAACCTTCATCGCATCTTCCCAAGAGGCAACATAATCCAAAAGATTTTCATCCGCAGTTTCACGCAAATCAAGAAGCTCATAAAGCCGGATTGGTGTCACGACATTGACAACCTGAACACGGTCGAGGCTTCGCACGATAAAGCTTTCATCAAGCCCCTTTCTGGTCGCCTCGCTCATCAAGATTCCGCCCGTCCTGTACTGCTTGTTTACGCCCTCAAGACGGCTGGCCAAGTTTACATTGTTGCCCATGATTGTGTAATTCTTTTTGTTGGTTGAGCCCATGTAACCCGCGACAATTTCCCCGGAATTCAAACCGATTCGCGTGAAGATTGTCTTTTTGTTTTTGACCATAATGCAGAACGCATCGTACAAATCCTGCTCCATATCTTCTGGCTTTGGCTTCGTAACGACATCCTCGATGTAAGCGTTCATTTCGCGCTCTGTTTTCTTCATTTTGATTGCAGAACGACATGCAAGAGCCGCATGTTCAGTCGTCTTTAACGGTGCGCCAACGAATGCGACAATTGCATCACCTTCGTATTTATCAACGGTTCCACGATTATCCATAATGATGTCAGACATTTGTGAAAGATAGAAATTCAAGAGGGCAACCAGCTGAGCCGCACTCAACAATTCTGAAAAGCCTGAGAATTTCTGAATATCCGTGAAGATTGCCGTCATCTCGATTGTCTGGCCGCCAAGTTTGAATGAGGACGGATTTTTTATGATTTCATCTACGACGGCCGGTGCAAGACACTGACTGAAAGCCGATTTGATGAATTTTTTGTCACTTTCACTTGTCGCAAACCTGTAAATCGTCATCGCAAGATAAGATGTGAAAGCAATCAAGAATGGCGTGAACGCAGGAATATAAACATTGAAAAGTCTGATAAGCAGGAACGGCACGAAAACCGAAAGCAAAACAAGAAGAACGCCGGTTGTGTTCTGAATCAAATCCCTCTTTTCGGCAGGCAAAACAATCAGCACGATGGCAAAAATTGCCGCAATCACAACTCCCCAGCCCCAGTCAACCGGATAAATGAAATCCTGATTCATAATCGTGTTGTAAACATTCGCATGAGTTCCGACATTCATGTAAGCCCGCTCAAACGGAGTCGTACCTAAATCAGTTGTAGAACTTGCCGTATGTCCAAGAATACAGAATGAATTCTCATAAACCGCCTTTTTATCAGCAAAAATCGAGTTATATAGAGAATTTTCGCTCTCAAGAGTGTCAAAAAGCTCCGCAAGCTCCGTCTGAATCACCTGATATTCATCAGCCGGAATGTATTCGCTCAAAGCAAGAAGCCGGTCTGCGATTTCATCCATTGAATTGCCCTTGCAGAATGCAGTCACAGAATCAAAGAAATCTTTTCGTGCTTGGAAATACTGCTCGTACTCGGAATCGTCAATTCCACCGCCGATTGCATTTCCTTCTATATCATAGCCCTCGCATTTAGAAAGAAGATATTCCTTAAAATCAGTAATGTCCTTGTAATCCGAAACGAGCTGTTTGACAGCAGCGGCAGACTGAAGCGGATCAAGTTTCAGCCCCGGAATTTGCGCAGAATCAAGAGATGTTAAAAATCCGCTCAAAGATTTAAGCTCAAGGACTATGTTTTTTTCAAGCTCATCAAGCTGTGCAAGGAAGAACATGCTCTCATGCCTAAAAGAATCTACGAACAGCGAGTGGAGCCAGTTAATCAGCATTTTTCCTTTTGAGTCCAAAGGAATTTTTATAGTTTTTCCGTTAAGACCGCTGCATTTTTCAAGCCGCAAAGACCTTTTTTCACGGATGATTTTTTCTGGATTCAAGGTTCGGACAATCGGCGCAAAAGAAAGCTGCCCCGAATAAACATCATCTTTTTTGTTAAGAAGCTCAATTCTGCGGCGAGTTCCGTCCATATCGATGATGACATTCGTAAATCCGGCTCCGTTTGCGTGACTTATGAACTGGTGCATTGCCGGCGAGAAACCAATTATATATTTTTTGAGGAAGTCGGGATTGTCCCAGTCTGGTTTGTCCTCTGTAAAATTATCAATGAAGGAAGTTTTTATGCTGTCGAGCCTGGACTGTCTGAAATCTTTAAGAATCAAATCATTTTTATCTTCGGCATTATAAAGGAAGCGTTTTTTGACATACTCGATTTCCTCATCAGAATACTTCATGTCGATGTCCAGCGTGTTGATGGTGAGCCAGGTGTTCCCGAAGAACTGGATTGCGCGGGAAAAATAATCATCGTTATCCTTGATGAAGCTTTCAAAATTCGGGCGGCTTCCGTCAAAATTTGCAGCCGCATCGATGATTGCATCTTCATTGACGGCAAGATTTGATGGCGAAAGATACTCAATATCGAATACGGCCGAGCCAGCACCGAATTCTTTCATTCGAAGCAGCGCATTGGCAAAAATATTACGAGGCCAAGGCCAAGTTTTCATTTCCTGAAAAGAATCATTGCTTGTTGAAATGTTGTCCGCCTCAACAAGAAGAATTTCCTTTCGAGTGTCAGGATTTTTGACAAAGCCCAGCATCAAATCGTAGACGCGGTAGTCAAAATTCTGCAATGCACCAATGGCACAAAACAGAGTCCAAAATAAAACGGCACTCAAAACAATGATAAGGGCGACAATTTTTCGTGGAAGAGATTTTTTTTGATTTTTTCCTTTTTTTTGCTTATTTCCCATGACAAACAGTATAACACAGTTTATAATATAACTGTAAATTTTCTTAAGAAATTTTGCAAAAAAGCAGAATTTTTTATTTTAAAAAAGGAGTTGAAAATGAAAAAACTCATTTTATGTTTTTTGGCGAGTCTTTTTGTCAGCATGTCAGCTTTCGCCCAAAGTTCGGACAAAATGACAGCCATCATCAAATCAGAAAAAATCACCTGTGAACAAGCTTCTTATCTTCCTGCTCTTTACGCAAATTTAATCACAGAAAATGATTCACAAGACAGTGCTGCATTTGAAGCCCTCAAATCAAACGGCTATTTTTCTTCTGATTCACAAGCTGATTCAGAAATCACTCTTGCTCAAATCTCTTCTATTTACATGAAGGCATTACAGCTCAAAGGAGGTTTGTTTTACACATTAACAAAATCTCAAAGATATGCTTTCAAGGAACTGAAGGCTCAGGGAATCCTTCCGACCGAATCCGATCCTTCAATGAAAGTTTCTGGCAGGGAAGCAATAGATATTTTCAACAGCTGCCTTGAGCTTGCAGGAGGGAACGAATAATGAAAATGAAATTCAAAAATTTAATCGTCTGCACTTCACTTCTTTTTGCGGCGCAACTTGCGTTCTCTGTTGAAACAGGCGGACTTGTCACAAATGACACAACTTTCGCAAATGTCGAAAAAGACGGCGCATTAAAGCTCAATCAGAAAAACGGCGCAAACATCTGGCTCCGTCTTCCGATCACTGCTGACGGCTCAAGCTACTTCACAGCAGAAGGAGCTTTTAAAAGCGAATACATCGCAAGCGAAGAAGATTCTGATAAAAAGCTCAAACTCACGCTTGATGCTACACTTTTCAAACTCACACTCAAAAAAGAGCTTTCCTCTGGCGACCTTCAGCTTTCAGCAGGACGATTCTTCAATGCTGACACAACAGGCCTTATCTATTCCCAGAACGGTGACGGCCTAAAAATCGATGCGAACATCTCAAAAGTCAGTTTGTCGCTTTACGGCGCATACACAGGCCTTCTCAATGCAAAGAATGTCACGATTCTAAATCAGGGCAACAACTCAGAATTAAGCCCGGATCTTACCGACAAAGAAAAAACACTCTATGTCGTTGCAAAAAAATATGCCGTGGGAGCAGCAACTTTCTCTCTCCCGCATATTTTCGCCGGTCAGACAATTTCTCTCGAAGGTCTCGGAGCATTCTCGCTTGAATCAACAAAATACAGCAGAATGTACGGCACAGTTGCTCTCACAGGTCCAATCGTTTCTCCTGTGTTCTACAGCGTCACTTCAACAATCGGCATGTTCAAATATGATGACAGCGACACCGAAAAAGGCAACCTCACCACGGCCTCACTCTCGGCTTATCCAGATTTCAAGTCAATGTCAATTTCGCTGAACGGAGTTTACGCTTCCGGCAAGCAGGGCAGCTTCAAGTCTTTCCAGGGCTTCACAAGCAGCACCGCAGTTGAATCTCTGGCGGCTCCTGAATACACGAACATTGCAAAGGGCGGAATTTCTGCCACAATCAAGCCCGTTTCAAATCTTCTTCTTAATGCAAGCAGTGACATTGTGTTCAACACTGCAGGCGGAGACGAAAAGGACAAAATCGAACAGGCAGGTTTCCAGTATTCAGCAGGATTTAATTTCCAGGTTCTCAGCGATGTTTCTCTCGGAGCAAGTTTTAGCCAATTCATCTGCAAAAATGAATATAACAATGCAGCAGATAACTTCAGGGGAATTGGCGGCAACAAGACGCAGCTTAAGATTACAGCGGCAATCGCTTTCTAACATAACAGACAGGGGGTAAAATATGAAGAAATTTATTCTTTCAGTTGTTTTTACGGCTTTAGCTTTTTCATCATTCGCAATGCAGGCGACTGTTGTTTCTGCAAAGGGCAAGGCCGAAGTTCAGAGCGGAGACACTTGGGTTGCACTCAAAGAAGGCGATACTCTCAATCAGGGTGCCGTAATTCAGACAGGCTTCAAATCAGAAGTTATCCTTAAAATCAAGGAATCAACCGTTACTGTCGCTCCTCTTTCAAGAATTACTTTGCAGACTCTGGCAGAACGAGAAGGTCTTGCAGGAGCAAAAGGCAAGGATGAAACGGCAATCTTCCTCGACACAGGCTCGCTCAAATCAAATGT